>NZ_JBFAAI010000003.1:0-570482 GCF_040639655.1 Actinoplanes sp. NPDC023801 | reverse complement strand
GGGTTCCGTGGTGGGGACCGTCCGGGTTACCAGGGTGGCGGCGACCGTCGTCCGAGCGGCGACCGTCCGGGCTATCAGGGTGGCGGCGACCGTCGTCCGAGCGGCGACCGTCCGGGTTACCAGGGTGGCGGCGACCGCGGTGGATTCCGTGGCGGCGACCGCCCCGGCTATCAGGGTGGCGGCGACCGTCGGCCCAGTGGCGACCGTCCGGGTTACCAGGGCGGTGGCGACCGCGGTGGATTCCGTGGTGGCGACCGTGACCGCGGTGGCTACCAGGGTGGCGGCGACCGCCGGCCTAGCGGTGACCGTCCCGGTTACCAGGGTGGCGGCGACCGCCGGCCCAGCGGTGACCGTCCCGGTTACCAGGGTGGCGGCGACCGTGGCGGAGCTCGTGAGAGCTTCCAGGGCGGATCCGGTGGATTCCGCGGTGGCGACCGTCCGCAGGGTGGCGGCTTCCGGGGCGGGGACCGTGAGCGGTCCTTCGACCGGCCCCGAGGCGACCGGCCGACCGGCGACCGGGGCGGCTACCAGGGCGGCGACCGCCGGCCGAGTGGGGACCGTCCGGGTTATCAGGGCGGCGACCGCCGGCCCAGTGGCGACCGTCCGGGTTACCAGGGCGGTGGCGACCGCGGCGGATTCCGTGGTGGCGACCGTGACCGTGGCGGCTACCAGGGCGGCGGCGATCGTAGCGGCTACCAGGGTGGCGGCGACCGTGGCGGGTTCCGGGGCGACCGTAATGAGGGCGGCTACCAGGGCGACCGGGACGACCAGGCGAACGCCGGTCAGCCGCCGTTCGAGGCTCCCGAGATTCCCGAGGACATCAACGCCAGCGACCTCGACAAGGAGGTCCGCGCCGAGCTGCTGAGCCTGGCCCGGGACGTGGCCGACAAGGTCGCCCGGCACCTGGTGGCGGCCGGCACGATCATCGACGAGGACTCCGAGCTGGCGCTGCGGCACGCGATCGCGGCCCGGCGGCTCGCCTCGCGGATCGCGGTCGTACGGGAGGCGGTCGGTCTGGCGGCGTATGCGGCCGGCGACTGGACCACGGCGATCGCCGAGCTGCGCACCTACCACCGGATGACCGGCCGGCAGACGCACCTGGCCGAGCTGGCCGACTGCGAGCGGGCGCTGGGCCGTCCCGAGCGGGCGATCGACCTGTACCGCGGCGCGGACGTGGCGAAGCTGGAGAAGGCCGGCGCGATCGAGTTGCTGATCGTCGCCGCCGGTGCCCGGGGTGACCTGGGCCAGCACGACGCGGCCGTTGCGATGTTGCAGGTCGGCGACCTGACCGGCCCCGAGGACGCCGAGTGGGCGGCGCGTCTGCGCTACGCCTACGCGGACGCGCTGCTGGCCGCCGGTCGCCGGGAGGAGGCACGGGAGTGGTTCGCACGGGCTGCCGCAGCCGACGAGGACCAGGCCACCGATGCGGCCGAGCGGCTGCTCGAACTCGACGGGGTCACCATCGAGGGTGACGACCACGACGAGGACGACGACGAGGAGACCGCCGAAGCGTCTGCGGGCGGTGGCGACCGTGAGTCCAGCGATGGCCGCGGGTCCGATGACGACGAGGACGGCGACTTCGACGACGGGGACGACCTCGACGACGTTGACGCCGAAGCCGACCAGGACGGCGACTTCGACGACGAGGACGAGGACGACGAGGACCGGCATGACGGCCTTGGCGTCGATGAGCGGGCGCCCGTCGCGGACACCGATGTGAACACCGACGGCCTCGGCGGCGACGCCGGCGCGGCGGCGGTCAGTGGTGGTGTCACGGATTCGCTGGAGAAGCCGGCCGACGAGTTCACCGGGAAGCAGAGCGTCGACGGCGGCTTGACCGACTCGGTCGACAAGGCGCTGGACGCTGAGGCGCTGGACGCTGAGGCGCTCGATGCTGAGGCGTTGGACGACAAGGCGCTGGACGCCGAGGCGGCCGGTACCACGGGCGACAAGGCGGACGAGTCCGTGGCCGGCGAGGTCAAGGACGACGAGGAGAAGCCGAACGCGTGAGCGATCACCTTGCCGGTGGCTACGACCTGGTCATCTTCGACCTGGACGGTGTCGTCTTCCTGATCGACAAGCCGATCCCGGGAGCGGCCGAGGCCGTCGAGAGGCTGCGTGCGGACGCGACGACGATCGCGTACGCGACCAACAACGCCTCCCGGCGTGCCGCCGAGGTGGCGACACTGCTGACCGGCATGGGTGTGAGCGCGACGCCGGCCGAGGTCTTGACCTCGGCCGGCGCCTCCGCGGCGCTGCTCGCCGAGCGCCTGCCGGCCGGGGCGCCGGTGCTGGTCGTCGGTGCGGAGGCGCTCCGCGGCGAGGTCCGTGACGCGGGCCTCACGCCGGTCGACTCCGCTGAGGACGAGCCGGTCGCGGTGGTTCAGGGGTACGGGCCGGAAGTCGGCTGGAAGATCCTGGCCGAGGCCGCGCTGGCAGTCCGTGCCGGTGCGGCCTGGTACGCCACCAACGCCGACCGCACCCTGCCGAGCCCGCGTGGCCCTCTGCCCGGTAACGGCTCACTGGTCGCCGTCCTGCGGACCGCGCTGGATCGCGACCCGGACGTGGTTGTCGGGAAGCCGCAACCGGCCCTGTTCCGGACCGCGGCGTCCCGCTCCGGCGCCCAGCGACCGCTGTCGATCGGCGACCGCCTGGACACTGACATCCAGGGCGCCGTGACCGCCGGCATCGACAGCCTGCTGGTGCTGACCGGTGTCAGCGGGCCCGCCGATCTGCTGGCGGCCCCCGAGGATCGGCGGCCGACCTACGTGGCCGCCGACCTGTCCGCCCTGTTCCGTCCACCCGCCGATGCCCGCGTTCCGGCGCCCGGCGACGAGGCCGGCGGCTGGCAGCTGTCCCGTGAAGGTGACAGCGTCACCTTGAAGGGCTCCGGGACCCCGGTGGATGCGCTGCGCCTGCTCTGCGGGGCCACGTGGAACGGTGTCCCGGTCGCTGCTCTCGCCGCGGCCTCTCCCGAAGCTGAACATCTGCTCCGGTCCTGGGGCCTCCCGACCCCCTGACTCTCCGTCACACCCGTTACGGGCGGATCGCCTTCGCCGACGAGGCGGCCGGGCGCATCACCGGCCTCGAGCGTGACCGGGCGTGAGGATTTGCGGGCGGATACCCTTCGCCGACGAGGCGGCCGGGCTCATCACCGGCCTAGGGCGTGACCCGGCGTGACGATCCGATTTGCCGGACAGGCCGTAGGCCACCGGCGGGCTCGCGCCGGCCGGCGACCGCCGCGATGAGGTGACGCATCGGTGGTGGCTCTCCAGGCGGTCAGTGACGGATCCGGGTCAACGCTGCCAGGAGAAGGCCGCCGCTCTGCGCCGCGTCGTCGACCGGGGTGACCTGCGGGCCTCCCGCCGGGCGCGGAATCCTGTAGCGGTGACGGGACGGCAGTGGTGTGTCCGGATCGATGTGCAGCATGCCGTCGACCATCGCCACGACCGGGGTGCTCATCCAGTCGAAGTCGGGTACTGCCACCTGCTCGGCGCGCTCGTGCACGTTCGCGGCGGACACCGTGGCGTCGAAGCGCGGGAGGCCGGGACGGGGTTGTTTCATGGTCCCTCCCTGTTCGGGCCGGCACAGCCGCCGGCCGTTGGGTTCCCTTCGTTCATCGTGGCACCGTTCATGGCCTGGCAGGCACACCTTCCGCCTTTTGCCCTGAGGGGTCATGCCTGTCGTCCCCCGGCCGATCGGAGGAGTGTGACTTCTCTTACGCTGCCGCGTGGCACCCGGCTCTCCGAGGCGTCGTGGCAGGCCCGGCATCGGATCGTCAGCCGGTTTCTCTGGTTCCACGTGCCGATCTTCCTGGTCGTCGGCATTCTCGGCCCGCGATCGCCGTGGGAGGCGGTGCTGCTGTCCGGCGCCGTCGCGGTGTGGGGCGGCGCCGGCGGGCCTGGTCCCGTCGGCTAAAGGCCGGGCAAGTCACGTCAGCGTCGGGCTGATCGCGTGCACCTTCGTGGCGATCGAGCTGACCGGTGGGGAGATGTCCACCCACATCCACCTGTACGCGGTGCTCATCTTCGTGGCGCTCTACCAGCAGTGGACGCCGCTGGTGTCGGCGATCGTCGTGGTGGTGCTGCATCACGGGTGCTGGGGCTGCTGTCGCCGGAACGGGTCTTCGGCGAGCACCACATGGGCATCGCCGCCGCGATCGGGATGGTCGCGGTGCACGCCGGGCTGCTCACCCTCGAAGTGGCCGGCATCGTGGTCTTCTGGCGCTTCGCTGAGCAGGCGGAACGCGAGAACGAGGTGTTGTCGCGGCAGGCCGGCGAGGCTGGCCGCGAGGGGGAACGCGCCGAGCAGGATTCCCGGGAGCGGGCCGCCCGACGAGTGGCGCGGGCGCGGGCGGCCGGGACCGCCTCCTCCGGCAAGGAGGCGGCGGCGTCGGCCGGGGAGAAGGTCCGGCAGCTGGAGAAGTCAATCGGGGAGATCGCCGACGTGAACGCGATCATCGCCTCATCGGCCGAGCCGACCAACCTGCTCGCGCTGAACGCCACCCTCGAGGCGGCCCGGGCCGGGGAGCTGGGCAAGGGATTCGCGGTGGTCGCCGGTGAGGTCAAGGACCTGGCCCGGGAGACGGCCACGTCGGTGCAGAAGGTCAACCAGGTGATCTCCGCGATCGTGGCGGAGACGTTCGCGTCCACCACCGGGGCGGTCGACGACATCCACCAGCTTCAGCTGAACATCGCGTCCTCGGTGGAGGAACAGGCGTCGGTACTCGCCGAGGTGACCACGCAGCTGTCAGCGGCCACCGCGGCGGCCGACCAGGTCCTCTCCGGGTTGCAGAGCCTCTCCGCGACGGCCGGCCGCTGACGGAGCGTGTGCGACAGCGCGCGATCGTACGATCCGCGACTGATGGTGTTGATCCTTTGAACTCACCGGCAACCGGGACCGTATCCCCGGGCACAGCCGCCGGCGGTCGGTCTCAGAGGAGTTTGCGGAGCTTGAGCAGGTCGAACGGGTTCGCCTTGATGCTGATCTGCCGGGTGGCGATCGCTCGGGTCACGTCGAGCCTGCCGGACACCAGCAGAAGCAGGTCGTCGCTCGCAGTGATCAGGGCGATCTTCGCCTTCGGGTCGTCGCCGTCGGCGATGTCGACCAGCCGGCCGCCCGTGATACGGGCGTGGAAGGCGGCACCGAGATCGGTGACACGGCAGGCGAGGGTGCGGTCCAGATCGAGGCGCCCCTGTGCCTCGGCATTGGTGTCGAGGCGGGCGGCCAGGTCGTACAGCGCCTGGCGGCAGTCGTCCACGGTGGCCATAAGCGCATCCTCCCTCACGACACCAGCACGGTACCTCAGGAGTTTCCCGGAGGTGCCCGGTAGCGTGGCACCCGACGCGGCGAGAGGAGGCGAGACATGCCGGACGCATGGCGGGCATATCTGGACCTGGCACTCGGTTTGACGGAGGCCCCCCGGAAGAAGGCGCAACAGGTCGCCGGGGAGCTGCTCAACCGGGGCGGGGCCACGGCGGCACAGATGCAGGGCCTGGTCGAGGACCTGCTGTCGGCGGGCATCGCGAATCGTGAGGCACTGACGAACATCGTCCGGTACGAGGTGGACCGGGCCCTCGGACGGGTGGGACTCGCCACCGCCGAGGAGGTGTCCGACCTCACGACCAAGGTGCGTGACCTGGAACGGCAGTTGCGCGACGCGCAGACCCGGGTGAGCACGGCCGAGGTAACCGGCGGTACGCGGCTGGAGCAGCCGGCGCCGGTGCCACCGCCGGCGAAGAAGACGGTGGCCAAGAAGGCGCTCAAGGCGAAACCGAACGCGATGCCGGCGGCAGGCACCGAACCGGCGGCCGGGCCGGCCAATGCGGCGGCGGCTCCGGCGGCGACCGGTTCGACGGCGGCCGCTCCGGCGGGGGAGCCCACACCGGCGAAACGCACTTCGGCCAAGCGTGCCCCGGCCAAACGCGCCGCGGCGAAGGCTGCGCCGGCAAAGGGCACGCCCGCGGCGGTCGAGGCGACCCCGGTGAAGCCCGCGGCGGTCGAGGCGACCCCGGTGAAGCCCGCGGCGGTCAAGGCGGCGCCGGTCAGTTCGACGCTGGCCAAGCCGATGGTAGGCGGGACGCCGACAGCCGAGACGACTCCGGGTACGTCGACGTCCGTGAACGACGCGCCGGCGAAGTCGGTGCCTGCCAAGGCGGCGCCCAGGTCCGCGCCGGCACCCGCCAAGGCGGCGCCGGCCAAGTCCGCGCCGGCCGCCACGGGTGAGACGCCGCCCGTCAAGCGGGCTCCGCGGAAGACGGCCGCTGCGGCGCCGGTGTTCGTGGAACCGGCGACGGCTGACAGGACGGTGGCGCCGGAGCCGGGCGAGACGGCTTCGAAGAGCGACCAGACCGCGCCGGTGTTGGCCGATAAAGCTCAGCAGGCCGACGAGGCAGCGCCGGATTTCGCCGGGAAGCCGGCATCGGAACGGGCCGTGAAGGCGGCGCCCCAGCGGACGTCGGCGAAGAAGGCTCCCGCCAAGCAGACGCCCGCCAAGCAGACGCCCGCCAAGCAGACGGCGGTCAGGCAGACGGCGGTCAGGCAGACGCCTGCCAAGCAGACGCCCAGCACGCAGGAGACGCGGCGGTCCGCACCGGCGAAGAAGGCCACGCAGGTGCCGACGCAGCAGAAACCGGCGTCGGAGACGATCAGCCGGACCGAGACTTCGGAGACGTGAGGCAGTGAATCCCTACTCGCCGCAGCCCGGCCCGCGGCCCGGTCCTCCACAGCCCGGCCCACAGCCCGGTCCTCCACAGCCCGGTCCTTCTCAGCTTGGTCCTTCACCGTCCGGCCTGCAGTCCGGTCTTCCGCAGCCCGGTTCGCAGTCCGGTCAGCCCGGTGCACCGGTGGACGGACCGCGGGCCGTGGTATCGGTCGCTGCGCACAGCGGGGAGGACACCGGGCACCCGGCCGTGGACGCGGTGCTACGGTCGCTGGCCAACGCTTCCCGGCTGGCTCCGGCCGAGCAGATCGCCGAGTACGAGGCGGCGCACCAGGTGCTCCAGGAGACTCTCGCGAGCATCGATCGTTGACGATTGTTCGTGGTTGGCCGAAGCTGCGGGGGAAGAACCGGCGGTACGGCCGAACCGACCGGCCGTACCGAAAAGCATCGACCGCCCGTACCGAATAAAAGGATCTTGATGGCCCGCCGTGCGCGTCTCGACGCCGAGCTCGTCCGTCGCAAGCTCGCCCGCTCCCGGGAGCAGGCCGCAGCGCTCGTCGCGGCCGGCCGGGTGCAGGTGCGTGGCACCGCCGCGCTGAAGGTGGCCGCGATGGTCGACCCCGCCGATCCGATCCTGGTGACCGGGGAGGACCCGAAGGACGAGTACGTGTCGCGGGGTGGCCACAAGCTCGCCGGCGCCCTGGCGGCCTTCGGGGCCGGCGGCCTGACCGTGGCGGGACGTCGCTGCCTGGACGCGGGTGCGTCGACCGGCGGGTTCACCGATGTGCTGCTGCGCGCCGGGGCCCGGCAGGTGGTGGCGGTGGACGTCGGGTACGGGCAGCTGGCCTGGCCGATCCGCACCGACGAGCGGGTGGTGGTGCAGGAGCGGACCAATGTGCGTTCGATCACCGCCGAGTCGATCGGCGGACCGGTCGATCTGACCGTGGCGGATCTCTCCTTCATCTCGCTGCGGCTGGTGCTGCCGGCGCTGGCCGGGTGCACCGGGCCGGACGGTGATCTGGCGCTGATGGTGAAACCGCAGTTCGAGGTCGGCAAGGAGCGGGTCGGCTCGGGCGGTGTGGTTCGTGACTGGCGGCTGCGGGCCGAGGCGGTGCTGGACGTGGCGGCGGCGGCCGCGGAGCTGGGGCTGGGGGTGGCCGGCGTGACGGCGAGCCCGCTGCCGGGGCCGAGCGGCAACGTGGAGTTCTTCGTGTGGTTCCGGCGGGACGCGCCACCTGCCGACCCGGCCCGCATCGAGACAGTGGTGGAGGCCGGTCCGGCCGGGACGACGACGGCGGCGACGGCCGGCGCCGGAGAAGCTCTCTTGGAGGAGAAATGACGCGCTCGGCCCTGCTGGTGACGCACACCGGGCGCCGGCAGAGTACCCAGCACGCCCGTGCGGTGGCGCTGGACCTGATCGCCGCCGGTTTCGAGGTGCGGGTGATCGCCGAGGAGGTCGACGACCTGGAGCTGCCCCCGGGGGTGGAGCCGGTGTTCGGCCCGGACGTGGCCGACGGTGTGGAGATCGTGCTGGCGCTCGGTGGCGACGGCACCATTCTGCGTGCCGCCGATCTGGCCCGGCCGGCGAAGGCTCCGCTGCTCGGGATCAATCTGGGCAAGGTCGGCTTCCTCGCCGAGACCGAGATCGATCACATCGACCACGCGGTCGCCGAGGTGGTGGCCGGCAACTACACGGTCGACGAGCGGCTGACGCTCGATGTCCGGGCGGAGTACGACGGCCGTCTGATCGCCGAGTCGTGGGCGCTCAACGAGGTGACCGTGGAGAAGGGCCAGCGGGCCCAGATGCTCGAGCTGATGGTGGACGTCGACGGCCGGCCGCTGTCCCGGTACGGCTGCGACGGTGTGGTTTGCGCCACACCGACGGGGTCGACGGCGTACGCGTTCTCCGCCGGTGGCCCGGTGGTCTGGCCCGAGGTGGAGGCGCTTCTGCTGGTGCCGATCAGTGCGCACGCGCTGTTCTCCAAGCCGCTGGTGACCGCGCCGACGTCGACGTTCGTGCTGACGGTCGACCCGTACACGTCTTTTGCGGTGTTGTGCTGCGACGGGCGCCGTACCTGGGACCTGCCGCCCGGCTCACAGGTGACGGTCGAACGGGGCCGGCTGCCGGTTCGCCTGGTCCGGCTGGCACCGCGTCCGTTCACCGACACGCTGGTCGCGAAGTTCGGTCTGCCGGTCGTCGGGTGGCGCGGGAATCGACGCTGATCAGACCTGCGCCGTTGGGCAATTGTCGGGGGGTCCCGATACTGTCTGGCTGTGCTTGAGGAACTGCGCATCACCGGGCTCGGCGTCATCGACGACACGACGCTGCGGCTCACGTCGGGCATGAATGTGATCACCGGCGAGACCGGGGCCGGTAAGACGATGGTGGTGACCGGTCTCGGACTGCTGTTCGGCGGGCGGGCCGACGCCGGCCGGGTGCGGGCTGATCCGGGCCGGGCCGTGGTCGAGGGCCGGCTCAATCTGCGGGGCACCCTGGGCGACGCGGTGCGGACCCGGGTCGCCGATGCGGGCGGCGAGGTCGACGACGACGGCTCGGTGTTGCTGAGCCGCACGGTGACGGCCGAGGGCCGGTCCCGGGCGCATGTCGGCGGCCGGAGCATGCCGGTGTCGACCCTGAGCGAGCTGGGTGAGCAGGTGCTGGCCGTGCACGGCCAGTCCGACCAGCTGAGACTGCTGCGCCCGTCGGAGCAGCGGTCCGCGCTGGACCGTTTCGCCGGCCCGGAGCACGAGAAGCTGATCGACTCCTACAAGGAGGCGTTCGTCCGGTGGCGTGCCGTGGTCGAGGACCTGGCCGACCGCCGCCGCAACGCGCGGCAGCGCTCGCAGGAGGCCGATCTGCTCAAGCTGGGCCTCGACGAGATCACCCGGGTGGACCCGCAGCCCGGTGAGGACGACGACCTGCGTAACGAGGTGCAGCGGCTGGAGCACGCCGAGGGGCTGCGGGTCGCGGCGGCCCTGGCGGCGCAGGCACTGGCCGGTGGGGTGGAGGTGGCCGACGACACCCCCGACGCCACGCAGCTGCTGGGTCTGGCCCGGCGCACGCTCGAGGGCCAGTCGGCGGTCGACTCGTCGCTCGGTGACCTCGCGGCCCGGATCGAGGAGGCGGCCACCCTGGTGGGTGACGTCTCCTCGGAGCTGTCGGCCTATCTCGGCACGCTCGACGCGGATCCGGCCCGGCTGGAGGCGATCTACGAGCGGCGGGCCGCGCTGCGGGCGCTGACCCGCAAATACGCCGACGACATCGACGGTGTGATCGCCTGGGCGGAGAACGCCCGCACCAAGCTGGGCGAGCTGGACTCGTCCGACGAGCTGCTCGACGAACTCGACAAGGAGCGGCAGCGGCTCGAGGTGACGGTCGGCGAGCTGGCCGGGCGGCTGACCGCGGCCCGGCGGGAGGCGGCCGGGCGGTTCTCCGAGGCGGTCAGCGTGGAGCTGGCCGGGCTGGCGATGCCACACTCGCGGGTCGAGGTGGCGGTGCTGACCCGGGCGCCGGTGCGGGACGAGCCGGCCGTGACCGTCGACGGTGCGACCCTGGCCGCCGGTGCCGACGGCGCCGACGAGGTGGAGCTGCGGCTGCACGCGCATCCCGGTGCGCCGGCGTTGCCCCTGCAGAAGGGCGCCTCCGGAGGCGAGCTGTCCCGGGTGATGCTGGCGATCGAGGTGGTGTTCGCCGGCGCCGGTGGGCCGCCGACCCTGGTGTTCGACGAGGTGGACTCCGGTGTGGGCGGCACGGCCGCGGTGGAGATCGGCCGGCGGCTGGCGCGCCTTGCTCGTACCCATCAGGTGTTGGTCGTGACGCACCTGCCGCAGGTCGCGGCATTCGCCGATCGTCACCTGGTGGTCGCGAAGGACACCGGTGGGGCGATCACCACCAGTGGTGTGCGCATTGTGGAAGAAACCGAGCGAGCCAGGGAATTGTCCCGGATGCTGGCTGGTCTGCCCGATTCCGACCTGGGTATCGCGCATGCTGAGGAGTTACTCTCCGTGGCCGCGCGGGAGAAACGCGCTTCCTAGAGGTGAGCTGGCGCATGTCGCGGGGCCGTCGGGTGCGGTGGCATGTCAGGATGGCCGGGATGCGACTTCCCATTCCCACCCTCCGCCGGACCAGGAGCGTCGACCCCGGTCCGGTCTCCGGCGTGGCCCGGCTGGACCGGCGGACCAAACGCCTGACCGGCCGGCTGCGACCCGGCGAGATCGCCGTGATCGATCACGTCGACCTGGACCGGGTGGCGGCCGACTCGCTGGTCGCCGCCGGGGTCAGGGCGGTGCTCAACGCGAAACCGTCGATCTCGGGGCGCTATCCGAACCTGGGTCCCGAGGTGCTGATCCAGGGCGGCGTGATCCTGGTCGACGATCTCGGCGAGGACGTCTTCGCCGGCCTGCGCGAGGGCCAGACGATCGGGATCGACGGCGAGACGGTGCTGCTCGACGGTGAGCCGGTCGCGTCCGGTGTGCGGCAGGACGCGGAGAGCGTCGCCAAGTCGATGGCCGACGCACGCGAGGGACTGTCCGTGCAGCTCGAGGCGTTCGCCGCGAACACCATGGACTATCTGAAGCAGGAACGCGACCTGCTGCTCGACGGTGTCGGTGTGCCGGACGTGCAGACCCGGATCGGCGGGCGGCACGTGCTGATCGTGGTGCGCGGCTACGACTACAAGGAGGACCTGGAGGTTCTCCGGCCGTACATCCGGGAGTACAAACCGGTTCTGATCGGCGTCGACGGCGGTGCCGACGCTCTGGTGGAGAACGGCTACACCCCCGACATGATCATCGGGGACATGGACTCGGTCACCGACGACGTGCTGCGCTGTGGCGCCGAGATCGTGGTGCACGCCTACCCGGACGGGCGGGCGCCCGGCCTCAAGCGGGTGGAGAACCTCGGTGTCGACGCGCTGACCTTCCCGGCCGCGGCGACCAGCGAGGATCTGGCGATGCTGCTCGCCGACGAGAAGGGCGCGTCCCTGATCGTGGCGGTCGGTACACACGCCAACCTGGTCGAGTTCCTCGACAAGGGACGCGGCGGCATGGCGTCGACGTTCCTCACCCGGCTCAAGGTCGGCGGCAAGCTGGTCGACGCGAAAGGTGTGAGCCGGCTCTACCGGCAGAGCATCTCCGGGTCGGCGGTGCTGCTGCTGGTGCTGTCGGCGCTGGCCGCGATGGCCTCGGCGATGGCGGTGTCCACGGTGGGGAAGGCGTACCTAACCGTCGTGTCCGAGTGGTGGGACAATCTGCTCTTCCAGCTCGGCAATCTTTTCTGAGGTCGACGTTCTCCTGAGGGCATTGTGATCAACTTCCGGTACCACGTGGTGTCGCTCACCGCGGTATTCCTGGCTCTGGCGATCGGTCTGGTGGTCGGCACCGCGGCGCTCAACGGCCCGGTCTCCGAGAACCTGCGCAACAATCTGGCCGCGCTCAACAAGGACAACAACGTCCGCCGTGAGCAGGTCAACAAGTTGAACGACGAGGTCAACCGGAACCAGGAGTTCGCCAACCAGATCGCGCCGATGCTGCTCGGCGGCAAGCTGACCGGCCGCAAGATCGCGGTGGTGGCGCTGCCGGGCACCGAGGAGCCGGCCGCCGGTGTGGTGAAGATGTTGACCGTGGCCGGGGCGACGATCACCGCCCAGGTCCGGGTGGAGGAGAAGTTCTTCGATCCGAGCACGGTCAACGAGCTGCTGCTCCTGGTCGACGAGCTGTCCCAGCCGAGCATCTCGACGGTCGGGCTGCCGCTCAACAGCGACGGCGTCGAGACGGCGAGCGCACTGCTCGCCCGCACCCTGTACCGCGGCACCAGCCCGACGCCGCCGACGGCAGGTGACGTGACCGCGGTGCTTGCCGCTTTCGCCCAGCCCGGCTACCTCACGGCTGAGGAGGGTGCGACCGGTGGCGCCGAGGCGGTCGTGCTGGTGGCCGGGGTGCCGCCGACCGACAAGGAAGCCGGTAAGAAGACGGAGTACGCGCTCACCATGGCCGAGCAGTTCGGTCAGGGTCAGCCGTTGGTGGTCGCCGGCGACGACGCGGGCGACGGAAATCTGGTCGCCGGCATCCGCAACGACCCGGCGCTGGTCGCCGTCACCTCCACGGTGGACAACGTGAGCACCGTGCAGGGTCAGGTCGCGACGGCGCTGGTCACGGTGGAGCGGCTGGTGCAGAACAAGGTCGGCCAGTACGGCCTGGCCACCGGCGCCACCTCGATCGTGCCGTCGGCCGCGCCGTAGCCGTCCCCGTCTAGACTCTCCGGCCATGGCTTACCTCCGTTCCGCTGCCGTCGGTGCCCTCGTCGCCCGGAATGTGCTCGCCTGGGTGCGCCGCGACCCGAAGGCACGTGAGCTGGAGCGAACCAACTTCCACGGGCGCACCGTGACACTCGCGGGCGGTCCGGCCCTGGCGGCCGGCGCCACGATCGGCGCGGCGTCCGGGGCACCGACCGGCCGGCTGGCGGCCGCCGCGGCGGTGGCCGGGGCGGTCAGCGGTGCGGTCGGCTTCTACGACGACGTGGTCGGCAACCGGCCGGAGCAGAAGGCGGCGAAGGGTTTCGCCGGGCACCTGGGCGCGTTGCGCGAGGGCATGGTCACCAGCGGGCTCGTCAAGGTTGCCGGAGTGGGTGCGGCCGGGCTCGCCGCCTCCGCGCTGATCGGCAGCGGCCGGTCCTCGCGGTTCGGGCGCGGCGTCGACGTCCTGCTCGGCGCCGGGGTGATCGCCGGCACGGCGAACCTGCTCAACCTGCTGGACCTGCGACCGGGCCGGGCGATCAAGGCGGGCACGATCATCGGTGCGCCGCTGGCGGTGGGCCGCAATGCGTCGATGACGGCGGGCACCCTGGGCGCGGGCGCCGCGCTGCTGCCCGACGACCTCGGCGAGGAGATCATGCTCGGCGACTCGGGGGCGAACGCGCTCGGTGCGCTGCTCGGTGTCGCGCTGGTGGCGCGGTCCTCGACGACCGGCCGGGCGGGTGCCCTGGCGGCGCTGGCCGCGCTGACCGCGGCGAGCGAGAAGGTCAGCTTCACCAAGGTCATCCAGGACACCCCGTGGCTGCGTACCCTCGACGACCTCGGCCGCCGGCAATCCCAGGCGTGACCTCACAACCTTCCGGCGGTACGACGGCCAAGCTCGCCGGCGCGGCCGCGCTGATCACCGTACTGACGATCGTGGCCCGCCTGGCCGGGTTCGGCCGCACCCTGGTGTTCTTCTACACCGTGGGCGAGGACGGCCTGGCCGACCTCTACTTCGCCGCGAACCTGGTGCCGAACATCGTGTTCGAACTCGTCGCCGGCGGAGCGCTGGCCAGTCTCGTGGTGCCGCTGCTGGCCGGCGCCGTGGCGGCCGGCGACCGGGACCGCGTCCAGCGGGTCACCTCGGCACTGCTCACCTGGGTGCTGCTGCTCACCGTGCCGCTGGCCGTGGCGGTGTTCCTGGCGTCCGGCCCGATCAGCGGCCTGCTCGACGGGGTGCCGCCGGAACATCAGGAGGTCGCCGCCCGGATGCTGCGGGTCTTCGCGCCGCAGCTGCCGCTCTACGGTGTCGGGATCGTGCTGACCGGGGTGCTGCAGGCACATCACCGGTTCGCGTGGCCGGTGATCGCTCCCCTGCTGTCGAGCGTGACAGTGATGACGGCGTACCTCGCGTACGCCATGATCGACGGCGCGCGCACCGGGTTCGCCGGGCTGAGCCGTGCCGGTGAGCTGACCCTGTCGGTGGGCACCACCCTGGGCGTGGTCGTGCTCAGCCTCTGCCTGCTGGTTCCGGCCGCGCGGCTGGGGCTGCGGATCCGGCCGAACCTGCGGTTCCCCGGCGCCGAGGGCCGCCAGGCGCTGCGGCTGGGCTGGGCGGGCGCCGTCACGGTCGGCGCGCAGCAGGTGGTGGCCGCACTGATCGTGGTGTTCGCGGCGCGGGAGATGGCGCACTACACCGGTGCACAGACGGTCTTCCTGCTGCCGTGGGCGGTGCTCGCCGTCCCGCTGGCCACGGCCGTCTATCCACGGCTCGCGGCGTCGTTCTCGGGCGGCGACGAGGCCGGCTTCGCGGCCGCGCTGTCCGGTACCGCCCGCTCGGTGGTGCTGCTGGCCGGGCTCGGCACGGCCGCGCTGGCCGGGCTGGCGGTTCCGGTGGCCGCACTGATGAACGCGCGCGGCGCGGCCACCGGTGTCGTCGGGTTCGCCCCGGGCCTGTTCGGTTACGCGCTGTTCGCGCTGCTGTCGCGGGCGCTGTACGCGCGGGGCGCGACCGTTGCGGCCGCCGTCGCCTCGGCCGTGGGATGGCTCACCGCCGGTGTGGCCGTGATCGTCGTCACGACCCTGCCGGGTGACGGTACGCGGGTGTTCGGCCTGGGGCTGGCCAACGCGATCGGCATGACGGTCACCGGCGTGCTGCTGGTCCTGGCGGTACGCCGCCACGCGGGCCGGGAGGCGCTGGCCGGGCTGGGCCGCGCGGCCGGGGCCGCGGTGCTCGCGGCGGCGTTCGCGGCCCTCGCCGGGCAGGGGGTGGTCGCCGGTCTCGGCGCGGCCTTCTGGCCCACCCCGGGCGTGCTGGGCAGCCTCGTTGAAGGCATGCTGGGCGGAGTGGTGGTCGCCGGGGTGTTCCTCGCCGTGGCCCTCGTGCTGGACCGGCGGGACCTCGGACCACTGATCGGCACGCTGGGGAGACGCCTCCGCAGGTGACCGGCGCCCCGGGATTCCGGGCGGACGCCGGGCCGCGAGCAGGAACCGGCCGGGCCGGAGGCAGGACGCCGGTCGGACCGGTGCGACAGGGGAGAGGGGTTTGCCGGTCGTGAGCAGCGACGGGGAGTGGCGCGGCTCGGTCGTGCTGGTGGTGGCGTCCAGTACCGGCGGGATCGGCCAGCACGTCGCCTCACTGGCCCGCGGCCTGGTCACCGCCGGCTGCCGGGTGCTGGTGTGCGGGCCGTCCGCGGTGGATCAGCACTTCGGGTTCTCGGCGAGCGGCATCGAGTTCTCGGTGGTGGAGATCCCGGCCGACCCCGGTCCGCAGGACTCCGGCGCGATCCGGCAGCTGCGCAAGGCGATCGCCGGGCGCGACGCCGAGGTGATCCACGCGCACGGTCTGCGGGCCGCGTTCGTGGCCTCGGTCGCGCGGACCGGCGTGCCGCTGGTGGTGACCTGGCACAACGCCGTGCTCGCCCGTGGTCTGAAAGGTCAGGCGGGCGCCCTGCTGGAGCGGATCGTGGCGCGCAACGCCGCGCTGACCCTCGGCGCCTCCGATGACCTGGTGCGACGGGCGACGGCGCTCGGCGCCCGCAAGGCGCGACTGGGCCCGGTGGCCGCGCCGCAGCTGGCGCAGCCGAAACGGAGCCGGGCGGCGGTACGCGCCGAGTTCCGGCTGCGCGGTGAGACCCCGCTGATCCTGTCGGTCGGCCGCCTGCACCCGCAGAAGCACCACGACCTGCTGATCGACGCGGCCGCCCGATGGCGTGACCTCGACCCGGCCCCGGTCGTGGTGATCGCCGGCTCCGGGCCCAGCTACATGCCGCTGGCGCAGCGCGCGTCGCGCCTGCACGCACCGGTCCACCTCCTCGGGCACCGGACCGACGTGCCGGACCTGCTGCTCGGCGCCGACCTCGCGGTGATCACCAGCGACTGGGAGGCGCGGCAGCTGTTCGCCCAGGAGGCGCTGCACGCCGGGGTGCCACTGGTCACCACCGCGGTGGGCGGGCTCCCCGGCCTGGTCGGGGACGCGGCGGTGCAGATCCCGCCGAATGATCTCGACGCGCTTGACGCGGCGGTCCGGCGGCTGCTCGGAGATCCGGAGCTGCGCGCCGACTACGCGGCCCGCGGCCCGCGGCAGGCCGCCACCTGGCCCGGGGAGGCCGACGTGGTCGCCGATGTGCGGTCGGCCTACGCGGAAGTCGCGGCGGTCCGCCGGTGACGGAGAAGCGTGGCCCACTCGACCGGTTGCGCCGGGTCCGCCCGCCGGGCACCCCGCGCGGGCCGGTCGTCGCCGCCTGGGTGCCCTATCTGCTGGTGATGCTGGTCGCCGCGGCGAGCCTGGCCATCCTGGCGCTCCGGCCGGCCGAACGGCAGCGCGGCGGCGAAGCCGACTACGTGGTGGTCGCGGCCGCGGCCGGGCTGCGCTGGGAGGACCTCGATCCGCAGCGCACCCCGGCGCTGTGGCAGGAGGCGACCCGTGGGTCGGTCGGCTGGCTGTCGGTGCGGTCGGCGCATTCGGTGACCTGTCCGTCCGACGGCTGGCTGACGCTCGGCGCCGGCAACTACGCGGCCTGGGACACCCGCACGGTGACCGGCCGCTGCCCGGCGGCCCAGCCACGCCTCACCCAGCCGGACGGGCGCGGCGCCAACCTCACCGACCAGCCCACGGTGGTCCGCAACAACCAGGACCGGATGCCGTACGGGACGACGCCCGGCGCCCTGGCCGAGTCGGTGCGCTGCTCGGTGGCCGTCGGTCCCGGTGCGGCCATCGCGGCGGCCCGCCCGTTCGGCCGGGTCGACCGGTACGTCGCCGAACTGCCGGCGAACCCGGCCGAGCTGCTCGACGACTGTGTGCTGAGCATCGTCGACCTCGGCACGATCGAGGGCGACGGGGCGGCCCGCCGGACGGCGGTGGAGGCCGCCGACCGTACCCTCGCCAGGGTCCTCGCCGCCCGCCCGGAACGCTCCATGATGCTGATCGCCGGCCTCGCCGACACCGACACCACGTCACGCCTGCACGTGGCGATCGCCGAAGGCCCCGGCTGGGAGGGCGGCTGGCTCACCTCGGCCGGTACCGGCCGGGAGGGGTACCTGCAGCTCGTCGATCTGGCTCCGACCGTGCTGTCGGCACTCGGTAAACCGGTGCCGGAGAAACTGTTCGCCGGGTACACGGCCGGTGTCACGCCGGGCCGTGCCGCCGATCCGGCCGCGGCGATGCAGGGCCGGCAGGACGCCGACCGGCGGGCGATCGCCCAGCGTGGCGTCGCCGAGATCTTCTTCACCGTGCTGGCGGTCCTGCAGCTGGTGCTCTTCATCGCGGTGGTCCCGGTGCTGGTCCGGGCCCGCCAGCACGCCGGTCCGCTCGGGCCGCCGCTGCCGCCGCGCCGCCTCGTCGAACTGGCCGAGCTGGCGCTGATCGCGGCCGGGCTG
Organism: Actinoplanes sp. NPDC023801; assembly: GCF_040639655.1. NCBI lineage: Bacteria > Bacillati > Actinomycetota > Actinomycetes > Micromonosporales > Micromonosporaceae > Actinoplanes > Actinoplanes sp. NPDC023801. Next base: position 552,710 of record NZ_JBFAAI010000003.1, on the reverse strand, counting down.
GCGATCCCGGCGGCCCTGATCGCCGACGTGGTGCCGTGGTGGAGCAGCGCCCATCCGGCGTGGATGTTCGGGTCGGCGACGGCCGTTCTGATGGCGGTGGGAACACTGCTGATCCGGCTCGCGCCGCGTTACCAGCGGACGCTGTGGCCGATGGCCGCGGTCGCCGCGGTCAGTGCGCTGGCGGTGGCCGTGGACCTGGCCACCGGGGCCCGGCTGCAGCTCAACTCGGTGGCCGGCTACTCGGCGATCCACGGTGTGCGCTACGCCGGGCTCGGCAGTGTCGGCCTCGGCGTCTTCGTGGCCGGGCTGTTCCTGCTCGGCGGCTCGCTGGCACAGTGGGTGACCCGGCGCTGGCGCCCGCTGGTCATGGTCACCTTCGGCGGCCTCGGTGTGGTCATGGTCGGCAGCACGCACCTGGGCGCCGATCCGGTCGGCGCGATCGCGGTCACCGCCGGCGCCTGCGTGGCCGCGGTGATCAGCACCGGCGGCTGGCTGACCTTCCCGCGGTTCGCCTGGGCGGCACTGACCGGGGTGGTGGTGACCATCACGTTCGCGGTCCTCGACCTGCGGCGGGCGCCGCTGGAGCAGGGGACGCTCGGCCGGTTCCTCACCGCGCTCGGCGACGGCACGGCCGGCCCGGCGATGCAGCGTGCCGCGACCGCCAACGGCCAGGCCCTGGTGGACAGTCCCCTCACGCTGCTGGCCCTGTGCGGCGCGGTGATGCTGTTGTTCTGCCAGTTCTCCCCCTGGGGCGGGCTGAACCGGGTCTACGGCCTGCATCCGGCGGTCCGGGGCGGCGTCGCCGGGACGGTGGTGACGACGCTGATCGCCGGTGTGCTCGGTGGCACCGCTCTCGGCGTGGCCGGGGCCGCGGCCGCCGCGGCGGCGCCGATCGCGGTGCTCACGGCCCTGCGGGTGCTGCTGCACGCCGCCGACCGGACCCCCGCTCCGGGCGAGACCGACGGTCCCGGTGGCCCACTACTACGTAAATCCGACGAAGATCCGTTAACTGTGCCATGACACGCACGTCCACCAGCCCGAACGTGGAGGTGACAGCAATCGGTGTTACGGTGAACTCCCGTGGATGGGGTCCTGCCCCGGCCGCAAGAACCTGTTAACGGCGACCACGGGAGCGGGCCTTGGCCTCAACAGTGCGCGAAACGCGGCACATCTTCGTCACCGGGGGCGTCGCCTCCTCGCTGGGCAAGGGCCTCACCGCCTCCAGCCTCGGCAATCTGCTCACCGCCCGCGGCCTGCGCGTCGTGATGCAGAAGCTGGACCCCTACCTCAACGTCGACCCGGGAACGATGAACCCGTTCCAGCACGGTGAGGTCTTCGTCACCGAGGACGGGGCGGAGACCGACCTCGACGTCGGGCACTACGAGCGTTTCCTCGACCGTGACCTGTCCGGCAAGGCGAACGTGACGACCGGCCAGGTGTATTCGGCGGTCATCGCGCGCGAGCGGCGCGGTGAGTACCTCGGCGACACGGTGCAGGTCATCCCGCACATCACCAACGAGATCAAGAGCCGCATCTTCGCGATGGCAGACCCGGACGAGAACGGCAACGTCCCGGACGTGGTGATCACCGAGGTCGGCGGCACGGTCGGCGACATGGAGTCGCTGCCCTTCCTGGAGGCCATCCGGCAGGTCCGCCACGAGGTCGGCCGTGACCACGTCTTCTACCTGCACGTGTCGCTGGTGCCCTACCTCGCCCCGTCGGGTGAGCTGAAGACCAAGCCGACCCAGCACTCGGTGGCCGCGCTGCGCAACATCGGTATCCAGCCGGACGCCCTGATCTGCCGCAGCGACCGGGAGATCCCGGAGAAGATGAAGCACAAGCTGGCGCTCTACTGCGACGTGGACGCCGAGGCGGTCATCGCCTGCCCGGACGCGCCGAGCATCTACGACATCCCGAAGGTCCTGCACGACGAGGGCCTCGACGCGTACGTCGTCCGCCGGCTCGGCCTGTCCTTCCGCGACGTGAACTGGAAGACCTGGAACGACCTGCTCGAGCGGGTCCACCACCCGAAGCGCACGATCACGATCGCGCTCGTCGGCAAGTACGTGGATCTGCCGGACGCGTACCTGTCGGTGAGCGAGGCGATCCGGGCCGCCGGTTTCGGCAACACCGTGAAGATCAAGATCCGGTGGGTGCCGAGCGACGACTGTGTCACCCCGGCCGGCGCCGCTGCCGCCCTCAAGGGCGCTGACGGCATCGTCATTCCGGGCGGGTTCGGCGTCCGCGGTATCGAGGGCAAGGTCAACACATCCCGGTACGCCCGGGAGAACAAGATCCCGATTCTCGGGCTGTGCCTCGGCCTGCAGTGCATGACCATCGACGCGGCCCGCAACCTGGCCGGACTGGCCGGCGCCAACTCGGTCGAGTTCGACGAGAGGGCCACCTACCCGGTGATCTCCACGATGGCCGACCAGGAGGAGATCGTCGCGGGCAAGGGTGACCTGGGCGGCACCATGCGGCTCGGTGCGTACCCGGCCAAGCTCAAGGCCGGATCGATCGTGGCCGAGGTGTACGGCGCGACCGAGATCTCCGAGCGGCACCGCCACCGCTACGAGGTCAACAACGACTTCCGGGACAAGCTGTCGCAGTCCGGTCTGGTCTTCTCCGGCACCTCCCCGGACGGGCGCCTGGTCGAGTTCATCGAGCTGGACCGTGGGACCCACCCGTACTTCGTGGCGACCCAGGCCCACCCGGAGCTGAAGAGCCGCCCGACCCGCCCGCATCCGCTCTTCGACGGGCTGGTCAAGGCCGCCATCGCGTACGCCTCGGCGGACGAGCTGCCGGTCGAGATCGATGTGACCGAGGCCTCCTGACATGACGTTCGCCCACGAGACGGTGTCCCGGGCCGAGCGTTACCACGGTGCGATCTTCTCCGTCTACACCGACCAGGTGACCATGTCGGACGGCAGCACCGCCGCCCGCGACGTGGTGGAGAACCGCGGTGCCGTCGTCGTGGTCGCCGTCGACGACGCCGATCGGGTCGTGCTGATCAAGCAGTACCGTCACCCGGTCGGCCGGCACCTCTGGGAGCTGCCGGCCGGCCTGCGTGACGTGCCCGGTGAGGACGAGACGCTCACCGCGGCCCGCGAGCTGGCCGAGGAGGTCGACCTCACGGCCGGGCGGATCGATCGGCTGGTCGATCTGCACACCTCACCCGGCTTCGCCGACGAGTCGGTCCGGGTGTTCCTGGCCCGTGACCTGGCGCCGGTGCCCGATGCGGACCGCCACGAGCGCACCGCGGAGGAGGCCGACATCGAGGTGCGCCGCGTCCCCCTGGACGAGTGCGTCGCCATGGTGTTCCGAGGCGAGATCACGAACGCGGCCGCGGTCGCCGGGGTGCTGGCCGCGGCTCGCGCCCGTGACTCCGGCTGGACGCTTCTGCGGACCGTCTGACCTCACGCCGCGGCGTTCTCGATGAGCGTCGCGGCGTATCCGGCACCGCTGTTCTCGCGCAGCTTCCGGCTGATCCCGGCGCTCGCCCGGCGTACTTCCGGGTCGTTGATCAGAGCGAGGAACGTCTCCCGCAGCTCCGCCGCACCGGTCTCGGTGCCGATCCGCCGGGCCACTCCCAGCTCGACCAGGCGGTCGGCGTTGCCGAACTGGTCCACGGCCTGCGGCGCGACAAGCATCGGGGTGCCGCAGTAGAGGCCCTCGACGCTGCCGCCCATGCCGGCGTGGGTGAGGAACGCCTGCGCCTGGCGCAGGATCTCCAGCTGCGGCACCCAGGGGTGGACCTCGATGTTGCCGGGCAGCTCGCCGAGCACCGCGGGGTCGACGTGCTTGCCGATCTGCAGGACGACGTGCCAGCCGGGCAGCCCGCCGAAGGCCTCGACGCAGCGCCGGTAGAACTCCGGATGTTCGGTGAACGCCGAGCCCAGCGAGATGAGCAGCACATTGCCGGCGTCCGGGGGCCGGGTCCAGCCGCCCTGGCCGGCGCGATCGCCGAGGATGGGGCCCGCGAAGGAGAAGACCTTGTCGTCGACCCGGTCGGCGTTCGGCTGCATGACGCGCGGGATGAGGACCAGCGACCGGTCGGGACGGCCCTGGAAGGCCATGCTGTCGGTGACGGAGGATCCGTTCTCGGTCAGCCACTGTTCGAACCGGCGGTAATAGGCGGCTCCGCGCGGGTCGGTGCGCATCGCCTCGACCATCGGCGCCATCTCCTGCTCATAGCCGTCCCAGGCGACGAAGGTGGGGGAGAGCTGCATCGACGGGATGCCCCACTGCTCGGCGAGCAGCCGGGCCGGGGCACCCGCGATGTCGTACAGGAACAGGTCGGGCCGGTCGTGCTGGTAGGCCTCGCGCAGTTGCGGGAGCATCGCGATCCCGTCGTCGAGGAAAAGGGTGAGCTGGTCGATCACGTCGCCGTCGGACCCGTCGTTGCCGCCCGTCAGGGTGGATCGATATGGCCGGAACTCGGCGCCGGTGGCTTCGATGATCTCGGCGTAGGAGGGGTCGTTGGCATAGGTGACCCGGTGGCCACGGGTCACGAGTTCCCGGATGACCTCGATGCTGGGGTTGACGTGGCCGGGGAACGGGATGCTGACCATGGCGATGTGCGGCACGGTGACCTCCAAGTCGTTCAACAAGACGAGACGTAGCGTCTCGTCTCAGTGCCGTCCTGTCAAGACGAGACGTCGCGTCTCGTTCGCGGTAGGATCTGCGGCATGCCCGACGCCACCCGCCGCAGCGAACGCTCCCGGTCCGCGATCCTCCAGGCCGCTCTGGGGCTGCTCGAGGAGAAGGGCTACGCCGACCTCACCGTCGAAGCCATCGCTGCCCGCGCCGGCGTCGGCAAACAGACCATCTACCGATGGTGGGGCGGGCGCGGCCCGGTCGTTCTCGACGCCCTCGTCGAACAGATCGGCCCGGACGGGCCGCCCACCCTGCCGGACACCGGCGACCTCGAGGGCGACCTGCGGGCCGTCTTCCGCGCGATCGTCGCCGAGCTAGCCGACAGCCGGTTGTCGGCCACCACCCGCGCCCTCACCATCGAGACCCTGTCCAGCGACGACTTCGCCGAGCGGATGCGTGACCGGCTGCTACGACCACAGCTCGACACCGTCAAGGACCGGTTGCGATCAGCCCGCGCCGCCGGTCAGCTGCGCGAGGACGTCGACCTCGACCAGGCCGTCGAGCTGCTGATCGGGCCCGCGTATCACCGCTGGATGATGCGCACCGGCCCGCTCACCGACGACTACGCCGACGGCATCGTCGATCTGGCGCTCGACGCGCTGCGGCCGGGGGCGGTCCGCTCCGGGACGGCGCACGGTGCCACCGGCAGTCCATGACGGCCGGCTGCGGACGATCACCTCGACCGGCGCGCTCGGGCCGACGGCCGGCTATCTGTGGCCGTGGTACCGGAACATGTGGGCGATCTTCGTGGTGCACGGGCGGGGAACGCGCTCGCTCGGCGGCCGATCTTCACCCGACCGCCTGCCGGATCGCCTCCACCAGCTGCTCCGGCGGGGGCATCGCCGCGATCTCGGCACTGACCTCGCGAGCCGCCGACGGCAGCGCCGGGTCGGTGATCAGGCGGGTGAGCAGCGCCGGTGAGATGTCACGCTCGTCGGCGGCGATCCCCGCGCCACGGGCCGCGACCAGTTCGGCGTTGTGCCGCCGATCCCCGGCACCCCGGATGATCAGCTGAGCCGCACCCGCGTGCAGCGCGCTCAGCGTGGTGCCCGCACCGCCGTGATGGACGATCACGGCCCCCGCCGCCAGCGCCGCCGGAATCGGCACCCAGTCGGTGGCGCGCACGTTCGGCGGCAGGGTCCGCGCGTCGATGTTCGGCCGGATCAGGACGACATCGGCGTCGATCTGCCCGGCCGCCTCCGCCACCCGTGCCATCACCCGGTCCCGGCCCGGCTGCGGCACGGTGCTGCGGCTCACCAGGATCCGTGGCCGGGACGGCGGACCGGCCAGCCACTCCGGCAGCGGGCCGTCACCCGCGTACGGCACGAACCGCATCGGCAGGTGCGTGCTCCGCCCGGCCACACTCGCCGGCGTCACCCGGATCACCACGGCCGGCGCCGCGAACCCGGGACGCCCCCGCATCCGGGTCGCCGCCAGCAGCGCCGGGCCGTCGAACAGCGAATTCTCCTGCAGGATGCCGGGTACGCCGAGCCGGGCCGCGGCCACCGCACCGGCCGCCGCCAGCGGTTCGAACACGATCCGATCCGGCCGCCACTGTTCGGCGACCCGCTGCACGCCACCGAGCAGCCGGTCGTTCACCGCTCCGAACAGGTGGCCCACCACTCGGGTACCGGCGGTCCCGGCCAGCTCCGCCCTGATCAGCATCGGACGCCGCAGCATCGCACCGGCCGCCACCCGGCCGAATCGGAATCCGGGCGCCACGTCCCGTACCTCGAAGCCGGCCTCCGCCACCCGCAGCCCGTCACCGGCGGTCGCGAACACCACCTCGTGCCCGGCGTCGCGCAGCGCCCCGGCCAGCGGAACCATCGGAAACACATGCCCCACCAGCGGTGCCGATACCACGAGAACACGCATCAATACACTGTAGGCGGGTACGCCAACGGCATGACCGTTCCGAAGCTGCAGTCGTTCGTGCTGGACACCACGGACGCACGCCGTCTCGCCGAGTTCTACCGTCAGCTGCTCGGTCTGGAATACCGCAAAGGCGACGAGCCGCCTCCGGCGGGCACCGAGAATCCGCAGGAGAACGGCTGGCTGGTGCTGGTGTCACCCGACGGTTCGTGGCGTCTGGCGTTCCAGCAGACCGATGGCGTACGCCCGACGAGCTGGCCGTCCGGCGAGGTGCCACAGCAGATGCACCTGGACACGTCGGTGAGCTCCCCCGAGGAACTGGACCGTCAGCACGAGCGCGTGCTGGCGCTGGGCGGAACGCTGCGCTTCGACCGCCGTGACGACCCGGACGAGCCGCTGCGCGCTTACGCCGACCCGGACGGCCACATCTTCTGCATCTTCGTGGCCTGACCCCGGCCATCCACATCATCCAGACGCCCCGGGCCACGTTCCCGCCGTGTGCCGCGTTGCCGGTCGAACGGCCCGGGGCGCTCGATCACGGGTGCCGCTGACCGGTACCGGCGACTGTCGCGAGAAGGTCGCGCAGCCGCTGCCGGTCACCGTCCGGCAGGTCGAACAGTTCGGTGGCGCGGTCGTGGGATCTCGCGGCCAGCACGTCACGACGGCGTTGTCCCTCGTCGGTGAGAACCAGCCGTTTGACCCGGCGGTCCGCGGGGTCGGTGCAGCGAGTGACCAGGCCGCGGCGTTCCAGCCCGTCGACGATTCCGGTCACGTTGGACGCGTCGCAGCTCAGCTGGTCGGCGAGGTCCCGCATCGGCACCGAGCCGCGCAGGTTGACCAGGGCGAGGGCCTGGGCGGGCGGTAGGTCCAGCTCGGCCGCGGCCGAGTTGAAGCCGTGCCGGAGCCGCCCGGCCGTCGCGAACACCAGGTCGGCAAGCTCGGTGATGAGCTGGTCCGCGCTCTCTGCTGGTCCGGCGGCCTGATCAGTCATGACCCGATGGTACGTGGCTTCAATGGTTGAGTTCCTCAAGTATCTGCTACGCTCCCGGATAGTTGAGGAACTCAACAGTTGAGCTAGTCAAGGAGAGCATGATGGCGGTAGCAGCGGATACCGGTCAGGCGCGACGGACGGACCGGTTCGGCCGGGCCGGTACCCGGGCCCTGGTGGTCGCGGGTGCGGTGCTCGTCACGGCGCTGGTGTGGGTGGTCGGCGAGCCGTTGCTCGGCCACGACCTCGTGGTCACCTCGCCGGGGCAACCGGCCATGGACCTCGGCCTGGCCGAGATCGCCTTCGTGGCCCTGGCCTCGAGCCTGGTCGGGTGGGCGGCACTCGCCGTCCTCGAACGTGTCACCCGGTACGCGATCCCGATCTGGACCGTCGCGGCGCTCGTGGTGCTGGCGGTGTCGTTCGCCCCCTTCGCCGGAGTGCAGGCGTCAACCGGAAGCAAGATCGTGCTCGCGCTCACGCACGTCACGGTCGCGGCCGTCCTCATCCCGGGCCTGTGGCGGACCGGCACCCGTCGCACGGCGGCCACCCCCGCCCGTCCCGAATAGAGCCGGCGCGGCCGCCCGGCCGGCGGCGAACAGAAATCAGCCCGGCCGGCGGCGAACAGAAATCAGCCCGGCCGGCGGCGAACAGAAATCAGCCCGGCCGGCGGCGAACAGAAATCAGCCCGGTCGGCGGGGAACCGGAATCGGCTCGGCCGGGCAGTGAACCGGAATCGGCTCGGCCGGGCAGTGAACCGGAATCAGGCCGGCGGGTCAGCGGCCGCCCAGGGCCAGTCCGGTGCAGGCGATGGCGAACAGGATCAGTGCGGCGGCCAGCAGGCGGTCGGACATGCGCTGATCACGGTCGGCGAGCCAGACACCCACCCCGCAGACGCCACCGGCGACCATGGCGACGGCCGACAGCAGCTGGACGACGGTCAGCTCGCCGGTGGCCATGATGAACACGGCGCAGAACCCGCCGAGGATCGGCAGCTGGGCGATTCTCACATGCAGGCGCTGGAGCGCGTCCTCATGAGCCGGACGTCTCCGGTTCCGGTCCGTCATGCCGGCGACGCTATCAACCGGTATCGAATCCGCCGGCCGGGTTGACCTCAACCTTCCTTGAGGTTGCAGGCTCGGGTGATGACGTTCACCGAGCTCGAGATCGAATACCTGGCCGGCCAGCGGCTGGGCCGTCTGGCGACGGTTCAGCCGGACGGGACGCTTCAGGTCAGCCCGGTCGGCTTCCGGTACAACCCGGAGACCTTGACGATCGACATCAGCGGCTACGACATGGCGCGGAGCCGCAAGTTCCGGAATGTGGCGGCCAACGGCCGGGTCGCCTTCGTTGTCGACGACCTGCCGTCGACCGATCCGTGGCGGGTCCGCTGCCTGGAGATCCGTGGTATGGGCGAGGCGATCGGCGGTGCGGCCCCGATCATCCGGATCCATCCGCGCCGGGTGATCGCTTTCGGCCTCGACGAGCCGGACACCGATGCGCACCACCTGACCGTCCACCGGCGGGACGTCAGCGTTTGACGGTTACCGGCCGCACCGCGGACATCCGGGATGTGCAGTCGTCCCGGCGTCGGTCAGCGCAGGTCGACGTCGACGCCGGAGTCGGCCAGGTAGCCGAGCAGGTCGTCCATGGTCACGGCCGGGGTCCACCAGCGCCGGTCGTAGCCGGGCACCAGGTGCGTGCGGGCCACCTCGGAGTCGTGCCAGACCAGCTGGAAGCCGGGCGCCGCGCCCCACCCGCCGTTGGCGCAGTCGTGCAGGGCGCCCAGGTTCCAGCCGAAGTAGCCTCCGGGCCCGTTGATCGCCTCCCCGATGGCGCAGAAGAACCCTTCGACGTCGGTGATGTGCCGGCCGGCCATGTGGTACCGGGTGCCGGACGGCCGGTCGGGCCGCTGCTCGTGGTGGGCGAGGGCGACCCCGGCCCACTCGTGGCGCAGGTCGGCGTCGTACTCGGTCCATTCGCCGTGCACGTCCGGCCGCCCGGCCCGCCAGCGCTGCCAGACGGTGCGGGCCCCGGCCGGCCGGGGCCCGCCGACCGCGTGGCCGTACGTCGGTTCCAGCTTGACGTCGACCAGCCCGTCGCCGAGGCGGGACGGGCGGACCGCGGCCACCTCGGCACCGAGCCCGGCGCCGACCATGCCGACCGCGGTGCCGTCCCGGTCGACACTGAAGATCGAACCTTTGATCCAGCGCCGCCGGCTGGCCGCACCGCGATGGAGGGCGTCGATGGCGCGTTGCAGGGGTGGTTCGGGCCGGCAACCGATCAGGGCGGCGCCGCGCGGGGCGGGCGCGGGCCGGGACCGGAACACGCCTTCCACCTCCCGGCACATCCCGAAGTCCTCCTCGCCGTGCCCGGAGACTCCGACCAGCAGGTACCCGTCTGCGTCGGGTGCCCGGTCGGTGCCGCGCGCGAACCGGGCCAGTTCCTCGATCCGCAGCCGGCCCTCGAGCGTCACGTCGAGCAGGCCACGCCCGCCGCCCGAGCGGCGGGCGTCGACCACGGTGATGTCGAGCAGTTCCTCGGCGCAGTGCCAGCAGTGCGGCGGGTGCTTGGAGGTGAGCGGGTGGATCGCGTCGAGGCCGACGTTGCCCAGCCAGGCGGGCCCGGTGCCGTCACAGGCGGCGCGGAGCCGGCCGGCCGGCTCGCAGCCGAGGAGGGTGTACGTCTCGACCGGCGGTTCGGGCGATTCCACGAACAGTCCGTCGATATCGGAGCAGGCGGCTATCACGAGTTCACCGTCGTCGGTGTTCTGGTCCACCAGAAGCCAGGGAAAGCCGCTCATCGGGTGGAACCGTACAGCCCGGACCGCCTACCGGGGGACGCCGGTGCACGAGTCGGGAAAGTTCAGCAGCTCAGGGGTAACGTCCGGCAGATGAAGGTCGGCATTCCCAGCGAGGTCAAGAACAACGAGTTCCGGGTGGCGATCACCCCGGCGGGCGTCTATGAGCTCACCCGCAACGGCCACGACGTGGTCGTGCAGGCCGGTGCCGGCGCGGGCTCATCGATCACCGACAGTGACTACCGCGCGGCGGGGGCGGCGATCCTGCCGGACGCCGACGAGGTGTGGGGCGCCGGTGATCTCATCCTGAAGGTCAAGGAGCCGGTGCCGGAGGAGTACCACCGGATGCGGGCGGGTCAGGTGCTCTTCACCTACCTGCACCTGGCGGCGTCGAAGGAGTGCACGGACGCGCTGCTGGAGCGGAGGGTGACCGGGATCGCGTACGAGACGGTCGAGCTGCCGGACCGGTCGCTGCCGCTGCTGGCGCCGATGTCCGAGGTGGCCGGGCGCCTCGCCCCGCAGGTCGGTGCCTATCACCTGATGCGGCAGGGCGGTGGCCGCGGCGTGCTGATGGGTGGCGTGCCGGGGGTGTACGCGGCGAAGGTGGTGGTCATCGGCGCGGGCGTGTCCGGTCTGAACGCGGCCGCGATCGCGCTCGGCATGCAGGCCGAGGTGCTGCTGCTGGACAAAAACGTGGCCCGGCTGCGGGCGGTGGACGCCGACTACCGCGGTCACATCCAGACGATCGCGTCGAACGCGTACGAGATCGAGAAGGCCGTCCTCGACGCGGACCTCGTGGTGGGCGCGGTGCTGGTGCCGGGCGCGAAGGCCCCGAAGTTGATCTCCAACGATCTGGTGTCCCGGATGAAGCCGGGCAGTGTGCTGGTGGACATCGCGATCGACCAGGGCGGCTGCTTCGAGGACTCACGGCCGACCACACACGACGACCCGACGTACCCGGTGCACGAATCGATGTTCTACTGCGTCGCCAACATGCCCGGGGCGGTGCCGCACACCAGCACCTACGCTCTGACGAACGTCACCCTGCCGTACGCTCTGGAACTGGCCAACCGCGGATGGCGCGGCGCGCTGAGTGCCGATGCCGCCCTGGCCGCGGGTCTGAACACGTTCGACGGGAACGTCGTCTCCCGCCCGGTCGCGGAGGCGCACGGGATGCGCTCGACAGCGGTGACGGAGGTGCTCCACTGAGTCTCGATCGGGCCGTGAAGACCTACCTGGACCACCTGACTGTGGAGCGTGGCCTGTCCCGGAACACGCTCGCCTCCTACCGGCGCGATCTGGACCGCTACGCCGAGCACCTCGCGGCCGAGGGTGTCGAGGACCTCGGCGAGGTCCGTCCGGCGCACGTCGAGGGGCACCTGGCCCGGCTGCGCGAGGAGGGCATGGCCTCGGCGTCGGCGGCGCGGGCCATCTCGGCGGTCCGTGGTCTGCACCGGTTCGCGCTCCGCGAGAGGCTCGTGACGCACGACGTGGCCGCGGACGTACGGCTCCCCGCGCCGCCGAAACGGCTGCCCAAGGCCCTGGATCCCGATCAGGTCGGGCGTCTTCTCGCGGTGCCGGCCGCCGATTCGCCGCTCGGTCTGCGTGACCGCGCCCTGCTGGAGTTCCTCTACGGCACCGGCGCCCGGATCTCCGAGGCGGTCGGCGCCGACATCGACGACCTCTCGCTGGACACCGAGCCGGCGGTGATCCTGCGGGGCAAGGGCGGGCGCACGCGGGTGGTCCCGGTCGGCGGTTACGCCCGGGCCGCGTTACAGGCATATCTGGTACGGGCCAGGCCCGCGCTTGCCGAGTCGGGCCGGGGCACGCCCGCCGTGTTCCTCAACGCGCGCGGCGGCCGGTTGTCACGGCAGAGCGCGTGGACGGTCCTGCACCGTTGCGCGATCGCGGCCGGCCTGCCGGTGGACGGCCCGTACGCGGTGAGCCCGCACACGCTGCGTCACTCCTACGCCACGCATCTGCTCGACGGCGGGGCGGACGTACGGGTGGTGCAAGAACTGCTGGGACACGCCTCGGTCACCACGACGCAGGTGTATACCCTGGTGACCGTCGAACGCCTCCGTGAGGTGTACGCGACCGCACACCCGCGGGCTCGTTAGAGGCTATGGATGCGTAGGCGCGACACGCCGAACGAGTGACCCCTTCGGGGAAGAGGGGTTGGCGTACAGTCGGGCATCGGCTCCGGCTTGTGAGTCGGAAGGGGGCGACGGCAGATGTCAGGGAACGGCGAGCGTGCGGAGGCCTGGACCTCCACGCTCCGGGAGCAGCAGAATTCGCTGGATCTCGGTGCCGACCTGGGTCCAGCCGATCCCACGGCGTACACCATGCGCCGCCCGATCCCCGAGCCGATGCCGAAGGACCGGCACGGTCCGGCCCGCATCATCGCGCTGGCCAACCAGAAGGGTGGCGTCGGCAAGACCACGACGACCATCAACCTGGGCGCCGCTCTCGCGGAGTACGGGCGCAAGGTTCTGCTCGTCGACTTCGACCCGCAGGGTGCCTGCTCGGTGGGCCTGGGTGTGAACCCGCACAACCTCGACCTGAGTGTCTACAACCTGCTCATGCAGGACGACGTCGCCACCGAGGACGTGATCATCAAGTCCGACGTCGCCGGCCTGCACCTGCTGCCCGCCAACATCGACCTCTCGGCGGCCGAGATCCAGCTGGTGAACGAGGTCGCGCGCGAGATGGCGCTGGCCCGCGCCCTGCGGTCGGTCCGTAAGGAGTACGACTTCATCCTGATCGACTGCCAGCCCTCACTGGGCCTGCTGGCGATCAACGCGCTGACCATCGCGCACGGTGTCCTGATCCCCCTGGAGTGTGAATTCTTCTCCCTCCGTGGTGTGGCGCTGCTGCTGGACACCATCGACAAGGTGCGGGAGCGGCTCAACTTCGATCTCGAGCTCGAGGGCATCCTCGCCACCATGTACGACTCCCGTACCACCCACTGCCGCCAGGTGCTGCAGCGTGTGGTCGAGGCCTTCGGCGACAAGGTCTACCAGACGGTCATCACCAAGACGGTCAAGTTCCCGGAGTCGACCGTGGCGGGCGCTCCGATCACTACGCTGGACCCGGCGTCGTCCGGCGCCCGCAACTACCGTCAGCTCGCTCGCGAGGTCATCGCCGCACAGGCGGAACGAGGCTAGGTCCGGCATCCGTGCTCTTCGCCCTAGGCGACCCGGTGGCGTTCGCCGCCCTGCTGGTCGCTTTCCTTCTCGGTCTGGTGCTGCGCTCCGCCGCCATGCGGTTCACGGCGCGGGTCGTCGGCCTCGGTGACGGGCGTCCGGTGCTGCGGTTCAGCCCGCGGGAGGACATCGATCCGTTCGGGGCGGTCTCGGCCCTGATCGCCGGGGCCGGGTGGGGCCGGCAACTGTCCGTCGACGAGGTGCCGCGCTGGCGTGGCCGGGGCCGGGCCGCCGCGGTCTTCGCCGCCGGGCCGGTCGCCTGCATCCTCGCCGGTGAGGTGATCATCGCTGGGTTCGCGCTGGTGTATCCGGCCGAGCTGCTCGGTGGCATCAATCCGGGCTGGATCCTGCGCGGTGTGCCGCTGCCGTACGACGCGCAGGCGGTCCTGTCGCTCGGCGGGGGCCTGCTCTGCTTCGGCCTGCTGGCGCTGATCCCGATCCCGCCGCTGGACGGGTTCGGCGTGCTGTGGAACGCTCTGCGCCACCCGGGCCCGAGCATGAACTGGATGCGGCTCTGGTTCGAGGACAAGAACATCGGCGCGTTGCTCCTGCTGGTCTTCGCCTTCTTCCCGACCGGCTATCCGATTCTGCTGACGGTCGTCGACTTCCTGGGCATCCTCTTCCTGCGGATCTGGGCCTGAGTCCGGTCCGGCTCCGTGCTTTCCGTGTTTTCGAACCGCCTGCGCTGCTGATTTTCCCGGTCACCGGGGTTATCGTTTGAGCGATGTCGATGTCACTGGCTGTCGCTGTGCTGCTGCTCGGCGTCGCCGATTCGATGGTCGGCTCCTATTTCGTCCTTTTCGTCACCGAGGTCGCCGGGCTCACCCCGCTGCAGACCGGCCTGTTCGTCTCGGTCCACGGCGCCGGCGGCATCATGATCGCCTGGCTGGCCGGTCGGAGCTTCGACATCCGGCCGTCCCGCGGGTACGCGGCTGCCGCCATGCTCTCCGGCGGCGTCGCCCTCTGGCTGATGACCGTCATCCGGTCGTACCCGCTTCTCATCCTGCTCGCCGTCACCCTGCTCGGCGCCCTGGCCGCCGCCTTCCCGCAACTGTTCTCGCTGGCCCGGCACGTCCTCGGCGACGGACCGGCGGCCGGCCGTTCGGTGCCGCTGCTGCGGTCGGTGTGGTCGCTGGCCTGGGCGACCGGCCCGCTGCTCGGCGCGGTCGTTCTCACCGCCGCCGGGTTCTCCGCCATCCTCCGCTCGGCGGCCGTCGTGCTGATGGTGGCGGCCTGCTGGGTGCTGATCGCGGTACCCCGGCCGGGCCCGCCGTGCCCGCCGGGCCGCCACGGCAGCGAAGCCGGCCCCGGCCTGCCGAGAACCGCCGCCGTCCTGCTGACCTGCAGTGTGACGCTCTTCTACACGGCCATGTTCGCCGGCTCGGTCGCCATGCCGCTGTTCGTCACCCGCGACCTCGCCCAGTCCGACTCGGCCGTCGGCGTGCTGTTCAGCGTCTGCGCCGCCGTCGAGGTGGTCGCCGCACTGCTGCTCGCCGCCGTGCCGGCCCGCATCAGCCAGCGCCTGGTCATTCTCGCCGGCATGAGCTGCTTCGTGTTCTTCTTCACGCTCACCGTGGCGGCCCGCGGCCTGACCGGGCTGATCGCCGGGCAGGTCGTCCGCGGTATCGCGGTCGCGGTCGTCGGTGCCGCCGGTATCCGCTGGTTCCAGGACGTGATGGCTCCCGCCACCGGCCGCGCGACCACCCTGTTCGCCAACGCCACCACCGCGGGCATGGTGATCGCGGGTGTCTTCGCGGGCGGTGCCGTGTCGCTTCTCGGGTACACCGGGACGCTGCTGCTGTGCGGTGCCGTCACGCTGTCCGCGGCGGTGGCCTTCGCCCTCGGCACCGCGGCACATTCCGGCCGGCCTCCGCCGGAGTCGAGCCGGCCGTCGTCGCCGCTCGACGGCCCGCCACCACTGCCCGGCGGCGCCGCGACCGAGCCACCGGGCGGCCACCGCCCGCGGACCGTACTCCCCGCCGCCCGCCGGCCGGCACCGGATGAGCCCGGGCGTGTTCCGCGACGCGACCGGTGAGCACCGGCGCCGCCGGTGGGCGAGTACCGGTCCTTGGGCGTGGTCCGGGACGAGCGGCCGCGCCGGACACTGTCGCGATGAGGAAGGGGGCTCCGGCAGCCCCCTCAGCTGCCGGAACCCCCGGGCGGTCAGGCGGCGGCCAGGGCCGCCCGGCGGAGGGTGGCGTCGGCGGTCTCGTCGTCGGGCTGTTCCTGGGCGGCCAGTTCGGCGACGACCCGGGATTCGTAGCCGGCGGCCTCGGCGTCGGCCTCGGCGCCGGTCCAGCCGAGGATCGGCGCGATCAGGGCGGCGGCGGCGCGGGCTGCCGCGACCCCACGGTCCGGGGTCTCGAAGGCGATTCTGGTACGCCGGGCGAGCACGTCCTCGAGATGCCGGGCGCCCTCGTGGCTGGCCGAGTACACGATCTCGGCCCGGAGGTGGCCGGGGGCGCCGTCGAGGGGGAGCCCGAGCGACGGGTCGGCCTCGACCAGGGCCAGCACCTCGTCGATCAGGGTGCCGTACCGGCGCAGCAGGTGTTCGATCCGTTCCGGATGCAGGCCGGACTCGCGGGCCAGCGCGTTGCGGCGGTTCCAGGCGGCGCGGTATCCGTCGGCGCCGAGCAGCGGTACCTGGTCGGTGCAGGACTGCGGTACCCGGGTGGCGAGGTCACGGACGGCGGCGTCGACCGCGTCGCGGGCCATCACCCGGTACGTCGTGTACTTGCCGCCGGCCACCACGATCATGCCGGGCACCGGGTTGCCGACGGCGTGCTCGCGGGACAGCTTCGCGGTGCTGGCCGCGCCGGCCGACAGCAGCGGCCGCAGACCGGCGTAGACGCCCTGCACGTCGTCGCGGGTCAGCGGCGTGGCGAGGGCCTTGTTGACCTCGTCGAGCAGGTAGTCGACGTCGTGGGCGGACGCGGCCGGGTCGGCCTTGTCGAGGTCCCATCTGGTGTCGGTGGTGCCGATGATCCAGTGCTGATCCCAGGGGATCACGAACAGGACACTCGTGGCCGTACGCAGGATCATCCCGGTGCTTCCGGCGATCCGTTCCCGCGGCACCACCAGGTGGATGCCCTTGCTCGCGGTGATCGTGAACTCGCCGCTCTCGCCGGTGAGCAGCGCCTGGCTGTCACCGGTCCACACACCGGTCGCGTTGATCACCGTCCGGGCGCGGATCGTGAGTTCCGCGCCGGTCTCCAGGTCACGGGCGCGGACGCCGACGACCCGGCGGCCCTCGCGCAGGAAACCGGTCACCTCGGTACGGGAGGCCGCGTGCGCGCCGTGCGCGACGGCCGTGCGGACCAGGAACATGGTGTGCCGGGCGTCGTCGACCTGGGCGTCGTAGTAGCGGATCGCGCCGACCAGGCTCTCCGGCCGCAGCGACGGGAACGTCTTGAGCGCCTCGACGCGGCTCAGGTGCCGGTGCACGGGCACGCCGGCGCCACCACCGGACAGCGCCAGGATGTCGTAGAGAGCCACGCCCGCGCCGACGTACAGGCGTTCCCAGGCCCGTTTCTGCAGCGGGTAGAGGAACGGCACCGGCCGCACCAGGTGCGGCGCCAGTTTCTGGATGAGCAGGCCACGTTCCCGCAGTGCCTCCCGGACCAGGCTGAAGTCCAGCATCTCCAGGTAGCGCAGGCCGCCGTGGATCAACTTGCTGGACCGGCTGGAGGTGCCGCTGGCGAAGTCACGGGCCTCGAGGATGCCGACGGAGAGGCCCCGGGTGGCGGCGTCGAGCGCCGACCCGGCACCGACCACGCCGGCGCCGACGACCAGCACGTCCAGTTCCTCGCCCGACGACATGACGGCGAGAGCCCTGGCGCGGGCCTGTGGCGAGATCGCTCCGGTTTTCATTTCTGATCCTCTTTTCAGCGAGTCAGCCGACGCTGACCCAGTCGAGGGTGCGGTCGATGGCCGCTCTCCAGCGGGTGATGCCTTCGGTGCGGCGGGCCGGGGTCCACGAGGGCTGCCACCGCCGGTCCTCGTGCCGGTTGGCGCGCAGGTCGTCGAGCGATGTCCAGAAGCCGACCGCGAGCCCGGCCGCGTAGGCGGCGCCGAGTGCGGTGGTCTCGGCGACCGCGGGCCGGCTGACCGGTACGCCGAGGATGTCGGCCTGCAACTGCATGCAGAGCCCGTTGGCGGTGACTCCGCCGTCGACCTGCAGGCAGTCCAGGTCGGTGCCGGAGTCCTGGGCCATCGCCTCGACGACGTCGCGGGTCTGGTAGCAGATCGCCTCGAGTGCGGCCCGGGTGATGTGGGCGGCGGTGTGGAAGCGGGACAGCCCGACGATCGCGGCGCGGGCGTCCGGCCGCCAGTAGGGCGCGAACAGGCCGGAGAACGCCGGCACGAAGCAGACACCGGCGCTGTCGTCGACCTGCCCGGCGAGGGTCTCGCTGTCGCCTGCGGTGCCGAGGACGCCCAGCTGGTCGCGCAGCCACTGGACGGCGGCGCCGCACGCGGCGATCGACCCTTCCAGGGCGAAGACCGGCGGCCGGCCGGCGAAGCGGTAGCCGACCGTGGTGATCAGGCCGTGGCGGGAGCGGACCGGGGTGGCCCCGGTGTTCATCAGCAGGAAGCCGCCGGTGCCGTAGGTGCACTTGGCCTCGCCGGGCGCGAAGCACGTCTGCCCGAACAGTGCGGCCTGCTGGTCACCGATGGCCGCGGCGATCGGCACGCCGGGCAGCACCGTCGCGGCGGTGCCGTACACCTCGGCCGACGACCGGATCTCCGGCAGCATCGCCCGCGGGATCCCGAACAGGTCGAGCAGTTCGGGGTCCCAATCAAGATCGGTCAGATTCATCAGCATCGTACGGCTGGCGTTGGTCACGTCGGTGACGTGCAGGGCTCCGCCGGTCAGGTTCCAGATCAGCCAGCTGTCGACGGTCCCGAAAAGCACCTCGCCGCGGACGGCACGCTCGCGCAGGCCGGGGGTGTGCTCGAGCAGCCACTGGATCTTCGGCGCCGAGAAGTAGGTGGCCGGCGGGAGGCCGGTCCGTTCGCGCAGGAACTCCTCGTCGAGGCCCGCGACCAGGTAGTCGGTGCGGGTGTCCTGCCAGACGATCGCGGGCGCCACCGGGGTGCCGGTGGCCCGGTCCCACAGCACGATCGTCTCGCGCTGGTTGGTGATGCCGACCGCGGCCAGGTCGCCCGGCGTCAGGCCGGTGCCGGCAAGTGCCATGGCGATGGTCTTGAGGGTGTTCTCCCAGATCTCCACGGCGTCGTGCTCGACCCATCCGGACCGTGGCTGGATCTGCCGGTGCTCCAGCTGGTGCCGGCCGATCTCGGCACCCGAACGGTCGAAGATCATGAACCGCGTGCTGGTGGTGCCCTGATCGATCGCCCCGACGTACCGCGCCACGTGCCCTCCCTGTCCCCACCGGCGTGTCCTTGACCCGGACGCTATGAACGGATCGAGGGCGGGGCAACGGGCCGCGTGCGACAATGTCGCACGTGCCGGGGATGATCCAGTCGATCGAACGATCGTCGGCCGTGTTGCGCCTGCTCGCCGCCGGACCCGACCGGCTGCGCGTCAAGGAGATCGCCGACGCACTCGACCTGCCGAAATCCACGGCACACAGCATCCTGCGGACCCTCGAGCACGTCGGATTCGTCGAACAGGACCCGCGCACCGCCCGATACCGGCTCGGCCGTGGCCTGCTCGACCTCGGCTCGGCCGGGATGGACGCCAACGAGCTGCGCGGGCGCGCGCTGGACTGGGCCGACGCGCTTGCTGCCCGCAGCGGCGAGGAGGTACGCCTGGGCGTGCTCGACGACAACCGGGTGCTCGTCGTGCACCACGTGTTCCGGCCGGACGACTCGGCACAGTCCCTCGACACCGGCGTCCGGCTGCCGGCACACGCCACCGCGCTGGGCAAGGTGCTCCTCGCCTGGTCGGCCACCGCGGAGGCGACGGTGGCGGCGGCCGGGCTCGACGCGTACACCAGGAGGACCGTGACCGGCCGCCGCGAACTCGCCGGGGAGCTGACCGGGACCCGCGCCCGGGGCTGGGGTCTCTCGGTCGAGGAGTGGCGGCCCGGCCTGGCCGGGATCGCCGCCCCGGTGCGCACCTCCGGTGGGCTGGTGGTGGGCGCGGTGGGCATCGCCGGACCGGTGGAGCGGCTCACCGACACCCGGCGGCAGGCCCGGCCGGCGCTGGTCGAGCAAGTGCTGGCGGCGGCCCGGTCGATCTCCCGCGACGTGGCCGGATCATGAACGGGGCCGGATCATGAACGGGGCCGGATCATGAGTTATGTGCTGGCCGTGGACCAGGGGACGACGTCGACGCGGTGCATCCTCTTCGACCGGCGGGCCACCGTCGTGTCGGTGGAGCGGGCCGAGCATCCGCAGTCCTACCCGCGGCCCGGCTGGGTGGAACACGACGCGGCACGGATCTGGCGTGACGTCCAGCGGCTGATCCGCAGGACGCTGCGTGAGGTGGCACCCACGCAGGTGGCGGCCATCGGGATCGCGAACCAGCGCGAGACGGTGGTCCTGTGGGACCGGGTCAGCGGTGCGCCGGTCGCTCCGGCGATCGTCTGGCAGGACACCCGGACCGATGTGTCGGCATTGGACGCCGACCTCGTGAAGAGCCGGACCGGGCTGCCGCCGGCCACCTACTTCTCGGCCACCAAGATCCGGTGGCTGCTCGACAACACCCCCGGCCTGCGCGAGCGTGCCGTCCGCGGCGACGTGCTCTTCGGGACCATGGACAGCTGGCTGATCTGGAACCTGACCGGCGGAGCCCTGCACGTCACCGACGTGACCAACGCCAGCCGTACGATGCTGATGAATCTGACCGATCTTGATTGGGACCCCGAACTGCTCGACCTGTTCGGCATCCCCCGCGCCATGCTCCCCGGAATAAGATCCTCCTCCGAGGTGTACGGGACCGCCGACGCCGTTCTTCCCGGGGTGCCGATCGCCGCGGCCATCGGTGACCAGCAGGCCGCACTGTTCGGGCAGACGTGCTTCGCGCCCGGCGAGGCCAAGTGCACCTACGGCACCGGCGGCTTCCTGCTGATGAACACCGGCACGACACCCGTGCGGTCACGCCATGGGCTGATCACCACGGTCGGTTACCGGATCGGCGAGCAGCCACCGGTGTTCGCGCTGGAGGGCTCGATCGCGATCGCCGGATCACTGGTGCAGTGGATGCGCGACGGCCTCGGGCTGATCGGCACCGCGTCCGAGATCGAGACGCTGGCCGGGACGGTCGGCGACAACGGCGGCTGCTACATCGTCCCGGCGTTCTCCGGACTGTTCGCGCCGTACTGGCACAGCGAGGCCCGTGGCGTGATCGTCGGCCTGACCTCGTACATCACCAAGGGACACCTGGCCCGGGCCGTGCTGGAGGCGACCGGCTGGCAGACCCGCGACGTCGTCGACGCCATGAACGCCGACTCCGGCCTGGCCCTGACCACTTTGAACGTCGACGGCGGGATGACCGCCGACAACCTGCTCATGCAGATCGTCGCCGACTTCCTGCAGGTCCCGGTGGTGCGCCCGATGGTCGCCGAAACGGTCTCGCTGGGTGCCGCCTACGCGGCCGGGCTCGCCGTCGGTTACTGGTCGGACCAGCGTGACCTGCGCGCCAACCGGCATCGGGCCGGTAGCTGGCGGCCCGGACTCGACTCCGGCCGGCGCGACGCCGAGTACGCGAACTGGCGTCGCGCCGTGGAGTGCGCGGTGATGTTCAGCCGTGACGGTCAGGACGGCTTGCGGTAGACGGAGATGTGGTCGGTGCTCTCCGGGCCGAACTCGTCGCGCTGCCACGTGGCGTACCGAGCCTCCAGTTCGAGACCCGCGGCCGCGGCCATCGCGTCGATCTGCTCGGGCCACTGATAGCGCATGCCGAACGGCTGGAGACGTACGCCGCCGTCGGTGAACGTGATGGTCTGCCGGACGAACGTCTGCGCGGCGCGGTCGTACCGATGCATCCGCACCGTGACCGCGTCCTCGGTGACCGACCGGACCTGCACCTCGCGCTCCTCCTGATCGAACTTCGCCTCGTCGGGTACGAACGCCTCGACCACGAACCGCCCGCCGGGGGCGAGGACCCGGGCCACATTGTGCAGACAGTCCTCCTGCCGGCCCGTCACGGTCAGGTTGAACAGGGTGTTGAAGACCAGGTAGACCAGGGGATAGGTGCCGTTCACCGGTACGTCGGCCATGTCCGCCACGGTCACCGGGACACTGTCGCCGCCGGGCTTGCCACGCAGCAGCTCGACCATCTCGGGGGAGGCCTCGATGCCCTCGACCGGGATGCCGCGCGCCGCGAGTGGCAGGGCCACCCGGCCGCTGCCGATGGCCAGCTCGAGCACCGGGCCCGCACCGGCGAGCCCGGCCAGGAAGTCCACGGCCGGTGCCGGATCGGGGTTGCCGGGCGAGTCGTAAGCAGCGGCCCACTGGCGGCCGAACAGTCCGGGATCGTCGAGTTTCGCCATGTCCCCACGTCTACCGGGGTACCTCGGATGCGGCAACTCATTTGGATCGTCCGGTTCGGACGGTCAGCGGATCTGGAAGGCGTCGAAGCCCTCGGGCGGTTCGTCGTGGATCTCCACGTCGTCGACGCGGGCCCGGGTCGGACCGGTGCGGGCCCAGGTCAGCAGGCGGTCCACGCCGTCGGAATCACCCTCGAAGACCGCCTCGACCCGGCCGTCGGGCAAATTGCGAACCCAGCCCCGGACACCGTGCCGACACGCCACCCGGCGGCACGAATCGCGGAAGAACACGCCCTGGACCAGGCCGGACACCAGGACTCGCTTGCGGACCACCGGCTCACCCTACGTCGGGATTGGTCACCGCGAGTCGTAAATGCGGCCGGGGCGACCCTTGTTTCCGGTCTGCAGGATGGTGAACATTTGCCTTCGGTCTCATGTACCACAGGTTTCGCAAGATCATCTACAGTCACGTGCACACGCGCGCCGGCTGGTAGCGCGTGAGGCGTACAGGTGAAAGGAGGCCGACGTGGCGAAGACCAAGGAAAAGGCCAAGAAGGCGGTAGAGGTCGAGGCTGCGCCGGTTGTCGAGGCGCCGGTCGAGGTCAAGGTCAAGAAGGCCAAGAAGGACAAGAAGACCGTCGTGGCCGAACCCGTCGCCGAGGCGCCCGTCGTCGAGGAGGCCCCGGTCGCCGAGGAGGCCCCGGCCAAGGCCGCGAAGAAGTCCAAGAAGGACAAGAAGAAGTGATCTGCCGGGCCGTCGCGCATCAGCCGGCGGCCCGTTCCTCCGTGGTGAACAGTTCCAGCGTGACGTTGTAGTAGCGGTCGGTCGGCCCGACGTGCCGCATGCCGAGCCGCCGGCACACCGCCTGCGAGGCGGTGTTCTCCGGATAGGTGACCGCCAGCACCGGATCGATTCCCGAGCGCGCCGCGTACGACATCACCGCGTTGGCCGCCTCCGTCGCGTACCCCTTGCCCCAGGCGTCCGGATGCAGATGCCAGCCGATCTCGGTCTCCCCGGCCGGCAGCAACTTCTCGCCGGAGGCCAGCAGCGGAACCAGCAGCGCGGTACCCAGCAGACGCCCGGTCGCCCGGTCCTGGATCGCCCAGACCGTGTGCACGTCGTCCTGCCGGCCGCGCCAGCGGGTCAGCGTCGCGACGGCGTCGTCACGGCCGGACAGCACACGAGGCGCCGCGCCGAGGAAACGCGCCACCTCCCAGCGCGAGTACATGTCGAGAAGGAAGTCGACATCCTTCTCCTCCCACTCGCGCAGAAGCAGCCTGGGTGAGATCAGTGACCGCATCGCCGCAGCGTAACCGGGATCACGAGCAAATGTAACCGGCCGGTAACCCCATCGCGGAGCAACCCCGCGGGGATTGTGACGTTGGAAGAGCGTGCGCCCGGAGGAACTAGTCACAGGCATGGTCTACGGTCGGCACGTGCTTGAAGAGCCCGCCCTGTCGCCGCCGGAAACCGGCGAGGTCGTCCCGGCCGTCCCGGCCGCCGGCGTGGAGATCGAGACCAGCGGATTCACCGTCCGGCTGGAGAACTTCACCGGCCCGTTCGACCTGCTGCTGCAGCTGATCGGCAAGCACAAGCTGGACGTCACCGAGATCGCGCTGCATCAGGTCACCGACGACTTCATCTCCTACATCCGGGCGATGGGCGACGACTGGGACCTCGGCGAGACCAGCGAGTTCCTGCTCGTCGCCGCGACCCTGCTCGACCTCAAGGCGGCCCGGCTGCTGCCCGCCGCCGAGGTCGAGGACGAGGAGGACCTGGCCCTGCTGGAGGCCCGCGACCTGCTCTTCGCCCGCCTCCTGCAGTACAAGGCCTTCAAAGAAGCCGCCGCGCACATAGCGGAGCTCGAGGCCACCGGGGCGCGTCGCTGGCCGCGGATGGTCACCCTCGAGCAGCGGTACGCCGACGCGCTCCCCGAACTCGTCCTCGGCATCGGGCCGGAACGCCTGCTCAAACTGGCGCTCAAGAGTTTCCTGCCGAAACCCGGGCCGCCGCAGGTGTCCATCGCCCACATCCACCAGGTGCGGGTCAGTGTCCGCGAGCACGCCACCCTGCTGCGTGACCGGTTGCGCCGCGCCGGTACCGCCACGTTCAGCCTGCTCGTCGCCGACTGCGAGAACACCCTCGAAGTGGTGGCCCGCTTCCTCGCGCTGCTGGAGCTCTACCGCGAAGGGCTGATCGAGTTCGACCAGCCGGTCTCGCTCGACGAGCTGACCGTGCGCTGGATCGGCGGCGACGGTGACGTGGAACTCGACGTCGACGACTACGAGGGCATCAAACCGGCAGAGGACGATACCGGTTCGGACGATCCCACGGCCGCGCGGCTTGACTCGGACGCTCCCGATAGCGATCTTGGCACGGGTGACGACGAGGCCCCGGCCGACGAGCCGGCGGCTGTGGAGGAGACATCGTGAGCACCGAGGAGCGTCCCGAATCCCTGGCCGCGCAGGCGGCCGCATGGGTGCCGCCGTGGGAGCGGCGACGGGAACCCGACCGCGAGTACCAGGCCGAGGCGGTCGCTTCCGTCGTCGAGCCCTCCTCCGAAGATCTGCCCGAGCCCGCGTCCGGCTCTTTGCCGCAGTCGGAGGCGCAGCCATCCGCTCCGGCGCAACCCGAGGCCGAGCCCTTCTACGGGGCGGACCCCTCCTTCCGGGTGGAACCGGACTCGGCTCTCGAGCCGGTGGCCGAGGCCGCAGAGGTGGCGGGGACCGAGCTTTCCGCGGCCGTTGAGCCTTTCGTGGCGACCGAACGGTTCGTGGCCGCCGAGCCAGTGGTTGCCGAACCTGCGGTGGCGGCGGAGCCGTTCCCGGCGATCGAACCGTTTTTGGCGGTCGAGCCGTTCCTGGCGGCCGAGTCTCCGGTGACCGCCGAGCGCTTCACGGCGGTGGAGCCGGAAGTCACACCGGCTGCGGCCGAGCCCCTCGCGGCAGCCACGGTTCCCTCCCAGCCGCGGCGGCCGCGGGCCGACGTGCCCGCGGTGGCCGAGAGCGCCACCCGTACACCGGATCCGGTTCTGATGGACGACGCCGAGCTCGCCGCCGCCCTCGAATCGATCATGCTGGTGGTCGACGAGCCGGTCGGTGAGTTGCAGCTCGCGCAGGTGCTCGAGCAGCCGGTGGAGCGGATCGCACGGACGCTGGAGAACGTGTCGGCGCGTTACACCGCGGCGGGGCACGGCATCGACCTGCGGCGGGTGGCCGGCGGGTGGCGGCTCTACACCCGTCCGGAGTACGCGGCGTACGTCGAACGGTTCGTCCTCGACGGCCAGTCGGTGCGGCTCACCCAGGCCGCGCTGGAAACACTCGCCGTGGTCGCCTACAAACAGCCGGTGACCCGATCGCGCATCTCGGCCATCCGCGGTGTGAACTGTGACGGGGTCATGCGTACGCTGGTCACTCGCGGCCTCATCGAGGAGGTCGGGACCGAGCCGGAAACCGGGGCATACCTGTACCGGACGACCTCGCTGTTCCTCGAGAAGCTCGGCCTCAACTCGGTCGACCAGCTGCCGCCGCTTGCTCCGTTCCTGCCCGACGATGTGGAAGAAGTGCTCGATGCCTCAGGCTGACACCGCCGAACGCCTCCAGAAAGTCCTGGCGGCGGCCGGTGTTGGATCCCGGCGCGCCTGTGAAGATCTGATCTTCCGGCGGCGCGTCACCGTCAACGGCCGGGTCGCCAAGCTCGGCGACAAGGTCGACCCCGCCACGGCGGAGATCCACGTCGACGGGCAGCGGGTGATCACCAACACCAAGCTCGTCTACGTCGCGCTGAACAAGCCGCGTGGTGTCGTCTCCAGCCTCGACGACGAGAAGGGCCGCACCGAGCTGGCCGACTTCCTCGGCGCGAACTTCGAGCAGCGGCTGTTCCATGTGGGCCGGCTCGACGCCGAGTCCGAGGGCCTGCTGCTGTTCACCAACGACGGCGGGCTCGCGCACAAGCTGATGCACCCGTCGTACGAGATCAACAAGACCTACCTGGCCGAGGTGGTCGGGCCGCTGCCGCGCACCGTGGGCCGGGCCCTGCAGGCGGGCATCGAGCTGGAGGACGGCCCGGCCAAGGTCGACTCGTTCCGTCTGGTCGACGCGATCGGCAAGACCGCGCAGGTGGAGATCGTCCTGCACGAGGGCCGCAAGCACATCGTCCGGCGGATGATGGACGCGGTGGGGCACCCGGTGACCCGGCTGATCCGTACCGCGGTCGGCCCGATCCGGCTGGGTGACCTGCGGCCGGGTGGGTTCCGCCACCTGTCGGCCGCCGAGGTCGCCGCACTCTTCAAAGCCGTGGGCGACTGACCCACCCCGCCTCAGCTGTGCGTCACCGTTGTCTCAGCTGCGCTGAGACAACGGTGCGCGACAGCCGAAAAAGCCGTGGCTGGTCGCTACCGCTGTCTCGGGCGTGTCGAGACAGCGGTGTGACGGGTGGGGTCAGTAGGTGCGGTCGTCGATCTCGTCCGCGGCGGTCTCCGGGTCGAAGACCGCCTTCTCGGACCGGATGTTCTTCTGCACCCGGCCGCCGTGGAACAGGTCGACGACGACGGTCATGAGTGGCTCGCCGATTTCCGGGCTGCATTCGACGACGTAGTTCAGCTTTCGCTGGATGAGACCCTCAAGCGCCGCCTTCGTACCGTCCACGGTGACGATTTTCGGCTCTTTTCCCGGTTTCTTACCGGCCGCCTCGAGAGCGATAACAGCGCCTAATCCCATATCGTCGTTCTGGGCGAAAACCGCATCGATCCGCTTGTTCCGGCGAAGCAGACGGGCCATGGCGGCCTTGCCGCCGTCCTTCGTCCAGTCGCCGGTCTCCTCGTCGATGATCTTGAGGCGGCCACCCTTGGCGGCGGTGGCGGCGAAGCCCTCGGCCCGCTGCTTGGTCGGTGTCGCGCCGGCCACCCCGAGGATCTGCACGACGTTCACCGGCTCCTTCACCCCGGCGTAGTCGTTCTCCAGGTAGAGGGCGGCCAGGTTGCCCTCGGCGGCGAACTCGGCCCCGATCGAGCTGGCCCAGAGCGAGGTGTCCTTCTCGTCGATCAGGCGGTCGGTGAGTACCACCGGGATCTTCGCTTCGCGGGCCCGCCGCAGCACCTCACCCCAGCCGGTCTCCACCACCGGGGCGAAGGCGATGACGCTCACCTTGGCGTCGATGAACGAGTGGACGTCGGCGATCTGCTTCTTCGGGTCGCCGCCGGCGTCCTTGAAGTTGAGGTCGATCCGGTTGCGCTCGGCGGCCTTCTTGATCGAGGCGGTGTTCGCCTTGCGCCAGCCGCCCTCCGCGCCCACCTGGGAGAAGCCCAGCGTGATCGGGCCCTTGGGGGCGTCGCGCATGTTGAAGCCGTCCTTGTCCCGCCCGCAGCCGGCCAGGGCCGAGTACACGCCCGCCGCGCCCAAGGTCACGAAAGAACGTCTTCGCATGGAGGAGCTCCCGTCATCTGCGCGAATCGAATGATCAATTCCCGGAACGGCTGTTGACGATAACAACGAGATCATCGTCGCTCTACCCCACGTATTGAATTGTCGGTCTTCATTTTCTGAGACTGCTAAGTACTGATTTTTCGGATGATCCCGGCATCGGCGGCCATTGTGAAGCCGATGCCGGGAACGGAACCGTCAGGCGCGCATCACGGTGGCGATCGGGATTCCGGCGGCTCGGATGGCCGGGATGAACCCGCCCAGCACGCCCGCGACTAGGCCGGCGATCACGCCCGCCACCCCGGCCTCCCACGGGAACTGCATGCCCTGCAGGAACGGCTGTGAGGTGCCGGCGAAGGCGACCACCCCCTTCAGCGCCAGCGCACTCACGCCGATCGCCAGGGCGGCCGTCAGCAGGCCGGTGATCAGGGTCTCGGCAAGCACGATGCCGGCCAGCAGGGCACGGGGGGTGCCGACCGCCCGGCGGAGCGCGAACTCCTCGACCCGCTCGCCGACCGTGGCCAGGCCGACGTTGAGGATGCCGGCCACGCCGATCAGCAGCACCAGCCCGGCCATCGCCAGGAACACCAGCCGCATCAGGGACAGCTGGTCGGCCATGTCCTTCTTGGAGTTGACGGTACGGACCATCGGCTCGACACCGACCGCCTTGAGCTTCGTGGACAGCACCTGCTCGACCGGGGTGCCGGCGACCATCAGCACCCGGACCTCGCCCATGTTCGGGTCGACGAGCTTGTTCTCCGGCACCCAGTGGCTCAGTTCGTCCAGCCGGACGTAGGCGCGCGGCTGCTGGTCGCCGTCGTCGACCACGCCGACGAAGTGCGGGGTCATGTTGGCCGAGGCGCCGGGGACCCGCATCTCGGCGGGCACCCGGTACTGCTGGAAGCCCTTCGCGGCCTCCTTGTTGAGTACCAGCCGCGGGCCGAGCGACGGCATCGCGGCGAAATCGAGCCATTCACCGGCCTGCGGGCGGTACGGCCGGAACTGGCGCACGTTGCCGGTCAGCGCGGTCAGGCGTACCTCGATGGCCTGGCCCTTGGGCTGGACCTCCGCGGCCGGCAGTTCGCGGCAGCCGGTCTCGTCGCACTCCATCGGCGGCCCCGGGTCGCCCCAGGAACCGTCGAAGGGAGCACCACCCTCGTTGACCGGCCGCACTCCCGGTTCACCGATGACGGCCTGCATGCTCGTCATGGCCACCGCGTCGGACCGGCCGGCGACCGTGCTCGTGACGATCGAGCCCAGCCGCGGTGACGTGCCACCCATGTCCATCACCACGGTGCCGTCGACGCCCTCGTACAGCTCGAGGTCGGAGAGCAGTGCGCGCTCGGCGATGCTGGCGCCGGCCTGGACCACCACGACGGCGAGGACTCCGAGGAAGAGGCTCACCATCGACAGCAGGGTGCGCGTCTTGCGGGCCCGGATGCCCTGCAATCCGATGATCAGGGCCGACCGTCCCCGGCCGGACATCCGCATCATGCGCTCACCCCCGTGCGGTCGTGCAGCACGCCCGCCTCGAGGTGCATGACCCGGCCCATCCGGGCGGCGTGGTCACGGTCGTGGGTGACCAGGATCAGGGCGCAGTCGCGGGCCGTGACCGCCTGCAGGGCGTCGATCACCAGGGCGCCGGTCTCGGTGTCGAGGGCGCCGGTCGGCTCGTCGGCGAGCAGGATGCGCGGTTCGCGGACCAGCGCGCGGGCGATCGCCACCCGCTGCTGCTCACCGCCGGACATCCGGGTCGGCCGGTTCTTCGCCAGGTGGGCGATGCCGACCTCCTCCAGCGCCTGCATCACCTTGGCCCGGCGTTGCCGGCGGGGCAGCCAGCCCTGTCCGTTGACCAGGGCCATCGCCACGTTCTGGGCCGCGGTCAGGTGCTTGAGCAGGAAGAACCGCTGGAACACGAAACCGAAGTGCGAGCTGCGAAGCTTGGCCGCCTTGCGTTCCGGCAGCCGGCTGATGTCGTCACCGGTCAGGATGTAGCTGCCCTGGTCCGCGCGGTCGAACAGGCCGAGCACGCTGAGCAGGGTGCTCTTGCCGGAGCCGGAGCGGCCGACGATGGCGACGCTCTCACCGGCGTGCACGTCGAGGTTCACCCCGTCGAGGATGGTACGGGGCTCCTCCTGGCCCTTGAGGACCTTGGTGATCCCGGAGAGCTGGATAAGAGCCGTCACCCGGTCACCTCGGCCGGTGCCGGGATCGGCAGGTTGGGGCCCGGCACCGCGACGGTCTCGCCTCCGGTCAGGCCTTTCTTGATCTCGACGACCTTGCCGTCCGAGATGCCCAGCTCCACGTCGATCGTGGTGCGCTGCTTGTTCTCGTCGACCAGGTCGACCTTGCCCTTGCCCTGCAGGCCGGCGACCGCCTCGACCGGTAGCACGAGCACGTCCTCGGCCCGTCCGGTGATCACGTCGAGCGTCACGTCGGAACCGTTGATCAGCCGGACCTTCGACGGGGCGACACAGACCAGCCGGAGGCCGGTCGGCTCGGAGCCCTCGGGGGCGGTGGGCTGCTTCTCCTCGATGACCGCGTTCGGCGCCGACGGGTTGGTGGCCGGTGCGGTGGTCTTCACCGGCTCCGGCTCGGGGAACGTCCCGGCGGGCAGGGCCGCGATGGTGCCGACCGGCTCGCAGTCGAACGGCCCGGGCCCGTTCTTGATCTGTGCCTTGATCGACTTGACCGCGCCGGAGATCCGGTACGCCTGTGCGCTGTCGACCTCGGCGGTGATGCCGTACCCGACGTGTTTGGCGGAGAGGATCGGCATGCCCTTGGCGACCTCGGAGCGGTCCGGCATGAGGCGGCCGGCCATCATGGCGCCCTCCGGCACGAAGACCTTGCGCGGGGCGCCGTCGTTCCAGATCGACGCCACCCAGGTGTCACGGCTGACCGCAACGGTGGTCGGCTGCCGGGTGGTGAATCGGAGCTCGCCGGCAGCCGGGGCGACGATGCCGAACACCGGGTTGATGGTGACCTTTCCGCTCAGGCTGATCTGGTTGGTCAGATCCTGCCGGGCCGGCTGCACGGTGGTGAGGACGGTGCCTCTGGCTTCGAGGTCCGGTGTCTCCACCGAGTCGCCGTCCGACGTACAGCCACTCAGGACCACCGCGACGGCCGTGGCCATCACACCCAAACGTCTCTTCACTCGCTGCCCCGTTCCGCTGTTTTCGGACATACCGGCATCGAAGTAGGTGTCTGTAAGCCGGCGCGGCAGAACGGTACCGTACGGTCGCAACCCCTGGGGAGAGGGTTGTGTCAATCCTGTGTGTAGCCGTGGGCCACCAGGACCGCGAGGAGTTGCTCGTCCCAGGCGATCTCGTCGGCGTCGTGCCACCGATGACCGCGGGGACACTGCCGGTTCGGGGGCCGCTCCGGCATCACGCAACCGCCGAGGGCGAGGTCGCCGTCACGCGCCGCGGCGTGCGCCTCCGGCACCGGGAGCCCGAAGAGCAGCGGTACGCCGGTCGTCCCGCACTCGGGACACGAGTTGGTCATCCTCCGGACGCTACTCCCTGACCGGGTCAGAGGAGACGGGTGACGAGGACGACGCCACCCTCGAAGACACCGCCGTCGATGGCCAGGACACGGCCTCCGCCGTACCGCAGAGGGTTGCGGGCCTGCTCCCGGCTGAGGCCGAACGCGCTGATCAGCGTGCTGTGGCCGTGGACGATGAGCGAGCCGCCGAAGGCGGCGAGAAGTGCGCCGGCGACATCCGGCGAGTGGAGCTCGCCGCGCCCGCTGACCCGGGAGCAGAAGGTGAGCCACTCGTCCGGGTCGTGCCCGGCGAGGTGCCCGGCCACCGCCTTGTTGACGGCCTCGACGCTGTCGCCGAACTCGAGGTACCGGGTGCTGTCGCAGTGCAGCAGCAGGTGCCCGTCGACAAGTGCCATCGCGGGCAGGGCCTCCAGCCAGGCGAGATGCTCACCGGTCAGGCGGCGCATGTCGTGCTCACGGCCACCCAGGGTCAGCCAGGCGCCGTAGTAGCCGTCGGTGCGGGCGGCCCAGCCGGGGATCGGCGCGACCCCGAACCGGTGAGCCGCCACCAGGTGCGCCTCATGGTTGCCGAGCAGCGCACCCACCTCGCCGCCGGCGGCAGCCGCCTGCGCGGTGAGGCGGCGGATGTCGTCGACGACGCCGATACCGTCGGGGCCGCGGTCGAAGTAGTCGCCGAGCACCCACAGCCGGGCGTCGGCTCCGGACCAGTCACCGGACGTGTCGATCAGTCCGGCGTCACGCAGGGCGGCGCGGAACTCGGCACGATGGCCGTGCATGTCGCTGGCAGCGAAAAGAGGGCGCACGGCCGCGGACTATATCGATCCTTTGTATCGGTGGTGTTGAGATTCAGGGCACGATTTCACGGCACCGGGACCGGATCGGCCAGCAGTGCCTCGATCTCGGCGGCCGGAACCGGGCGGGCGAAGTAGAAGCCCTGGGCGTACCGGTAGCCGAGCGCGTGCAGCCGGTCCGCCTGGTCCCGCGTCTCGACACCCTCAGCGACGGCGCGCAGGCCGAGCGTGCTGGCGATCGTGCTCAGCGACGAGGCGATGGCCTCCTGCTCGGCGGTGCCGTTGAGGTCGTCGATGAACGACTTGTCAACCTTGAGCGTGGTGACCGGGCAGGTGCGCAGCAGGGTCAGCGAGCTGTGCCCGGTACCGAAGTCGTCGAGGGCCAGGCCGACGCCGAGTTCGCGGAGCTCACGTACCGTCTCGAGGGCCGCGCCGCCGGCGAACACCGCCGTCTCGGTGATCTCGATGGTGATGCGGTCGGGCTCGAGGCCGTGCTTGTGCAGAGCGTTCGCGACCAGGCCGGGCAGGTCCGGGTCGAGCAGCTGCCGTGCCGAGACGTTGATGTTGACCCGCGGTCCGGCCGGCCCGCGCCCGCGCTGCCAGGCCGCCGCGTCCGCGCAGGCCTGGTCGAGGATCCACGCGCCCAGGTCGATGATCAGGCCGCTGTGCTCGGCGACCGGGATGAACTCGGCCGGTGAGACGACCGGCTTGTCGACCGGCTGCCAGCGGACCAGCGCCTCGACGCCGGTGACCGTTCCGCCGGGCAGCTCCACGATGGGCTGGTAGAGCAGCCGGAACTCGCCCAGCTCCAGGCCACGGCGCAGGGCGGCGGCAAGTTCGGCGTGGTGCTGCGCGGTGGCGTCCAGCGCGCCGCTGTGCTCGCGGCTGCGGTCGGCGCCGGTGTACTTGGCCGCCTGCAGCGCCACCTCGGCGCGGCGCAGCAGGTCCGGGACCTCGTCGCCGGCGCCGGTGGCGACGCCGGCGGTCACGGTGACCAGCAGATCACGGGAGTCCACCCGCAGCGGGGTACGGAACGCGTGCACCAGCCGCTCGGCGAGCAGGGTGTCCCCGCCCGGCAGGAGCACGCCGAACTCGTCGCCGAGCAGCCGGGCCACGACCGCGTCGCCCCCGGTGACCGTGCCGACCCGCTCCGCGGCGGCCCGCAGCAGCGCGTCGCCGGTCTCGTCACCGAGCCGGTCGTTGAGTGCGGCGAAGCCGTCCAGGTCGCAGACCGCGACCGTGGTCGGCGCGGTCCGCCGGGTCAGGGTGGAGGTGAACAGGCGGCGGTTGGGCAGCCCGGTGAGGTCGTCGTGGTGGGCCTGGGAGTCCAGGCGGTCGAGCAGCACCGCGTTGTCGAGCAGGGCGGTGAGCTGCCGGGTCACCACGAGCACGGTGAGCAGCACGGATCCGCCGGCCAGGCCGGGCGGCAGGTGACCGGCCCGCAGGGTCACGACGATCAGCAGCGTGGCGACCGAGGCCACCGCGACGTACGGGACGATGCTGATGTTGCGCCAGGCGCTGCGGCGGCCGGTGCCGGAGGGCTCTGCCGCGGCCGGACGATCCGAGACGTTCGTGCGGGTCTGCATCCACGCGGCGAACGTGGCGATGAGACCGGACACCGGCAGCGACGCCACCGACGCGTCCAGGTGCGGCCACTGGGCGAGAACCGGCGTCAGCAACCAGGAGACGGGGGAGAGCAGGCCGATCGGGGCGAGCGTCCACAGCGCCGGCGCGAGGGCCGGTCCGGCGCCGGCGATCCCCGCCTTGATGATCGCGGCCACCGCGGCGGAGGCGGCGATCATCACGATCAGCAGGAACGTCGCGGTCGCCGTGTCACCGATGGCGGAGTTGCCGCTGCGCCAGAGGAAATGGCTGAAGATGATGGCCGCGGCGGTGGCGACGATGGCCATGTCCAGGCAGATGGCCACGGAGGCCCGCCAGGTACGGCGGGCGTGTGGCAGGCGGAGCACCGACACCATGGCGAAGCCGGCCGCGACGGCGAAGCAGAGGGCGGCCACCGGGTTCAGCGCCTCGGAGTCGTCGACGAACAGGCGGCCGCCGAGTTGTACCAGGCCCCCGGCGGTGATCCAGGCCATGGTGCGGGTGATGCGCCGCCAGAAGGCACGGACCACCGGCTGCCCGGTGGTAGCGGCGACCCGGCACGCCAGGGTGGCCGTGCCGGTCGCGCCGATGGCGGCGGGCCACAGCAGCCACGCCGGCAGTGGCATGAGTACACCGGCGGCGCCGAGCGCGACGGCGACCAACAGCCAGACCACGGCCAGGGCGAGCACCGCGGTGGCCGGGCGAAGGGATGGTCTCGTCACGTGGTGCCCGATCGGCAGTCACCGGCCACCGGTTGAGTCATTCCGTGCGGAGCAAACCCTTTTGCACCTTGCCCATCGCGTTCCGGGGCAGGCTGCCGACCAGGTGCACCATCCGGGGGCGCTTGTGCGCGGCCAGCCGGACGGCCACGAAGTCGATCAGTTCGGCCGGGTCGACCGGGTCGGCGACCACGAACGCGGTGATCTGCTCGCCGAGGTCATGGTGCGGGACGCCGACCACGGCGGCCTCCCGCACGGCCGGGTGCAGCAGCAGGGCGTCCTCGACCTCACCGGCCCCGACCCGGTAGCCACCCGACTTGATCAGGTCGGTGGAGGCGCGGCCGACGATGCGGTGCCAGCCGTCGGGGCCGATCGTGGCCACGTCACCGGTCGGGTACCAGCCGCCGATGAGTTCGGGTGGGCGTACCGCGCCGTCCTGGAGATAGCCGTCGAGCAGGGTGGGGCCCTGCACCTGCAGGTGACCGATGGTCTCGCCGTCGTGCGGCAGCGGCGTGCCGGTCTCGTCGACGAGCCGGGTGCCGACTCCGGGCAGCGGCAGGCCGACGTGCCCGGGGCGGCGCTCCCCGTCGGAACGCGCGCTGACCGTGATCAGGGTCTCGGTCATGCCGTACCGCTCGACCGGGGACTGCCCGGTGAGTGCGGCCAGACCGTCGAAGACCGGGACCGGGAGCGGGGCACTGCCGGAGACGAGCAGCCGGGCCGAGGCCAGGGCGCGGGCGGCGGGCGGGTCGGCGGCGATCCGCGACCAGACGGTGGGTACGCCGAAGTACATGGTGCCGGGGTTCGCGGCGTACGCCTGCGGGGTCGGCCGCCCGGTGTGGATCAGCCGGGAGCCGATGCGCAGCGGCCCGAGGACGCCCAGGACCAGGCCGTGCACGTGATAGAGCGGAAGGCCGTGCACCAGGGTGTCGTCGCCGGTCCACTGCCAGGCACCGGCCAGGGCGTCCAGGTCGGCGGCGATCGCGGCGCGTGAGATGACCACGCCCTTGGGCGCGCCGGTGGTGCCGCTGGTGTACAGGACCAGGGCGGCGCCGCTGTCCTCCGGCTCGGCCGGGACGTCGCCCCGTGCCGGCGGAAGGTCCGGCAGCAGCGTCGCTCCGGAGTCGCGCAGGATGTGCTCCCGTTCGAGGACTCCGGCGTCCGGCGGGATCGGCACGATCGGCACCCCGGCCAGCAGCGCCCCGGTGACCGTGACGATCGTCGACAGTGCCGGCGCGGCGTCCACCGCCACGATCGGCAGCCCCCGCAGACGGGCCGCCACACCGCCGGCTCTGGCCAGCAGTTCATGACGGGACAGCGACCCGTCCGGCGCGACCACCGCAGCGGACCGGTCGTCGGACGAGTGCAGCGAGGTAAGCAGGCGCATCACCGGATCCTACGAAAGGACGACGGCTCACCCTCTTGCCGCGCTGGCGTCCCTCCCGGCTCATTGCTGCCGCTCGAAATGCCTGCCTAACGTCGATCCCCTGGTGAGAGGGGGCGTCATGGCCGATCTGGCCCGGTGGCGGGACCTGAACCGGCTGGCCCGCGGTTACCGCCGGTCGATCCTCGGAGCCGCGGCGCTCAGCCTCCTCGGTTACCTGCTCGCCCTGACCCAGCCCCTGCTGGCGCGCGTGGCGGTCGACGGCGCCTCGGCCGGTTCGCTGCCGTGGACCGTGATCGGCGCGCTGGCCGGCCTGTTCGCCGCACAGGCGTCGGCGCTGGCGCTGGCCCGTTACGTCCAGGCGCACACCGGCGAGACGATGACCCGTGACCTGCGCCACACCATTGCCGACCATCTGCTGCGGGTACGCCTGTCGGCCCTCGACGACGGCCGGATCGGCGACCTGATCGCGCGCGCCTGCGGGGACACGGCCGCGGTGAAGACCCTGATCGCGCAGAGCCTCGGCACCGGGCTGGCCGGGGCGATCGGACTGGCCGCCGCGATCGGCCTGCTCGCCTGGCTGGACCCCTGGCTGCTGGCTGCCGTGGTGGTGCTGTTCGGCGGTTCGTTCGGTGCGCTGCTCGCGGTGGTGCGGCGGGTGCGTCTCGCGTCACGGACCGCCAGCGCGGCCGAGGGCGTGCTGGTCGCCGATCTGGAACGGGCTCTCGGCGGCATCCGGGTGGTGCGGGCCTGCCGTACCGAACGGCTGGAGACGCAACGGCTGGACACCTCGGCCGGGCGGGCGTACCTGGCGAACCTGCGGATGGCGGGAATGGTGGCGCTCAGCGGCCCGGCCAACGACCTGGCGGTCAGCGGTGCCTTCCTGACCGTGCTGGTGACCGGTGCGACCAGGGTGGCGTCCGGCGCCATGACGCTCGGCGAACTGGTCGCGTTCATCCTGGCCATGACGTATCTCGCGGCGCCGGTGTACGAGATCTTCCAGGCGGTCAGTTCTGTTCAGCAGGGCTCCGGGGCACTGCACCGGATCAACGAGGTGCTGGCCCTGCCGGTGGAGCGGGATCGGCCGGTCGCCGTTGCCCCGGTGCGCGGCACGGCCCGCCGGGCGGCGCCGGTGCTCGAGTTCCGGGACGTCTGGTTCGGGTACCGGCCGGGTCGTCCGGTGCTGCGCGGGGTCCGGTTCACGGTGCCGCCGCGGGGACAGGTCGCGCTGGTCGGCCCGTCCGGTGCCGGCAAGTCGACGATCTTCGCGCTGGCGGAACGGTTCTACGAGCCGGACCGCGGGTCGGTGCTGCTGCACGGCCGGGACGCGCGGTTCACCCCGTACGCCCGATATCGCGCCTCGATCGGATTGGTCGAGCAGGACTGTCCGCTGCTCGCCGGCACACTGCGCGACAACCTGCTCTACGGCGCCGGGCCGGTCACCGACCGGGAGCTGCGCCGGGTGCTGGCCATGACCGGTCTCGGCAGCGTCGTCGCGGCGATGCCGGCCGGCCTCGACACCCCGGTCGGCGAGCACGGGCGGCGTCTGTCCGGCGGCCAGCGCCAGCGCGTCGCCATCGCCCGCTGCCTGCTGGCCCGGCCCGGCCTGATCCTGCTCGACGAGCCGACCGCCCACCTCGACCCGGACAGCGAGCAGGCCCTCGCCGCCACGTTGCACGAGGTCTCGGCGGTCTGCGCGCTGATGGTCATCGCGCATCGCTTCTCCACGGTGCGGTCCGCGGAGCGGGTGCTGGTGGTCGACGGCGGCGTCGTCACGGGCGCCGGCACGCACGACGAGCTGTTGCGATCGAGTCCCTATTACCAACGCCTCGCGGCGCAACCCGGGACGCTTCAGCGGTACGTGTGACGCGAGCCGTCCGGAGCCAGGGTCATGCGGGTCAGTCTCTCGCCCGCCGAGATCGCCGTGTCGAGGAGTCGCCTCCCGCCCACCGCGACGAAGTCCGGTGCCCGATGGCGGACCACGATCTCGCCGTCGGTGGCGGTCTCCGGCACCCGGTGGACACGTCGCGGATCGAGGTGGCACACCGGCCGGTCGCCGGCCGGTGCGCCGAGCATGTCGACGATCCGCGTCACCACCTCGGCGGGTGCCGCCCGGGTGGTGTCACAGACCAGGTCGTAGTTGCGCAGGCGGGTCTTGTCCACGCCGTACCGGGAGAGGAATCTTCGTCGTTCGCTCTCGCTGCGGTCGGCCAGGCGGCGGCGTGACTCGTCGAGGTCGCGGTAGTTCTCCACCGCGTCGCCGGGCCGGCCGAGCACCCGCCGGGCGGCCACGACCGGGTCGGTGACCAGGTGCACCTTCAGTGCGCCGGTGAAGAAGTGCCAGGCCAGGCGGCTGTCGACGACCAGCTCCTCGCCGGCGGACGCCATGTCGTGCTGGAGCGTGTCGATGTAGTGGTCGACCTTGTCGTCCAGCTCGGCATGCAGGTTGAGCTGCAGGGCGGTCATGTCGTGGTCGGCCGCCATCTGCCGGTAGAGGTCACCGATGCTGACCCGGCGCAGTCCCAGCCGCTGTGCCAGCAGAACCGAGACGGTGCTCTTGCCACTGCCGAGATCGCCGTTGAGAACGACCGTGCGGGGTCGTGTCATCGGCCAACCATAATCGCTTCCACCGGTCCCGCGCAGTGCCAGCGTGCCTCGGTCGGGTCCCACCGGCAGCGGTCGCACGGTGGATGACCGGCCGGGACAGCCTTCACGAACGCCTCGCCGGCGACCCAGGCGGAATAGTCGGCGGTGCGGCGCGCGGCGAGCCGGTCGGGCGGCCGGAGCGCCGGGTCGCCGGTGCCGTGCTCACCGCGGGTCGCGGTCACGCAGACCATGCGCGAGCCGGCGTCCCGGGCCAGTGCCATCAGGCCGCCGGGCAGGTAGGCCTCGTCGTCGGGATGTGCCCATGCCCCGAGAACGGTCCCGAGCGCGGCGATGTCGTGTTCTCTCATGCGCCGAGGATGCGCGGGGCCGCTTGCCGCACGCTTGCAGGTTGCTGTCACCCCCTGCCGCGAGCCGTACGGCGTGAGCTCGTCAGGCGGGGAAGGTGGCGAGCTCCTTGACGGCGGCGGCGAGGCGCAGGTCGAGTCCGGAGTGGATGAGCTCGCGGCAGTCGTGGTCACCGTCGGTGGCCAGGCGGCGGATGTCGTGGATGGCGGCGCTGATCCGGTCGCGGACCTCGCGGATCATGCCGGTGGCGGTGCCGCGCCAGCCGTACGCGTCGAGCAGCATCCGCAGGCGGCGGGGCCGGCCGGTGAGGTCGGTCCAGCCCTCCGCGGTGGCGTCGGTGCAGGCGGTGAGCGGCACCCAGGCGAAGGCGGTGAACGCGAGGTCGGCGTCGCGGCTGACCGGGCCGGCGAAGTCCCAGCCGACGAATCCGGTGAGGCGGCGGCCGGCGCGGGTCGCGTTGTACGGCGCCGCGTCGTTGTGCCCGATGATGAGGCCGGGTTCCCAGACGCCGCCCTTGCGCCAGACCGCGCCGGCGGGCGGCACGAAGTCGGCGACGGCCTCGTGGTACTCGCGCAGCCACTGGGCGACCTGCCAGAGGGTGTCGTCCTCGCGGGCCCACGCGGGCCAGGGGTGTGCCGCGGCGGCCGGGTCGCCGTCGACCGGCGGCGCGCCGTCGAAGCCCGACCTCTCCAGATGTCGCAGTAATGCGCGTACCGCGGGTGCCCACGGCTCCTCCACCGGGACGCCGGGTAACTCCGCGTCGATATTCATGATCAACCTCCGGGATGGACGGTAGCCCGGAGATCATCTGTCATGCATCGGCCGGGTGTCCGACCGGGAGTTGCCGGATGAAGGAATCGGTGCAGGTCACGCCTCGTCCACCCCCGGCTGTGCGCTATCGCTGTCTCCCGCGCCGGGAGACAGCGGTGTCCGACAGCCGGGGGTGAGGCGGCTGGGCGGCACCGCTGTCTCAGCGCAGCTGGGACAGCGGTAGCGCCCAGCTGGGGGTTCAGGCGAACTGCTCGCCGGCATCCGCTTTGGCGAGCAGCAGCGGCGGCGGGGTGAACCGGTCACCGTAGCGCTCGGCCAGCTGGCGGGCCCGCGCCACGAAGCCGGGCAGGCCGCCTTCGTACTGGTTGATGTACTGCAGCACGCCACCGGTCCAGCCGGGGTAGCCGATGCCGAGGATGGAGCCGATGTTGGCCTCGGCGACCGACGTCAGCACGCCCTCGTCGAGGCACTTCACGGACTCGATCGCCTCGATGAAGAGCAGCCGCTCCTTGAGGTCCTCGAACGGGATCGACACGTCCGGCCTGGCGAACGCGGACAGACCCGGCCAGAGCCCGGTGCGCTTGCCGTCGGCGTACTCGTAGAAGCCGGCTCCGCCGGAGCGGCCCGGACGCCCGAACTCGTCGACCATCCGGTCGATGATCTGGTCGGCCGGGTGCGCCTCCCAGGTCCGGCCGGCGGCCTCGGCTGCGGCGCGGTACTCGTTGCGGATCTTGCGGGGCAGGGTGAGGGTCAGCTCGTCCATCAGCTGCAGCACCGGCGCCGGGTAACCGGCCTGGCTGCTGGCCTGCTCGATGCTGGCCGGCGGGACACCCTCGGCGAGCATCGAGATGCCCTCGTTGGTGAAGGTGCCGATCACCCGGCTGGTGAAGAATCCACGGCTGTCGTTGACCACGATCGGTGTCTTGCGGAGCCGCCGCACCACGTCGAGCGCACGCCGTACCGCAGGGTCGCCGGTCTTCTCGCCCTTGATCACCTCGACCAGCGGCATCTTGTCGACCGGGGAGAAGAAGTGCAGGCCCACGAAGTCGGCCTGGCGGCTGACGCCCTCGGCGAGCAGCGTGATCGGCAGCGTGGAGGTGTTGGAGCAGAGCAGTGCGTGCGGCGCGACGACGCCCTCGATCTCGGCGAACACCTTGTGCTTGAGCGCCGGGTCCTCGAAGACGGCCTCGATCACCAGATCGGCGCCGGCCAGATCGGCGACCTGGTCGGTCGCGGTGATCAGGTCGAGCAGGGCCTGACCCTTCTCCGGTGCGATACGGCCGCGCGCGACGTCCTTGGCGACCAGCTTCTCCGAGTAGCCCTTGCCGCGCTGCGCGCCCTCGAGCGAAACGTCGCGAAGCACTGTGGGCAGGCCCGAGCGGGCACAGACGTACGCGATGGCGGCGCCCATCATGCCGGCGCCGAGCACCGCGACCTTGGTGATCGGCGGCACCTCGCCGATGTCGCGCTGGCTGACCTCGTTCAGGTCGAAGAAGAACGCTTTGATCATGTTCTTGGCGACCGGACCGGTGACCAGCTCGACGAAGTAGCGCGTCTCGATCACGAACGCGGTGTCCACATCGACCTGGGCGCCCTCGACCGCGGCCGACAGGATGTTGCGCGGGGCCGGGTAGGACGCGCCCTTGAGCTGCTTGCGCAGGTTGGCCGGGAAGGCCGGCAGCATCGCGGCAAGCGAGGGTGTGGACGGCGTGCCACCGGGGATCCGATAACCCTTGGTGTCCCACGGCTGGGCCGCCTCCGGGTTGGCGGCGATCCATTCGCGGGCCGCGGCGAGCATCTGCTCCGGGGTGTCCACGATCTCGTCGACCAGGCCGAGCTGCTTCGCCTTCGGCAGGCGGTGCCGGGTGCCCTTGAGCAGCACCTCCATCAGTGCGGTGGCCAGGCCGAGCAGCCGGACCGTACGGACCACGCCACCGCCGGCGGGAAGCAAGCCGAGGGTGACCTCGGGCAGGCCGATCTCGGTCTTCGGGTTGTTCAGCGCGATCCGCCGGTGGGTGGCCAGTGCCAGTTCCAGGCCGCCGCCGAGGGCCGAGCCGTTGATCGCGGCGACGACCGGCTTACCGAGCGTCTCCAGCCGGCGCAGCTGGCCCTTGACCTTGGTGGACAGGTCGAACACGTCCTGCCCGCGGTCGGCCGGCACCGAGCCGAGCTGGTCCAGGTCGCCGCCGGCGAACCAGGAGTTCTTCGCCGACGTGATGATCACGCCGGTGATCTCGTCGCGTTCGGCCTCCAACCGGGAGACGGTCGCCTCCATGCTCGCCACGTAGGCGTCGTTCATGGTGTTGGCACCGCGGCCCGGGTCGTCGAGGGTGAGCACGACGATGCCGTCGTCGCCGCGGTCGTAGCGGATGGTGTCGGTCATGGAAGTTTCTCCCTCAGAGCCGTTCGACGATGGTGGCGATGCCCATGCCGCCGCCGATGCAGAGCGTGGCCAGGCCGTACCGGCCGCCGCGCCGCTCGAGCTCGTCGACGAGGGTGCCCAGGATCATGGCGCCGGTCGCGCCCAGCGGGTGGCCCATGGCGATCGCGCCGCCGTTGACGTTGACCTTCTCCGGATCGAGCTTCATGTCCTCGATGAAGTGCAGGACGACGGCCGCGAACGCCTCGTTGATCTCGACGAGGTCGAGGTCGTCGACGGTGAGGCCGGCCTTGTCGAGAGCCTTGCGGGCGGCCGGCGCCGGGCCGGTCAGCATGATGGTCGGGTCGGCGCCGCTGAGCGCGGCCGCCACGATCCGGGCGCGCGGGGTGAGGCCGGCCCGCTGCCCGGCCCGCTCCGAGCCGATCATGACCAGCGCCGCGCCGTCCACGATCCCGGACGAGTTGCCCGCGCTGTGCACGTGGTTGATCTTCTCGACCCAGTGGTACTTCTGCAGCGCCACCGCGTCGAACCCGCCCTGGTCGCCGATCACCGCGAAGGAGGCGGGCAGCTTGCCCAGGCTCTCCACGGTGCTGTCCGCGCGGATGTGCTCGTCGCGGTCGAGGATCAGCAGGCCGTTGCGGTCACGGACCGGCACCACCGAGCGGTCGA
The DNA here is from genome assembly GCF_040639655.1 of Actinoplanes sp. NPDC023801. Taxonomy (NCBI): domain Bacteria; kingdom Bacillati; phylum Actinomycetota; class Actinomycetes; order Micromonosporales; family Micromonosporaceae; genus Actinoplanes; species Actinoplanes sp. NPDC023801. The sequence goes on along the minus strand of NZ_JBFAAI010000003.1, from coordinate 510,542 downwards.
ACCAGCCGTTCTTCCAGGCGTTGGCGGCCTTCTGCTGGGAACCGACGGCGAACGCGTCGACGTCCTCGCGGCGGTAGCCGTCGAGCGTGGCGATCAGGTCGGCGCTGATCCCCTGCGGTACGAAGTCGGTGTTGAGCGCGGTGTCCGGGTCCATCGCCCAGGCGCCGCCGTCGGAACCCATCGGCACCCGTGACATCGACTCGACGCCGCCGGCGAGGACCAGGTCCTCCCAGCCGGAGCGGATCTTCTGGGCCGCGATGTTGACCGCCTCGAGCCCGGAGCCGCAGAAGCGGTTGAGCTGGACACCGGCCGTCTCGTAGGGCAGGCCGGCGGCGAGCGCCGCGGTCTTGGCGAGGTCGGCGCCCTGGTCGCCGATCGGGGACACGACGCCGAGAACCACGTCCTCGATGTCGGCCGGGTCGACGCCCGGGTAGCGCCGGCGCAGCTCGTCGATCAGTCCCACCACGAGTGAGACGGGTTTCACCTGGTGCAGGGATCCGGTCTTCTTCCCCCGGCCGCGCGGGGTGCGCACGGCGTCGTACAGATAGGCCTCGGTCGTCATCGACTGCTCCCCTGGATGCGAATTGCGGCTAACTTTTGCCGATGTTTCCGCTAGGTGTCAAGGATACGGAGACGAAGGTCGGGCGAACCACAGATCACCGTTACGCTGTTCGTCATGAGCATCGCCGCGGCCGGTGAGCCGGCCCCAGCCGGGGCCCGCAAGCGGCCGAAGAACCGGAAGTCGCAGCTCGCCCTGGCCGCCGCGGAGATGTTCTGCGAGCGCGGTTACCACGGTGTCAGCCTGGACGAGATCGCCACCGCGGTCGGTATCAGCGGCCCGGCGATCTATCGGCACTTCCCCAACAAGTACGCGATGCTCGTGCACGCCAACCGTCAACTCGTCGAGGCGGTACGCGCCGCCACCGACCTGTCCGGCCGTGACGACCCGCGGGCGCGGCTGGACGAACTGCTCGCCGTGCTGGCCCGGTTGGCCGTCGAGCACCGCCGGGTGGCCGGGCTCTACCAGTGGGAGTGGCGCTACCTGGAGCCGGAGCACCGGGAGGAGTTCCTGGCCGAGCTGGGCACGCTGGCGGCACGCCTGACCGCCCCGCTGCGCGAGTTGCGTCCCGAGTTGTCCGGCCGGGACGCGCATGCCCTGGTGCGTGCGGCGCTCAGCGTCTTCGGCAGTCTGGGCACGCACCGGGCGGCGATCGCGCGTGGGCGGGCCGAGGTGATCCTGCGGCGGGTCGCCTGGGCGATGCTGAGCGAGGAGCCGGCCACTCCGGTGCTGCCCGCCACCGGGCACTCCGAACCCGAGCCGGTGAGGGGGATGACGGCCCGCCGGGAGATCCTTCTGGCCGAGTCGATCAAGCTGTTCCACCGGCACGGTTACCACGCGGTGGGGGTGGAGGACATCGGCCGGGCCGCCGGGATCAACGCATCAAGTGTCTATCGTTACTTTCCCGGCAAGGCCGACATCCTGGCGGCCGCCTTCTACCGGGCCACCGAGCGGGTCGCCGAGACGACCGCCGCCGCCCTGGCCGGTGCCGACGGCGATGCGGACGCGCTGGAGCGGATGGTGCGGTCCTACGTGGAGCTGACCTTCGAACGCAGTGCCCTGGTCTCGGTCTACCTCGCCGAGAATAACAACCTGCCCGAGGCTGACCGGCATGAGCTGCGCAAGGTGCAGCGTCTGCACGTTGAGGAGTGGGTACGTCTGCTCGTCCGCCTGCGTTCCGGGCTGGCCGTTCCGGAGGCGCGGGTGCTGGTGCACGCCGCCCTGAACCTGGCCACCGACCTGAGCCGGCTGGTTCGCTCCGATCGCCGATCCGGTATGGACCAGCACCTGACGCGATTGATGCTGACGGTCCTCCGGGCCTGACAATCGGTACGGAAGTCAGTCCGGATCCACCTCGTACCTTCCCGGGAAGTTAACGCGCGTTTACCGTCGCACCATACCCGCCCGTCCGCGGCTCCCCAGGAGGCAGCTCATGGAATCCGCCCTCGAGCAGCGATGCGCGGACACAGCTCGCGAACTGACGACTCCCGCTCTGCTGCACCGCAACGCCACCGAGTTCCCCGACCTGCCCGCCCTCAGCCTGCTCGGATCGGCGGACACGCTGACCTGGCGACAGGTGCGCGACGAGGTGGCCGTCCTCTCCCGCGGTCTGGCCGATCTCGGGCTCGGCACCGGCGACCGCCTGCTGATCATGATGTCCGGCCGTCCCGAGCACTGGCTGGTCGATCTGGCCGCCGCCTGCCTCGGTGCGATCCCGTCCACCGTCTACGCCACCCTCTCCGCCGACCAGCTGCGATACCTGGCCCGGCACAGCAACGCCGGGATCGTCGTGCTGGAGAACGAGGAGGCGCTGCGGAAATGGTCACCGATCATCGCCGGCCTGCCCGGCTTGCGGCACGTCGTGGTCGTCGACCGGGACGGCGGCGACGACGGCCGGGTGGTCTCCCTGCGGCACGTCGCCGCCCGCGGCACGGCCGCACACCGGGCCGACCCGGAAGCCTTCGAGAAGACCTGGCGTGAGGTACGACCGGAGCAGCCGGTCACCCTGCTGTACACCTCCGGCACCACCGGCGACCCCAAAGGTGTCGTACTCACCCACCACAATGTGCTCTACCAGTGCGTCGTCATGGAGAACACGATCGTCACCCCGGATCACGCCGGCACCCTGGCGTACCTGCCGCTCGCGCACATCGCCGAACGGATGCTCGGGATCTACAACCCGCTGTACCGGGCCGGGCACGTCACCATCTGCCCCGACCCGGCCCAGCTGCTCGCCGGACTGGTCCGGGTGCGTCCGGTGTCGTTCTTCGGCGTACCCCGGATCTGGGAGAAGATGGCCGCCGGCGTGCAAGCCCGGCTCGCCGCGGCCGAACCGCCGGTGCGGGCCGCCGTCGACGCGGCCCGGGCCGTGGCCACCGAGGTCCACCGGCTGCGGGAGAGCGGTCAGGAGATCCCGGCGGAGCTCGCCGCCCGGCACGCCGCCATGGACGCGCGGATCCTCAAGCCGCTGCGCGCCCAGCTCGGCATGGACAACCTGCTCTGGGCCGGCAGCGGTGCCGCGCCGATCCCCGTCGAGGTGCTGCTCGACCTGGCCGGTATCGGCATCGACGTGCTCGAGGTGTGGGGCATGACCGAGACCACCGGCACGGCCACGATCAACACGCCGGAGCACTTCCGTATCGGATCGGTCGGCCGGCCCAACGGCGGCATGGAGGTCAAGGTCGACGCCGACGGCGAGATCCTCGTGCGCGGGCCCCTGGTCTGCGCCGGCTACCTGCGCGCCGACGGCGGGATCGACCCGGTCACCGACGCCGACGGCTGGCTGGCCACCGGTGACGTCGGCGTGCTCGACGCCGGCGGTTTCCTGACCATCACCGACCGCAAGAAGGAACTCATCATCAACTCGAGCGGGAAGAACATCTCGCCCGCCCAGATCGAGAACCTGCTGCGGGCGCACCCGCTGATCGCCCAGGCCGTGGCGGTGGGTGACCGGCGGCCGTACGTCACCGCCCTGATCGTCCTGGACGAGGAGACCACCGCACTGTGGGCCCGGACCCGGGGCCTGACCGCGACGACCGTCGCCGAACTGGCCGGGGAGCCGGTGCTGCGGGCCGAGATCGAGGGTGCGGTGGCCGCCGCCAACGCGAAGCTGTCCCGCCCCGAGCAGGTCAAGACGTTCCGGATCCTGCCCCACGGCTGGTCGCCGGAGTCCGGTGAGCTGACCCCGACGCTGAAGCTGCGGCGCCGCATCATCCAGGACCGATACGCCGACGAGATCAGCGCGCTCTACGGCGGCTGAGGCGACGTACCGGCCGGCCCAGTGGACCGGCCGGTACGTCTGCCGTACTCAGTAGCAGAATTCCTCGTAGCCCTCGGCGTAGCCGCGTTTCCAGCCTTCCCCGTACCCGCGCATGTAGGCGGTCTCCGGGTTCTCGTACAGGTTCTTCAGCCTCATCTGTGCCCTGTTCGGGTTCAGGCACTCGCTGCGGGCCTCGCGCCAGCCGTCCTTGCGGCCGTCCCGGAAGCCCTGCCGGAATGGCTTGCCCGGCTTCGGCGGCCACGGATCGGCCGAGGCAACGGTCTGCCCGGCGGGCGTCGGTGTTGCGATTGCCGGCGTCGTCGTGACGGCGATTCCGGCGGTGGCCAGGAACAGGGTTCCGGCGGCCATGGCGCAGCTCTTACGAAGGTTCATGACACTTTCCTCCCCGTGATTCCCGGGGCGCCGGCATGGCGTCCCGGCGATGAAAAACCTACGCGCGAGCGGTACGCCGGGCAGGAGAACCGGCGGCGGTGGTCCTTTCGGCCCAACCGAATCGCACCGTTCAGCCGAACAGCGCCGCAGCTCATGACCCGTTCGGTGGAGACGGGACGGCTGCCCTCGGGGGCATGATCGCCTGCGGTCACCACCGTCGGACGGCAGGAGAAGCCCGTGAAGCGCCGTCAGCTGCTGTCCCTGGCCGGGCTCACCGGCCTGGCCGCCTGCGGCACCGAGGCGGAACCGCCCGCTCCGGTACCGGCGGCCGCCCCGCCGTCACCCTCACCGGCGGCCACGAGCCCGTCTCCGGGACCCACTGCCGCGTCACCCGCTCCACCGGCTTCACCCGCTCTACCGGCCCCGGCCGGTGACGCCCGCGGCGGTGCCGTCCCGGCTCCCGGCGGCACGGTGATGCTCGGGTCGTACCTGGCCCTCGGCCGGCGCACCCTGCGGCAGAGCCTGGCCCTGCGCCGCGGGCAGCTCGGCCGGGAACAGCGCATCGTCCACCGGTTCTACCCGTGGGACGAATACGTGCCCGCGTCCGAGCCGGACATCGCCGGCGACAGCGTCCTGATGGTCTCCTGGCACGGCGCACCCTGGGCCGGGATCCTCGACGGCGGCTCGGACGCGAACATCCGCTCGGTCGCGGCGGCGCTCAAGGGCATGCGCCGCCCCATCCTGCTGCGCTGGGGCTGGGAGATGAACGGCGACTGGTTCGCATGGTCGGGTGCCCGCAACGGCCGCGACGCCGGCGACTACGTCAAGGTCTGGCGCCGGCTGCACCGCGTCTTCGCCGGTGAGGGCGTCACCAACGTGTCCTGGGTCTGGAGTCCCAACTGGAACTCGTCTCCGGCGGAGAGCTGGAACCGGGTGCAGCGCTACTACCCCGGCGACGACTACGTCGACTGGGTCGGCATCTCCGGCTACAACTTCTACGACGAGTCGCCGGCCACCCTGTTCCACCCGGTCACCGCGATGTACGGCAGCCGCAAGCCGATCATCCTGAGCGAGACCGCCGCGGTGCGCGACAGGACGCGGTACATCAAGCGGCTGCGGTCATGGGTGGAGGACACCCCGCAGGTCGGTGCGGTCGTATGGTTCGACACCGACATCCAGGAGGGTACCGACCACAACTTCCGCTTCGACACCGACGACGCGTCCCTGGCCGCCTACCGCGCGATGGCCCGCAGCCCCCGCTTCGCGGGCTGAGCGGCGGCCGTAAATGACAGGCGCGGGACGCGGCGCGGCGGCAGACTCTGCGGACATGTCGATCCGCAGCGTCGCCGACCTCGCCACCGCCGTGGCGGCGGGGGAGCGGCTCAAATACCTGTACTTCTGGAAACACGACCGGGAACGCGACGGCAGTGTCGGCCGTGGTTGCCTGAGCCAGTGGTGGCCGGGGACGTTCGAAGCCGACGGCCGCACGTTCGCATCGGCCGAGCACTACATGATGTGGCGCAAGGCGGTCCTCTTCGGGGACGAGACGATGGCCGGTCGTGTCCTCGCCGCCCGGCATCCGCACGAGGCCAAGAAGCTCGGTGGCCGCGTGGCCGGTTTCGATCAGGAAATTTGGGACGAGCACCGCACCGCGATCGTGGTCGCCGGCAACCTGGCCAAGTTCCGCGCCGACCCGGAGCTGCACGACTACCTGCTGACCACGGGGAGCCGGGTACTGGTCGAGGCGAGCCCGCTGGACCGCATCTGGGGCATCGGACTGGCCGACGATGATCCGCGCGCGGCTGACCCGTACCGCTGGCGTGGTCTCAATCTCCTGGGTTTCGCCCTCATGCGGGTCCGCGAGGAACTCAGGGTTTGAGGATCTGTCGCGGGGCGTATCCCTCGCGGCGCAGCCAGTGCTCGGTGTAGACGATGCGGTCCGGGGTGATGACGCCGATCGTGCCGAGTGGTGGCTCGTCCAGTGACCGGGAGCGTTCCACGTGGTCGGACTGCCAGCGCACGGCCGGCCAGTAGTCGTCGAAGCCCGGGTCGCCGGGTTCGAGGATGCGGGCGGTGCCGAAGAACTGGGCGCCGCGGCTGCTGGCCTGGCCGACGAGCGGGGCGAAGACGCCGGCCGAGACGCGCGGGTCGGCGCGCAGGTTGCGCATCTTCGGTGAGCTGCCGAGCGCCGTGAAGACGATCTCGAGGCCGAGGTGGAAGTAGCGGACCGGGGTGGCGGCCGGGCTGCCGTCCGGCGCCGTGGTGGCCAGCACGCACATGTTCTGCGAGGAGAGCAGGTTGAGGATGCGTTCCTCGAGCCGGTCCCGGTCGAGTCGGCGGGTCGGGGACGGGCCGGCGAGCCACGGGTTCGTCGTCATCGTCCCCATGATCCACCGGGCGCCCGCAGAGACAGCGGGCGCCCGGTGGTGATCAGAGGACGGTTCAGCCGCCGAGGCTGGTGGCGGCGGAGCGGATCGCGGAGGAGTAGTAGCTGACCTGGGTGTAGACACCCGGCTTGTTCGGGCGGGCGCAACCGTCGCCCCAGCTGACGATGCCGACCTGGACCCAGCCGGATGCGCCCTGGCGGAACATCGGGCCACCGGAGTCGCCCTGGCAGGTGTCGACGCCGCCGGAGGTCAGACCGGCGCAGATCTCCTCGGCGGCGATCACCTGGCCGCCGTACATGGCACTGGAGTTGCAGGTGGCGTCACTGACGAACGGTACGGTCGCCTTGAGAAGGTAGCGCTGCTGTGCGCCGCCTTCACGGTTGGCGCCCCAGCCGGCGATGGTGAAGGTCCCGGAGTCGTACGCCGTGGAGGTCGTGATCGGCAGGGTGGCGATGTTGGCGCCGCTGACCGGGCTGGCCAGGCGGATGAGCGCCCAGTCGTCGCCGTTGCCGTTGTAGCCGGGCGCCCGGTAGACGTAGTTGGAGCGCCGGGTCACGCGAGCCGACGACTGCAGGTCGACGACGCCGAAGGTGGCGGTGATCGACGAGTTGGCGCCGGTCCGGCCGACACAGTGGGCCGCGGTCAGGACGAGGGTGGGGCTGTAGAGAGCGCCGCCGCAGCCCATCGAGAGCCGCACCATGAACGGGAACTCGCCCAGGGCGGCGCGGCTGCCACCGACCACGTACGGGGTGACGACCGGGTCGTCGGCTCCGGCCGCCGACGCGGGGGCCGGTGACATCGTGGCGGCGGTGACGACCGCGGCCAGCATCGCCAGAAGGGTTCGCCATCTGCGCATCTCGGTTCTCCTCTGATCTGGGGTGCACCGAGCATGGCATCGAAATTCATACATATAAACATCTCGCTTCGCTTATATCGCGGAGCCGGAGAAGCGCTTCCGTGACGGGAAGCCGGAGAAGCGTTTTCGTGACGCGGAGCCGGAGAAGCACTTCGGCCTGCCGGCCACCGACGATCGCCGGTGGCCGGCAGGCCGGGGAGTGTCAGCAGTACGTGGACTGCTTGTTGATCACCTTGTACGGGCAGTCCGCCGCCTCGGCCAGCATCAGTGCCGCCGTCCGGTTGCGGGCCGTCTCGGTCGGGATCACGCTGGCCGGCGGGTAGAAGCCGCCGCCGCCCGAGCTCCCCGGGTACAGCTCGAAGGTGTACGCGAAGATCTTGTGCTGGCCCCAGAGCCAGTCGAGCGAGTCACCGTCGGTGATGTAGAGGTCGCTGGACTGCTGCGGGGTGTACCCGTTGGTGGCGGCCATCTGCCGGCCCAGGGTGGCGAACGTGTTGGCCTGGTCGGCGTTCATGCCGGTGGCGGTGTTGGCGGTGGTGTGCCCGTACGGCCACAGCACCAGCTTCGAGTACGAGTGGAAGTCGATCGCCGCCTTGATCTGCTGGACGCCGCCGACCACCCGGCTGTTCACGAAGTCGCGGATCGCACGGACCTCGGGCGTCGAGAACGCCGACGGGCCGCGGTAGGTGGCCGACGACGTGCTGCCCGACGACCCGCCGCAGCAGCCCCACCGGTAACCGTAGTTGCGGTTCGGGTCGGTGCCGACATAGCTGGAACCACTGTTCGGCTGCCGGTTCTTGCGCCACGAGCGGTAGCTGCCGGAGGCGATGTCGTACTCGACACCGTCCGGGTTCACCATCGGGATGATCCAGAGCTCCCGGGTGTCGACAATGTTCCTCACCCGGGTGTCGGTGGCGTACGTCCGGGTGAACTGCCCGAGCAGGTAGAGCGCCTGCTCGACGGTCAGGTGCTCGCGGGCGTGGTGGTTGGCGTCGTAGAGGACCTCGGGCTCGGCCTCGTCGGTGCCGACGTTGTCGGAGATCTTCACGGCCACGATGTCGCGGCCCTCGTACGACTTGCCGATGACCCGCTTGCTGGCGATCGCCGGGTAGGCGGCCACCACCGAGTTGATCTCCGCGACGGTCTCGGCGTAGTTGTGGTACGCCGCGTCGGCGGGCGGGAAGTCGAGGGTCCGCATCACCGGTTCGACGGTGAACCCGAGCCGCTTGAGCCGGGCGACCTCACTGCCGGTGGCGGTGACCGTCGCGACGCCGTGCTCGACGTCCTCGAGGGACACGCCGGTGCCGGCGATGGCGTTGCGCTGCTTGAGCGTACGAACATCGTAGATCTCGTATTCAGCGGTAGCCGAGGCCTCGACGACCGGTTCCGCACCGACGGGGGAGGAGGCGGACACTGCCGTGGTCGCGCAGAGCGCAACCGCGGCGAGAGCCGCGAAGGACCGTCGTCTCATGAACGACCTCCGGGATCTGGGGGATCAGTGCTCACAGCAAACCCTCAGACATCGAATCGCAGCAATGCATCAGGTCATGCCAATATGACCCTGATCCTGACGTGATGACCGCAGGAACTCGGCCGGCAGATCCGAGGGCGGAGGCGGTGCGCCCAGGTCGGAGGGCCGGCGGCCGGCCGGATAGCCGGGATAGGTGCGGTTGTGCTCGGACCGGCCGAGGACCGATTCCCTGCGGGGCGGGAAAAATCGCAGAGCGAACGCACGCACCCGGAGCCCGGCCGTGGCCGAAACGCCCACCCAGCGCGGCGCCGGACCGAACCCGAAAGCGGTGAGCATCCGCTCGTCGAGCATGCCGCGCACCCCGAGCCGGACCGCCGGCCGCAGGAATCGCGGGAACCAGGCCGCGAACAGTTCCACGGTGTACCTGCCTATCTCGGCGTTCGTGTCGCTGTAGACGAAGTGTTCCCGCTCGTAGGCGTTCTTGAAGGCCAGGAAGTCGTCGTACGACTCCGGGATGTCCCTGATGCCCATCCGTCTGCCGACCGCGCGGTAGTAGTGGAACGCCGCCAGCCGCTCGTTGTCGTGCAACGGCCGCCAGCCGTGACGGTCCAGCCAGTCGATCGGGTCGTAGACGAACGTCGACAGCACGTACCGCATGTCGTCGTTGGTGATGGCGTAGCGGCCGTGCGCCCGGTTGACCACCTTGAGTGCCTCACGGCCGCGTTCCGAGTCGTACCCGTGTGCCGCCATCTCGGCCATCAGCAGCGCCGTGTCGTCGTAGCGCCGCTGCGGCCGGTCCCGGAACTCCCCGGTGGCCGCGAGCAGCTTCGAGATGCTCGGCACGCAGTACGTCCGGAACAGCGCGAACTCCAGTGCCCGGGTGTAGTCCCAGGGGAACTCGCGCCCCGACGAGATCTGGTAGATCTCCAGGTGGTCACGCTCCGGATCGAGGCTCGCGATCCGGTCCCGCAGGTCGTAGCGGCCCATCGGTCCCCTTCCTTCTTTCTGACATTCGACACGGCGGCTGCCGGCAAAGCGAGAGGTGAAGGGTTTCGCGGCGCTGAACCGCTGCGAACGCCGCCGGGCTACTTGCGGGCCAGGCCGCCGTACATGAACACGGCGGCGTCGTCGATGCTGCTGTCCTCCGGGCCGGGATGCCAGTGGTGGACCGGGACCACACCCGGCTCCACCAGGTCGAAGCCGGCGAACAGAGCCTCGACGCCGGCGCGGGTACGCGCCACGACCGGGACACCGTTCTGGTTGTAGGTGTTCACGGTGCCCTGGCCGGCCTGATCGTTGTCGATCGTGACGACGGACAGGGCCAGCGCGCTTCCGGACGGGAACGGAGCGAGCAGCTGCTCGACGATGTCGCGGGCCTGATCGTCGTCGGTCACGTGCTGCAGGACGGCGATCAGGGTGACGGCCACCGGGCGGGTCCGGTCGAAGCCTTCGGTGACGTTCTCGGAGGACAGGATCGTGGCGGGCTGCCGCAGGTCCGCGTCGAGATAGGACACGGCTCCGGTACCGACCGGGGTCAGCAGCGCCCGCGCATGGGTGAGGACCAGCGGGTCGTTGTCGACATAGAGGACGGTGGCCTCCGGCCGTACGCCCTGAACGACCTCGTGCAGGTTGGGCGAGGTGGGCAGCCCGGTGCCGACGTCCAGGAACTGGTCGATGCCCTGCTCGGCGAGGCGCCGGACGACCCGGGCCATGAACCGGCGGTTGGCACGCATCGAGATCGGCAGGGTGGGAGTGTGCTCGAGTGCCTGTTCGGCCGCGCGCCGGTCCGCCTCGAAGTTGTCCTTGCCACCCAGCAGGTAGTCGTAGATGCGGGCCGAGTGCGGACGATCGGTCTGCAGGTCACCGGGTGACATGGAGCTCCTCTAGAACGGTCAGCGGGGCTTCAACTTGACACGTCGGACATCCGCCGCGCTACCCCGTTCGCGAGGACCGGGGTGCGGGATACTTGCGTGGTAGCTGGCGGAACCGGCCGAAATCTGCGGGGGCGGCGTGGTCCGTACCGAATGGTTAGGGTGTGGCCGTGCCTGAAGCGATCCTGCTCGATGACAAGGACCGGTGGATCGCCGGTGCGGCCGGCATCGCCGTTTTCGCGGACCGGTTGATCCTCGACGCGCAGCCACCGATCGACGACGAGACACTGCAGACGGTTGCCGCGCGGTGTTCCGGTCCGTTGCCGGAGGCGCTGATCGCGTTGTGGCGGACCAGTTTCGGTGGGCAGCTGGACTACCAGCTGGACGGGCAGATCTCGTTCACCGAACTCTTCTACCCCGAGTCGGACGGCTATGACGACCTGTGGGGCTGGATCGAGCACGAGACCGGATCGGAGCCGTGCCGGTTCCTGCCGTTCGGCGGGTTCGAGTATCTGGACCGGCTCTACGTGGACACCGCGGACGGGCCGGGCAACGGCTCGGTCGTCTACTGGCAGCAGGGTCTTCCGCCGGGCTGGGAGTTGCGCCAGGGTGACCGGGCGGATGGGCTGGCGCCGGACGTGCGGGCGCTCTTCGGTCAGCTCGCGCTCGAGGACGACCCGTGGGAGTCCGGTGACGCCGACGCGGGCACCGAGATGCGCGACGCCATCGAGGAACTGTCCGGGCCGGAGCCCAGGGTCGCCGGGAAACTACGCGATCTGGTACGCGCGGCCGTCCTCGACTGGCGGTCGGCGCTGGCGGCCGGCACTATCGCCGGACGGCCGCGGCTGCGCCGGCTGGCGTTGGACCGGGCAGCCGCCGCCGGTGACCCCGGGCTGCTCGACCGGCTCGCGACTGCCGGCTGCGACCTCGCCGAACCGGTCGGCGGCGGTCTCACCCCGATCGACATCGCCCTGATCAACCGGCGTCTCGACGCGGCCGCGTGGTTGCTGGACCGGCGGGTCCCGGTGATCAACACGCTGCGCACCGCCGCGCACGCGGTCAGCGCGGACCTGGCCCGGAAACTGCTGGACCGGGGCGCGGTGGTCACCGCGGACGCGGTCCAGCGCGCGGCCGACAACGACGACCCGGAGGTGTTGCGGCTGCTCGCGGCCCGGCTGCCGTCGTGGGCGGAGATGAGCGACTACCTGATGCGACTGAGAATGCTGACCGCGCAAGCGAGGCACGCCGCCGACCGCTCCGGCGACGACCGGTCGCGTGACCGGGCCGCCGTCCTGACGGAGATCGTGGCTAGAATCACGGCCGGTGCGGGCTCGTAGCGCAGAGGTCGTCGCGTCGGTCTCCAGAACCGAAGGACGCCGGTTCGAATCCGGCCGGCCCACCCAGCGAAAGGCCCTGACCAGCATTCCTTCTGGTCAGAGCCTTTCGAGTGCAACCTAGGTGCGGGCGTGGGCGGTAACCTACGGGTTCCGGCCCAAGCGGCGGGCCCAGGACGCGATTGCCGACATCCACCAGTACGGCACCAACGGGTACCGGTGGGTGCTCGACGCGGACATCGAAGCGTGCTTCGACTCCCATCGACCACGCCGCGTTGATGGACCGCGTCCGAGCACGGTGAAGGACAAACGCGTGCTGGCGCTGGTGAAGGCGTTCCTCAAAGCCGGAATCCTCGTGGAGAGCCCGTTGCGCGGAGACGCGCACGGCGGGTTCGGCGAGCGGCCTGGAGAAACGGACCAGCGGCAACGCGGGCACCGCGCTCCAGGCCGACTCAACCAGACAGCGCCCCCATCAGTAGAGCCCGGCGTCCGGGGCGAATCCACCGCCAGGTCGTTGTCGGCGGGCATCACCTCGGCCGGCTCCTGGCCGTCAGCAGCGGTGGGGGACGGCGGGTGTCCGGGACTGTCAGGGCGTCGCTGTTGACGGTGAAGGTTGGAGGTTGCGCGCCCGTCTCTGTGGCCCCTGTCCCTACGGACGCCCCGTGAGTCGTACGAACAGTCAGCCTTCCTCTGAACGCCAGATTGGGCTTCCCTGCCGTGGTGAGCTGTGCAAGTCATGGCGATTTGCCTGAAAGGTTGTGACATGAAGAATGCAAAGCGTGTGCTGGCCATGGCCAGCATGACCCTGGCGGCCGGTGCGATGCTCGGCATCAGCCCGGTTCAGGCGGCTCCTGCCGCCGTTCAGTCGCCCGGCACGCCTGCCGCGAACAACGCCGGTCCCTACTGGGACTGGGACGACGAGTATGCGGTCGGCTACTTCGACGAACAATGGGAGTGCAGCAAGGCCGGTTGGTGGGGTGAGAAGCATGGCGCCTGGGGCGACTACTACTGCTTCCCGGCATGGGTACCCGGCTGGGGTCACGTCTGGGTGCTCCAGGTCGAGGAGGACGACTGGTACTGGAACTCCTGGACCGGCGGATGGCCCGGTGACTGGCCCTACAAGCCGGATTACCTGGTCGGTAAGTCCTTCAAGGTCGGCGGCCCCTACACGCACCCGTTCAAGTTCAAAAAAGGCATCAAGTACGGGAAGCTGAATGGTGTTCCGTTCAACCCATACAACGATTATGACGGGCCGAAGAAGCCGTACCAGGACGGCGGCCCGTACCAGGACGGCGGCCCGTACCAGGACGGCGGCCCGTACCAGGACGGCGGCCCGTACCAGGACGGCGGCCCGTACCAGAACGGCGGCCCGTACCAGAACGGCAAGCCGTACCAGGCCAAGAACCACAACCCACACCACCAGCAGAACCGGAACGACATCAATAACCCGAACAACACCACTGGCCAGAACCATCACACCAAGGAGCCTTTTCCAACCTGATCTTGCAGGTCAGCGCCGATAGGCGGGGGCCGGTGGCCGATGAGGGCGAGGCTCCAGGTAGGACAGCAAGTCGACCGAAACCCGATGCCCCGACCCGACTGGGAGCCTCGCCATGCTGTCTTACCCGTCCACGATCTCGTTGTCCAGCCGGACCCTGAACCACCTCGCCGACCGCACCCGCGGCCACCGCCAGCAGCCCAGATCCCGGTGGAGGAGACTGAACCCCGCCGCCAGGCCCTGCTCGCCTTGGCCCACCTGCGCAGCGGCGACACCTACACCCGCCTCGCCGCCGGCTTCGAGATCGGCGTCGCCACGGCCTGGCGCTATGGTGAAGAAGCGATCGCCCTGCTCAGGGTCACCGCCGAGGACCTGGGCGCCGCCATACGGCGCATCCGGCTCCTGGCGTACGCGATGGACGGCACTCTGATCCCGATCCACCGGGTGGCCGACCAGAAGCCCCACTACTTGGAAGTGCCGGCACGGAAGCCGCTCCTCCCGGGGCTGCCGGACCTGCCGATCAAGATCCCCGGCCTGGGGGGCTGACCGATAGACGCGGTACCAGCTGATCTTTCAGGAACGGGAAGGGACGCCTCTCGCCGAGGGGCGGCCCTTTCGTAGGGCACCTACCAGGATCTACTCGGGCGGCACCGCACGGCCGTCCTCGGGCCAGGAGTCCTGGTGCGGTGTCGGTTCGAGGAGGAGCCGGCGCCGCGAGCGACGGATGCACCGTGAATATCTGGTGTGAAGCACGGCCGGAAGCGGGCCGAAAAGCCCCGGTACACCCCTCACCGGTAATCCTTTTGATGACTGGGCCGTGTCACATACTGCGCCGGGCCTACACGATTAGGACTGTAGTCGCAAATCCGGTTTTATGAGAAGACGCGCCAAAAGAACATAGTTTGATGATCTACGGCAGCTTGGTTTACAAAGAAGGATTGCCATGACTGACATGAAACGTCGCGATGTCCTGCGTTACAGCGCAGCCGGTGCCGTTACCGCCGCGTCCACCCTGTTCGGTGTGCAGGCACTGGCCGGCCCGAATTCCGCCCAAGGGCCGGAGAAGGCTGCCCCCAACGACCCGCGCGACTTCGACGAGACCTACAAAGGCAAGAAGATCAAGGGCAAGCACAACAGCGGAGGCAAGGACGAGCTGCATATCAATAACCGGAAGCTGGCACTCACCGTCATCAGCACTCTATTCGTTCCGGAAGACGGATCGGAACCGTACGTGGCGATGGCCTACATCAGCGCCATCAACCATTACGACCCAGTGGAGATCGACAACGGCAAGAACAAGGGGGGTCTCAAGAAGCTGGCCCGGAAGGTCGTCGACATGCTGGGGGATCTGGAGCTCAGTGACGAGGCCGCGCGAGCCCACTCCCACTGACGCGCGGCAATTTGCCGAGGAAAATCGTTCCCCAACCGAAAGGCGACTGACCAATGGCCGTCGTACGCAAGAACATCGCCGCCATGACGAGCGCGGAGAAGACCGCCTTCATCAACGCCCTTTGGGGGCTCAAGACCGGCTCCGCCAACGGGCGCAACTACAACTGGTACATCGACCAGCACATCACCTACTTCGCCCGCACCAACGACAACATCAGTCACGCCCACCAGTCGCCGTCGTTCTTTCCCTGGCACCGCGAATACCTGCGGCTGCTGGAACTGGACCTGCAGACGGTCAGCGGTAACCCGGCCGTCTTCATTCCCTATTGGGACTGGACCGGCTCGGCCTCGCCGTTCACCGCCGACTTCCTCGGCGCGATCACCAACGGCAGTGTCTCCAGCGGCAACTTCAGCCCCTCTTGGAGCTGGACGATGTACCGGAGCAGCATCGCCACCAACTTCCTGCAGCGCCGGGTCGGCCAGAACGCCAGCCGCCCGACCGCCACCACGGTCAACACCGTGCAGAGCTACACGGTGTACGACCAGTCGCCGTGGAACGGGTCCGTGTCGAACAGCTACCGCAACCGCAACGAGATCGAGCTGCACAACCGCGTGCACAACTACGTCGGCGGTCACATGGCCACCCGTGAGGCCCCGAACGACCCGGTGTTCTGGCTGCACCACTCCAACATCGACCGCCTCTGGTGGCAGTGGCAAAACAACCGCGGCATCGACACCTACCAGCCGCGCACTGGATTCACCGCCGGCGTGATCGACAACACCGAGGCCATGCGCCCGTTCGGCGCGGGCCGCACCCCCTCGGCGGTACGCGACATCAACACCCTGGGCTACAGCTACGCCTGACGACCGCAACCAGGTCCATGACACCGCAACGTCCGGGCCGTCCCCGCTTCGTGAAAGTCGTCGATCGACCGCTGGCCGGCCGGCGCGTACTCCTGGCCGCCATCGGTGGCAGCAGCGGCCCGACGGCTTCCGATAGCCGGCCTGTACCACGCCACAAGTGCGGTCATTGACCGTAAGCCCGGCTTGAGGACCGCGTCAGGCTGCTCGACGGACGGGCAGGCCGACCATGCTGGCGAACCACATCGCCTGTCGCGGGCCGGGAACCGGCGCATCAACCGGGTCCCGCACATCATGGCCGTCGTCCAGCTGCGCAACGACACCGAAGGCCGGCGCCACTACCGGCGCAAACTCGCCGAGGGCAAGACCACCACAGGAGCGATGCGCGCCATGAGGCGACGGCTGTCCGACGTCGTCTACCGGCAGATGGTCGCCGACGCCAAACGGCTCAGGACGGGCCGGGAGGACAAGCGGGGGCGACTCTGCAATCCAGCGCGGCCGACCCAAACCCCAAGATCGACACTTCGGAGAAGTCACTTCCCGGACCCGCCGAGGGCCACCATAGAACACCGCCGTTCCTCGCCGCCTCTTGATGGCATGAAGGAGCGGGGCCTCGCTCGGACATGCCGACACCTCGATGTACCGCATGAAGACGATGTCACGGTAATCACGGTCGACATCATTGCCGGAGCAATTACTCGCGAGAAAGGTCGGACTGGTCAGTCACTGCAGTGCCGTGGACCGCAGTTCGGTCTACGGCTTTCGGGTGACCCGTCCGTTCGAACCTTCGAGTCGCTGGCTAGTGGCTTCCACCGCCACGGTAGCGGCACCCATCCGCGCGCGATCAATCACGGTATTCGTGCCAGCACCTGCCGTCCGCGACCGTAGCCAGCCGTTCGTACATGGGGTGGCGGCGGACCGGCTGGATCCGTTGGGTGCATGGGCCAGTGGGTTCTCGAACGTACCGTGAGCTACAAACCTGCCCCTGGGCGCCAGCGGACAGCCAGCGCCCCCCTTTTACCCCCGAAAACCTCTGCCAGGCGTTGGCCATCAGTGACGACTATTGACCAAATGCGGGGCCATGTTTACGCAGTTCAGCGCCAAGTTGTGTTAACTAATGACAACCTCGGAACCGTGTGTTTCGGTAACCGAAGGACGCCGGTTTCGAATTCGGCCGGCCCGCACCCCTGGTCAGCCCGGCGCGGCCGCTAGGCTCCGGGCCGGGTGCGGGCTCGTAGCGCAGAGGTCGTCGCGCGGCTTTGCCAAAGCTGAGGACGCCGGTTCGAATCCGGCCGGTCCGCATTCTCCCGATGCCCCACCCAGCCGGTCGTGAGCAGGGCGAGCGCCGCGGCGTACGTCGTCATGACGAGTACGTCGTGGGCCGGTTGCCGCAGACCGGCGGCGCCGAGGCCGATGAGCAGGTCGGAGACGAGGAACAGCGCGCCACCGGCGGCCACCCGGCGGGAGACGCCGGCCGCTGCCGCCGCCATCGTGGTCAGCGCGAGGCTGTAGACGAGGACGGGTACGGCCAGAGCGCCCAGCCGTTCCCACAGCAGCACGTTCGCCACCGCCCAGAGCAGACCGTAACCGGCCGCGAACCGCACCCGGATGGGCCGGAACGCCACGATGAAACAGATCTGCGCGCCGAGGAAGAACGCCATCCCGGTCAGGAAGGCGGGCTGCCCCGGTACGAGCAGCGCGACGTCCCCGGCCGTGGCGAAGCCGAGCGCCACGGTGACCAGGTCCCGGTGTCCACGCCGGAGCATCCAGGCGATCAGCAGCGGTCCTAGCAGCGGCTTGGCCACCCACTGGACGGCTGTCCAGTCGGCCGCGACCGCGACGATCTCGACCGCGGCGACGACGAGGAACACCGGGAGGATCATGACGTGGGCTGCCAGCCGGGACGCCCGAACAGGTACCCGGCCCGGTGCCGCCACGTCTTCGCGCCGCGCAGGTCACGCCAGATCGCGGCGTACTCGTGGGTGGCGACCTTGAGCGGGTTGTACGTCTGGATGTTGGTGGTCAGCCCATACCGTACGCGCTCGCCCTCGGGTTCGAAGCTGCCGAACAGCCGGTCCCAGATGATCAGGATGCCGCCGTAGTTGCGGTCGAGGTACGGATCGTTGGCGCCGTGGTGGACGCGGTGGTGCGACGGGGTGTTGAAGAACCACTCGACGGGCCGGGGCAGTCGGTCGATCCGCTCGGTGTGCAGGAAGAACTGGTACGCCAGACTGATCGACTGCTGCAGGAAGATCATCCACGGGGGGAAGCCGAGCGCCGCGAGTCCGAGCCAGAACGGCAGCGCGGTCATCGGGGTCCAGCTCTGCCGCAGCGCGGTCGACAGGTTGAAGAACTGGCTGGAGTGGTGCACGACGTGCCCGGCCCACAGCACACGCACCTCGTGGTGAAGCCGGTGGAACCAGTAGTAGGCGAGGTCGTCGGCGAAGAACAGCAGCACCCACACCCACCAGTCGTGCGGGTCGAGCTTGAACGGGCTGAGCACGTACAGTCCGGCGAACACGACCGCGGTGAACAGCTTCCACGGCACGCCGACGACCTGACTGCCGAAGCCCATGGACAGGCTGGTGGCGGTGTCACGAGCCTCGTAACCGCGTTCCTCGTCGTCCGGCAGGAACCGGAACGACAGCACTTCCATCACGATGAGCAGCAGGAACGCCGGGACCGCGTACAGCACGGCGGGGATCATCGGTGTCCCGCCTTCCGAACGGAAGCGACCGGCGGGGCGAGCAGTGTCCGGGCCGCGGCCTCCGCGCCGGTGGCGTCGCCGTCGGCGATCAGCGCGGCGAGACGGCGGTGGGCGGCGACGTCGAGCAGTTCGGCGGCCCGCAGATGCGGTGGCACGTGGCCGACGGCGAGGTCGCCCGCGGTGAGGCTGTTGTACGCCAGCAGGTAGGCGATGTTGCCGGAGCCCTCGATGATGCGCCGCCACACCGTCAGGTCGGCCGCGCCCATCGCCGCAAGATCGGGGACCGCGGCGGCGTACGCCTCGACGGCCTCGGTCACCGCCGTGCGGGCTGAGGGCGTCGCGCGGAGTGCGCAGAGCCGCGCCGCGTCGGCACCGATGCCGGCCCGCATCTCCATCATGTCGCGGGCCAGTGTCGGAACCGGCAGTACGTCGCCGGCCTGGGTGAGTGCCATGGCCAGGTCGAGACCGGCCGTGGCCCGCCAGTCCTGCACTCGGGTGGCTCCGCCCTGACTGACCCGTACCAGGCCGAGCTGCTGCAGGCGGCGCAGCGCCTCGCGGATCGCGTGCCGGTTCACCCCGAACGAGGTGGCCAGCTCGCGTTCGCTGGGCAGGGCCTCGCCGGCCGCGTAACGCCCACCGAGGACGGCGTCCCGCAGCCGGCCGAATACCTGATCGGAGACGGACTGCCTGTCGAGGGGTGCGAACGTCATGCCGGGCAGTGTGCCCGCCCCACATCAACCCGTCAACTGGTTGGACCAGTTACCTCGGCGGTCGGTCAGCGTTGCAGCGCTCTCAGCAGTTCGGCCTTCGTCATGGTCGACCGGCCGGTGATCCTCCGGTTCCTCGCCTCGGTGTAGAGGTCGGCCTTGCTCGCGCTGTCACGCGGCTTGTCCGACGACTTCATCGACTTCGTCGGTTTGCCCAGCTGCTGCCACCGCGTCTCGGTCATCTCCACGCCGAACTTGCGCGCGGCCTTCCTGATCCGTTCGAAGGCCTCGTCGCGTTCGGCGTCACTGACGTCCCGTACCTGGTCGAAGCGGGCGATCGCGTTGCGGACGTGACTCGCGTCGTTGAGCGGCTCCTTGCGCACCCGCGGGAACGCGAACACGCTGTCCGGCATCGCGTTGCGGTCGGCCGCGTCCAGTTCGTGCTTCTTCGTTCGTCGAGTAGCCATGGCGAACGGGATACCCGCCGGAAGCCGGCCCATGCTGCACGGATCCGCGTCACGGGGTGTGAGCGTTAACAAATTCTTGTTCGGCAAGCGGTTGCGTCTGTCAACGAGGGTCAATGCCTCGTCAGGAAACCGTTGCCCTTCGCTCTCGTGTCAATCTCGAACGGCCGTCACACACCGTTTGTCCCGGCGGTGCCGAGGTGGTGCGGTGCGCGGCGGGGTCTCACACCGCCGTCGAGGCCCGGGGGACCAGGCGGCAGGGACGGGCGTGCCGGCCCTGTGCCGGGGAGCCGTCGATCGCCGCGAGAAGTTGCTCCGCGGCCGTTCGCCCGATGCCTTCCAGATCCATGTCGACGCTTGTCAGAGCCGGCTGACAGCCGTCGACCATGACGTCCCAGTTGTCGAAGCCGACCAGGGCCACGTCGCGGGGGATTGCCTTGCCGGCCTTGGTCAGCGCCTCGGTCAGGCCACGCGCGATCTGGTCACTGCCGCAGAACACCGCGTCCACGTCCGCGCCGGTGGAGAGCAGGATTCCGGCGGCCTGCCGGCCCCATGCCTCGCTCCACTCGCCGTACAGGGTGGGGACCGCCAGCCGTAGTCCCTCCGCGGCCAGGGCGTCCACCGCGCCTTGCGCCCGGATCGTGGCCGAGTGGTGGTGCTCGGGCCCGGTGACGTGCGCGATCCGGCGGCGGCCGATGGCGAGCAGGTGCGCGACGGCACGGCGGGAGCCGTCCGCCTCGTCCGGCACGACCGAGGAGTCGCCCGGGTCCGACGAGCTGATGAAGGCGTAGACCACCGGAACCGGCAGCCCGACGCCGATCGGTGCGCGGGCCCGGGTCCGCCGCCCGGTCACGATGATCCCGTCCACCTTGCGGCTGAGCAGCTTGCGCAGGTAGTACTGCTCGCGGATCGGGTCGTCCCGGGCGTCACACAGGAAGATCGACATCTGGCCGGCCCCGAGTGCGTCCTCGGCACCGAGCAGAACCGGGATGCTGAACCGGCCGATGCTGTCCGTGGTGATCATGCCGACCGTGTAGGTGCGGCCGGTCTGCAGCGACCGGGCCGCCGCGTTGGCGACGAATCCGAGCCGCTCGGCCGCCTGCTGAACCCGTAACCGGGTCTCCGGCCGCAGAGCACCCCGGCCGTTGAGCGCTTTGGAGGCCGTCCCGGTCGAGACCCCCGCGAGCGCGGCCACCTGACTGATGGTCACCGCGCGATCCATGGTGTTCAGTGGTTCCTCCCCAGTTTCATAGCGTGTTCCTTCATCCCGCTTCCCGCGACCGTCAATCGGCGCTCCGGTGTACAGGCGATCTCTTCTCAGCGTGTCCGGTGACACTCTTCTCAGCGTGTCCGGTGACACCGGATCGTCAACCCTCCTCCGGCGCGGATGCTTGCGCGCCGCAGCGGCTCTGCACCATCGCGGCCCGCCTCCAGCCGGCTGCTTCCGCCGCTCCGAAACCGATTCCGGCGAGGGTACGGATGTCGGTGGCGACCACACGCTCGGGGATCCCTGTCCACAGGTGACACCCGCTCGACCGTCGACGGCTGCCGGGCCGTCGAGAGCGCGTCCGGCATCCGCCCGCGACTGATACCGATCATCGAGTACGCGTCATCGTCGCACTGGACATTTTGAGCGCCGGGGCGTGCGCTACACGGCGGTCCTCGAGTGGGACGGGATCCGATCGGCGGAACGTGCCGCGGTCGTCAACGCGAACCGGATCCCGGCCAGTCGGCGCCCGATGCCGGTCGGGCCGGCGGCTCCGTAATCCACCCGCGGGCGGCAACCCGGGGATCTTCGGCTCGACGGAGGGCATCGTGGTCACCCCGCGGCCGGCGGTTCTTGCCGGTGGCACCGGCGTCGGCCGGGCCCGACATGCCATGAGGGGTGCCGTCCGAGGACGGCACCCCTCACCAAATCCGGTACGGGTCAGTACCCGTAGCTGCGGTTACGTGATCTGCGGCGACGCCGCGGGTCCTGCATCAGCTTGCGGGACAGCAGCAGTGCCCCGCCCACACCGACGGCCACCAGGATGCCGACCACCGGCAGGCTCAGCGACGGCGTACCACCACCGGCGGCGTCGGCGGCCTTCAGTACCGGGTTCGCCGAGTTCGCGGCGGCGGGCGCGGCGTTCGGCGGCGGCGCGGTCGGCAGCGACTCGAAGTCGACGATGCCGCTGCTCTCCAGCAGGGTCAGGTGGGTCATCACGAACTGGTTGGTCCGCTGTGCGAGCTTGCGGACGGTGTCGTTGCGGGTGCTCGTACGGATCGTGGCGATCGCCGGGAAGATCTTGCCGTGGGCGGCACGGAGCCGGTCGACGTAGATCTGGTCGAACTCCTCGCCCTCGGCGGCCTCCATCTCGTCCAGCCAGCCCTGCTGATCCTTGTTCGGCTTGTTCGGCAGTTCGATGTCCAGCTTCTTCGCCGCGGCCAGCACCAGGCTGTCCAGCGAGCCGTGCTGATCGGCGATGTCCCTGCCGATCGACTTGATGCGGTTGCTCTTCGACCGCTTCTGCGCCATCTCGCCGGCCGGAATCTCCCACAGCCCGGCAAGCCGCACCTTGATCACGAAGTCGATGTCGGCCTCGGCGACGTTGCCCTCGCCGGTGTCGGTCAGCAGGTTGTTCGGCGGGTTCGGCACACCGGGTTCGGCGAACGCTGCCCGGGGTTCGAAAAGAGCGAGAGCCAGGGCGGCGATCATGAGCCCGGCCACGCGGCGGGGCCCGGCGGACCAGCGGACGACTGCGAGCACGTTGTGCCTCCATGACCTGTGTGTGACCTGTGCGGTTGTCCCGGTTGGTGATGACCACGGATAGCCGGGCTGGTCGGATCAATGCCAAGTCATGTGACTTTGAAATCGTTGTGCTGTCCGGAAGGAGTCAGCGCTCCGAAGTCCTGTGTGGAATCGTCGGGCACATGGTGAAACTCGGCGTCAGCCTGCCCCAGTTCAGTCAGTTCTCGCCCGGCCCGGACGTGATCGCCGCCGCCCGGGCGATCGAGGAGATCGGCTACGACAGCCTGTGGGTGTTCGAGCGGGTGCTCGTGCCCGAGGACCAGAGCGGCCCGCACGGCCTCTACGGCGTTCCCGGGCTGCCCTGGCCGGACCTCTACCGTGGGGTGTCCGACGCACTGATCACCCTGGCCACCGCCGCGGCCGTCACCGAACGCATCGAGCTGGCCACCGGTGTGCTCGTGGTGCCGCTGCACCTGCCGATGCGGCTGGCCCGGGAACTCGCGACCCTGGACGCGGCCTCCGGCGGCCGCCTGACCGCCGGGCTCGGCACCGGCTGGTCGCCCGACGAGTTCGCCGCCACCGCGTCGGTGCCGCTCACCGAACGCGGCCGGTCCCTCGACGACTTCCTCGACATCGCGGCCGCCGTGTGGGGCCCCAACCCGGTCAGCTTCGCGACGAAACGCTACGAGGTGTCCGCCGCCGACATCGGGCCGAAGCCGGCCCACCGCATCCCCATCCTGCTCGGCGCCGGCCCCGGCTCGCACCGTGCGCTGAAGCGGGTGGTCGACCGGGCCGACGGTTGGGTGGCAAGCGGTGTCACCCCGGAGCAGGTGGTCGCCACCCTCGGCCGCCTCCGGGAACTCGCCGAACAGGCCGGCCGCGAGACCCCGATCGGCTGCACCGTGCAGATCGCCGTGCTGAGCGTCACCCCGCAGCCACTCGAGCCGCGCCAGCCGCTCGCGGCCAGCATCTCGCAGCTCGTCGACGACGTGGCGGCCTTCGCCGAGGCGGGCGCCGACCACATCTACCTGACGCTGCCGGCCGGAGCCCGCGACGTGAAGGAACTCACCGACAATGCCGCACAGCTGCACCAGGGCGTACGCGCGGCCGGCATCTGAGGCCGGCGGCGGGGGCGCATCCCGTGCCTCCGCCGTGTCGCAGCGCCTAGATGTCACTGTCTCACCTGTCGCTTGACCACTGGTCGCCCATCAAGGAGACTGTGGTTGCGCCCGCCAGCGGGTGCGGGAGGAGCAATCGTGACCGACGGCGTTCCCGCCCAGCCGCCACCGGCCCGTGACTTCGACGGCCTGTACAAGACACTTCTGGAGCGTCACCCGCGCGACGCGTTGCGGTTGTTGTGCGGCGCCCGGCTCGGTGGCCGGGAGGTGGTTCTCGACGGGCCCACCGAACTGCCACGGCAGCGCAGCCTTCAGCGCGACAAGGTGTTCCTGGTCCGCCACCACGACACCCGGCCGGCCGACGTCTACCACGTCGAGGTCCAGGTCCAGCGCACCGACGACTTCCAGGAACGAATGGTCGCGTACTGGGCGGGCCTTGCCCTGAAGTATCGCCGGACCGACCACCGCATCCACCAGGTGGTGATCTGGCCGCTCGGTGGCGGATTGCCGGGCAGCTTCCACCGCGACCGGGTGCGGCTCGACTATCCGGCGGTCAACGTGCCCGACGACCTGGACGCTGACGCTCTCCTCGGCGGTCCGCTGGCACCGCTGGCACTCTGGTCGCGGAAACCACCACCCGACCTGGTCGACCGCGTAGCCGACCGGATCGCCGCGACCGCCGACGTCGAGGAGAAGATCGTCCAGATCGAGGTGGGTATGCTGGTGGGAGGCTCACTGGCGGCCGAGATCCTCGATGCACTGCAGAGGAGAGGTATGAGCGACATCCTCGAACAGACCGAGTCCGGCCGCGAGATCGCCCGCCGCAACCGCGAGCGGGGCATCACCGAAGGGCACGTCGATTCAATGCGAGTCCTTCTGCGAGCCAGATTCGGTGACTTCGATGATCTGGACGACCTCGCCCGTCAACTGGCCGGTGGTGACCATGCCGACAGCATCGCCCGGATCGTCGCCGGTGCCACGCTTGACGACCTGCGGCTGATCGGCTGAAGCTTCCGAGGTGATCGTTGGTGGCCGGCTTGCATCCGGTGAGCCCTCACCAATGAGCCGGTGGTGACGGTGAGTGCCACTGCAGCCGGGAAGGCGCCGCGAGCCGGTGGTGACGGTGAGTGCCGCCGCAGCCAGGGAGGCGCCGTGTCGGGCCGGTGTGCCACCCGCGTCGCGTTCGATGGCCCCGGTGCCTCCTCGTAGCCGTACCAAAGGTGGTCTTTCTAAGGTCTTGCCCGCCGGTGCCGAACCTCTGGCCTGGATGGTTCGCGGAGGCGGACCGCAACCGAGGGAGCGGACATGGGCGCGTCGGGGCAGCGGTGGTTCGGGGTCGGACGCAGCCTGGCGGCTGACCCTGCCAAAGCCGGAGCGGAGGCCTGCCGTGAGGCGCTCGGCGGACGCCGCGCCGGACTGCTGGTCGTTTTCGCCTCGCTGACCCACGCCACCCGTGAGATGGCCGAAGCCGTGCACGCCGAAGCCGGCGGTGACGTGCTGATGATCGGCTGCTCCACGTCCGGGGAATTCACGCCCGACGGCCGCGGCGCCGGTGTCGTCGTCAACGCGCTCGGCGGCTACGACGTGTCGGTGCGCGCAGTCCCGCACGACAGCGTCGACCTGTACGAGGCCGGCATCCGCGCCGCGAGCTGCCTCGACGACATCGACGCCGAGCACCGGGTCGTGCTGCTGCTCGGCGACGGCCGCAGCGGTGACCAGCAGGAGATGGTTCGTGGCGCCTACACCGTCGCCGGTGCGCTGGTGCCTCTCGTCGGCGGCTGCGCCGGGGACAACGTCACCCAGACCGGCACGTTCCACTTCTTCAGCGACGGCACCGAGGTGCAGGTGCTGCCGAACGCCGTCCTCGGTGCGACCCTGGGCTCGCCCGTCCCGTTCGGCATCGGCGCCGCCCACGGCTGGCGCCGCGTCGGTGAGCCGATGGTCGTCTCCCGCAGCGAGAACGGCATCATCCACGAACTCGACGGCGAGCCGGCCCTCGACGTCTACCTGCGGCGCACCGGCGGCGCCCCCGAACTGGCCGCCGACCCGGAGGCGTTCCTGCAGTTCGCGACCGTACGGCCGCTCGGCCTGGCCCGCCGCACCGGCGAGGACATCCGGGTCATCTTCCAGGCCGACCCGCAGACACGATCGATCTTCGGCCTCGCCGACACCCCCGAAGGCGCCATGGTCTGGTTCATGGAGGCCGACACCGACAGCCTCGTCGATGCGGCACCGGCCGCCGCCTCCGCGGCCACCGCGGCCCTCGAGTCCGAGCCGCTCGGCCTGCTGGTCTTCGACTGCTGCGTACGATCCCTCGCGCTCGGCGGCGACGGCACCGACCTGGCCGCGGCCCGCCTGCACGACGCGATCAAACCGACCCCGTACAGCGGCTTCTACTCCAACGGGGAAATCGTCCGCAAGACGCAGGCCAAGGGCATGCACCACCTCACCGTCGTCGCGCTCGCCTTCGGTTGAGCTCATGTCCGGCTGGTCGACTCTGCAGCTCACCGAGTTCTTCAGCGCCATCACCCGCGCCGGGACGATCGTCACCGCGGCCCGCCTCGCCGTGCAGCGCGCCACCGAGTCCACCGACGCCGAAGTGGCCGCGGTGGTGTGCGGCGACGACGTCCCGGCGTCGGTCGGGCTCGGCCGCACCCCCTCGAAATCTCTGTTCACCAGCCTGGACCCGGGTACCGACACCGCGACGTTCCCCAGCGTCGGCCCGATGCACGTCTCCGTGCACACCCTCGACCGCGACACCACGGACCGGCTGATCGTGGCCCGGGCCGACGAGCCGTTCGCGGCCGAGGAACGACAGATGCTGCAGGGCATGGCCCGCGTTCTGGGGCTGGCCCTGCGTGGTCTGCGCACCCTCGAGGCCGAACGAGAGTTGCGCCTGGAACGCGAACGGGAGGCGGTCGCACGGCTGGAACTCCTGCAGGCGCTGGAACGACGGGAACGACTGCTGGAGACCCTGCTGCGGGTGCAGCGTTCGGCGAACCAGCGGACCCCGCTCGCCGAGGTCCTCGACATGATCACCGCAGCCGCGTCCGGGCTGCTCGACGGGGTGCCGGTCGCTCTCGTGCTGAGGGACGCGGTCGCCTCGGTCAGTTCCGGATGCTGCGACACCGACGCGCTGATCGACGCTGCCCGCCGGGCAATCGCCGGTGGCGGCCCGGTGGATTGCGGCCGGCTGACCGCCGCACCGGTCCACATCGACGGCGACGTGGCCGGTGCCCTGGTCATCACCGCACCGTCAGCGGCGGCCGGGGTCCGCGAGTCGGAGGGACGCGACGTGCTGGCCGCCTTCGCCGAACAGGCCAGCCTGGCACTCACCGGCGCACACACCCTGGCGGCCGTGCACGAGGCCCGCCACGACCCGCTCACCGGACTGCCGAACCGGGCCCTGTTCCTGCAGCGCGTCGAGGAGGGGCTGGACGCCGCTCCGGCCCCCGGTACAGCTGGCCTGCTGTACCTCGACCTGGACCTGTTCAAGCAGGTCAACGACACTCTCGGCCACGCCGCCGGCGACGAGTTGCTCCGCGCGGTGGCCGGGCGGCTGCGTGCCGCCGTCCGCGACACCGACATGGCCTCCCGCCTCGGCGGCGACGAGTTCGCGGTCCTGCTCGAACCGTTGCACCACCGTGGGCAGGCCCGCGAGATCGCGCAGCGGGTCATCGACTCGATCGCGCTGCCGTACGACATCGCCGGCCGCACCATCCACACCAGAGCAAGCGTCGGCATCGCGTACAGCGGGGGCCGCTCCGCGGAACGCCTGCTCGAGGAAGCCGACCTGGCGATGTACCGAGCCAAGAGGACGAGCAAAGGCACCTTCCGGGAGTTCGAGCCCGACATGCGCCCCGAACTCCCGCAGGCCGTCTGAGCCACCCCGCACTTCCGGCGTCTGCCGTCCGCAGAATGGCGTGCTCCCGGTCGCCTGCCGGTGGAAGGCTCGGGCGGTGACCTCGTTCGCGTTGCAGGCGCAACCTGCTGATGCCGCCTCCTGGCTGGAACTGGCCGCCCGCGCCGAAGCCGCCGGTTTCGACACCCTGCAGGCCGCCGACCATCCCGGCTCCTGCGCCGCCCCCTACGTCGCGCTGGCCGCCGCGGCAGCAGTCACCAGCCGGATCCAGCTCGGTGCCTACGTGGCCAACGCCGGCGTGCGCGAGCCGATCCTGCTCGCCACCGATGTCGCCACCCTCGACGTGGTCTCCGGTGGCCGCGCCACCCTGGGCCTCGGCGCCGGGCACACCCCCGCCGAATGGCTCGCCGTCGGCCGGGAACGTCCGGGCGTCGGTGGTCGTGTCGACCGATGCGTGGCCGTCGCCGAGGCCACCATGGCGTTGCTGGCCGGCGACACCGTCACCGTGCACACGCCGCACCTCGACATGACCGAGGCGCGCCTCGACAAGCCGCGGCCGGTCCAGGACCGCGTCCCGCTGCTGCTCGGCACCGCCAACTCCCGGCTGCTGCGCTGGGCCGGCACACACGCCGACATCGTGGGACTCTCCGGGTTCGGGCGCACGCTGCCGGACGGCCACAGCCACGAGGCCCGATGGCGTTCCGAGCAGATCGACGCCCAGGTGGAGCAGGTCGGGCTGGGCTCGGCCGGCCGGACGGACCCGCCCGCGCTCGAGGCTCTGGTGCAGGTCATGCAGATCACCGACGACGCCGAGGCGGTGGTGGCCCCGCACGCCGAGGAGCTGGGCATGAGCGTTTCCGAAGCACTCGACGCACCCTTCCTCCTCATCGGCACTGTCAGCGAGATCCGCGCGGCGATCGAACGCCACGAGAAGCGCTGGGGCATCACACGCTACGCCGTACGCATGCCCGCCTTCGATGCCGTGACCGCCCTCGGCCTACTCTGATCGCTACTACGGTCATCACCAGGTCTTATCCGCCCTGGCCACAATCCGAAAAGGCAACGCCAGGTCCGTTTTTCGCTAGCGTCCGGCCGCGCGACGCGCTTGGCTCTCCCTATGAACACCCCCGATCTCGTACGCCCCTCGCGTGCCGCCGTCGCCGCGGCGACCGTCACGGTCGTCCTGTGGGCGTCGGCCTTCGTCGGCATCCGGGCCGCGGCCCCGCACTTCTCGCCGGGTTCGCTGGCCCTGGGCCGGCTGCTGGCCGGCGCCGCCACGCTGCTGATCTTCCTGCTGATCAGCCGGCAGGGCCTGCCGCCGCGTGCCGCCTGGCCGGGGATCGTGGTGTCCGGGGTGATCTGGTTCGGCGTCTACATGGTCGCCCTGAACTGGGGCGAGCAACTGGTCGACGCGGGTACCGCCGCGATGCTGGTCAACGTGGGCCCGGCCGTGATGGCCCTGCTCGCCGGCTGGCTGCTCAAGGAGGGTTTCCCGCCCAGACTGCTCGCCGGCATCGGGGTCTCCTTCGCCGGGACGATCGTCGTCGGCTTCTCGATGTCACGTGGTGGTCACGCGTCGGCGCTCGGTGTCGCCCTGTGCCTGGTGGCGGCCGTCACCTATGCCGCCGGTGTGGTCGCCCAGAAACCGGCCCTGAAACACGCGACCGCCCTGCAGGCCACCACGTTCGGGTGCGTGATCGGCGCCGTCGCCTGCCTGCCGTTCGCCGGGCAGCTGGTCGCCGACATCTCCGAGGCGCCGCTGCGGATCACCCTGAGCGTCGTGTACCTGGGCGTCTTCCCGACCGCGATCGCATTCACCACCTGGGCGTACGCGCTGGCGCGCACCACGGCCGGCAAGATGGGCGCCACCACGTACGCGGTGCCGGCCGTCGTGGTCGTGATGTCCTGGCTGATCCTCAGTGAGGTCCCGGGCTGGCTCACCCTGGCCGGCGGCGCCCTCTGCCTGGCCGGTGTGGCCGTTTCCCGCAGCCGCCCGAAGGAAGCCGCCACCGTCCCCGCCGAGCCGGCGGTGACACGCTAGGCCCCACCTCTGCGACCCTGGCCGGTTGCGGGTGTGAGTCTGCCCGCCGGGCGCGGCTGTCTCCCTGATATCCGCCCGGCGGGCGGGGCAGAAAATGTCATACCCGCCCGGCAGTATCTGCCGCATGACGGTTCTGGTCGACGCCCGCTGTCTGCGTCTCATCGAGGGCATCGTGCCTGATCATGCCGAGTTCTGCCCGCTGCCGGTGACACGCTGCGAACCTGCCCTGACCGGCCGTCGCCGACCAGGGGCCCCGTCACGGGCGGCCGCACGGGCTGGCCAGTCGTGGCGGGGGTGCTCCCGGCCCTGAGGCCGGAAGACTTCAGTGGCCGCCGCTTTCGGTCGGGGATGCTTCGGCCGTACGGCTGGATCTGGGTTGTCGGGTTTGTCTCAGCGCGCCGGCCGTACGGCTAGATCTTGGGTGAGCGGAGGGCCTGGAGGACGCCGGGGTACAGGCGTGTCTTGATCGTGCCGAGGGTGGGCCCGGCCTTGCTCGCCAGCGACTGGGCGAGGGCGATCGCGGCCGGCAGCACCTCGTCGGCGGGGAGCGCCTTGTCGACGATGTGGCGTTCGGCGGCCTCCGTGCCGCCGAACCGGCGGGCCGTGACCATCGCCTCGTGCGCGGTCTGCGGGGTGAGGCGTGCCTGGATGAGCGCGCTCATGCCGGGGGTGAAGGGCAGGTCGATGTCCGCCTCGGGCAGGCACCAGAAACCGCGGTCGGCGCGCATGATGCGCAGATCGTGGGCGAGCGAGAGCATGGCGCCGCCGGCGAAGACGTGGCCGGGCATGGCCGCGACGGTGACCATCGGAAGGGTGAGCAGGCGGGCGAAGAGCTCCTGGACGGACGTCCCGTACGCGACGCGCTGGTCCGGGTGGGCGAGCAGCCACTCGAGATCCAGGCCGAGGCTGTAGTGCTTGCCGGTCGCGGTGGTGACGAGCGCGGCCGGGCCGGTGGCTTTCCCGGCCTCGTCGAGCAGGCCGTTGACGGCGGCGATCGTGTCGGGGTGCAGGCGGTTCTCGGTGTCGCCGAGGTCGAGTACGAAGACGTCCTCGTGGCGGTCCATGGTCGGCATGGCAGGCCTCCTTAGTTACCCATGGGTAACATAGCGGACCGGCCCCGGTTCGTCGATGCCCGCGCTCACCGGCACAATGGGAGGGTTGGTTCGGCGGTGGCGACCCTCGAGGAGGAACGGTGGCACTTCAAGAACGGCCGGAGAAGTGCGTGGTGGCCGTCGACGGCCCCTCCGGGTCGGGTAAGTCCACCGTCTCCCGGCGCCTCGCCACCGCGGTCGACGGTGTCTACCTCGACACCGGCGCCATGTACCGCGCCGTCACCTGGGCCGTGCTCCAGGGCGGCGCCGACCTCGCCGACCCCGACGCCATCGCCAAGATCGCGCTGGAGACCGAGCTGTCGATCGGCACCGACCCGCGGGCCCCGCACTTCGCCGCCAACGGCACCAACGTCGACGCCCCGATCCGCGGCCCGGAGGTCACCGCCGCCGTCTCCGCGGTCGCTGCCGTCCCCGCCGTCCGCAAACACCTGGTCGCCCTGCAGCAGGCGATCATCGCCGGCCAGCCGCGCATCATCGTCGAGGGCCGAGACATCGCCTCCGTCGTCGCCCCCGACGCCGACCTGAAGGTCTACCTGACCGCGTCCGCCGCCGCCCGCGCCGCCCGGCGCAGCGCCGAGGACGCCACCGATGTTGCCGCTACCGAGGCCGACCTGGCCCGCCGCGACAAACTTGACTCCAGCCGCGCCGTCGACCCGCTCAAGCAGGCGTCCGACGCCGTCGAGGTCGACACCACCGGCATGGGCATCGACGACGTCGTCGCCCACCTCCTTGATCTGCTGAACAGCAAGGTAAGTAAGTGACTGAACTTCCCGCCGACCTCGATCTCAACGACTTCGAGGGCGGATTCGACCTCTCCGGACCCGACTCCTCCGCCGACCCGTCGTCCGAGGACTACGTCGGCCCCGTCCCGGTCGTAGCCGTGGTCGGACGACCCAACGTCGGCAAGTCGACGCTGGTGAACCGCATCATCGGCCGTCGTCAGGCCGTCGTCGAGGACAAGCCGGGCGTCACCCGCGACCGTGTCCCGTACGACGCCCAGTGGAGCGGCCGCCGGTTCACCGTCGTCGACACCGGCGGCTGGGAACCCGACGCCCGCGACCGTGCCGCGGCCATCGCGGCGCAGGCCGAGATCGCCGTACAGACCGCCGATGTCGTCGTCTTCGTGGTCGACGTCTCCGTCGGCGCCACCGACGTCGACGAAGCCGCGGTCAAGATGCTGCGCCGCAGCCACAAGCCGGTCATCCTGGTCGCCAACAAGGCCGACAACCAGAACCTCGAACTCGAGGCCGTCTCGCTGTGGTCCCTGGGCCTCGGCGAGCCGCACCCGATCTCCGCCCTGCACGGCCGCGGCTCCGGCGACCTGCTCGACGACATTCTCAACGCCCTGCCGCCCACCCCGCCGGTGGTCGAAGGCGGAGTCCGCGGCCCGCGCCGCGTCGCCCTCGTCGGCCGCCCCAACGTGGGCAAGTCCAGCCTCCTCAACCGGCTCGCGAAAGAGGAACGCGCGGTGGTCGACTCGGTCGCCGGCACCACGGTCGACCCGGTCGACAGCCTGGTCGAGATGGACGGCCAGGTCTGGCAGTTCGTCGACACGGCCGGCCTCCGCAAGCGCGTCAACCAGGCCTCCGGCACCGAGTACTACGCCTCCCTCCGCACCGCCGGCGCCGTCGAGGCAGCCGAGGTCGCGGTGGTCCTGCTCGACTCCGGCGAGGTCATCAGCGAACAGGACCAGCGGGTCATCACCCAGGTCATCGAAGCCGGCCGAGCCCTGGTCATCGCCTTCAACAAGTGGGACCTGGTCGACCCCGACCGCCGGTTCTACCTGGACAAGGAGATCGACCGCGATCTCAAACGGGTCACCTGGGCCGTACGGGTCAACATCTCCGCCAAGACCGGCCGGGCCGTCGACAAGCTGGCCCCCGCCATCCGGCGCGCCCTGACATCGTGGGAGACCCGCATCCCCACCGGCGCCCTCAACCAGTGGCTGACCGCCCTGACACAGGCGACGCCACACCCGGTCCGCGGCGGCCGGGCCCCCAGGGTCCTCTTCGCCACCCAGGCAGGTGTGGCCCCGCCCCGGTTCGTCCTGTTCACGACGGGCCCGTTCGACGCCGGCTACCTGCGCTTCATCGAACGCAAGCTGCGAGAAGAGTTCGGCTTCGAGGGCTCGCCCATCGAGGTTTCCGTCAAGCCCCGAAAGAAGACAGGCCCGGGGGGTCGCGGAAAAGCGCATGGGTGAGGTTGCTAGTCTGTAGGAGATGTCGCGCGGTGCTTCAGGCGCCGGGCGGGATCGGGCTGTAGCGCAGCTTGGTAGCGCACTTGACTGGGGGTCAAGGGGTCGCAGGTTCAAATCCTGTCAGCCCGACATTTTAAAGCCCTGACCAGCACGAATGCTGGTCAGGGCTTTCGTTTTTGCCTATTGAGTTTTGAACCGTCCCCCGAAAACCCCTGATTTACCCGCATCGGCGGGCAGGATCGTCAGCATCGATCAGGGGTTGTCGGCCGCCGATCATTCGGCCCGCCGGTCGCGATTCTGGACCGAACCTTCAGCGGTCGTTCTGTCTGCCCAGCCGTTCGAGGATCGCGGAGTTGTCCGGGGCGATCGCGGGCTTGGCAATGTAGTAGGTGGTGGTGACCTCTTCGCTGCCATGACCCAGTTGGGCTGCTGCGCTCTTGGTGTTGGCCTCCTCGTCGATGAGCGTCGCGACGGTTTTGCGGAAGGTGTGGGGGACCACCCAAGTGAGGTCGGTGTCCGCTCGGGCCTGGCGCCACTGACGACGGACGTTGTTAAGCTGTAGCCAGGTGCCGTTCCTGGAGGCGAAGACGGCGTCGTGGTCGTTCTCCGCTGCGGTGAGCTTGCGGGCCAGGAGCATCCCCACCGCGAATCCAGGCAGGACGATCGTGCGATAGCCGGCCTCGCTCTTGTTCCAGTCCTGGCGGAAGACGCCCTTGCCTTTGACGTACACCAGTGTGCCGCTGATGGTTAGAACGGGACGGTCTGCACCCAGGTTGAGGTCTGACCACCGAATGGCGAGGATCCCGCCGATGCGGGCACCGGTCGCGAGCATGAGATCGACGATGTCGGCAAGATCGCCGGTGTGCCGAGGTCCGGGTTTGCCAGGGACGGGCTGTTGCCATTCCCGAATCGCCGTTCGGACGGCCTCGAGCTGTTCGGTTCCAAGAGCGGTCACTTCGCGGCGAGGCTTGCGGAGCCGTCCGGTGTCACGGACGGGGTTGGTAGGCATCGCGCCGTGACGGACCGCGAGCGCGAACATCTGGCTGAGGGCAACCTTCGCCCCCTTGGCCTTGGACGGGTGGTTTTTGGCTATCTCCCGGAGGAACCTGTCGAGCCGCCCTACCGTCACTTCTCGGATCCGGAGTTCACCGAGGGCCGGCAGGATGGCGGTGCGCAGCGTGCCTCGGTACCGGTCGATGGTTTGTGGGGCGATCCGTTCCTCGTCGGTGATCTCTTCGACCCACTTCTCGCTTAGCGTGGTGACGCGGGTGGCTCCTCTTAAGCCATACCGGCCGGTCCTTCAGGTCCGGCGGGCCGCAGCATGCACATAAGCCACGAAGGCATCGAGCAGGTGGAGCGAACCCGCCGGGACGCATCGAAGCGTGACACTGACAGGAGCGGTGTTTCCGGCCCGACACGCCGGGCTGAGGTCTGGCGGGATGGGCACTGTGAGTGATGACATCGAAGGTTGTGAGTCCAGGGAAGAAGATCGAGGGTGACGGGCGGCAGCTGTCGCCGGAGCAGGCCGCTGCGGCGGCGATGGTGGCCGAGGCGAAGGCCCGCGGGCTGGAACTGACGGGTCCGAACGGGTTGCTGAAGTTGTTCACCAAGAACGTGCTCGAGACCGCGTTGAACGAGGAGATGACCGAGCACCTCGGTCATGAGAAGAATCAGGCCGACCCGGGCCGTGAGTCGACGAATGTGCGCAATGGGAGCCGGGGTAAGACGGTGATCTCGGATGTGGCCGGGGAAGTGCAGATCGAGGTTCCCCGGGATCGGGAAGCAACGTTCGAGCCGCAGATCGTCAAGAAGCGGCAGCGGCGGTTGACCGAGGTCGACGAGATTGTGTTGTCGTTGTATGCCAAGGGAATGACGACCGGGGAGATCTCCGCACATTTTGCCGAGATCTATGGGGCGTCGGTGTCGAAAGAGACCGTCTCGCGGATCACTGACAAAGTCGTGGCGGAGATGACGGAATGGTCGTCACGGCCACTGGACCGCGTGTACGCCGCCGTGTTCATCGACGCCATCGTGATCAAGGTCAGGGACGGGCAGGTCGCGAACCGGCCCGTCTACGCGGCCATCGGCGTCACCGTGGACGGCCGCAAGGACGTCCTGGGGCTGTGGGCCGGCACCGGCGGTGAGGGCGCCGAGTTCTGGCTGAGTGTCCTGGTCGATCTGAAGAACCGCGGCGTGGCCGATGTGTTCTTCG
Source organism: Actinoplanes sp. NPDC023801 (assembly GCF_040639655.1). NCBI lineage: Bacteria > Bacillati > Actinomycetota > Actinomycetes > Micromonosporales > Micromonosporaceae > Actinoplanes > Actinoplanes sp. NPDC023801. The sequence goes on along the minus strand of NZ_JBFAAI010000003.1, from coordinate 475,513 downwards.
TCGTCTGCGACGGGCTGAAAGGATTACCGGACAGCATCGAAGCCGCGTGGCCGCAGGCCATCGTACAAACCTGCATCATTCATCTGATCAGGAATACGTTCCGGTTGACCTCGCGAGCCGATTCGGACGCGATCAAGCGGGATATCAAGACGATTTACACCGCTGTCAACGCGGACGCGGCGGCGGCCGCCTTGGATGACCTGGAAGAGAAATGGGGTACGCAATACCGGGCGATGATCCGGCTGTGGCGTAACGCCTGGAACGAGTTCATCCCGTTCCTCGACTATGACGTCGAGATCCGGAAGGTGATCTGTTCCACGAACGCGATCGAGTCGTTGAACGCCCGCTATCGGCGGGCAGTGCGAGCCCGGGGCCATTTCCCGAGCGAGCAGGCCGCGCTGAAGTGCCTGTACCTTGTGACCCGCAGCCTGGACCCGACAGGGACTGGCCGGGCGCGATGGACGATGAGCTGGAAGCCGGTGCTGAACGCCTTCGCCATCACCTTCGGTGACCGCTGGCCGGCCGCCGAGACCTACTAACCGAAGAGCCGGAAACACCGATCTTGGTACGGACCCTTCCACCTTCCTTGAAACCGGAACGTTCCAGTTTGGGGAAGTGGAACGAGCGGAACGCCGCGTTCTAAAAGAAGAGCAGGCGGCGTCAGGGCTGTCAGGGTGGTGATGCGGGTCACTCCTTGGTGCATTTGGGTGGCGAGACGGTCTTTTTAGCCGAAGGACGGCTACGTCGTTTCTCGTCTGGTGTTCGGCAGGGGTGCCCGACCCCGACGCGGAGGCGATGTGACCCCCTGATCCCTGATCTGGAAGGTACGTCGATGGCTTCCTCCGATTCTCCTGCTTCTTCTGCTGTCACGGTGGGTGCTACGGCCTCCGGCGGCGTGGTGGGCTGGTTCGCCGACCGTAAGGTCGGCACAAAAGTCTTCACCGCGGTCACCGCGGTGGCACTGTCGGGGATAGGTGCGGGCGCAGTCGCCGTCAATGCTCTGGCCGACGTGGACGCGGCGAGCAAGAACATCGTGCAGAACAACCTGATCCCCTCCGGGCACCTGGCCGAGGCCCGGGTGCAGGCCACCACCGGGCGGGTGGCGCTGCGCGACCTCGCCCTCAGCGCCGACAAAGCCGGCATGAACGCCGCGCAGGAGCGGATGCGCGCCGCGGACGCCGCCCTGGAGGCCAGCCTCGCCGCCTACACCTCCACCGCCTCGAATCCGCAGGCTGTGCAACGGTTCACCGACGTGTGGCAGCAGTTCCGTTCGGTGCGCGACACCGAACAGGTCCCCGCCGCTCTGGCCCACCGGTTCGACGAGTTCGTACAGATCAACACCGAGCAGGCCGCGCCGCTGGCGGACAAGGCCATGGCCGAACTGGAGACCGCCACCAAGGCCGAACAAGCGCAAGGAGCCGCGAACGCCGACGCCGCCCACCACATCTACGAGCAGGGCCGCACCCTGCTGTTCACCGTCCTGGGCACCGGTGTGCTGCTGGCCTTGGCGCTGGCGTGGTGGGTCACCCGCCTGATCGTCAGGCCGCTGCGCCGTGTCGACGCGGTCCTGACCGCCGTGGTCGGTGGGGACCTCACCCAGCAGACCGGAATCCACACCGCCGACGAGATCGGTCACATGGCCGTCGCCCTGGACGCGGCCAACGCCCGCACCCGGGAGACCATCACCGCGGTCGCGCAGACCGCGCAGAACGTCGCCGCGTCCTCCGAAGAGCTGTCGGCGACCAGTGAGCAGATCGCCGCGATGGCGGAACAAACCAGCGCGCAGACCGCGGTGGTTGCCACGTCGGTGGAACAGGTCTCCGGCAACGTGCACACCGTGGTGGCCGGCGCCGAAGAGATGTCGGCCTCCATCAGCGAGATCTCCCGCAGCGCCACCGAAGCCGCCGCAGTCGCCTCCCAGGCCGTCGCCGACGCCCGGGCCGCGACCGACACCGTCGGCAAGCTGAGCACCTCATCGGCCGAGATTGGGAACGTGCTGAACCTGATCACCGTCATCGCGCAGCAGACCAACCTGCTCGCCCTCAACGCCACCATCGAAGCCGCCCGCGCCGGCGACGCCGGCAAGGGCTTCGCCGTCGTCGCCGCCGAGGTCAAGGACCTCGCCCAAGCCACCGCGAAAGCCACCGAGGACATCGCTGCGCGCATTACCGCCATCCAGGACGACGCGCACGCCGCGACCGGATCCATCACCGCGATCAGCGACGTCATCGAGAAGATCAACGAATATCAGGCCACCATCGCCGCCGCCGTCGAGGAACAGTCCGCGACCACCGCCGAGATGACCCGCAGCGTCAGCGAAGCCGCCACCGGCACCAGCCAGATCACCGGCAGCATCACCACCGTCGCCGAAGCCTCACAGACCGCCGCCGCCGGCATCACCCAATCCCAGGCCGCCAGCCGCGAACTCGCCCAGATGGCCGGCCAGCTGCAAACCCTCGTGGGACAGTTCCGCTACTGACCCCACCCCGAACCGGTGCGGGCTGTCCGAATCCACCGCACCCGAGGACCGCGACACACCCCAGTCGACCGCTCGTGGCCGGCACCCCATCACCACACGGCCACCAGCAGAAGCCGACTGGCAACGTCAACGCCGCACCATCGACCGGCGTGGTCCCCGGCACCGCAGTCGCCTCGGACAGCCCGCACCACTGGCAAATTCGCCAGCCAGCGCTCGATTTGATCCGTTCCACTTCCATGACGGTGGAACGGGCCGGTGGGCGCCGGCCGAGACCGGCAGCAGGGCGGGCGGCAGGCCCGGTCCTGGAGGAGTCGGCGCTACGGCTGGTGTTGCTCTACCTCGTACGTACGTGAGCCAGCATCACTGACCGCTGTGACGCATTGTCACCGGCGCCCAACATCCGGATCTAGCCGATGTGAGTGCGTGGCCGACTTCGAAGTCATGCCGACAAAGTAATACCCATCATCGCGATGCGATGGGTACCGGATTTGCAGCGAAGGCGCGGAATACTTGTCGCCAACCTCATCCAGGCCTTCGTGGGCGAGTCGGTTTCCCAATCGCCGATCGCCGTGCCGACCCCGCGCAGATGCGCCCCGGATCGGCGGCCCGGGAGGCCTCGGCCGCCCTCAGTCGCCAGCCAGCTGAGCAAGACGCTTTCTGGAGTAGGTTCAGCGAGTCGGGGCATACGCCGCCCTGCGGAGCTGTTCTACGCGGGGTGTCGAAGTGCCCGCTCCCGCCGCGCTGTGACGGTGGAACCGGACTCGCGCCGGGCCATCCTGCGCAGCACGATCGGCGCCACGATCAGTCCGGTCACCGCCCAGGCGCCGAGCACTCCGACCGTCTCCAGATGTTGCCAGGATCCAGCGCTCTCCACGGCGGCCATCTCGTGCGGCAGCAGGGCCGATCTCATCCCGAGGCCCAGCCAGTAGATCGGGAAGGCGTACGCCACGGTCTGGAGCCAGTCGGGGAATCCGGTGGCCGGATAGAAGATCCCGGAGATCGCCACCAGGCCCAGCAGCGGCAGCATGACCACACCGGAATTGCGTGGATTGTTCAGCATCGCACCCAGGAGCGCACCCGCCGGCAGAGTCGCGATCATGCCGAGCACCAGGATCCCGAGCAGCGTCGCCCATGCGGTGAGGCTGCCGACCGAGAGCCCGTCGAGAAACAGCAGACTCGGTAGCAGGATGATGGCGACGTTGGCCAGCGTCATCGTGGCCACCAGCACCATCTTGCCGACCAGGTAGCCGACCATGCCGCCGGGAACGGCCTTGGCCCGCAGCAGAGTGCCGTCCTCGCGCTCGACGGAGAGCGCCATCATCATCGTGGTGACGCCGCTGAACACCACCACCATGCCGAGCAGGCTGGGCAGGGTCCGGGCGCCGAGCGAGAAGTCCGTGCCCGGAACCGTCGTCCCGCGGGTGAAGAACATGACCACCAGGTAGATCAGGCTGGGGAACACGTTGTTCCACAGGTCCTGTGGCGTGGTAACCATCTGACGGAACTCGATGCGGCCCCGGAGCAGCCCCGCCCGGATCGCGTTGATCGTGGTGCTCACCGGGCGCCCCCCTCGAACTCGCGGACCGCCGCGTCGCGACGGCCGCCTTCGAACTTCCTGACCATCGACATGTACGTATCCTCCAGGCTGACCCGGCGCACCTCGAGATCGGTGACGGCATCGTCATGCCGGCGGAACAGGTCGCGGACGAACGTCGTCGCATCTGCCGGCGAATGCACGTGACGCGTCCCGCCGACGGTCCAGCGAACCTCGGCCCGGGTGGAGATCCGCCGGGACAGCTCGTCAGCGGTGCCGTCCGCGATGATCGTGCCACCGGCCAGGATCAGGATCCGGTCCGCGAGCTTCTCGGCCTCGTCCAGGTCGTGCGTGGTCAGCAAAATCGTGGTGTCGTCTCCGGCGAGCTCGTGCACCAGATCGTGGAACTCGTGTCGCGCTTCGGGATCGAACCTTACCGTCGGCTCGTCGAGGAACAGCAGCTCGGGACGGCCGACGATGCCGATCGCGACGTCGAGCCGCCGCCGCTGACCACCGGAGAGCCGGGCGACCCGCTCGTCGGCGCGGTCGGTCAAGCCGACGGAGGTGATCAGCTCGTTGACGTCCCACGGCCGGCGCGGCCCGGTGAGGTGCGCCCGGTAGTAGAGGGCCAGATGGTCGAGCAGCTCGCGTACCCGCCACCTGCTGTGGTCGCGCCAGGACTGCAGCACCACCCCGACCCGGGCACGCCACTGCTCGCCCGCTCGCGCGGGGTCCGCACCGAGCACCTTCACCTGTCCGGAGGATCGCATCCGGAAACCCTCGAGGATTTCGATGGTGCTCGTCTTGCCGGCGCCGTTCGGGCCCAGTAGCGCCACGACCTCACCCGGCCGGGCGCTGAAGGTGACCCCGGTGAGCACGTCGGTCCTGCCGTACCGCATTCGGAGGTCACGAACCTCGATCGTGTGGTCGCCGGGTGGGCGCCTACTCGTCGCATCGCTGGCCATGGTCACCCTCTCGTTGTGTACCGTTGTTATGTATCGTCGTTATATATCGATGGTACGCTAATCCTGTGAGTCCGAGAAACGCTGATCCGCATTTGCGGACGAGGCTGGTCGAAGTGGCCGCCCGCCTCCTGGCCGAAGAGGGTCCGGCCGCGCTGACCAGCCGCCGCCTGGCCGCCGAGGTCGGTTCCTCGACCATGGCGGTCTACTCCCGGTTCCCGACCATGGCCGACCTTCGCCGGGCGGTCCGCGAAGAGGCCTTCGCCCACCTCGACAGCCGGCTCGACGTGGTGCCGCCCTCAGGCGACCCGGTCGCTGACCTCGTCGCGGCCGGCACGGTCTTCTTCGCCAGCGGCGTGGCCAGCCCTCACCTGTACCGGGCGATGTTCCTCGACCGGCCACCGGAGGACGATGATCTCGGCGTCGGCACCTACCAGCGGATCGTCGACCTCATCGGCCGATGCGTGGATGCAGGCCGGTTCCCCGCGGCACAGGACTCGTCGATCCCGGTCTGGGCGGCTCAGATGTGGAGCATGCGACACGGCATGGTGACCATGACGGTCGCCGGGTTCCTGCCGGCGGAGCAGGCACGTTTCGTCCTCGACGACATGACCCTGCGCCTACTGATCGGTTATGGCGACGACCCGGACCGCGCCCGGGAATCCATTGACAACGGCAACCACGCCGCACACCCGCCGGCGGCTCGCCGCCGAGGGCCGCACCGTTTTGCTCTCCAGCCACCTGACCGGTGAGATGGCGGCGACCGCCGACGACATCGTCGTGGTCGGTCAGGGCCGGCTGCTCGCGGCAGGCTCGGTCGGCGAGCTGACCGGTTCCGGCGGCTCGCTGGAGGCCGTGTTCCTGCACTTGGGGTGAGGCCAATACCCGCCACAGGTTGATCTTGCCGTCTGGCCTCTGCAGCGGTCAGCTGTTGTGGGGCGCGGGGGTGGCCGTCAGCCGTTGTTGGCCGGCCGCCAGGATGCCTCGCGTGCGGGGTTGCTGGTGGAGCCGCTCGGACAATGTCGCGAGCGCGACGTGTACTGGCTCCGGCGGCCAGTGGTGGGCAGTGCGTAGTTGGCGGAGCCAGTCGATGAAGTCCGTGAAGATGGTGTGGTCGTCGAGGTAGACCGCGGCGGCAAGGAAGTCGAGGAGGTAGTTCAGCTCGGCGATCGTCTCGTCCATTCGCGTGGCCCAGTGCCGGCGCAGCAGTGTCAGCTCCAGCCGGAAGCTGTCCAGTATGCTGTCGATGAGTTGCCAGCGGCCCTGGTCGAGAACGGCGTACTCGCCGTCCTCGGTGAGGTTGGTGGTGCGCGGGGCCGTGGATGGCCTCGGCGGCCATTGGCTCAGTACCGTTGCGGCGGACAGTGCATCGGCTGCCCAGGCATCGGCGGCCATCTGACTTGCGTACCGGCCGTTCGCGCCGATGCCGCGGCCACCGATAAGGCTGGGCACGCCCGCTTTGCGGGCCGCCTGCAGGCACCGGTGAGCCTGGGGCAGGTTTCCGGGCAGGGTCACGCTGAGCAGCAATGCGTCAGGTTTGCGCAGGCCCAGGTAGTGGCTCAGTTCGCTCGGCGGCACGTTGGCGCCGAGGAACTCGATGCGCCAGCCGTGTAACTGCAGCACCTCTGCGACCAGCCGTGCGGGCAGTGCGTGCCATTCCCCTGTTGGGCAGGCCACCACGATCGACCCGTGGTGTCGCGCGGGTGGGGTGCCTGCCCCGGAAACCGTGGTCACCAGCCGGTCGGTGATGTAGGCGGCCACATGTTCCTGTGCCACGGAGATCTGGTGGTGCTGCCAGAGTTCGCCGATCTCTGCCTGAACCGCAGCGATGAGGTCGACCAGGACCCGTTGTGGCTCCTGGCCTGCGTCGAGCAGGGTGCCCGCGAAGCGGAGCGCAGCTACCTCGTCGGCATCCAGGAGGTGGCGAAGGAGCTGCTGTCGTTCACCGCTGCTAATGGCCGGCACTGTTTCCTCGCCTCCGCTGTGCTTCGCCCGTAAGCAACCAGCAAAACACAACGAAGCGGGATAAAACTCGCTCACCTCTAACGCTGGCTGCTGTACTGATCCTTCTCAGCCCGAGCGGGTCCAGCCTTGGATGATCTTCCCCGGGTTCCGTGGAGCCGTGACAGCTGGTTCTATGCGACCGACAGGGTGGTGTGGAGCCTTTCATATTCGTTGGGTGTGAGCATGCCCAGCGAGCTGTGGCGGCGTTGCCGGTTGTGGAAGATTTCGAGGTAGTCGAAGATCGCGTTGGCGAGTTCGATGCGGGTCTTCCACTTCTTGCGGTTCAGCAGTTCGGTCTGCATGCGGCCCCAGAACGACTCCATCATGCCGTTGTCGTAGCAGTCGCCGATCGTGCCCATCGAGGGCACCAGGCCGGACGCGCGGGCGCGTTCGGTGAAGGCCCAAGAGGTGAATTGCACGCCGTGGTCGGAGTGGATCACGGTGGCGTCGGGGCGGCGGTTGCTGATGGCCATACTCAGTGCGTTCGTGACCAAAGCCGAGGTTTGAGAGGCGTCGATGGACCAGCCGACGACACGGCGGGAGAACGAGTCGAGTACCACCGCGCAGTAGACCTTGCCCTCGCGAGTGGGATGCTCGGTGATGTCGGTGACCCACAACAGATCCCGGGCCGCACGGGTGAACTGGCGATTGACCAGGTCGCTGGCGGTGGGAGTCTCACGCAGCGGCCGACGGTAGCGGTGCGTGGGCAGGCCTTTGATCCCGGCGCGGCGCATCAGCATTTCGACCGCGTTGTGTCCGACGATGATGCCATGGCCGAGGCGGAGTTCAGCATGAACCCGCCCTGCGCCGTAGGTGCCGCGGGAAGCCGCATGGACCGCGCGAATTCTTTCGGTCAGCCACGCATGGCGCAGCGAGCGAGCTGATGGCGGCCGGCTGCGCCAGGCGTAGTAGCCGGACACTGACACGTCCAGCACCCGGCAGCACAGGTCGACGGAGAACCCTTCAGCGGCCAGGGTTTGATGGCCGCGTAGCGGGCTTTTGGGGGCACCGCCTCCTTCAGCAGCTCCGCGGCGCGGCGATGGATCGCCAGTTCGGCGTCGAGTTCGGCGATACGCCGGCGGGCTTTGCTCAGCTCGGCCAGGTCGGTGGACGTCACGCCGGGCAGTTCGCCGTTGTCGATCGCTTCCTGCCGGCGCCAGACATAGATGGTCTGACCGCTGATCTGCAGGTCGTTGGCAAGCTGGGTGACGGTCCTGCCGGCTTTCAGTAGGTCGAGGACTTTACGACGGAACTCGGGTGGATAGCTTCTCGGCACGAATCTCCTCCAGGAGCGACCGGGCATAGAAGATCACGCATGTCGACTCCACGGAACCCGGGGAAGATCAGCAGAAGAAGCGTTGGCACTGCAACTACCAATCCGGCCGTTCTGGGTGGTGATGAATACGCCGTCCCAGGGGTCGTGCAGATCGCCACCCCTGTTGTAGGGGTTCGGCGCTGCGGCGTAGCTGGGCCGCGCGGACGTGGGCGCGACGATGCTGGCGGCTGCACGCCCCGGGCGTCACGTTAAAGAAGCTTTAAGGAATGCTTGCTCAGCGTCATGAACTGCTGCCACATCATTGCTCGTATATCTCGGCACAAGCAGTACCGAGACGAACAGGAGCCGTGCATGTATCGACGCGGAGTCAGCAGCCGGACGCGCAAGCTGGTGATTGGCGGTGCCGCCGCAGCGCTGCTCGGCTCGGCGCTCGCGGTCGGCACGGGGATGAGCCAGGCCGCTGAACAGGGCAACGCCGGAGCCGGCTCTGGTGACATCAACGCTTTGGTGCCGGCGCTGGGGTTCAGCCCGGGCAATCCGAACGCGACGGCCGACCGTGTGGGGCCTACCGGGGTAAAAGTTCCCGGTCGCTGCCCACCCACTCAAGCCCAGGTGAACGCGCAGGTAGCGCTCAAGAATGCGAACCTTCCGAGTGGAACGGATCTCGAAAGCCGCATCCAACGCTTTGAAAAGACCTTGTCGGCGATTCAAGACTTGAAATGCCCCGCATCGTCCACGACTTTGCTGGGCCGCTTGAATTCCTTGACCGCGCTGCGCGCAAACGCGAACCGCGATAACATCCTGCGTGGTTTGGGTTTGAACGAAACGCCCGCGGATAAAGCCGCCACAGGATCCGGTGACGCGGCCGCGAGTGGAGCGACGGGGGACGCCGGAGCCAGCTCTGGTGACATTAACGCTTTGGTGCCGGCGCTGGGGTTCAGCCCGGGCAATCCGAACGCGACGGCCGACCGCGTGGGCCCTACCGGGGTAAAAGTTCCCGGTCGCTGCCCACCCACTCAAGCTCAAGTGAACGCGCAGGTAGCGCTCAGGAATGTGAACCTTCCGAGTGGAACGGATCTCGAAAGCCGCATCCAACGCTTTGAAAAAACCTTGTCGGCGATTCAAGACTTGAAATGCCCCGCATCGTCCACGACTTTGCTGGGCCGCTTGAATTCCTTGACCGCGCTGCGCGCAAACGCGAACCGCGATAACATCCTGCGTGGTTTGGGTTTGAACGAAACGCCAGCCGGATAAAGCCGCGAGGAATGCGGCGCCGCAAAACGCGCCAGCGAAACAAGCGGCTCGCAGAGCTGCGCCGCGGACAACGGCAACCTGATCCTTCGCGGATCCTGATCCACCGCACGGAACCGCCTCGCCGGAGGCCCTCGCACCACGGGGGTCTCCGGCGCGTCCGTGTGTGGGTCCTGCGCGCGGTGATCTTCGGCACGCTGGCCGTGCGGATGCCGATAATGCCATCCGTGCTGTTCAGGCAGCATGCTCATATTCGTGGAGGAGTCCGCCGAGCCGATCATGTCGGTGGATGCGGAGCCGCCCGAGGGTCGCCGGGCCGGTGGTTGGCTCGGGTAGCGGTGCGCGTGGTCGGGCGTTGGCGATGCCCCGGTGCGGCCGGTGGTCGTTGTAGTGGCGTTCGTACTCGCGCAGGGCGTACAGCAGATGCGCCTGGTTGAAGATCAGGGTCCGGTCGAGTAGCTCATGGCGGCAGGACTGGATCCACCGCTCCATGATCGAGTTCATCCGGGGCATCCGGACCCCGGTGAGCACGACCTCGATACCGGCGTCGGACAGGATCGCGTCGAGCAGGGCCGGGTATTTGCCGTCTCGATCACGGGATCAGAGACTGCACCTGGCAGCCGGTGTCCTCCATGTCCATGACCGGGTTCCGGGCAGCCTGCGCGACCCAGGCGGCGGTCGGATGGGGCGTGACACCGAGAACCCGAACCCGGCGGCTGGCGTGCTCGATCACGGCCAGCACGTACAGGCGGGCGCCGGTCAGCGTCACGGTCTCGAAGAAGTCCGCCGCGATGATGGCCTGGGCTGGGGAGCGCTGGAACGTCGCCCAGGTGCTGTTCGTGCGGTCCGGTGCCGGGCGAGGTCAACCGGGCGTAGCGGGGAGCGTTCGAGAGCCGAGGTGCGCCTCATCGCGAATGGGATGACGCCCGGGTCAGGTCGCTTTCTTGAGGCATTCGAGGATCTCGGGCCCGGCGCTTTCGGGTGGGGCTTCTCCGGCCAGGAACGCCTCGCGGGCCTTGTCGGATGCGTCGGTCGTGTACCAGTCCGCGATGCAGTCGACCACCGCTTCTGGGGCGTCCGCCATGTCGGGATCGGCCCGGATCTTTGCGACCACGGCGGCTCGGTCGGGCCTGTCTGAAGAGCAGGCGGCGGCCGACAGCAGCAGAGGCGACAGGCAGGACGAGATCAGCAACGCGGCGATCCGGCGGTGTGCGGGCACGGCCGCAGCGTAGCCCGGCGCGTTCCCGGCCGGTGCCCGTACCCGCCAAATTTCATCGTCATGTGTCAATTTTTAAACCTTGGTTACTGATGTTTGAGGGTTTTAGCAGCTGGGTCGGCAGCCGTACGCCGGTGGCGGAGAAAAGGGGGGCGGCGGTGGGCGGATCGTTTCGGTTACGTTGACGGCGATCGATGGGAAGGTCCATTGGTCTGATCTTTCGGGGGGATCAATGCGGTTCCGTCTGCCTGCTCATCTGATCCACGTCGCGGTCGCCGTGACCGTTGCGGTCGCCGGCCTTCCGGCCGCGGCGGCCGCTCAAACCGCTCCGCCAGGGCAGCATCCGCCAGCGGCGAACGCGGCCGCGGCGGCGGCGAACGCGGCGGCGGCGCCCGGGCCTCGGGAGTTCTTCTACGACGCCGGCGGACAGCTGGCCGGAGTCACCGATCCCGCTACCGGGTCGGCGGCCTACCGCTACGACGATGCCGGCAATCTGCTGCGCACCGAGCGGATCGAACCCGGCGCGGTAGCTGTGTTCGCGCTGGTGCCCGCGCGGGGCCCGGTGGGGTCGTCGATCGAGATCGGCGGTGCCGGGTTCAGCGCGACGACCAGCGCCAACGAGGTGACCGTCGACGGCATCGCCGCCGCGGTCAGCCGCGCGACCACCGGCCGGCTGCGCATCCAGATCCCGAGCGGCGCCACGGACGGCGTGGTGAAGGTGAGCGTCGGCGGCCACTCCGCCACGAGTCCCCGGCCGTTCCGGGTCGAGGACGGCGCGCCGGTGCCGGGCATCACCACCCTGTCGACCGACCGGGGCAACAAGAACGACCTGGTGACCATCACCGGCACCGGCTTCGACACCGACCCGGCGCGCAACGTGGTGATGTTTCACCGGACCACCGCCCGGGTGCAGGAGGCGAGCGCCACGACGCTCAAGGTGCGGGTCCCGGCGGCGGCGCAGTCCGGGAAAGTGTCGGTGCGTACGGCCGGCGGCACCGCGGAGAGCGCGGGTGACTTCTACGTTGCTCCGCGTGGCTTCGTGATGAGCGACCTGGTGCCCAGCGGCCGGATCAAGGCAGGCAGCCCGGCGCTGACGGTGACCGTGCCGGCCGGCAAGGCGGCGCTGGTGCTGATCGACGGCGTCGCGGGCGAGAACCTCAACCTCAAGTTCGACGGCAACACCGTCCCCAAGCGCTCGGCGTTGTGGCTGTACCAGCCCTACGGCGGCAACTTCGCCCGCGGGGTGCTCGGTGACCCCCTCGACCTGTGGTCCGGCGGCCCGCTCAGCCAGGACCTGCCGAAGCTGACTGCGACCGGCACCTATGCCATGGTCATCAAGCCCAACGACGGCGCGTCGGGCAGCATGCGCATCACCGCGTCCAACACGCTGAGCGGAACGGCACTGACCGCCGACGGCTCCGGGGTCCCGTTCCAGATCACCGTGCCCCAACAGCCGTTTCAGACCACGTTCGCGGCCACCGCCAACCAGTGGATGAGCTTCGGCCTCACCGAGCTCAGCGAGCCGGCCAACACGTACGTGGTCAAGGTGACCGCGCCCGACAATTCGGTGTTCACGTGGCAGGCGTCGCTGACCCGCTACACGCCCACGATGGTGTTCAAGCCCAAGCAGACCGGCACCTACAAGCTTTCCATCACCTTCGGTGCGAACGAGCTCGGGTTCGGCCGGGTCTGGCTGTCCACCGTCATCAACGGCGCGACGATGACCGTCAACGGCTCATCCGTGCCGGTCGCCATCCAGCGTCCCGGGCAGTCCGTACGACTGCCCTTCGCCGGCACGACCGGTCAAGTGCTGCAACTCGGCTACACCGACAACACGCTGCAGCAGAACGACCGGCCCGCATACCCGGCGGCGATCATGGTGGAGCCCGACGAGGTCCAGGTGACCCTCGAGACCGGGTGGGCCGAGTCGCGGGACATACCCACGCTGCGCAAGACCGGGCAGCACAGCATCTTCGTCACGGGCTGGCACGCCGTCGGCGGCCTCAACGCCTGGCTGTCCACCCGGGCCGAGGGCGGCGAGCTGCCGGTCAACGCCATGAAGACCGTGACCGTCGACCGGCCCGGCCGCGACGTGTGGCTCGACTTCAACGGGGTGCAGGGCCGGCCGCTCCACCTCGGCACGACGGACCGGTCCCTGCCCGGTGAGGTGAACCTGCGCCTCTACAAGCCGGACGGTTTCCTGGTTTCGCTCGGCAGCGGCCGCTCCATCGACATCGCGGCGCTGCCGGTCACCGGCAAGTACCGGCTACAGGTCGATCCGGAGTCCGCCGGCAAGGGCACGCTCGCCGTGGTTGCGGCCGAGCCGCGCAACGTGGGCGCGCTGACTCCGGACGCGCCCGCCACCAAGGCGGATGTCGCCCTGCCGGGTCAGCGCATCGTGGCCACGTTCACCGGCACCGCCGGCCAGCGGCTGTCCTTCGGCGCCACCGGCGACATCGACTTCGTGCTGACCCGCATCTACAAGCCGGACAACGCCCAGCTCGACTTCTGGGGAACCATCGATCTGCGCTACGGCATCGACCTGCCCGCGCTGCCGGCCGCCGGGACCTACCGCATCGAGCTGACCCCGAACAACGCGGGCACGGGCGCGTACAACCTCCTGCTGTCCTCGGAACTCAACCTCGGCAAGGCCGAGGTCGGCGGCGCGGCCAAGAGCTTCACGATCGCCCGGCCCGGCCAGAACGGCCTGATGACCTTCGACGGTACGGCCGGAGTCGCCACCCAGATCACGTTGTCCAATCTCAACCTGGGCGGCAACACGATCTACTTCACGGTCCTGGACCCGGCCGGCGCGGTGCTGGCGCGGCGCTGGCGCATGTACTACTTCACCGAGCTGCTGCCCAGCCTGCCGACGACCGGCACGTACACCCTGATCTTCGACCCGGGCAACGGCGCGACCGGATCGTTCGACATGGCCGTGCACCGCAAGGCGGCCGCGGCGGCTGCCAAGGCGCCCTTCAAGGAGGAGCCGGGCACGGCCGGGGCGGTTCTGCCCAGCTGCGTCACCGGCGCCGAGCAGAAACCGGCGCTGAGCGCTCCTGTCCTGCAGCAGCCCGGTGAGCCCGCTGCGGCTCCCGCGCCGCCACCGGCGACCGCGCCGGCGTGCGAGGACACCGGCTGGACGCCCGACGCGAAGAACCTGGCCGGCGTGGACTGGTCCACCCGCCGTGCGCCGGCGCCCACCCGGGAACGGGCGCTGCAGTTCCCCGCCGGCGTGACCGGTGTGGTGGGCCGGGTGCTCGCCACCGGAGGCAACCCTCTGGGCGGTGTCACCGTCAGCGCCCGCGGCAAGACTACGACGACAGGTGCGGACGGCCGGTTCGCCCTCGCCGGTCTCCCGTCCGGGCATCTCGCGCTGCGCGTCGACGGGCGGAGCACCACGGGTACCGCCCGCGGGACGTACGGGGTCTTCGACATCGGCGTGGACGTCACCCACGGTGAGGTACTCGTCCTGCCGTACACGGTCTTCCTGCCGAAGATCGACGTCCGGGCCACGGTGTCCGTGCCGAGCCCGACCACCCGCGAGGTCGTGCTGACCACGAAGGCCATTCCCGGCCTCGAGGTGCACATCCCGAAGGGCACCGTGATCCGCGATGCCGACGGCAACGTTGCCCACGAGCTGAGCCTGACGCCGATCCCGATCGACCGGCCGCCGTTCCCCCTGCCGCCCACCCGCGTCCCGGTGTACTTCTCCGTCCAACCCGGTGGCGGGGTCCTCTTCCCGGAGGGCGCGCGGATCGTCTATCCGAACTACACCAGGGAAGCGCCGGGCACCCGGACGCAGTTCTGGAACTACGACCCCGACGTCAAGGGCTGGCACCTGTACGGCCTGGGCACGGTCACCCCGGACGGCAAGCAGATCGTCCCCGACCCGGACGTCAAGTTCTACCGGCTCACCGGCGCGATGACCGCGGTGCCGGGCATGAACCCCGCCCAGAACGCGCCCCGGCCCAACGGCGCCCGGGTCGGTGACCCGGTGGACCCGTCCACCGGACTGCTCGTGGACGAGACCGTCGACCTGACCGTCGACGACATCGTGCCGATCGAGATCAAGCGCACCTATCAGCAGGGCGACGTGGACACCCGGGCGTTCGGCGTCGGCACCAACTTCGACTACGGGCTGTTCCCCTGGTCGCCGGGGCAGATCGGCAACTTCGACTTCCAGCAGTTCGATCTCGTCCAACCGGACGGCAGCAAGATCCACTACTTCCGGACGTCCCCCGGCAACGACTACGCCGGCGCGATCTTCAAGGCCGACCCCACACCGACCCGGTATGACGGCTCGACCGTGGCCTGGAACGGTGACGGCTGGGACGTCAAGCTGCGCGACGGCACCGTGTACGTGCTCGGCGACGAGTCGCCGGTGCAGGAGATCCGTGACAAGTTCGGCAACACCACCACCATCACCCGGGCCACCGCCGCGCCCGGCACCGACGGCAAGGTCCGCCTCAACGGCGCGGTCACCCAGATCACCTCGCCGAACGGCCGATGGGTGAAGTTCAGCTACGACCAGGCCAATCCGCCGAAGATCACGTCCATCGAGGACAACATCGGCCGCAAGGTCGGCTACACCTACGACACCGGCAACCGGCTGTCCACCGTCACCGACACCCGCGGCGGCGTCACCCGCTACACGTGGGAGAACGGCCTGCTCAAGAGCATCACCGACCCCCGCGGCACCGAGTACCTGGTCAACACCTACGACGCGAACAAGCGGGTGAAGACCCAGAAGGGTCCGGACGGCGGTCTGATCACCTTCGACTACGTCACCTCCGGCACCTCGGTCACCGAGACGACGATGACCGACCCGGAGGGCAACAAGCGGCGCTTCACCTTCAACGCGCAGGGCCAGGTCCTCACCGACACCAAGGCGTACGGCACCAGCCTCGCCCAGACCACGACCACGACCTACGACACGTCCGGCGTCCGCCGCGCCGCCACGGTCGACGCGCTGAACCGGCGCACCGCCTACACGTACAACGCCGCCGGGCAGGTCAACAAGATCACCGTGCTGGACGGCACCGCTCAGGCCCGGAGCGAGACGTTCGACTGGACGGGGCCCTACGCCGAGCTGACCAAGCACACCGACGGCTACGGCAAGGCGACCGTCTACGAGATCGACGGCAAGGGATACCTCAAGAGCGTCACCGACCGGCAGAATCGCAAGTCGCTGGTCACGACGGACGCGGCCGGCCAGGTCACCCGGCTCACCGACCCGGCCGGCAAGGCGGTCACCACGGTGTACGCCGGCTCCGACGCGGTGCAGACGACCGACGAGGCCGGCAACATCAGCCGCACCGCGTACGACGGGATCGGCCGTCCGGTCCGGGCCACCGACGGGCTCGGCGTGCGCACCGACACCACCGTCGACGCGGCCGGCCTGGTCCGCGCCGTCACCGACGGCCTCGGCCGTACCACCCGCTTCGACTACGACGCCAACGGCAACCGCACCGAGGTGACCGACGCCCGCGGCGGCACCACCCACTTCGGCTACAACAACCGCGACCAGGTCGAGACGGTGACCGATCCGGCCGGGCAGTCCGAGGCCTACGAGTACGACCTCAACGGCAACGCGGACAAGCACACCAGCCGCCGCGGCGTGGTCACCGAGAACGCGTACGACGAGCTCGACCGGCTCCAACAGCGCACGGTGGCCGGCGGCGGCACGATCGCCTACGGCTACGACGCGGGGAACCGGCTGCGCCGCACCGAGGACAGCGTGTCCGGCGTGGTCACCACCGACTACGACGATCTGGACCGGATCACCGGCGAGGGCACACCGCAGGGCAGCGTGGCCTACAGCTACACCGCCGCGGTTCGTGATCGGACCCTCACCGTCGCCGGGCGTACCGCGACCCGGCACCTGTACGACGCCAACGGTGCCCTGCAGGAGATCCAGCAGGGCGGCACCGCGGTGACGACCGTCGGCCGCGACGTCACCGGCCGCGCCGAGCGGGTCGGCGCCCCGAGCACCGGCATCAGCCAGACCTATGCGTACACCGACGCCGGCCAGGTCAAGACCATCACCTACCGCAACGGCACCACCGTGCTGGGCGACCTGGGCTACGAGTACGACGCCGCCGGCCGGCCGATCCGCGTCACCGGCACGTACTCGCGGACCGCCCTGCCGCCGGAGTTCGGCCCGGCCACCTACGACGCCGCGAACCGGATCGAGAAGGTCGCCGACACGGCGGTCACCCACGACGCCGACGGCAACATCACCTCCGACGGCGTCACCACCTACACCTGGAACGCGCGCGGCGAACTCGCCGCCCTGTCCGGCGCCGACCGGAGCGCATCCTTCACGTACGCCACCGACGGGCGCCGCACCGGGCGGACCGTCAACGGTGCCACCACCACCTATCTCTACGACGGCACGAACCCGTTGCAGGAGAGCGTGAACGGTGCCGTCACCGCCACCATGACCAGCGCGGGCACCGACGGCTTCCAGCTCCGCGAGAGCGGCGGCACCACCCGGCGCTACCTCACGGACGCGCTGGGCAGCACGGTGGGCCTGGTCGACACGACCGGGGCCGGGGCGGCGTACTCCTACGAGCCATTCGGCGCCACCACCGTCACCGGCACCGACAACGGCAACCCGTACCGCTACACCGGCCGCGAGGACGACGGCACAGGACTCTACTTCTACCGCGAGCGGTACTACAGCCCGGTTCTGCAACGGTTCCTCAGCGAGGACCCGATCGGTTTCGCCGGCGGCCTCAACCTGTACGCCTACGTCAGCAACCAGCCGACCCTGCTGACCGACCCCACCGGCGAGAAGCCGGCCAACCCGGGCGGTGGCTCCGGGGGCACCGGCGACGACGGCTACATCCCCGGCTACTACCTGCTGGACAAGGGCTTCAAGGCGCCGAAACAGACGACGCCGGGCACCCGGGTCATCGAGGGCACCTACAACAACAACCGTGGCCCCGGCGGTGAACGGCAGGAACCGTGGACCGCTCATTACGATCAGTACGGCCGGCTCATCGGGCGCACCGACTACAACGCCGGACTGCCGGGCCAGGGCATCCCGGACACCCATTACCACCGGTTCGTGTACGGCCCCGGAAAGAACGGCCACGAGATCGAGAAACACGTACCGGGAGAGTTCACGCCATGACCATCGATCCACTGGCGGCCTACGACGCCCTGCTCGCCCGCGCCGCGTGGGTGATCGGGCGGGTCGAGATCGACAACGCCGCCGACGGCCTGCGCCTGTCCATCCAGGCGCGGGCCACCGCCCCCGGGGCAGTAGAGGCACCGGTGCTCCGCTTCACCGGAGTCACCGGGCTCGAGTTCCACCAGGAGGCCGGCGACCTGCCGCTCGGGCTCCAGATCGTCGACATGGCCGCGGACGGCTGGGAGGACCTGCGCTGGCGGGTCACCGACCCCGAGTACGGGATCGCCTCCTTCTGGTGCGCCGGCTTCACCGTCGGCGAGCGCTGACCACGAGTACGCACATGGGGGAGGACACGATGGGAAGACGTACCCGGCGACTCGCCGGAACGGTGCTCGCTGCCGCGGTCGCCGTCACGCTGACCGGTGCTGCCGGCAGCGCGCCGGCGGCGCCCTTGACCGGCCCGGTGTACATGCCGGCCGGAGGGGCCGTCAAGGACCGCTACATCGTCACGCTCAAGGACGATGCGGGACCCGCGGCCCTCGCGTCGGACTCGGTCACCGACCGGTACGGCGGGGAGGTCGTCCACTCGTACGGCACGGCTCTGCACGGCTTCGCGCTGCGAGCGACCGAGACACAGGCCCGCCGGCTCGCGGCCGACCCCCGGGTGGCCCGGGTCGAGGCCGACGCCGTCGCGTACGGGACGACGTCGCGGCCGTACCCGTTGTGGAACCTCGACCTGGTCGACCAGCGCTCGTCCGTGCTGGACGACATGTACAGCTCTCCGGACTCGGCGGGCAGCGGTGTGACCGCCTACGTCATGGACACCGGCATCCGCACCACGCACAGCCAGTTCGGCGGGCGCGCAACCATCGGCGCCGACACCGTGCAGGACGGCTGGAACGGCCAGGACTGCAACGTCGACGGGCACGGCACCCACGTGGCCGGCACGGTGGGCGGAGCCACGTTCGGCATCGCCTCGCGGGTGTCCATGGTCTCGGTGCGGGTGCTCGGCTGCGACAACACGGGCCTCAACAGCGAGATCATCGCCGGCGTGGACTGGATCACGCAGAACGGCGTCCACCCCGCGGTGGTCAACATGAGCCTGGGCGGCTCGCGTTCCACCGCACTGGACACCGCTGTCACCAACTCGATCAACGCCGGCTTCACCTATGTCGTGGCGGCCGGCAACTGGAACGCCAACGCCTGCGACTACAGCCCGGCGGCGGTGCCCGGCGCGATCACCGTCGGGGCGAGCAACTCGATCGGGGAGCGCGCGACCGGCTGGGGTGGCACCCAGTCCGGCTCGGACTACGGCACGTGCGTCGACCTGTTCGCCCCCGGCCAGGAGATCCGGTCGGCCCACAACGCCACCGACAACGCCACGCGCGTCCTCAAAGGCACTTCCATGGCGGCACCGCACGTCGCCGGGGCTGCTGCACTGCTGCTCGCCGACCAGCCGACACTGACGCCGGCCCAGGTGGCCGCCGCGCTGACCGCCAGCGCCACTCCCGGTGCGCTGCGCGCGGACACGCTTCTCGGCTCACCGAACCGGCTGCTCTACGTCGAGCATCCACCGGTCGAGAGCCTCCGCCGCCGATGACCGGCCCCCGTCGCCGGACAGTGCTGGCCGCCGGGCTCACGAGCGCGGCGGCCGGCCTGACCGGCTGCTCCGATCCCGCTCCTCCACCCGTGCAGACCGCCCCCAGCGTGCTCACCGGTAACCCCGTCGTGGTCGCGCCCGTCCGCCGGGCCGCGGTCCTGACCGCGTACGACGTCACCGCCGCCGAACTGGCGGCGCCACTGTCCGCCCTCGAGGAACACCTGCGCGGCACGGCCGCCACGATCGCGGTAGGGGCGTCGCTGTTCGACGGCCGGTTCACGATCGACAGGCCCCGGCTGCTCAGCGAGATGCCGGCCTTCCGGGCCGACGTGCCCGACCCACAGTGGTGCCACGGCGATCTGCTCGTCCAGGCTGTCGCCGACGACCTCGAGCAGCTGCGCGCGCTGACCCGCCCCTCCGTGCCGGGCCTGCGACGGCGATGGAGCATCGAGGGCTCCCACCCGAGCGCGCCCGGACCCGGCACCCGTAACGCGTTCGGTTTCCAGGAAGGCCTCGGCAACCCGGATGCCGCCGACCGGCAGCTGATGGGAGAGCTGATCTGGGTGCAGCCCGGCGACGGCGAACCCGCCTGGTGCACCGGCGGCACCTATCAAGTGGTCCGGCTCATCCAGATGGCGATGCCGACCTGGGACTCCGATCCGGTCGTCGAGCAGGAGCGCGTGATCGGCCGGCACAAGGACACCGGAGCTCCCCTGAGCGGGCAACGACAGACCGACGAACCCGACCTCGACGGCGAGGCGATCGCCGTCGACGCCCACATCCGCCTGGCAAACCCGAGAACGCCGGACAGCATGGCCCACCGCATCCTGCGGCACGGCTACACCTACCGGTTGTCCGCGGAGAACACCGGCCAGATCTTCATCTGCTACCAGCGGGACGTGGAGAAGGGCTTCGCCACGATCCAGCGCCGCCTCGCCGGCGAGGCGCTGGAGCGGTATCTGCTGCCGTTCGGCGGCGGCTATTTCTTCGTCCTGCCACCGGCCGGCGTCCGGGCACTCATCGGCTGACAGGCCGCCGGCTCCGGTGAGTTCACCCGGTCACCAGCGCGCGGCTCGCCGAGCGGCGGCGGGGCCGGCGTCGGCGGTAGCTGTTCACCGGCCGGACCCTGAGCCGATGCGGCCGGACGACCTCACCGACAGATTCGACGGCGGTGCCCTCAGGGTGTTTGGCGACGACCGACAAAAACGTATTCGTGCGGGATGCCGCCTTGGCGGTCACGGCGACGGGTGTCGAGGCGGGTGAGCCGGTCCGGGGCGGTGATGGGAGCGGGTAGGGGTGCGAGTGGTGCGTCGTCCGGACGACTGAACTGTATGAGCAGTGGAGAGATGGCCGTACCGCTCCGGGAGGTCCCGCCAGGGTGAGGCGCTCGTAGTGGAGTCCTGATAGTGGTGTAACGCGGTTGGCGTGATCGTCTCCATCGGACAGCCGGACGAGCTCAACGGGGAACTGTGTGACCTCACTGCGCCAGGAGCGGGCCGCGGTGGACCATCCGTAGTCGTCGAGAAGATCGCACCGTACTTCGGCCTGAGGATGCCGGCTGGTTCCGGGTCGTCCCGTCGAATTCGTTCTGGCCACGGACAGCCAGATCTGTCGATGTGTTCGGGTGTGAAGTGCGACCCTCGGCGCATGTCTGCTCCTGTCACCGATACCCTCCGTGCGCCGGTGGATTCCGAGCCCCGCCCGATCCGTACCGGCCGGGCGATCACTGTCAGTGTCGTGGCCGGCATCGCGCTGGCCGTGCTCTGGTCCTACGAGTTCGTCGACTCCGTCATCGGCGACAACGTCGCCAACTCGCTGCTCGGCGGCGACGCCAAGGCCGATGCCATCGCGGGCACCACGGCCGGCCTGGTGTTCGCGTTCGTCTCCGGCCTCGCCGGCACGTTCACCGCCTGCAACATCGCCATGGCGGCCTCGATCGGCCCGATGGCCCAGGTTGGCGAGCGGTCCGAGAACCCGATGCGGGCCCTCGGCTGGGCGGTCGGTCTGCTGACCGCCGGGATGTGTGTGGTCGCCGCCGTGTACGGCTTCGCCGGGGTGCTGCTCGGCGACCGGCTGCCGCAGTTGTCGACGGCGACGGCCGGTGGCGTCCCGGTCCGGATCATCCAGTCGTCCGTGGTGTTCGGCCTGATCGGGCTGGCGCTCATCGGTCTCGGCCTGGCGGTGCTCGGGGTGCTGCCCGACCCGTTCCGCCGGCGGCCGCAGTTGCGGGTCTTCGTGCTCGGCGCGCTGATCGGCGGTTTCCTGATCGGCCGGCCGTACCCGCTGTTCAACAAGCTGTTCCACTGGGCCGCCGACAGCGGGCAGCCGCTGCTGGGATCGGCCGCGTTCGTGCTGCAGTCGCTGGGCAACGTGCTGCTGGTGACCGTCGTGTTCGCGGCGCTGGTGGCGGTGACCCGCGGCGGGTTCCTGCGGCTGCTGACCCGTGACCCCCGCCGCACCGCGCTGGTGGCCGGGACGCTGCTGCTCGGACTCGGTGTCTTCACCGTCGTGTACTGGGACGTCCGGGTGCCGGCCATATTCGGCTTCGGCTGGTTCCCGACGATGTTCTACAACCACTGACGGAGGCCGGCGGGAATGCGCGACAGCCGACTCGGGGCCGTTGAGACGTTCGGCCTGGTGAAGGTCTTCGACGGTAACCGGGTGCTCGACGGCGTCGACCTGAGGGTCCCGGCGGGCTCGGTCTACGGCCTGTTGGGCCCGAACGGCGCGGGCAAGACCACCCTGGTGCGGATCCTGGCCACCCTGCTGCGGCCGGATGGCGGGACGGCCCGGGTGTTCGGTCACGACACGGTCACCGAGCCCGGTACGGTGCGGCGCCTGGTCGGGCTGACCGGGCAGTACGCGTCGCTCGACGACGAGCTCACCGGCCGGGAGAACCTGGTGTTCCTGGCGCGGCTGCTCGGGTACCGGACAGCGGCGGCGCGGGAGCGGGCCGCGCTGCTGCTGGACGCCTTCGAGCTGACCGCTGCCGCGGACCGGCAGGTGAAACGGTACTCGGGCGGGATGAGGCGCCGGCTCGACATCGCCGCGAGTGTCCTGCGCACGCCGGACCTGCTCGTGCTGGACGAGCCGACCACCGGTCTGGACCCGCGCAGCCGCAACCAGGTCCACGACGTCGTCCGGACGATCGTCGAGGCCGGGACCACCGTGCTGATGACCACCCAGGACCTCGGCGAGGCGGACCGGCTGGCCGGCCGGATCGCCGTGGTCGACCACGGCCGGGTCATCGCCGAGGACACCCCGGCGGGGCTGAAGGCGTCCTTCGGCGGTGGCACCTGCCGGGTCCGGCTGGGCGATCCCGGGCAGCGGCCGGTCGCCGCGCGGGTGCTGGCCGGGGTGCTCGGCTCCGCGGTCGAGGTGGACACCGACCCGGCGGCGCTGACCGGGCGGGTCGGCGCCGGCCGTCCCGCCGCGGAACAGGCCGCGCGGGCGCTCGCCGCACTGGCCGAGGCGGGTGTGGTGCTGGACGACTTCGCGTTCGGCCGGCCCAGCCTCGATCAGGTGTTCCTGGCGCTGACCAGCCGGGACCGCCCGGTCGCCGAGGAGGTGCCGGCATGACGGCTCCGCTGCGGGCACTGCTCGACCGCGAGGACCGTCCGGCGCCGCCGAGCGCGTGGTCGGCGTCGCGGACGCTGGCCTGGCGAGCTGTTCTGAGGATCAAGCACGTGCCGGAGCAGATTTTCGACGCCACCGTCCTGCCGGTGATCATGGCGCTGATGTTCACCTTCCTGTTCGGCGGGGCGATCGCCGGCTCCACCGGAACCTACGTGCAGTACCTGGTGCCCGGCATCCTCGTCACCAGCGTCACCATGGTCACCATCTACACCGGGATGGGGATCAACAACGACATCGAGAAAGGCGTGTTCGACCGGATCCGGTCCCTGCCGATCTGGCGGCCCGCGCCGCTGGTCGGCGCCATTCTGGGCGACGTCCTGCGCTACGTGCTGACCGTCGTCACCATCATGGTTGTGGGCCTGCTGCTCGGGTTCCGGCCCGGCGGCGGCGCGAGCGGCGTACTGGCCGCGGTGGCGCTGCTGCTGGTCTTCGCGTTCGCCTTCTCCTGGGTGTGGACGATGTTCGGGCTGCTGCTGAGGTCGGAGAAGTCGATGATGGGGGTCAGCATGCTGGTGCTGTTCCCGCTGACCTTCCTCAGCAACGTGTTCGTCGACCCGCAGACCATGCCCGGGTGGTTGCGATCCTTCGTGACGCTCAACCCGATCACCCACCTCGTCACGGCCGTGCGGTCGCTGTGCGCCGGCCGGCCCGACCCGGCCGCGATCGGCTGGGTGATGCTGTTCGCCGTCCTGTTCATCGCGGTCTTCGGAACCGTGACGATGCGTCTTTATCAGAGACGATGACCGGCGATCTGCTGCGGGCGATGCCCAAGGTGGAGCTGCATGTGCACTTGGAGGGCGCGGTCCGGCCCGAGACCTTCCTGCGGCTGGCCCGGCGCGACCCGGCCGCAGGCATCTCCAGCGCCGCCGATGTCGCCGCGCTGTTCGCCTTCCGCGATCTGGACCACTTCCTGAGCCTGTTCAGCGGATGTGCGGCCGTGCTGCGCCGGCCTGAGGACTTCCAGCTGGTGACCACCGAGCTGGGCTTGCGCTCGGCGGCTGAGGGGGTGCGCTACCTCGAGGTCACCTTCTCGCCGCACACCCACCTGCGCCGCAACGGCATCGGCTTCGACGAGCAGATCGACGCCGTGGCGGCCGGCGCGGCGGCGGTCCGTGCCCGGACCGGCACCGAGATGCGGTTCATCCTCGACCACGTACGCGACTATCCGCTGGACGAGGCGTTCCAGACCGCGCAGTGGTGCGTCGAGGGCCGCGGCCGTGGCGTCGTCGGGCTGGGCCTGGGCGGTGGCGAGCGCGGCCGGCCGGCATCGCTGTTCGCGCCGGCGATCCGGTGGGCCCGCGAGCAGGGGGTGCCGTTCGTGCCGCACGCCGGGGAAGCCGCCGGACCCGAGGGGGTGTGGGATGCCCTGGCGTTCGACCCGCCCCGCATCGGCCACGGCATCCGGGCGATCGAGGACCCCAGGTTGCTCGGCGAGCTGTGCGAGCGCGGAACCGTGCTGGAGATCTGCCCGACCAGCAATGTGCGGCTCGGCACCGCCACCAGCTATGCCGGGCACCCGCTGCGGGCCCTGCTCGACGCCGGGGTGCGCGTGGTGATCGGCACCGACGACCCGGCGATGTTCGGCATCGGGCTGCTGGACGAGTACCGGACCGTCGTACGGAGGATGAAGCTGACACCGGCCGACCTGGCCGCGGCCAACCTGGCCGGCGTCGCGGCAGCTCTGCTGCCGGAGCCGGACCGTGACCGGTTGGCCGCGGCCTTCCGCGCCGAGTACGCCCGTCTCGGCCTGGCCGCCCGCGCGGGATGATCCGGAGCGTGTGACGCGGACGCTCAGACGATCTCCATCTGGGCCATCATCCCGAACGCGGAGTGTTCGAGCATGTGGCAGTGGTAGACGTAGCGGCCGGTGTACTCACCGAACGTGGCCTGCAACCGGACCCATCGGCCCGGCGGGATCGCCACAGTGTCCTTCAGCCCTTCCTCGCCGGGGCGCAGCGGCTCACCCTCGCGCTCGATCACCCGGAACTGCACCAGGTGCAGGTGCAGGTTGTGCTCCAGCCCGCCGAACGCCGTGTCGGTGTTGGTCACCTTCCAGACCTCGGTGGTGCCGCGCGGGATGGTGATGTCCACCCGGGCCGGATCGAACGCGCGCCCGTCGATGGCGAACTCCAGCGTCTCGTGGTTGACCCCCAGTGACATCGTCCGCTCGGACGTGGCGGCCGGCAGCGGCGGCAGCGCGCGCAGGCGGTCCGGGACCCGGCTCGTGTCGGGCTCGCGGCGCACTACGTCGAAGCGCATGACCGGCCCGCCGTCCGCGTCGGCGAGCACCAGGCGCCGGCCCGGCCGGTGATGCCCGAAGTCGACGACGACGTCACTGCGCTCACCGGGCGTGAGCACCAGCTCGGTGCACGGCACCGGCGCTGGGAGCAGCCCGCCGTCGGAGCCGATCATCAGCATCTCGGCGCCGTCCAGTGACAGTGTGAAAGTGCGGTGCGTGGCGGCGTTGGCGATCCGTAGCCGGTAGCGCCGTGCGGCGACCGGGAAGTACGGCTGTGCGACGCCGTTGGCGATCATCGTGGTCCGGAACGGCGGCCCGTCGGGCGCCCACACCAGCGCGCCGGTCTCGTCGAGATGGGCGTCGCGCAGCATGATCGGGACGTCGTACTCACCGTCCGGCAGGCGCAGCGACCGTTCCTGCGGGTCGTCGATCAGGTAGAAGCCGTGCAGGCCGCGGTAGACGTGCTCGGCCTCCATGTGGTGAGCGTGGTCGTGGTACCAGAGTGTCGCGCCGCGCTGGCGGTTCGGATAGCGGTAGACCCTGGTGGCGCCGGGAAGCACCAGGTCGGTCGGGTGGCCGTCGCTGCCGGCCGGCACGTGCGCGCCGTGCACATGTACCGAGGTGCCCATGTCGAGCAGGTTCTGCTGGGCGACGACGACCTGGCGGCCGGCGCGGGCCCGGATCGTGGGACCGACGAACCGGCCGTCGTAGCCCAGCACCGGGGTCTGCAGATCGGGCAGGATCCGGGCCCGGCCCGGCCGCATCGTCATGCGGTAGAAGTCGGTGTCGGCGGTGGAGCGAATCGGCCGCAGCACCGGGGGCACGGGCATCGGGACGGTGAACGGGGCGCCGGCCGGGGCCGGGCGCACTTCGCCGGGGTGGGTGGTGACACCGTGACCGGGGTGCGGGGTGACGGCGGCCCGGGCCGGCCCGGTGGGGTTGCGGGTCAGTGACACGGCAGCCGAGGTCCCGGCGGCGACGCCGAGAGCCAGCAGGCTACGTCTGGAAAACATTGTTCTCTCCTCGTGAAACGGGTCAGGCGGCGGTGGCGAGGGCGTCGGCCTGGACGGTGGCGGCCAGCATGGCCGCGGCCACGACGCCGGTCACGCCGTGCAGCCAGACGGCCCGCGGCCCGGCTCCGGGGCGGCACAGCATCGACCAGGACGCCGCCAGCAGGGCCAGGATCAGGCCGGTGTGCAGGGCTGCGGTCGGGCCACCGGGCATCCACGCCCGGGCGAACATGAAGACCGCGGCGGTGCCGCAGACGGCCAGTACGGCGGGCGCGGCCCGTCGTAGGGCTTGCCGGAACGCCGGCGCCGCGCGATCGCGCCCGGCGGTGACGACCACCGGCAGCGCGACCGCAACCAGCATCAGCGGCACGAGTTGCTGCGCCACCGCGAGCGCGTCGGCGAGCAGCAGGTAGGCCGGCACGGCGGTGGCCGCGGCGACGGTTGCGGCCACCTCTGTCCGGGAGCCCGTGGCCCGGCGGAACGGCCGGCTCAGCACGGCCACCGCGACCAGCAGGCCGGCCGCCACCACCAGGATCTGCAGCCCCAGTGCGCCGGTGGTGGCGCCGAGGTCGAGGTGTCCGTGCTGATGTCCCATCAGGCGACCTGCGGCTGCCGGACCCGGACACAGTTGCAGGCCGCCTGCAGGCGCTCGCCGGCGGTGGGCCGCAGGTGCAGGACCATCGCCACGACCATCGGGAGGAAGACGACTGCGTTGTAGAACAGGTGCAGCTCCAGCCGGGGCACGACCAGCTGGGCGATGCTCGTCGGCTTCGCGGCGCCCAGCAGGTAGGAGCCGGTCAGCGCCTGCACGAGCAGCAGCAGATGCTCCAGGTGGTGCCACGCCTGGATCCACAGGGAGGCGGTCCACCAGGTGCGGGCCCGGCCGGTGAATCCGGTGCGGAGCAGGATCAGTCCGGCGAGCATCACGACCGCGTACCCGTAGTGCATCCACTCGGACGTGACCAGCCACGGTACGGCCATGCCGAGCGCGCCGTTGGCCCGCGGTGCCGGCCAGCCCAGCGCGTACACCTGGACTGCCTGGGTGATGTGTTCGGCCCAGTGCGCGACGACCACGAACAGGAACAGTCCGAGGAACAGCCGGTGCCGGTCGGTGTTCATCGAGGTGCGGATGCTCTGCAGCATGGAACCCTCCTCAGTGGGTCAGCAGGTATGCGCGCTTGACGGTCTGGTCGACCCGGTTGCCGTCGCTGTCGACCACGGTGGCCCGCAGCGACACGTGCCGGGCCGTGTGCGGGTGGTTCAGCACTGCGGTGCGCTGCTCGCCGCTGCCGCGCAGGGTGGCGTTCTGCCAGGTGCGGCCGTCGTCGTAGGACGCCTGGACGCTCAGCGACCGCACCGTGCCGTGCGCCGCCTCGTGCTGCCACTGCACCTGCAGCGGCACTTCGAACCGGCAACCGCCGGGCGCCCGGTTGTCGGCGTCCAGCCGCGGGGTGAACCGGACCGCGGCCAGCGGCAGCCGGGACGCCGCGGTGGCCGCCGCGGACCGGAACCGCCACCGCACGTCGACCTCCGGTGACACGGCCGACTGCCGGGTCGCCCGGGCGGCGAGCTGGTAGCGGCCGGCTGCGGCAGGAACGGTGAAGGAACCCTTCCCTGCTTCGGCGCTGCTGCCCACGAGGATCCCGTCGCGGTGCAGCGTGGTCGACGCCGACGTGGTCGCCGAGCGGCCCTCCCGGCGCAGGCCCTGGTCGGTGAAGAGCGGCAGCTCGACGTCGATGGTGTTGCCGGTGCGGACCGCCCGGGTCCATGACCACGGCCACGGGCTCGGGAAGGAGGGGCCGAACACCGCGCTGTTCCAGCGTTCGGCGCCGGTCGTGTTCGCCTCGAAGTACCGTTCGCCGCTGTACACCGTCGAGACCGGGGTGCCGGTGACCGGGCCGTCGAACTCCTCGACCGCACTGAGCCACGGCGTCGCCGGGATGTAGAGCTCACGGATGGTGAACGGCAGCTTCCCGGAGACGAGGTAGTCCTTACGGCCGATCCGGCCCGGGGTTGTGGCGGACAGCTCGGCGCGCACCTCCGCGAGCCCGGCGTCGGGCACGTGCCGGATCGGCTCGGCCGGGATCCGGCCCGGTTCGACCCACTGCAGGTGGTAGAGGTACGGGCTGCCGGCGAACCCGCCCGTGCCGTCGGGCCGGGCCAGCCGGCCGGCGACCGCGTAACTGAAGGCGGCGGAGCTGGTCGTGGACGGACGTACGAGCAGGCCCTCGAAGTTGGGACCGTGCCCGCTGTAGCCGAGGGTGCGGCCGTCGTTCGTGGTCCGCTCGAAGATCACCGCGACCTCGCCGGGCACCGCTGTCGGCTCGTCGACCGTGATCCCGGTCGGCTTGCCGTCGCGGGCGTCCAGAGTAACGGTGGCCGGGCCGTCCACGACGTAGGCCGGTTCGCTGATATGGGTGCTCAGCGTCCGGCCGTCCCGGACCGTGTCGATCTTGGCGTTGAGGAAGTACGTGCCACGCGGAACCTGCACCACGGCGGTGCCGGAGGCGTCGAACGGCGCGAACGAGGCGGGCCGGTCCACGTCGTCGAGGGTGGACGTCCAGGTGGTGGCGGGCCGGCCGTCGTGGTCGAGGACCCGGATGGTGAGCGGGACGGTGTCAGCCGCCGACCGGACGGCCGCTGACCGCTCCTGGCCGAGTGCCGAGGTGACGTCGAACGCCGCGGCGTCGGCCGCGCCGGACCACACCGCGACGGCGCGGTCGGCAGGCAGCACGAGCACCCGGCCGTCGCGGTGCACCCGCTGGAATCGGACCTTCTCGCGGCCGGCGGCGGGCCGGACCACCACGTCCTGGCCCGGGCGCGCCCCGGGCCGCAGCAGGACCCGGTCGCCGGTGGGCAGGGTGACCGAGCCGCCCGGCGCAGGTGGCGGTACGGCCGAGGCCGGCGCCGGTGGAGCGCCGATGGTGGCGACGGCCACGGCCGCCGCCACCGCCGTGGGAAACGATCTGCTATGCCGTCGAGACACGACGGACCTCCCGGAGAAAGAAACGTCGGGGAACCCGCAGATGGCGGGACATGCTGAGCGCCCTCACGATAGGCAGCGCCGGCGGCGCGGTCAGCAACCCTTTCCACGGATCGCAATACCTGGCCACGGCAGGTCCCCGGGATGTCAGGTTGGGAAGGATCCGGACGACTGCGGGAGGTAGGAGATGAGCGGCAACAGCACGACGGACCAGTCCACGGTGGATTTCGAGGCGTTCTACCAGGGCGAGTCACCGGTGGAGGGGATGACCTTCGCGGCGGTGCCGTGGGACACCGGCCGGGTGCAGCCGGCTGTCGTGGAGGCGGAGCGTGCCGGCCGGTTCCGGGGCGCCGTGCTCGACGCCGGCTGCGGGCTGGGGGACAACGCCGTACATCTGGCGGGCCTCGGCTATCGGGTGACCGGGGTGGACGTCGCCCCGACCGCGATCGCGTGGGCGCGGCGGCGGGCCGGGGACCGGCCCGGTGTGACCTTCGAGGTCGCCGACGCGACCGCCTTGACCGGATACGAGAACCGATTCGACGCCGTGGTGGACAGCGCCCTGTTCGACGTGCTCGACGCGCCGCAACGCGCCGGCTACGCCCGCGCGTTGCGGCAGGCCACGCGCGCCGGCGCGCTGCTGACCATCGTGTGCTTCTCCGACCGGATGCCGGTCGAGCTGCCCGGCGTCTTCACCATCACCGAGGACGACGCGCGCGCCACACTGAGTGCCGCCGGATGGCAGGTGACCGATGTGCGCCGCGACCGCTACCAGGTCAACGAGTACGCCGGGCACTTCTTCCGCACCCACGACATCCCGGTCGAACTCGGCGACGACGGCCTCCCGCTGCTGCCCGCGTGGGTGATCGAGGCGCGCCGCTCCTGACCGGTGCCCCGGGCGGGCCGGCGGGCCCGCCCGGGTCGAGCGGATCAGCCGTGGACGGCCGCCTCGATCTCTGCGGGGAACGCGCCGAAGATGCCCTCCGGTGTGGTGTTGGTCAGCGCCACCACGCTCCAGCCGCTGACCGGGTCGGCGAAGCACGTGGTGCCGTAGAAGCCGCCCCAGCCGAAGCTGCCGGCCGGTCGCGGCGTTCCGTAGGCCTGCGGGTCGCGGACCACCGCGAAGCCCAGCCCGAACCCGAGCCCGGGGCCCACCGGCAGGTCCCGGCCGGGCACGGCATCCTGGATCATCAGCGAGGCCGCCGCGCGGGTCAGCACCGGCGCTCCGCCCCGCCGCACCGCCTCCAGGAAGGCGAGCTGGTCACGGGCGGTGCCGACCAGGCCGAAGCCGCCGGACGGGAAGGCCCGCGGGTCGAGGGCGCGCCCGGGCGACAGCCGGATCGGCCCGCCGCCCGGGAACGTGATGCCGTCGTCGGCGGCCATCACCCGGGCCGGATGCTGGGGGCCGGCATACGCGGTGACCAGCCGGGCCGGGTCGGCGGTGAAGCCGGTGCCCGTCATGTCGAGCGGCCGGGTGATCAGGTCGGCGACCACCTCGCCGAGGGTGGCGCCGGTGGCCGACTCGATCACCGCGCCCGCCACGTCGACACCCAGCGAGTACGTCCAGTCCCGGCCGGGCTCGAACAGCAGCGGCACCGAGGCCAGCCGTTCCAGGTTCTCCCGCAGGGTCAGGGTGGTGGCGTCCCCGCCGTCGGAGACCCCGGCCCGGCGGTACGGGTCGTCTCGGTCGGCACTGAGGAAGCCGTACCCGAGCCCGGCGGTGTGGGCCAGCGACTGCCGCAGGGTCAGGTCCGGCCGGGTGCCGTCGGGCAGCGCCGGCCGGAACCACGGCAGCCAGGACCGCACCGGCTCGTCGAGCCGCAGCACGCCACGGTCGGCCAGCGCGAGAGCGGTGGCTGCCACCACCGGTTTGGTCATGCTGGCCAGGCGGAACTGGTGCCCGGCGGTGACGGGCGTCCCGGTCTCCCGGTCGGCGTGGCCCGCGTACCGCTCGTGGACGATCTCGCCGTGGCGGGCCACCACGACGGCGCAGCCCACCACCCGGTCCGTGGCGATCGCGGTGTCGATCACCTGGTCGATCCGGCCGGCGACGTCGGCGGCCGGGCCGGCCAGGCGGCTGTCCAGGATTTCAGCCATGCGTGTGCACCCCATTTCGGATCGCAATTCTGTCAATGCGCGGAAAGGTTTCTGGGCCTTATTTCGAGAAACGACTTGGCTAATAGATACATAACCATTGTTGGCGCATCGAGTCCAACGACCGGAGGCAGCGATGACCATTTCCGTCGCGGGCAGTCCCGTTCCGGAGACCGGCCTGGACCCGCTGGATCCCGACTTCCAGCGCGATCCGTACCCCTTCTACGACTGGCTGTTGCGGCACGACCCGGTGCACCGGGGTCAGGAGGGCACCTGGTACGTCACCCGTTTCCCGGACGTCAGGACGGTGATGAGCGACGAGCGGTTCGGCTGTGCCAGCGTGCGTGACTTCTGGGCGGAGATGGTCGGGCCCGGCGCGCTGCAGGACGTCATGAGCGACACCATGTTCTTCGAGGACAACCCGCACCATGCGCGGCTGCGCAAACTGATCATGCCGGTGTTCTCGCCGAAGCGGATGCGCGCGATGGAGCCGAAGATCGCGCACATCGTCGACGAGCTGCTGGAGCCGCTGGCCCGCCGCGGGCACATGGACGTGGTCAGCGAGTTCGGCGCACCGCTCGCGCTGCACTTCGTGTGCAATCTGATCGGCGTGCCGCCGGAGGGCTACGACGGGGTCCGGCGCTGGTCACTGGACATCGCGCCGACCCTGGACCTGGTGCCCAGCCGCGAGGAGATCATCCGCGGCAACCAGGCGATGGGCGAGTTCACCGAGTACCTGACCTGGCTGATCGGGCAGCGCCGGGCGGACCGCCGCGACGACATGATCAGCGTGATGCTCGACGAGATGGACAAGGACCAGAGCGGGTACGACCGCCCGCTCACCACCAGCATGATCGTCAGCACCGTCATCTCGGTAGTGTTCGCCGGCCATGACACGGTGACCAACCAGGTCAGCAACACGATGCTGGCCCTGATCGACCACCCCGACCAGCACGAGCTGCTGCGCCGCCGGCCCGAACTGATCGAGAGCGCCGTCGAGGAGTCGCTGCGCTACGACTCCTCGGTGCAGTCCAACAGCCGCCGGGTGGACGAGGACACGGTGATCGGCGGCGTCCAGCTGCGTAAGGGCGACTTCGTGGTGGCGCTGATGGGTGCGGCGAACCGGGACCCGGATGTGTACCCCGACCCGGGCCGGTTCGACGTCACCCGCGCCGGCGCTCACCCGATGTCGTTCGGCGCCGGCATGCGGTTCTGCCTCGGCGCGGTGCTGGCCCGGCTGGAACTGCGGGCCGCGCTGACCCGTCTCGTGCCGCTGGCCGACCTGCGACTGGACTGCGCCCGATCGGACCTGTCGTACCAGCGCAGCTCGATGTTTCGCAGCCTGGTCGACCTGCCGGTCCGGTTCACCCCGGCGACGCATTACCCGCCGGCGTGATGGGGCAGAGGTCACTTAACTATTAGACTGTGTTCGGTCGTCACCGAGGACGGAGAGAGGCGGATGGGGCTGCGCGAGGAAACACGCCATCGGGCCGGTGGACGGGAATGGGCGGGACTGGCGGTGCTGGCGCTGCCCAGCCTGCTGGTCTCGATGGACCTGACCGTGCTCAACCTGGCGGTGCCGGCCCTCAGCGCCGATCTGGCACCGACCGCGGACCAGCTGCTGTGGATCGTCGACGTCTACGGTTTCCTACTGGCCGGACTGCTGATCACGATGGGCGCGATCGGTGACCGGATCGGCCGGCGCCGGCTGCTGATGATCGGAGCGGCGGCGTTCGCCGTGGCCTCGGTGGCCGCCGCCACGGCCGGCAGCGCGACCACGCTGATCGTCGCCCGGGCGCTGCTGGGCGTGGCGGGGGCGACGCTGATGCCGTCCACCCTGTCGCTGATCCGCAACATGTTCACCGACGACCGGCAGCGGACCGTCGCGATCGGCGTGTGGACGGCGGCGTTCTCCGCCGGGGGTGTCGCCGGTCCGCTCTTCGGCGGGCTGCTGCTGACGAACTTCTGGTGGGGTGCGGTGTTCCTGGCCGGCGTCCCGGTGATGGCGCTGGTGCTGCTCGCCGCGCCGGTCCTGGTCCCCGAGCACCGCGACCCGCACGCCGGCGGCTTCGACCTGGCCGGCGCCGTGCTGTCGCTGGCCGCCGTGCTGGCCGTCATCTACGGCGTGAAGACGTGGGCGTCGGGTGGCCCGGCCGGTGTCGCGGCGGCGGCCGTCGCCGCCGGGCTGGCCGCGGCCGCGACGTTCCTGCGGCACCTACGGCGCAGCCCCCGGCCGCTGATCGACCCGGCGCTGTTCCGGGTGCCCGGGCTCGCGGTGGCGCTGGTCGCCAGCCTGGTCGCCTTCTTCACCGCGTTCGGGATGATGCTGCTGTTCGCGCAGTACCTGCAGTCGGTGCTCGGCCTGACACCGCTGTGGGCCGGGGTGTGGACGGTGCCGTCGGCGGTCGGCTTCGTGCTCGGCTGCGGCCTCGGCCCGGCGCTGGCCGGTCGCCTGCGCCCGGCGTCCGTGATGGCCGGCGGTCTGCTCTTCGCCGCCGCCGGGTTCGTGCTGCTGGCCCTGGCCGGCCCGCAGCAGGGGCTCGCACCCGCGGTGGCCGGCTCGGTCGTGATCTTCCTGGGCCTCGCCCCGGTCTACATCCTCGCCACCGACCAGGTTGTCTCCAGCAGCCCGGTGGAGCAGTCCGGCGCGGCGTCGGCGGTGTCCGAGACGGCGACCGAGCTGGGATCCGCGCTGGGCATCGCGCTGCTGGGCAGCGTGGCGGCGGCGGTCTACGGGTCCCGGATGGCCGGCGCGGACGTGCCGGCCGGTGCCGGTGACACCGTCGGCGGCGCCGTCGACGCGGCCGCGGCCCTGCCGGCGGGACCGGGCGCACAACTGCTGGCGAGTGCCCGCGCGGCGTTCACCGACGGGATGCAGGCGGCCGCGTACGCCAGCGCCGCTCTGCTCGTCGTGATCGCCGCGGTGACCGTGCTGTCGTTGCGCCGGGCCGGCGCCGGCCGCCGGGGCTGAGACCCGGCACCGGCCGGTCCGGGTCCCCGCTGTTGGAGTGCTGACCGCCCGGGAGGTGAATCCCGTTGGAGCCGACGACCGACCCGCGCTTCGTCTGCGCGGCCGACTACGAGCCGCAGGCACGGGCCGCGGTGCCACCCGACGTCTGGGATTACATCAGCGGCGGCAGCGGCGCCGAGCGCGCCCTCGCGGCCAACCGCGCGGCGTTCGACCGGTTCGCCCTGCGCCCGCGCGTGCTGGTGGACGTCTCCGCCCGGGACACCGCCGTCACGCTGCTGGGCTCCCGGTTGCGCGGCCCGGTCGGGATCGCGCCGACGGCGTACCACGCGATGATGCATCCGGACGGGGAGGTCGCCACGGCACAGGGTGCGGCACGGGCCGGGGCGCTCTACGTCACCAGCTTCTTCAGCGGCCGCTCGCTGCGCGACATCGCCGCCGCGGCCGGGCCGGCGCCGCGCTGGCTGCAGATCTACTGGATGCGGGACCGGGAGGCGCTCGGCGGCGTGCTGGACCTGGCCGCCGAGGCCGGCTACACCGCCGTGGTGCTGACCGTCGACTCCCCGGTGATCGGCCACCGGCTGCGCGATCTACGCAACGGCTTCGCCTTCGCACCCGAGCTGCGGCCGGTCAACGTGGAACGCGCGGCGCAGAGCCTGCTGCATCGGCGGGTCGCCGGCCGGTCCGCGGTCGCCGACCACGCCGTACGCGTCTTCGACCCGGCCCTCAATTGGAGCGACCTGGCGTGGCTGCGTGAGCGCACCGATCTGCCGATCGTCCTCAAGGGCGTGCAGACCGGCGAGGACGGCGAGCTGGCGGCCGCGCACGGGGTGGACGCGGTGATCGTGTCCAACCACGGTGGCCGCCAGCTCGACACCCCGCTGGCGACCCTGGACGTGCTGCCCGAGGTGGTGGCGGCGGTCGGCGGCCGCTGCCCGGTGCTGGTCGACGGCGGGATCCGCAGCGGCGTGGAGGCGCTGACCGCGATCGCGCTCGGCGCCACCGCGGTGCTGATCGGGCGTCCGGTCCTGTGGGCGCTGGCGGTCCGTGGCGCGGACGGGGTGGCGCACCTGCTCGACATGCTCAACGACGAGGTGTCCGACGCGATGGCGCTCACCGGCCTCACCGACCTGCGCGATGCCGGCCCGGCCCATGTCCGCGTCACCGCACGGCGATGAGGCACACCGACTCGACCGGCGCGGTGTCCGCGAACAGGGTGTCCTGAACCTTCCAGCCGCCTTCCGTCAGCAACGCCGTCGCCGCGTCCACGACCTGCTGGTTCTTCTCCGGGAACGGGGGCTGGTGGAAGACGAGCATGCGCCCGCCCGGCGCCAGCGCCTCGGCGAGCTGGTTCAGCTCCCGCGCCGGCGGGGTCCAGAACAGGCTCACGTTGAACGAGAAGATCAGGTCGTACGCGCGCGACGGCAGCTCCGCCTTCGCCAGCGTCGTGGTCCGGAACTCGGCGATCCCGGCCGCCACGTCGGCCTGATTGCGCCGGGTGGCGGCTTCGATCATCTTCGCCGAGCGGTCGATGCCCAGCAGGTGCCCGCCGTCGAGCCGTTCGCACACCAGGGCGGCTGCCACCCCGTGGCCGCAGCCCACCTCGAGCACCCGGTCGGCGGGCGCGACCCGCATCACGTCCAGCGCCCAGACGAAGCGCTCCGGGGTTTTCTCCGGCATGTTCTCTCCGTTCCTGTCAGCGGGACGCCGGCACGGTCGTGCGGCGGACCTGGCCGATGGCGCGCGCGAACGCGGCCGGGTCGTCCTCGTTCATGGCGTGCCCGGCGCCGGGCACCGTGAGCGTCGCGATGCCGTGCTCGCCGAATCCCGGATGCCGTTGCGCGTACCCGGAGGCGCCGCCGATCAGGACCGCACGCGGGATCTGCAGCGCGTTCAGCACGGCGCGCAGGCCGGGCTCGCGCAGGCGGGCCAGCGAACAGGCCGTGCGGTGAAGCGCGAGCGGGTCGCAGACCCGGACCAGCGCGGCGAAGTTGGCCGCGGTCACGTCCTGCTCGCCCACCTCGGCCAGGCGGCTGACCAGGGCGGCGTGCCCGGCGTGGACGAACTCGTCCTCGCTCAGGTCCACGATGAGCGGGCTGAGCATGCCGCGTACCGGCCCCAGGTTGGGCTCGGCCAGGATCAGTTCGGCGACCAGGTCGGGACGGCGCGCGGCGAGCAGCACCCCGATCGAGCCGCCCATGCTGTGCCCCACGACCACCACGCCGGTGACGCCGAGCATGTCCAGCAACGCCGCAACCGTGTCCGCGTGGCCCTCCAGCGTGTACGAGAAATTGGCCGGCCGGTCGCTGAAACCGGCGCCCAGCGGGTCCACCAGAATCGAGCGGAAACCGGCCACGCCGGGATGCCGGGTGGTCTCCGGGAAATCTGCCGACGAAGCGCACGCCAGGCCGGGAAGAAAGACGTGCACGGGGGCGTCGCCGGGCAGGTCGTGAAAGCGCATCCGGGCGTTCGAACCGGGAATCGCATAACTCTGCATAGCGTCTCGACCATACCGGTGCAATGGCCGCCGCGGTTGCCGCCCCCGCCGAATCTTTCACCCTCCGGCCAGCAGTTGCGAAAGGTCTTTCCTCGCGGTGACGGATCCCGTGCCGACGACCCTTTGCTGCTCATACCGTACCGGCACAGACGGTGGAGTCCGCCTGAGAACCTATGCCACACGGTGAGGGAGCGATGTCATGACCACCTTCGAAGGAGCCACGGTGGACGGTACGCGGACCGCGCGCACCTCGTCCTATCCGTGGGCGCAGTCCGGTCTGCTGATCGTCCGGCTGATCATCGGTTTTACATTCCTGGCACACGGCATCCAGAACATGGTCGGCATGTTCGGATGGGACGTCACACGATTCGCCGGATATCTCGGTGAGAAAGGCTACCAGTCGACCTCGCTGCTCTCCGGGAGCGTGATGGTCATCGAACTGGTCGTCGGTGTGACCCTGCTGCTCGGCCTTTACACGCCGATCGCCGCGTCCTTGGCCGCCGGCGTCATGCTCAACGCCACGTTCATCAAGCTGGGCGCCGGGTTCTTCATGCCCACCGGCTTCGAGTGGGAGCTGGCCGTGCTCTCCGGCGCGCTGGTGCTGATGCTGGCCGGCCCCGGCAGCTTCGCCCTCGACCACAAGCTGTTGTCCGCCCCGGCCACGGTCCGGCTGACCCGCATCGGGCTGGGTGTGGCCGCGGTGATGCTGCTGTTCGTCGTGCTGGCGTTCCGTTAGGCCGTCGCCGGCGCCGTATCTGTGGGGGAGGTGCCATGCCGGGCGACATCGACGTTCTGGCCGCGGCCCGTGACCACCTGGTCGCACGGCCCCATCTGGGACCGGCTGACGACTTCGAGCGGGCCGTGGCAGCGCGTATCGCGCTCGACGAGCACTACTGCCGGGAGGTGGCCGACGACTTCGAGCGGCAGCCGATGTCCACCGCCGATGCGGTGGTGGCCCGCCGGTACGAGCAGTTCACCCGCGAGTGCCGTGAGCAGTACGAGACGGTGCGCCGCACCGGCCTCGACGTGCTACCCAGCAGGGACCACCGCCAGCCGTACCGGAACTCGGGTGAGCTGTTCAGCCGGGTGGCCGCCGAGGGCGTGCTCTACGTCCAGCTCACCGAGACCGGGCACGGGCCGCCGGGACAGACCGGGCCGCACCCGCTGCGCGAGCCGTCCGGGGTGGTGATCGACGGGGTCCCGTTGCGGCACAACGATCTGTTCCGCGTGGTGCATGACGTGTTCGGTCACCTGGCCGGCCGCAACAGCTTCGGTCCGGTCGGCGAGCTGCGGGCGGCGTACTGTCATCTGCCGCTCTTCTCGGCCGAGGTGCAGCCGGTCCTGTTCACCGAACATGTCGCACAGACCTGCTGGTTCTATTTCGGACCGCACCTGCGCGACGGCGCCGGCCGCATCCCGGTGGCCGGCGAGCCCGGCCACCGCCCGCCCTCGACCCGGCCGTACCCGCCGCAGAAGGTGTACGCCTTCCCCGACGCGCACATGGCCCGGTTCCGCCGCATGTTCACCATTAGGGAGCTGGTATGACCACGACGTCAGACGCCCGGCCGGACACCGGCGGCGCCCAGAAGGGTGTCCGCGGCGACTTCCCGATCCTGTCCACCGGCTTCGACGGTGTCCCGCTGGTGTACTTCGACAACGCCGCGACCGCACACAAGCCGCGCGCGGTGCTGGACGCCGTCACCGACTACTACAGCACCACCAACAGCAATGTCGGCCGCGGCTACCACCGGCTCGGGCTGGCCTCCACCGAGCGCCTGGAGCAGGCCCGCGAGACGGTCCGGGCCTTCATCGGCGCCGGCTCGGCCGAGGAGGTGGTGTTCACCAGCGGCACCACGGCCGCGATCAACCTGGTCGCCGAGACGTTCGGCCGCGACCGCGTCGGTCCCGGTGACGAGGTGGTGGTCACCGAGATGGAGCACAACAGCAACCTGCTGCCATGGCGGCGGCTGTGCGAGAGCTCCGGCGCGACGCTGCGGGTGGTCCCGGTCGGTCCGGCCGGGCATGTCGAGCTCACCGACTTCGTCGCGGCGCTCGGCCCGCGTACCCGGATCACCGCGTTCGCGCACGTGTCCAACGTGCTCGGTACGGTGAACCCGGTCCGCGAGATGGCCGCCGCCGCCCACCAGCGGCAGGCGGTGGTGGTCGTGGACGGAGCGCAGGCAGTCCCGCACCGCCCGGTCGACGTCACCGATCTCGGCGCCGACTTCTACTGTTTCTCCGCCCACAAGCTGTACGGCCCGATGGGCGTGGGTGTGCTGTACGGCCGCCGGGAACTGCTCGCCGGCATGCGGCCGTACCAGGTCGGCGGTGGCACGGTGAAGGGCGTGAGCCTGACCGAGCCGGTGTCCTACCTGCCGGCGCCGGCCCGGTTCGAGGCCGGTACCCCCGACGTCGCCGGGGTGATCGGCCTGGCCGCCGCCGTCGGCTACCTCGGCGGCATCGGCTGGGATGCCGTGCGCGCCCACGACGCCCGGCTGGTGCACGCCGCGACCGAGATGCTCGCTGCCGTGGATCGGGTGCGAGTCGTCGGGGACCCGGCCCGGGACCCCGCGGGCATCGTGTCGGTGGTGGTCGACGGCATCCACCCGTACGACGTCGGTGGTCACCTGGACCGCAACGGCATCGCGGTCCGCTGCGGCGTGCACTGCGCGAGCGCGTTCCTGGACAGCATGGGCCTGCTGGGCACGGTCCGGATCTCGTTCGGCGTCTACAACACCCTCGCCGAGGTGGAGCGGCTGTGCGCCGAGCTGAAGGCGGTCGAGCCGGGGGTCTG
Organism: Actinoplanes sp. NPDC023801; assembly: GCF_040639655.1. NCBI lineage: Bacteria > Bacillati > Actinomycetota > Actinomycetes > Micromonosporales > Micromonosporaceae > Actinoplanes > Actinoplanes sp. NPDC023801. The sequence goes on along the minus strand of NZ_JBFAAI010000003.1, from coordinate 435,832 downwards.
GACCGAGCAACACCCGACCACCCGTTTCCTGTGAGCCCGTATCGAGGAGGAGCCGTGTCATCCACCGTGACCGATGCCACCGCCGTCCGCGCCGAGCAGCGCGCCGTGTGGGACGCCGTCGCGCCGGGCTGGCTGCGCTGGCAGCCGGCCTTCGAGCGCGGCGCCGCGGTGGTCACCGAGATGCTGCTCGACCTGGGCGGGGTCCGGCCCGGCCACGCGGTCCTCGACCTGGGCAGCGGGGCGGGTGAGCCGGCGTCGGGCGCGGCCCGGCGGGTCGGGCCGCACGGACGCGTCGTCGGCGTCGACCTGTCCGAGCAGATGACCGTGATCGCCCGCCGGCGTGTCCCGGACGAGTACGTCACGTTCCACACCGGCGACCTCGCGGACGTGGAGCTGCCGGCCGGTTCCTTCGACGTGTGCCTGAGCCGGTGGGGCCTGATGTTCCTGCCGGACCGGCGCTCCGCCCTGGCCCGGCTGGCCGGGCTGCTGCGGCCGGGCGGGACGCTGGCCGCAGCGGTGTGGGGGCCGCCGCCGGAGGTGCCGATGATCAGCCTGGCGTTCCGTGTGATCGCGGCCGAGCTGGCCCTGCCGGCGCCGCCGCCGGGCGGTCCCGGGCCGTTCGCGGTGACGGACCCCGAGGTGCTGCGCGCCGACGTGGCCGCCGGCGGGTTCCGTGACGTGTCGGTGCACGACTGCACGGTGCCGTTCCGGCTGGACTCGCCGGCGCAGTTCGCCGCGTACTCGCGCGACGTGCTGCCGCCGCGGATGCGCCAGGCGGTCCGGGACCGCTGCGGCACGCTGGACGACCCGCGGCTGTGGGCCGCCGTCGAGCGGGCGGCCGAGCCGTACATGCAGGACGACGGCACGGTGCTGCTGCCGTCCCGGGCGATCTGCGTACGCGCCGAGACGGACCGGCCATGAGGTTCGACACCCGGCTGGTGCACGCGGGGCAGCCGCCCACCCCAGGCTCGGCGGACCTGGTGCCGCCGATTCACGTCGCCACCGTGTACGACCGGTTCGGTCAGCCGGACCGGCGGTACTTCTACGGCCGGGGCGAGAACCCGACGCGGGAGGCCTTGGAGGAGTGCCTGGCAGCTCTGGAGGAGGTGCCGTACGCCACCACCTTCGCCTCCGGCCAGGCGGCTGCCGCCGCGGTGTTGTCACTGCTGACGCCGGGACAGACGCTGGTGTGCTCAGACGACGTGTACGGCGGCACCCACGCGTTGTTCGACGCAGCGGCGCGCTCCGGCGTCCGCGTCACACCTTGGGACCTGAGCCTGCCGGACGCCGGGGAACGCCTCGGTGACGCGGCCATGGTCTGGGTCGAATCGCCGACCAATCCGCTGCTCAAGGTGACCGATCTGGCCGCGGCCGCGCGGGCGGCGCACGACCGCGGCGCGCTGCTGGTCGTCGACAACACCCTGGCGGGCCCGGCCCTGCAGCAGCCCGCCACGCTGGGCGCGGACATCGTCCTGCACAGCACCAGCAAGTCCCTGGCCGGGCACCTGGACGTGATCGGCGGCGCGCTGGCGTACCACGACCCGGACCTGCACGCCCGGCTGCGCGACTACCGCACCACCTTCGGCAACGTGCCGTCCCCTTTCGACTGCCACCAGATCCACCGCGGTCTCAAGACGCTGGCGCTGCGGGTGGCCCGGCAGTGTGACAGCGCCCGGCTGCTGGCCGAGGCGTTGCAGGACGAACCGTCGGTGAGCGCGCTGCGCTACCCGGGCCTCGCGTCGCATCCGCAGCACCGGGTCGCCGAACGGCAGATGCGCCGGCCCGGTTCGCTGCTGTCGTTCGTCTACGCGGGCGACCCGGAGGCGCTGATGCGCCGGGTGCGCCTGTTCGCACCCGCGGTGAGCTTGGGCGGAGTGCGTTCGCTGATCGAGTGCCCGGCGCTGATGACGCACCGCCCGGTACCTCGTCCCACCCGGCTGCGGCTGGGCATCGACGACCACCTGATCCGTGTCTCCGCCGGCATCGAGGACCCGGACGACCTGGTCGGCGACCTGCTCGCCGCGGTGCGGGCGGGTGGATCGGCGGCGCGATGACCGCAAGCTTCGCGATCCCGCGGGCGGGCCTGCTGCTGGACGGAGGGCTGGCCACCGAGCTGCAGCGCGCCGGGTGGCCGGTGGCCCCACCGTGGTGGACCAACGGGGTGCTGCGCAGCCCGGCCGGCCGCCGTGCACTGCTGCAGGCGCACCGGCGGTACGCCGAGGCGGGCGCCGACGTGCTCACCGCCGGTACGTTCCGGTGCAATCCGAGCAGCACCGCGCGGGCCGGTCTGGGCCCGGACGCCACCCGCCGCCTCATCCGGACCGCCGTGAGCCTGGCCCGGGCGGCCGCCGGGGCCCGGATGCTCGTCGCCGGCTCGCAGGCGCCGGTGGCCGACTGCTACCGCCCCGATCAGGTGCCGGACGACGACCGGCTGCGCCGCGAGCACAGCTGGACGGCCGCGCAACTGGCCGCGGCCGGGGTCGACCTGATCCTGGTGGAAACCATGAACACGGTCCGCGAGGCGGTGATCGCGGTGGAGGCGGTCCGGGCGGCCGGCCGCCCCGCCTGGGTGAGCCTGGTCTGCGCCGGCGGCCCGCGCCTGCTGTCCGGTGAGCCGCTCGCCGGAGCCGCCCGCACCCTGCACGAGCACGGCGCCGAAGCCGTGCTGGTCAACTGCACGAACCTCGCCGACACCGATAGATGCATCGAAGTCCTTGGTGGTGGCCCGTGTTTGACATTTGGTGCGTACCCTAATGTCGAAGACCGTTCCGCTATACCTAGGTGGACCCATGTCGACCGGTTCGTACCTTCCGGCGTGGGACCCGAAACATTCGCCTGTCACGTCGCGCAGTGGTGCACGAGATTCGGGGCCGGCCTGGTCGGCGGCTGTTGTGGCACATCGCCCTCGCATGTCGCCGCGCTGCGGCGCCGACTCGGACGCCCGGCTCCTCTGCCGCCGGACAGGTGAGGAACCGTCCCGACGGGCCACGGAGAGGACCATGCCGATGACCACGACACCGAACAGCAGCCATCCGGGATTCGCCGCTCCTGGCTGGTCGGACGACCTGACGCCGGGCCCACTGCACGACCCGGCCCGCTGGCACGTGGTCCGCGGCCTGTTCCCGTTACGGTCCAACGTGATCCACTTCGATACGGCGACGCTGGGCTCGGTGCCGCGCCCGGCGCTGGACCAGCTGGGCCGGGCCGATCTCGAGCACGCGGAGCAGCCCCGCGACCCGTACGCGGAGACCGCGCTGACGCAGGTCCGCGCCGAGCTCGCGGCGAGCTATCGGTGCGAGCCCGACGAGATCGCGGTGACCGGTAGCGGCAGCGACGCGATGAGCCGGATCCTGGGCGGGCTGGCGCTGGAGCCGGGCGACGAGATCGTCACCACCACGCACGAGTGCTACACCGTCCGCGCCCCGCTCAACATCCTGGCGAACCGGCGCGGGATCCGGGTGCGGCGGCTCACCCCGCGCAGTGAGGCGGGGCTGGACGCCGAGGAGATCGTGTCGCTGTTCGAGCGGGCGATCACGCCGCGTACCCGGGTGCTGCAGTGGGCAGCCGTCTCGCTGACCACCGGCGTCACCTTCCCCACCCGCCAGCTCGCCGAACTCGCCCAGCGCCGCGGCTTGATCTCCGTGGTGGACGGCTCGCTGCTGCCCGGTCAGGTGGACCTGGACCTGCACGAGCTGGGTGTGGACTTCCTCGGCGGGTCACTGGCCAAGTATCAGTGCGCGCCGATGGGTACCGGGCTGATCTACGCCCGCAACCGGGTGCTGCCGGATTTCAACCCGGCGCCGCTGCCCGAGTTCTGGCCGGTGGTGTCGCTGGCGTACCCGGCCGAGGGAACGCTGCCGCAGCGCACCGGCGACCAGGAACCGGCGTACGACCTCGGCGCCGTGCTGCAGCACAGCGACACCGCCGATCTGTCCCGGGCCGTCGCGCTGCGGGAGTGTCTGCGGATCTGGGAACGGCTCGGCCAGGAGAACGTGCAGTGGTATGTCTTCGGGCTCGGCGGGTATCTGAAGGAACGCATCATCAGCATATGGGGGCGAGACGCTTTGTGCACCCCGGCCGACGATGACCGTTTGCATTCGGGAATTGTTGCTTTCCGCCCGTTCAAGCGGGGCAGCGCGGAGCAGTATCAGGCATTTCGTGATCGGCTGGCGGCGGATCAGGGGATGCACGTCCAGATCGTCCGGATCCCGGTGCCGACCGCGGAGGAGCCGATGTTCGCCGTGCGGATGTCGGTGCATCTCTACAACACCGAGGCGGAGATCGACAAGGCGCTCGACGTGATGGTGCTGCTCCGCGAAGGTCTCGAGGCCGGAAAAAACCGACGATAACGCGGACCGACGCGCCGATATCGTAAAGCCGTCGGCGCACTGAAAGACTCTTTCAGAATCCGATGGCATTCTTGACCCTCCGCAATCGCGCTTGATACCAATGGCTTGCCGAAGCGCGCATTGACGGAGGTGAACACGTGTCAGCGGATCCCATCAGTTTTCGGCGGAGCACGAAGGGTGGGGAAACGTTACGCGCAACGTTCCCCGGGCTCCCGCTGCCAATGCGGATGGCCGATTTTGAACGCCGCGGATTCAATCTTCGCCGACCCGCGGCCCGAGCGGTTCTGGAGGGGCACGCCCGATCGTTCCTGATCGGTTACAACCTGGCCGCACGACACTGGCGCGACCGGCACGACGTGCTGGCCGAGGTGCCCGCCGACGAGCGTGGCTTCGCCTACGAGGGCGCCGGCATGTACGCCGCTCAGCGTGACCTGCTCACCGGGGGTGCCGCCGGCGCGTTGCGCGGCCTGCTGGACGGCCCTGGCGCGCAGTACGTGCACCTCGTCCACGTCGGCGCGGGCTGGACCGTCGCCCCGTTACGGCTGCCGCTGCCCCGGATCCCGGACACGCCGCTGATGCGGTGGCTCGCCCTGGACGGCGACGGATTCGGCCGCACCTTCTTCGGCGGCCTGACGTTCGTGTCCCGGCAGTGCGCGCGGACCACCGGCGCGGGCGCCGGCCGCTGGGCCGCGACCGTCGCCGGGGTGGGACGGGCGCTGTGGTTCGTGCACTCCGCCGACGTCCAGGCCGCCGCCGGGACGATCCGGCAGCAACCGGAGGCGGCGCGCCCGCACCTGTGGAGCGGGATCGGGCTGGCCGCCGGGTACGCCGGGGCGACCTCGGTCATGGAGCTGCGCCGGCTGCTGGCCGCGGCCGCCGAACACCGAGCCCACCTGCGCCAGGGTGTGACGTTCGCCGCCGGCGCCCGGGTTCGCGCGGGCATCGTGCCCGGACACACCGAAGTGGCCTGCCGCGAGCTGCTCGGGGTCGACGCGGCCACCGCTGCCGAGTGGACCGACATCGCCGCGCGGGGCCTCACCGGAGCCCCGGATCTGAGCTCCTATCTGGAGTGGCGCGCCCGGCTGCGCCGCCGGTTCGAGAACTGACGTCGCGACTTTCATCGGAGAGAGGTCTGAGAGAGATGGCCAAGACATTCCGGTCCGCCGTCAGCATCGGCGTCGGGCTGACGCTGTGCCTGATCCTCGGGGTGCTGACCACGCGTCCGGAGCCGTCGCGAGGTGATGTCGGCCGCGCCCTGGAACGATTCGCGTTCACCGTCCGCGACGTGAACATCCCGCCGCCGGGTGCACGGACCGTCCGGGAGGTCGCCGGCTCGTACGGCGGCATCCGCAGCTGGATCTCGGCGGTCGGCGCCGCGGTCGGGCTCGTCGACCTGCGCGGCCTGGGCCATGCGGGGGACATGTGCCTGGTCGACCCGCGCGACGACTCGGTGCGGTTGCTGCCGGCCGCGGGCGACGGCGCGTACCCGGGCGTCGTCCTGCACCCGTCCGGTCTGCGCTACGACCGGACGATGGCTCCCATGGGCTGCGTGCCCGCCGACATCGACGCCGACGGCGACCAGGACATCCTGGTCTACTACTGGGGCCGCTCGGCTGTCGTGTTCCTGAACACCGGCGGGCCCGCCCGCACGCCGCAGGCCGCCGGCTTCCGGGCCACCGAGCTGGTACAGCCGATGCAGGTGTGGAACTCCACCGGCCTCAACGTGGCCGACATGGACGGCGACGGCAACCTGGACATCTTCGTCGCCAACTACTTCCCGGACGACGCGCCGGTGCTCGACCCGCAGGCCGGCGCCGACGCGCGCCTGCAGATGCAGCACTCGATGGCGCTGGCCGCCAACGGCGGGCACAACCGGGTGTTCCTCACCCGGCCCGGCGGATCCGACCGGCTGCCCGCGCTCACCGACTTCAGCCACGCGCTGCCGGCCCGGGCCGCGGCATCCTGGTCGCTGGCCATCGGGATGCAGGACCTCACCGGCGACCTGTTGCCGGAGATCTACCTGGCCAACGACTTCGGGCCGGACCACCTGCTGGTCAACCACTCGACGCCGGGCACCGTACGCCTCAAGGCGGTACGCGGTGAACGCTCGATGACCATGCCGAAGTCCAAGGTGCTGGGGCACGACTCGTTCAAGGGCATGGGCGTCACCTTCACGTACGGCCGGAACCAGCAGCTGCCGATGATGGTGGTCAGCAACATCACCACCGACTACGCGCTGCACGAGAGCAACTTCGCGTTCGTGCCCGACGGCCGCGGCACCGACCTGCTCGAGGGCCGGGTGCCGTTCACCGACCGCAGCGAGCAACTGGGCCTGTCCCGCTCCGGCTGGAGCTGGGACGTCAAGTCCGGCGACTTCGACAACGACGGCACCGACGAATTGTTGCAGGCCACCGGCTTCCTCAAGGGCGAGCGCGACGCCTGGCCGCGGCTGCAGGAACTCGCCATGGGCAACGACGACCTGCTGCGCCACCCGTGGGCCTGGCCGAACTTCCAGCCCGGCGACGACCTGTCCGGCCATGAGCCCAACCCGTTCTGGGTACGCGGCGACGACGGCGTCTACCACGACATGTCGGGCCCGCTGGGCATCGACGCACCGGACGTCTCGCGCGGCCTGGCCTTCGGTGACGTCGACGCGGACGGCCGGCTCGACGCGCTGGTCGCCAACCAGTGGGAGAACTCCCGGCTGCTGCACAACAGATCCGGCAACGCCTCCTCGCTCGGCCTGCGGCTGGAGACCCCGGCGGGCGACGGCACCCGGCCGGTGATCGGCGCGCACGTGGAGCTGCGCGATCCGGCCGGCACCCGGCGCGCCCAGCTCTACCCGGCCAACGGGCACGCCGGCGTCTCCGCGGCCGAGGTACACCTGGCGCACCCTGGCGGCGAGGTCCCGGTGACCGTCATCTGGCGTACCGCCACCGGCGTGGCCCGCGCCGAGCTGGTCCTCCCGGCCGGCCGGCACACCATCCAGCTCAACGACGACGGAACGGCGGTCCAGCGATGACGGCGACGGTCACCCCCACCATCCCCACCCTCGCGGCCCGGCCCGGCCCGGCCGTCGCGACCGCGGCCACGGCGCCGGTCCCGGTCCGGATCAAGGCGCTGCGCCGGTTCGCGATCTCGATCACCGTCTTCAACGTGGTCGGGCATCTGGTCCTCGGCTTCGAGCAGTCCCCGATCACCCCGATCGCCACGGTCCTGGTGAGCTACGCCGCCGCGCTGCTGATGGAACGGCTCGACAGCTGGGCACGGCAACGCGCCCCCGAGTATGCCGGCGGGTTCGGCAACCTGGTGACGTTCCTGCTGCCCGCGCACATCGCCGGACTGGCCTGCGCGATGCTGTTGTGGGGCAACATCTCGCTCTGGCCGTACCTGTTCGCCGTCGTCGTCGCCAACGTGAGCAAGTACCTCGTCCGGGTCCGGATCGGCGGGCGGGCGCGGCACGTGCTCAACCCGTCCAATGCCGGCATCGCCCTGACCCTGGTGCTGTTCCCGTGGGTGGGCATCGCGCCGCCGTACCACTTCACCAACAATGTCAGCGGCGGCGTCGACTGGCTGCTCCCGCTGGGCGTGCTGATGCTGGGCTCGATGCTCAACGCCAAGCTGACCGGCCGGATCCCGCTGATCCTGGCCTGGCTCGCCGGATTCGCCGCGCAGGCGGTGATCCGCTGGCTGGTGTTCGATCACTCGCTGGTGGGCGCGCTGCTGCCGATGACCGGGCTGGCGTTCATCCTGTTCACCAACTACATGATCACCGACCCGGGTACGACACCGTCGCGCCGGCGCAACCAGATCGTCTTCGGCCTGACCGCCGCCGCCGTCTACAGCATGCTGGTCCTGTCCGGCATCGTCTTCGGCCTGTTCTTCGCCGTGGTCATCACCTGCGGGCTCCGGGGCCTGGTCCTGCTGTGGACCAGCCGGCGCCCGGCCCGCACGGACGAGTCGCCGGCCGGCGCGATCACCCCAGCGACGGTGCTGTCGTGACCGCGATCGCCATCGTCGGGATGGCCTGCCGCTACCCCGACGCGACGAGCCCCGCGGAGCTGTGGCAGACGGTGCTGGGCCGCCGCCTCGGGTTCCGGCTGCTGCCGGCCGGCCGGCTCGGCGCCGGGTACCGCGGCGGGCGCGACGACATCGACACCACCTACGTGAAACGGGCCGGCCTGCTGCGGGACTGGCACTTCGACCGGGAACGCTTCGGCATCCCCGGCAAGCTGTTCCGGTCGGCCGACCTGAGCCACTGGCTGGCGCTGGAGACCGCGGCCGACGCGCTGGCCGACGCCGGGCTCGACGACGGCGGCCTGCAGGCGTACGGCATCGACCGCGACCAGGTCGGCGTGGTGCTGGGCAACTCGCTGACCGGCGAGTTCAGCCGGGCCTGGACGGTACGCGCCCGGTTGCCCTTCCTGCGCCAGGCGTGCTCCACAGCGCTCGGCCGCGCCGGCGCCGCCGCCGACCTGTCCCGTACCGTGCTGGCCGAGCTGGACAGCCTGGTCCGCGGCGCGTTCCCGGACGCCAACGACGAGACGCTGGCCGGGTCACTGTCCAACACCATCGCCGGGCGCATCTGCAACCACTTCGACTTCCACGGCACCGGGTACACCGTGGACGGCGCGTGCTCGTCAAGCCTGCTGGCGATCATGACGGCCTGCCGGGCGCTGACCGAGGGCGAGCTGGACGTCGCGCTGGCCGGAGGCGTCGACCTGAGCCTCGACCCGCTGGAGCTCGTCGGGTTCGCCCGGCTGGGCGCGCTGGCCGCCGAGGACATGCGCGTGTACGACGCCCACCCCACGGGCTTCCTGCCCGGCGAGGGCTGCGGCGTGGTCGTGCTGATGCGCGCCGACCGCGCCCGGCAGGCGGGCCTGCGAGTGTACGCCGAGATCCGTGGCTGGGGCACCTCCTCGGACGGCTCCGGCGGGCTGACCCGGCCGGCCGTGGCCGGACAGGTGCTCGCCATGCGCCGGGCGTACCGGATGGCCGGGGTGACCCCCGCCGACATCGACCTGGTCGAGGGGCACGGCACCGGGACTGCCGTCGGCGACCAGGTGGAGCTGGCCGCGCTGACCGAGGCCCGCGGCTCCGCGCCGGCGGCCGCGCTCGGCACGGTCAAGGCGAACATCGGGCACACCAAGGCGGCCGCCGGGGTGGCCGGTCTGATCAAGGCGGCGATGGCCGTCCACCACGGGATGCTGCCGCCCACCACCGGCTGCGAGCAGCCGCACGAGCTGCTGCGCGGCGCGCCGCTGCGGGTGCTGGGCGCGCCCGAGCAGTGGCGGCGCGACAGGCGTACGGCGGTGGTGTCGTCGATGGGCTTCGGTGGCATCAACACTCACGTCGTGCTCACCGGCGGGCAGTCGCACCCGGCGGTGGTCGCGCCGCGCTGGTCGGCGCCGTCGCCGGCGTACGACATCGTGCTGCTGGCCGGCCGCGACCGCGCCGACCTGGACAGCCGGCTGGCCGCCCTGACCGAGCAGGCCCCGGCGCTGAGCACCGCGGAAGTGCACGACGTGGCCTGCACCGAGTTCCACCGCGGCCGCACCGGTACATTCCGCGCCGCGCTGGTCGCCGCCACCCCGGGCGAACTGGCCGTCGCGGCGGCGCGGGCCCGAAAACTGCTCGACGAGCCCGGCCCGATCGCCCTGGACGAGAAGGCGGGCGCGGCCGTCGGCTCCGGCCCGCCGGCCCGCGTCGGGTTGCTGTTCCCGGGCCAGGCCGCCCCGGTCCGCCGCGACCTGCCGGCCTGGGCCACCGGCCTGGGCGTCCCACCGCTGCCGGACGGCGCGACCGTGACCGACGGCGACGTCGCCACCCGCAGCGCGCAGCCGGCCGTCGTCCGGCAGAGCCTGGCCGCGCTGGCCTGGCTGGACGCCCTCGGGTGCCGGCCGTCCGGCGCGGTCGGCCACAGCCTCGGCGAGGTCTCGGCGCTGGTCTGGTCCGGCGCGCTCACCCGCGAGCAGGGTCTCGCGCTGGCCGCCGACCGCGGCCGGGTGATGGCCGAGCACGGCACGGCCGGGACGACTATGGCCGGGCTGAGCGTCGGCCCGGACGGCGCCGCGGAACTCGTCCGCGGCACCGCCGCGGTGGTGTCCGGGCAGAACGCGCCCCGCCAGACCACCGTCTCCGGCCCGACGCCCGACGTGCGGACGGTGCTCGACCGCGCTGCCCGCGCCGGGATCCACGGCGTCGAGCTGCCGGTCTCGCACGGGTTCCACAGCCCGGCGATGGCGCCCGCCACCGAGCCCTTCCGTGCTGTCCTGGCCGGGACGGACTTCCGGCCACCCACCGGCGGGGTGATCTCCACCGTCCTGGGCCGGGAGCTGACCGCCAGTGACCACCTGCCCACCCTGCTGGCTGAGCAGCTCACCGCCCCGGTGCGGTTCCGGCAGGCGGCGGCGGTGCTGGCCGGGCGCTGCGACCTGCTGGTCGAGGCGGGACCGGGCGGCATCCTGTGCGGCCTGGTCCGCGCCGGCGCCGCGGACGTGCCGGCGGTGACCCTGGACAGCGGCGGCGACCCGCGACGGCATGCGTTCGCCACCGCCGCGCTGGCCGCCGCGGCCGCCGCCGACCCGGCGCCCTACTTCGCCGGCCGCGGCCACCGGACGCTGGACGCCGGCCGGCCGATCACTCTGCTGCACAACCCGTGCGAGACGCTGCCCGCACTCGGCGAGCCGGTGCCGGTACCGGCGCCGGCCGCGGAACCGGCCGGCCCGGCGCCCGTGGCGGTCGCCGACACCGGCGCGGACCCACTGCAGGTGTTGCGCTCGCACCTGGCCGCACTGCTGGAGCTGCCGTCGGTGCGCCCGGACGCCCGGCTGCTGGCCGACCTGCACCTGAGCTCGCTGCAGGTGGTGCAGGTGGTGGCCGACACGGCGCGCCTGCTCGGCCGCACCCCGCGGATCGGCAACGCCGACCTGGCCGCCGCAACCGTCGCCGAGGTCGCTGAGGTGGTGGCCGCGCTGCCGGTCGCGGACGCGGCCGGCCCGGCGCCCGAGCACGGCGTCCGGGCCGAGGTCCGCGCCTTCACGCACACCTGGGCACCGCTCACCGCCGGACCGGCGCCGGCCGCGGCGGACTGGGCGGTGGCCGCCCCGGACGGTCACTGGCTGCATGAACTCTGCCGGTCCGACCACGATGCCGGGTCGTCCTGGCTGGCCGTAGCGGTTCCGGACGACGCCGGTGACGCGGCGATCGCCGCGCTGCTCCAGCGGATCGGCGCCGACCGGCCCGACCGGCTGCTGGTCGTGCACCACGGCCACCCGGCGGCTGCGGCGATCACCCGCAGCGCCGTGGCCGAGCTGCCCGGCTGCGCCGCCACCGTGGTGCGGCTGCCGGCCGGGGGCCGGCTGACCGATCTCGGGCTCTGCGGCGGTACCGGGTACCGCGAGGTGCGGGTGCACCCCGACGGCAGCGCGCAGCGGGCCGTCATGCGGGTCCGTAACCTGGCCGGCGGCGGGCAGCTGCCGCTGACGTCCGGCGACGTCCTGCTGGTCACCGGCGGACTGCGCGGGATCACCGCGTACTCGGCGGCGGCCGTGGCCGAGCGCCGCGGCTGCACCCTGGTGGTGCTGGGCCGCACCGCCGCCGACGACCCGGACGTGCTCGAGGCCCTGGCCGGGCTGCGCGAACGGGTGCCGGCGCACTACCTCAGCTGCGACGTGACCGATCCGGACGCGGTCGCCGCCGCGGTCGCCGCCGCCGGCGAGTGGGGCACCGTCGCCGGCGTGGTGCACGGCGCCGGCCGCAACGAGCCGCGCCGGCTGGAGAACACCGACGCGACCGGGCTGCGAAGCACCCTGGCACCCAAGGTCGACGGCCTGCGGACCGTACTCGCCGTGGCCGGTGACGAGCTCAAACTGGTCGTCGCGTACGGCTCGATCATCGGGCGGACCGGGTTGAGCGGGCAGTCCGAGTACTGCGTCGCCAACGACTGGATGCGCGCCGAACTGGAGCAGTGGGCCGCCCGGCACCCACGCTGCCGCACCCACCTGCTCGAGTGGTCGGTCTGGGAGGAACACGGTATGGGGGTGCGCCTGGGCACGCTGGACTCGCTGCGGCAGTCCGGCGTCACCCCGATCGAACCGGCCGCCGGCTGCGCCGCGCTGCTGGACGTGCTGGGCGACCCGGACGCGCCGGTGACGGTGCTGTTGACCAGCCGGTTCCCCCGGCTGCCCACGTTCGCCGTCGACGACGCGCCGGCGGCTCTCGGGCTGCGCTTCACCGAGTCACGGCGTGACCTGCTGCCGGCGGTGGAGACCACCGTCGAGAGTGCCCTGTCGCTGGGCGCCGACCCCTACCTGGACGACCACCGGATCGACGGCGCCCCGGTGTTCCCCGCGGTCCTCGGGCTGGAGGCGATGGCCCAGGCGGTGACCGTGCTCGAGGGCCCGCGTCAGCGGTGGTCCCTGCGCGATCTGGCGTTCGACGCCCCGATCACCGTGCCGGAGCGGGGTGCCCGCACGATCCGGGCCGCGGCGCTGGCCGGCGGCGACGGCGTCGAGGTCTGCCTGCGCGACGACACGGACGGGTTCGCCACGGTTCGGTTCCGGGGAGTGGCCGGCACGCCGGAGCCCGAACCGCCGGTGGTGGCCGTGCCGGAGCTCGCGGCGGCGGATCCCAGCGAGGGCGCGCACCCGTTCTACGGCTCGGTCCTGTTCCACCGAGGCCGGTTCCGGCGGCTGCTGGACTACCGCCGGCTGTCGGCGTTCGAGGTGAGCGCCGTCGTGGACGCGCGGCCGGAGCACCGGTGGTTCTCCGACTTCCACGGCGACACCCTGCTGCTCGGCGACCCGGGGGCGCACGACGCCACCATCCATGCACTGCTGGCCTGCGTCCCGCACCGCCGGGCGCTGCCGGTGCGGGTCGAACGGTTCACGGTGTGGCGGCCGGCCGAGGGCCTGGTCCTGGTGGAGGCGGTGGAGCGGGAGCACACGGCCGACGAGTACGTCTACGACGTGCTCGTGCGCGACCTCGCCGGCCGGCCGTTGTCGCGGTGGACCGGGCTGGGTCTGCGCGCGATCGGGCCGTCCGGCGTTGCGGCGTACCCGGCCGCGCTGGTCGGCCCGTTGCTGACCCGCAAGCTGATCGAGTGCGGGATGGCCGACGACGTCGATCTGACGTCCGGGCCGCCCGGCCGGGAACCGGTGGGCGGCCGGGCCGGCGTACGCGAGGTGACGGTCCGGCACCACGGTTGCGCCACGCTGTCGCTCACCGCCCTGGCGCCGGCCCCGGTCGGGCTGGCGTGCAGCGACGACGACGGGCTGCCGGCGTCACCGGACGCGGACGCGGACCGGGTCGCCGCGGAGATCGCCGACAAGACGGGAGAGCCGGTGGAGCACGCATGGCAACGGGTCCGGACGGCGGCGGACGCGCTGCCCGGTGACCTGCCGCTGCGGGTGGAGCAGGTGGGCGGGCACGGCGTGGTGGTGCTGCGGCGCAACGGCGCGCAGGTGCTCACCGCCCGGGTACCGGTCGCGGAGACGGGCAGGCCGCTCACGGTGGCGGTCGCGGTCGGACACGGGGTGCACTGATGTCGGCGTACCGGTACCGGCACGTGGTGCCCTTCGACGAGACCAATCTGGTGGGCAACGTCTACTTCGCCCACTACCTGCACTGGCAGGGACACTGCCGTGAGCGGTTCCTCGCCGATCACGCCCCGGGCGTGCTCAAGAGCGTGGCCGCCGGCGAGCTGGCCCTGGTGACGGTGTCCTGCTCGATGGAGTACTTCGCGGAGTGCTACGCGTTGGACGCCATCGAGGTCGAGATGACGTTGGGCGGTCAGGCCGGCAACCGTGTCGACATGGGCTTCCGGTTCCGCCGCGGCGACGTCGTGGTGGCGGCGGGACGGCAAACCGTGGCGTGCATGCAGCGGACCGGCGACCGGATGCGGCCGGTCCCGGTGCCGGACGAGCTCGTCGCAGCCCTCGCCGCATTCGCCGGATGACGGTCGGGGCGATCGAGGTCACTGGCGTAAACCTAACTCACAGTGGCATGGTGGAGGGACCTGCTCGACTCAGACCCACCATCGAGGTTCCGCCATGACCGACAGGCGACAGTACGGACAGCTCTGCGGGCTAGCGGCCGCCCTCGACGTGATCGGCGAGCGCTGGACCCTGCTGGTCGTCCGCGAGTTGCTGACCAGCCCGGCACGGTTCAACGAGATCCTGGAGAACCTGCCGGGCATGGGTCCCAACCTGCTGTCCGAGCGCCTGCGGACGCTGGCCGCGCTCGGCGTGATCGAGCAGTGCCCGGTGCCGGGCGACGGCCGCGGCAAGATGTACCGGCTGACCCCGGCCGGGGAGATGCTGCGCGGTCCGGTGCTGGACCTGGCCCGATGGGGATTGCAATTCCTTACCGCCACCGACGTGCAGACCGGCGTCAGCCGCGCCTCGTGGGGGTTCCTGGCGGTGCAGGCGATGATCGCCGGCCGGCAGGTGCCCGATGTCGAGGAGAGTTACGAGTTCCAGGTCGACGCCGAGGTCTTCCACATCGAGGTCGGTGGGGGCAAGTCGATCGCCTCCCGGGGCCCCGCCACCGACGCGGCGATCGTGGTGACCACTGACGCCACCACGTTCGTCCAGATCGGAAGCCGGATGCTCTCACCGTTCCAGGCGGTGGTCACCGGCCGGCTCAAGATCGATGGTGACCCGGACGCGATCGTCCGCTGCACCGACCTCATGGGACTGGCGGTCTGACCCGCCGTCCATGATCACTCAGCGCCCGGAGAACCTTCCGTTGGGTGACAGCTGAGCTTCACGGGTCCTCATGGCTTGTGGTTCACTGTCTATACGTTTCTAAACCCATCGTGGCCCCGGCGCGTCCCCCGCCATCCGCATTCGGGTGCGTTGATGCATGCCGCCGGGCGCTGCACGACACCTCCTGGAGGGGATGCGTGGACAACTCCTTGGCCGGCAAGGTCGCCGTCGTCGCGGGAGCGACTCGAGGAGCCGGCCGCGGCATATCCGTCGAGCTGGGGGCGCGAGGCGCGACCGTGTACGCCTGCGGGCGGACCACCCGCGAGACGGGTTCGCCGATGAAACGGCCGGAGACCATCGAGGAGACCGCTGAGCTGGTCGACACTGCCGGCGGCCGGGGAATCGCGGTGCGATGCGACTTCACCTCCCGCGCCGATGTGGACGCGTTGCGCGCCCGCCTCGAGTCCGAGCACGACGGCCGGTTGGACGTCCTGGTCAACGACGTCTGGGGCGGCGACCCCTTCGTGGAGTGGGGCAAGCCGTTCTGGGAGCACGACCTGGACCGGTCGCTGACCGCCTGGGACAACGGGATGCGCAGCCACCTGACCGCCCTGCACCGCCTGACCCCCCTGGTGGTGGCGGCGCGCGGGCTGATCGTGGAGATCACCGACGGAGACCGCGACGACTACTACGGATCGCTGTTCTACGACGTGGTGAAGGCCGGGATCCGCCGGCTGGGCCGGGTGCTCGGTGAGGATCTCGGCAAGCACGGCGTGACCGCGCTCGCGCTGACCCCCGGTTTCCTGCGCTCCGAGGCCATGCTGGCGGGATTCGGCGTCACCGAGGCGAACTGGCGTGACGCCGCCGCGAAGGACCCGCACTTCGGCATCTCCGAGACACCGCACTACGTGGGCCGTGCCGTCGCCGCCCTGGCCGCCGACCCGGAGGTACGGCGCTGGAACAGCAAGTCCCTGTCCTCGTGGGAGCTGGCCCACGAGTACGGCTTCACCGACATCGACGGATCGCGCCCGGACTGGGGCGCATTCCGCTCCAAGGTCCTGGCCAACGACGCCACCGATTTCGATCCGGAGGACTACCGATGACGACCGACGCAGCCAAAGCACCGGCCGACCCGCCGCAGGCCGGAGCCGCAAACCCCACCCCGCGCGGCGGCCCGATGCTACTCGCCGTCCTGTGCCTGGCCCAGTTCATGCTGATGCTCGACGTCGCGGTGGTCGCGGTCGCGCTGCCGACCGTGCAGCAGGAGCTGGAAATCTCCGCGGCCTACCTGCTGTGGATCGGCACGGCGTACTCGATCGGCTTCGGCGGCTTCCTGGTCGTCGCCGGCCGCCTGGCCGATCTGCTCGGCGCCCGCCGGGTGCTGCTCGCCGGTGTCGTCGTCTTCGCCATCGGCTCACTGGCCTGCGGACTGGCCGACTCCGGCGCGGTGTTGTTCGTGGCCCGCGGCGTGCAGGGCCTCGGTGCGGCGATGGTCTCACCGGCCGCGCTGGCCATCCTGATGGTGACCTTCTCTGAAGGGCCGCTGAAGGCACGGGCCCTCGGTGTCTGGGGCGCCGTCTCCGCCGGTGGCGGAGTGGTCGGCCAGTTGCTCGGCGGCCTGTTCACCGGACTCGGCAGCTGGCGGCTGATCTTCCTGATCAACGTGCCGTTCGCGATCCTGATCATCGTGGCGGTGCTGCGCAAGGTGTCGAACCGCCCGCAGCAGGCGCAGGGCCGGGCCGATCTGGTCGGCGCCGGCCTGCTCACCGGCGGCATGATCCTGCTGGTGCTCGGCGCCTCGCAGGCCGCCGCGGTCGGCTTCACCTCGCAGGTGATGCTGCTCGGTGCGGGCGGGCTCGTGCTGCTGGCCCTCTTCGGGCTGGCCGAGCGGCGGGTCGCGGACCCGATCGTGCCGCTCGGACTGTTCCGCAACCGCAACGTCAGCCTGGGCAACGTGATCTGCTTCGCCGCCTCCGGCGTCACGATGGCGACGATCTTCTTCGCCGCGCTGCTGATGCAGCAGGTGATGGGCGCCAGCTCGCTGGCCGCCGGCCTCACCTTCGCACCGGTGTCCGCGCTGATCACGGTGGCGGCGCTCAAGTCCGGCGCGCTGGTGACCAAATTCGGGGTGCGCGCCGTCCTGCTGATCTCGGCCGCGTTGAACGCGGTGGGCCTGATCATGCTGGCGGCGGCCCCGGCGGACGGGAACTTCCTGCTGCACATCGCGCCCGCCCTGGTGGTCTTCGGCGTGGGTGGCGGCCTGGGCTTCGCGCCCGCCATGTTCGTGGCCACCACCGGGGTCGACGCCTCCCAGCAGGGCCTCGCCTCGGGCCTGCTGTCCACCGCGCAGCAGATCGGCGGGGTCGTCGCCCTGGCCGTGATCAATGTGATCGCGGTGCGGGTGACCGCGGGCGCCGGTGGCCCGCAGTCCGCCGAGGCGCTCACCGAGGGCTTCCGCGCCGGATTCCTGGCGGCGCTGGTCCTGCCCGCGGTTGTCGCGGCCGCCGTGCTCGCCCTGCCGCGCACCCCCGTCGCGGCGCCGGCCACGCCCTCGCCGGCCGGGTAGGCGGACACGGCAGGAGGGGCGGTCCGCCGATCGGCGGACCGCCCCTCGTCGTGTCTGACCATCGATGGTTCTGGTGGTGTCGGAGAGGGCTGCTGGGTGCCTGCCGGCGGGAGTTTCGCAGGAGTAGGCGGCCTGGTCGCCTCCGCCTACGCCCCAGCCGCCACGCCGGACCACCCTGCCCAGAAAACGGTCAGAACACGAGGAGGAGCGGTCCGCAGATCGGCGGACCGCTCCTCCTCTGTCGCGTTCATTCGAAGACGTGCGGTGCGGGCTCCTCCTCCGCGGTGACCTCCGGGCTGAGCCGGCCGTAGCAACGCGACAGCCGCAGGACCGGATCGAGCAGGCGGCTGTCCACCCGCCCGTCGCGCCACACCTCCCGGTCGACGTGGACGTGCACCACCCGCCCGACCACGATGTTGCCGTTGCCGACCGGGTGGACGTCGACGAGCTCGCACTCCAGGTGGGCGCGGGCCTGCTGGACGCGGTCCGGGAGTACGAGCCGCGAGGGGGCCGGGGTGACCCCGGCCATCTGGAACTCGTCGACGTCCGGCCCGTAGTGCCCGGCCGAGTTGTCCATCCGCTCCAGGAGCCGCTGGTCGGCCACGTTGATGACGAACTGGCCCACCGCGCGGATGTTGCGCAGGGTGTCCTTCTCTCCGATGGAGCTGAACGCCACGTGCGGCGGGTGATCGGCGACGAGCGTGAAGTAGGAGTAGGGCGCCAGGTTGCGCCGGCCGTCCGGATCCACGGTCGACACCCAGGCGATCGGGCGGGGCACCACCAGCGAGGTGACGAGCTGGTAGACGGCGGGCTTGGGCCAGGCAGCCGGGTCGATCTCCAGTCCGGCGCCGATCGTGGTGTCCGCCGGCGTGGTGATGGTCGTCATGTTCGGCTCCGTTCGTCGGGAGAACAGGGGAGTCCGGTGCGACGGGCGGGGATCAGCCCAGCCACCGCTCGCCGGACTGCAGCAGGTCGCGGTAGGCGACGGCGCGCAGGTGCCGCATCTCGCGCAGGGTGCTCACCGCGCTGCCGGCCGCGGCCTTCTGCACCAGCGAGCGCCCACTGCCGACCAGCACGGCCGCGACGGTGATGTGCCGCTCGATGTCGAGCAGGTCGGCGTTGAGCACGTCGTCGCGCGCGGCGGCCAGCGCCGGTTCGGCGCCGGCCAGCTCGGCGTACGGCGCGTCCAGCACGGCAAGCAGGCGCTTGAGCGCGGCCCGGTAGATGCGATGCTCCGGCTGCATCACCCCCGTCAGGTTGATCGGCACCCGGGGCGGTGACATGGTCGGCCGGATGGTCTCCTCGTAGTAGGCCGCCGGCATCGCCCCGGAGTGCAGCATCGACGCGGTGAACGCGCTGATCAGCACGGCCGCCCGGCTCAGCGCCGCGGCGGCGCCCGCCGGATCGGTGGTGGCGAGGTCCGCGGCCCGATGCAGTTCGGCGGCGGCGTGCAGGTTGAGCAGGAAATAGCAGTGATGGACCAGCAACCACCGGTCCATCCAGTCGCCGTCGGGCTCGAACCATTCCGGTTCCGGACCGGCGTCGTCGCTGCGGGCACCCGCGGCCGGGCGCAGCGTCCGCAGCACGAGCCGGGCACCGGTGAGCTCGGCGATCACGTCGTTGACCTCGAGCATGCCGTAGCGCAGGTCGGCGACGGTCCGGTGCAGGACCGTCACCGCCTGCGCGGCGTGCTGCTCCGGGCTCAGTTCGGCGTGCCGGATCCGGAAGTAGTCCGAGTGCACCCGCACCGGCGGGGGCAGGGTGCCGGTGGCCGGCACCGCGACCGTGGCGGCCAGGCGCCGGCCGAGCAGGCCGAGCCGTTCGGTGGCGTGCAGGAAGGCCTTGTCCACGCCGGCCCGGTCGGTGCCACCCAGCACGCGTACCAGCTCGTCGACAGCGTCCTCGGCGTCGGTCCACAGGCGTACCGTCTCGGCGGCGAACACGGGCGTGTCGCCGGAGATCGGCCACGCGAGCACCACGTAGGGAACGGATGACACGGTGTGCCTCCCCGGCGGGTCAGTGCACCGCGGCCAGCACCCCGGCCGGCCGTACCCGGATGCTGGAATGACCGTGCAGCGTGGCGTTGGCGAACCGCTCCGTGCCGACGACCGACAGCCCGGGGTAGCGGTCGTGCAGCGCGCGTAGCGCCACCCGGGCCTCGATCCGGGCGACCACGTTGCCGAGGCAGGAGTGGGTGCCACGACCGAAACCGAGGTGCGGATTCGGGTCCCGGCGCATGTCGAGCCGCTCCGGGTCGGTGAAACGCTGCGGGTCGCGGTTGGCCGCGGCCAGCACGGCCACCACCATGTCGCCGCAGCGGACGGCGCGCCCGCCGATCGTGGTGTCGGCGACCGCGGCACGGCTGACCACGTGGACCGGTCCGCTGAACCGGACCAGCTCCTCGACGGCGGTGTCGATGTCATCCCAGATCCCGGCGGCGGCGTCGGGATGTTGCTGCAGGGTGACCAGCGCGTTGCCGAGGAAGCGGGCCGGCACCTCGAAACCGGCGTGCCAGAACGCGCGCAGCGAGTTGAACAGGACCTCGTCGGGGTAGTCGACGCGGTGCCGGTTGGCGGCCACGAAGCCGCTGATGCCGGTCTCCGGCTTACCGGCCAGCCAGCGGGCGACGTAGTCGCTGAAGTGCTGCCGCGCGGCGAGCCCGGCCTCCTCGCTGTCCGGGTCCAGGCCCGAGTCCATGCTGCGATGCAGCCGCTCGTTGTGGCGGCGCCATTCCTCGTCGGCCTCCGGCGGCGGCATGCCGACCAGCTGGGAGATCGTTCCCAGGGTGAAGGGGGTGGCGAAATCTGCGACGAAGTCGAAGGTTTCGCGGCCGGCCAGGCCGTCGAGCAGGGCCGCGGCGCGCGTCTCGGCGTCGCGCTCCAGCTGCTTGAGGTCCTGGCTGCGCAGCGCCTCGACCGCGAAGTGCCGCAGCGGCGTCTGGTCCGGCGGGTCCAGGGTCTGAAGGCTCAGCAGCGGACCCGGCGTCGGTACGCCCACCTTGCGGAAGTCCGCGGTGAACAGGTCGGGGTTCTTCAGCACCGACGTGCAGTCCGCATGCCGGGTGAGGATCCACGCCTGAAGCTCCTCGTGCCAGTGCACCGGGTCCGACTCGCGTAGCGTGCGGTACACCGGATAGGGATCCCGGATCGTCTCCGGGTCGAGCGGATTGAAGATCTCGTGGCTCACCGCGACCTGCCTATCATGCGTGGGCGGGATAAGGGCGTGTGGTTACGGGCATGCGGGCCGTGCCAGACGCCTCGGCGTATCGGCACGGCCCGCTTCCTCAGCGATTTCAGTGCAGGTAGCGCATGACCGTCCCCCCTCTCATCACGGCGTTGTCGAGGTCTGGAATTCCGGAGCCGGCTGGCTGACCATCGTGTTTGGGCAGGCCAGTGGACTCGAGCATTCCGGATCTCCCTACCCGTTGCATCGAGTATCGCCATTCGGTCAATTAACGGGCAAGCGCCGATGAAAGATCTTTCAGTCGCATAAAAGAAACCGTACCCGAAGCGTCGCCGGCGAATTATTGAAGCGGGTGACCGGAGCTTGACCCTGCCAGAATTCCGTCAATTTTCATTGATTCTCGGCGGCGGTCGCTACGGTGAGCCATATCGATCGATCCATTGTCAATCTAAGCCGGCGGGGCGGGAAGGTGGGAAAGCGGTGTCAATAGCCCGCGAACAGGTAGGCCAGCTCTCGGACGAGGAGAAGCGTGCCCTTCTGACGCAGCTGCTCGGCCGCGACGGTGACCGGGAGGGCGAGCGGCTTCTGCAGTCGCAGCGCCGCTTCTGGGTTCTGCACCAGGTGTCGACCCAGGTGCCCACACACGTGGTCCGGATCGTCGACGTGGACGGTCCCCTTGACCTGGGTCGCCTGCGTGCGGCGGCCACCGCGCTGGTCGACGCGCACGAGGAACTACGCACGAGCTGGGTTCCGGTCGAGGGCCGGCCCGTCGGCGCCGTCCGTGAGCCGGGCGCCGTGCACCCGGAGGTGCTGCTGGTGGAGACCGCCGGCGGCGAGGTGCTCGAGGACGCCGTGGCCCGGCTCCGGGTCCGCGAGGCGGGGCGCCCGTTCGACCTGTCGGAGGCGCCGCTGCTGCGGATCGCCGTCATCCCCCGCGGGGCGGGCCGGCACGAGGTCATCCTGACCGTGCACCAGATGGTCGGCGACGAGGTGGTGGCGGACCGGCTGCTCGGCCAGCTCGTCGACGCGTACGAGACCCTGACCGGCGGCGGCACGCCGCGGTTCGACCGGGCTTCGACCACCCTCGGTGAGGTCGTCGACCGGCGTCGCTCCTGGCTCAGGTCGCCGGCCGCCCGCCGCGAGATCGAGTTCTGGGAGAAGCGGCTGGCCGGCGTCCCGGCCCTGGATCTGCCGTCCGACCACGCCCGTGCGGCCGACCGGATGCCGTCGCTGCGCGGCTCGCGCAGCACCCGGCCGCTGCCGGCGGAGTTGGTGACCAAGCTGCAGGACCTCGCCGGTGCCGAGGACGTCACCGCGTCCGCCGTGGTGCTGACCGGCCTGGTCGTCCTGCTCAGCCGGTACACCCGGGAGAACGACATCGCGGTCGGCCTGCCGGTGGACGGCCGGTACGAGGAGCGCCTCGCCGGCGTGCTGGCACCGCTGGAGAACGCCGTGGTGCTGCGGACCCTGTTGGATCCCGACGAGAGTTTCCGGGAACTGCTGCGCCGGGTCGCGAGCGGCCGCAAGCAGGCGCACGAGCGTCAGCAGTTGCCGTTCGAGGAGGTGGTGGCCAAGCTCGCGCCGGAGGCCGACTTCAGCCGCTCGCCGCTGTTCCAGGTGCGCTACGACGACCGCGAGCCGCAGTTCGGCGCGCGCGAGGCCGGCGGCGTGACCTGGCGGCTTGCCGACCTCGACGACGGGCTGTCCGCCTTCGACCTGAGCGTGCACCTGCGCACCGGCGAGGACGGCGGGCTGCGGCTGCACGGCGTGCACAACGCCGACCTGTTCGATGCCGACACCATCGACCTGCTGCTGGATCACCTGATCGCGCTGCTCGGTGACGCGGCCGACGAACCGGACCAGCGCCACGCGGCCCTCGGCATGCTCACCGACCACGAGCTCGCCCGGGCGCTCGGCGAGTGGAACAGCACGGACGCCGACTACCCCCGCGACGCCACCCTGCACGGCCTCTTCGCCGAGCAGGTGGCCCGTACCCCGGACAAGCTGGCGATCGTGGCCGGCACCGACCGGCTCACCTACGCCGAGCTCGACCGGTGGGCCAACCAGCTGGCGCACCGGCTGATCCGCAGCGGGGTCGGCCCGGAGTCGCTGGTCGGTGTCATCGCGAACCGCCGGATCGGCGCCGTGGTGGCGTTCCTGGCCACGATGAAGGCCGGCGGCGGCTACGTGCCCATCGACCCGGAGCAGCCCGCCGAGCGGATGCGCACGATCCTGTCCGACGCGGGGATCACCGTGGTGGTCGCCGCCGGCGAGGCCGAGATGGTGCTGCAGCCGGTGCCGTGCGACCCGTGGATCCGCGCCGACTCCGACGAGGTGCGCGCCGAGCCGGACACCGATCCGGCGGTGGCCGTGGACCCGGCCAACGTCGCGTACGTCATCTACACCTCCGGCTCCACCGGTTCACCCAAGGGCGTCGTCGTCCCGCACCGCCAGATCGTCAACTCGACGCTGGCGCGCAGCGCGTTCGGGCGTGAGGCGCCGGAGTCGTACGCGATCCCGGTGGCGTTGTCGTTCGACGCGTCGGCCGCGGGCCTGTACTGGACGCTGCTGACCGGTGGCCGGATCGTGCTGCCCAGCGACGACCAGGTCGCCAACCCGGCGCTGCTGGCCCGGCTGGTGCAGACCGAGCGGATCACCCACATCACGCACATGCCGTCGTACTACCAGCTGCTGCTCGCCGCCGGCGGCCGGCAGATGATCTCGCTGAAGGACGTGTCGGCCGGCGGCGACGTGTTCCCCGCGCAGCTTGCGGTCGACCACTACAAGGCCCTGCCGTGGACGAAGCTGTACAACGACTACGGCCCGACCGAGGTGACCGTCTGGGCGACCGCGCAGCTGGCCACGCCGGACGAGGACGGCGCCAGCGTGCCGATTGGGCGTCCGATCCAGAACACCCGGGTCTACCTGCTCGACGACGACCTCAACCCGGTGCCGATCGGGGTGCCCGGTGAGATCCACGTCGCCGGCGACGGCCTGGCACGCGGCTACCTGGGCCAGCCGGCGCTGACCGCCGACCGGTTCGTGCCGGACCCGTTCTCGGCCGAGCCGGGCGGCCGGCTCTACCGCACCGGCGACCTGGCCCGCCACCGTGCCGACGGGACCCTGGAGTTCCTCGGCCGGGTGGACACCCAGGTCAAGGTCCGCGGCTTCCGGATCGAGCTCGGCGAGATCGAGAACGCGCTGCAGCGCCACCCCGGCGTCACCAGCGCCGTGGCCGGCACCCGCCGGCACCCCGGCGGCACCGAGGACCACCTGGTCGCCTGGTTCATCCCGGCTGACCCGGCGAACCCCCCGTCGGGTGACGAGCTGACCGCGCACCTGAACCGGCTGCTGCCGCACTTCATGGTCCCGGTGGCGTTCCTGGCCCGCGACGAGTTCCCGGTCAACCCCAACGGCAAGGTGATGCGCTCCGCGCTGCCGGACCCGGTGGCCGCGCCGGCCACCCTGCCCAGCGGGGCGGTGCCGCGCCGCCGGGTCGAGAAGGAGATCGCCGAGGTCTTCGCCGAGGCGCTGGGCGTGGCCCGGGTCGGACTGCACGACGACTTCTTCTCGTACGGCGGCAGCTCGTTGCAGCTGTCCCGGGTCGGCGCGCGGCTGTCCAAGGCGTACGGCCTGGAACTGCCCCTGCACGCGTTGTTCAGCACGCCCACGGTGGCCGGGGTGGCGTCCCGGGTCGAGCTGTACGAGCGGGAGGGCTTCGAAGGCCTGCGCGCCACCCGTGACGCCGCCGACGACCTGGACCGGGAGGCGCTGCTCGACCCGATCATCACCGCGGCGAACCTGCCGCAGGCCGACTTCTTCAACGCGAAGGCGATCCTGCTGACCGGCGGCACCGGCTACTTCGGGGTGTTCCTGCTGGACCAGCTGGTCGCCCAGACCACCGCCGACATCTACTGCCTGGTACGGGCCCGCGACCCCGCAGCCGGCAAGAAGCGCCTGCGGGACGCCTGCGAGCACTACGAGGTGCCGTGGGACGACCGGTTCGAGCGGCGCGTGCACGCGGTCTGCGGCGACCTGGGCAAGCCGCTGCTGGGGCTGTCACCGTCGGACTTCGACCACATGTCCCGGATCATCGACACGATCTACCACAACGGCGCGCTGGTGAACTTCTCCATGCCGTACTCGGCCCTCAAGGCACCGAACGTGGACGGCACCGTGGAGATGCTGCGGCTGGCCTCAAGGTACAAGGTCAAGCAGGTGCACTTCGTGTCGACGATCGACGTCTTCATCGCGGCGCACATGCAGCGGCCCTTCCTCGAGGTGCCCCTGCCGAGCCGGCCGCCGCAGGTGCCGTTCAGCTACCCGCAGAGCAAGTGGGTCAGCGAGAAACTGATCACTCACGCGAAGGACCGCGGGCTGCCGGTCACCATCTACCGGCCGTCGATCATGATGGGCCACCCGCGGACCGGCGCCTGCCACGCGCAGAACTACGTGCTCACCGCGCTGCGCGGCTTCCTGGAGTTCGGCATTCTGCCGGATTACCCGGAGTCGATGAACGCCATCACGCTCGACTACGCCAGCGCGGCCATGGTGCACGTGTCGCGGCAGGAGAAGTCGCTGGGCAACATCTACCACCTCTGGAACACCGAGGCGATCCCGCACAACGCGCTGTTCCCCTGGATCAAGTCGTACGGCTACCCGTTCGAGGTCGTGGACTTCGACGAGGCCGTGCAACTGGCCATCAACGCGGGCCCCGACCACCCGGTGTACCCGATGGTGCCGGTCCTGCTGCTCTACACCTCCGGTGACGCCGGTGTGGAGATGTCGATGGAGACCGAGGACGCCATCGACAACCGCAGCGAGTGCATCAACCTGCTCGACGGCATCGAGGGCACCGGTTACCGGCCGGCGCCCCTGGACGAGAAGTACATGCACGACTGCCTGGACTTCCTGGTCCGGCACGGCCAGCTCGACCCGCCGGAGCGGTACCCGCGCCGGCGCTGAGCCCCCCACCGGGCATCCGTCCCCGCGCCGTGCGCCCAGGCCGGCGCGGGGACGGACTCCACACTCCGACCCCGCACCACGCTCTCCGGAAGGACACCTCATGGACACCCAGCAGACCGGTTACGCCGTCGTGGTCAACGACGAGGAGCAGTACTCCGTCTGGCGGGCCGACCGCACCCCGCCGGCCGGCTGGCGGGCCACCGGGTTCCAGGGCCCGCGAGCGGACTGCCTGGCCCACATCGACGAGATCTGGACCGACCTGCGCCCGCGGTCGCTGCGCGAGCGCATGACGGCCTGACCCGCCCGTACGCACGACCCCACGGAGGAACCCATGGACCAGCGGGCCGACCTGTCCGAGGCGAAGGCCGAGCTTCTGCGAAGATGGCGTACCGGATCCCGGATCGCCCCGGTGCTCGCGGGCACACCGGCGATCCCACCGGCCCGTCCGGGACCGGTTCCGCTGTCTGCCGCGCAGCAGCGCCTGTGGTTCGCCGAACAGCTGCTGCCCGGCACTGCCGCGAACAACCTGGCCCACTGCGTCGTGGTGGCCGGCCGGTTGGACACGGCGGCCTTGCGGGCCGCACTGGCCGCCCTGGTGACGCGGCACGACATCCTGCGCACGGTCGTCGAGTCCGACGGCGGCGTGCCGATCCAGGTGGTGCGGGACGAGGCCGCGCCGGTTCTGGAGGTCGTCGAGCTGCCCGACCAGGACCCGGACTGCGCGATCGCCGGCGCCGTCGAGCGGGCCCGGGCGCTCGCCGCGCTGACGATGGACCTGTCGAGCGGCCCGCTGGCGCGGCTGGTCTGCTACCGGACGCCGCAGCGGGACGTGCTGGCCCTGGTCGTGCATCATCTGATCGCGGACGGCTGGGCGCTGGCGGTCGCGCTGCGTGAGCTGTCCGCCCTCTACACCGCCCACCTCGAAGGCGTGCCGGCCGAGCTGCCGCCGCTGCCGATCCGGTACGCCGACGTGGCCGCCGCCGAACAGGGTCAGGACCACGCCGCCGAGCTGGAGTGGTGGCGGTCCCGGCTGGCCGGGATGCGCCTGCTGGACCTGCCGACCGACCGGCCGCGGCCGGCGGCCCTGTCGGCGGAGGGCGACTGGTGCGAGATCGCCCTCACCGAGGCCGACGACGAGGCGGTACGGGCCTTCGCGCGCGCCACCGGCACGACCGTCTACATGGTCCTGCAGGCTGCCTACGCCGCCGTCCTGCACGCCCTCACCGGCCAGCCGGACATCGTGATCGGCGGCGCGGTGGCCGGCCGGGAACATCCCGACGTCGGCGGGCTGATCGGCAACTTCACCAACACCGTCGCGCTGCGTACCCCGATCCCGGACGGCACCACCTTCCGCAGCCTGCTCGCCGCGGTCCGCGACAGCACCCTCGGCGCGCTGTCACACCAGCGAGTCCCCTTCGACCGGGTCGTGGAAGAGCTGCGCCTGCCCCGGTCGGCCGCCTCGGCCGGCGTGCTGTCCGCCCTGTTCGTGCTCCAGCCCCCGGTGCCCGCGGTCACCTTCGCCGGGCTCGCCGCCGAACCGGTCACGCTGGGCTGGCGCACCGCTCGCGCCGACCTCGAGCTGCACCTGTCCGAGCGCCCCGCCCTGCACGGCGGCCTCGTGTACCGGTCCGACCTGTTCGACCGCGCCACCGCCGGGCGCCTCGCCGACCGGTTCGTGGCCACGGTCCGCGCCCTGATCGCGCAGCCGGACACGGCGCTGGCCGACATCGATGCGGCCGGTTCCGCCGAACGTGCCGACCGGGTCCGCTGGTCGGCCGGGCCGCGGCGCGCCACGCCCCCGGTCAGCCTGCCCGAGCTCGTGGTGAGCCGGGCCGCCGAGCGGCCGGACGCGCCGGCCGTCACCGACGGCCGCACCACCCTGACGTACGCCGCCCTCACCGGGCAGTCGCTCCGGCTGGCCCACCGGCTGCGCCGGCTCGGTGTGGCCGCGGAGGAACCGGTCGTGTCGGCGTTGCCGCGCTGCCCCGACCTGGTGGTCACCGCGGCTGCCACGATGCGCGCCGGCGGCTGCTACACCCCGGTCGACCCGGCGCACGGCCTGGACCGGATAGCCGGGGTGCTGCGGCAGACCGGCGCCCGGGTGCTCGTCTGCGAACCCGGCGACGACCTGCCCGAGCGGCTGGCGTCGGCCGGGGTACGGGTCGAGCACGTGCTGCGTACCGACGAGGACGCGACCGGCGACGGGGTGGACCCGGAGCTGCCGCCGGTGCACCCGGACGCGGCCGCCTATCTGGTGTTCACCTCCGGATCCACCGGCGAGCCCAAGGGTGTCGTGGTCAGCCACCGCGCGGCGGTGAACCATGCCTTCTCGCTCGCGGACGAGCACGGCTTCGACACCGGCACCGTGCTGGGCGCGATCGCCTCACCGGCCTTCGACGCGTCGGTGGCGGAGTTGTTCGGCACGCTCGCCGCCGGCGGCACGGTACACCTCATCCCGGCCGCCGCGGCCGCCGACGGCGTCACCCTGGCAGCGGCGATCCGGCGCGGCGGCGTCACCACACTGTCCGGCACCGCGACCGTCTGGCAGTTGCTGCGCCGTTCGCCCGACCAGGTCCGGATCCGGGCGATGGTCGGCGGCGAACCGGTCACCGAGACCCTGGCCGACTACCTGGCCACCACGCAGGAGGCGGCGTTCACCCAGTACGGACCGACCGAAGCGGCGATCTGGTCGCTGGTCGCGCCGCTGACCACCGGGGCGCCGGTGCCGCTCGGCCGTCCGATCCGCAACACCACCTGCCATCTGCTGGACGAGGACCTGCGGCCGGTGCCGGTGGGCGCGGTCGGTGAGATCTGTCTCGGCGGGGTCGCGGTGAGCCGCGGCTATCTGAACCGGCCGGGCACGACCGCGGACCGGTTCGTGCCGGACCCGTTCGCCACCGAGCCCGGCGCTCGCCTCTACCGCACCGGCGACTTCGCCCGCTACCGCGGCGACGGCAGCCTGCAGTTCGTCGGCCGCCGCGACGGGCAGGTCAAGGTGCGCGGTCACCGGGTGGAGCTGGGCGCGATCGAGTCGGCGGCCGAACGGCACCCGGCGATCGCCGAGTGTGCCGCCGCGGTGCACCGCGACCCGGCCGACCCGGACGGGCAGCTGCTCGTCGGCTACCTGGTCCGGACCGGGCGGCCCGGCGACCCGGACACCGACCTGGTCCCGACGATCCGGCGCCACCTGCGCGAGCGGCTGCCGTCGTACTGCGTACCGGACCGGTTCGTGGTCCTCGACGAGCTGCCGCGCACCGGCACCGGCAAGGTCGACCGGGACGCGCTGCCGGCGCCGCGGGACAACGTGCGTCCGGCCGACCGGCCGTACGTGGCGCCCCGCACCGAGCTGGAGGAAGAGATCGCCGCCGAGGTCGGTGCGCTGCTCGGCCTGCCGCGCGTCGGCGTCACCGACGACTTCTTCGAGCTCGGCGGCCACTCGATCCGCGCGGCGCAGCTGGTGGTCCGGCTGGAGCAGCGGTACGGCGTCGAACTGGTCCTGCAGAAGCTGTTCGACTCGCCGACCGTCGAGCACCTGGCCTGGCTGGTGGCGTCCGACCGGGACCGCAGGGCTCAGCTCACCGACCGCGGGGTCGCGCTGCGCCGCCTGGTGGACGACCTGTCCACGGAGAAGGTCGACGACCTGTTGTCCCACCTGATCGCGCAGCGGGAACAGAACCCGCAGGCGCCCGCACGCTGAGGAGCCGACTATGCAGTTCGGGATGTTCTTCGAGCTCCAGCTGCCGCGGCCGTGGCGGCCGGACAGTGAGCAGGAGCTGATCAGCAACGCGCTCACCTGGGCGGAGCTCGGGGAGCGCGCCGGGATCGACTACGCCTGGGCGCAGGAGCACCACTTCCTCGAGGAGTACTCGCACTCCACCGCGCCTGAGGTGTTCCTGGCCGCGGTCAGCCAGCGCACCACCCGGATGAGGCTCGGGCACGGAATCAGCCTGATGGCGCCGGCCTACAACCACCCGGCCCGGGTGGCCGAGCGGATCGCCATGCTCGACCTGGTCAGCCAGGGCCGGGTCGAGTGGGGTACCGGCGAGTCCAGCTCCCGGCTGGAGCTGGAGGGCTTCCGGGCCAACTACATCGAGAAGCGGGCGATGTGGGCGGAGGGGGTGCGCGAGGCCGCGAAGATGATGGCCTCCGTGCCGTACCCGGGATATCAGGGCCGGTACTTCTCGATGCCGTCGCGCAACGTGGTTCCGAAGCCGGTGCAGACCCCGCACCCGCCGCTGTGGGTGGCGTGCACCAACCGGGAGACCCTGAAGATGGCCGCCCGGCTCGGGCTCGGCGCGCTCACCTTCTCCTTTATGGACGCCGGCGAGGCCCGGTTCTGGGTGAACGAGTACTACGAGACGTTCGAGCGGGAGTGCCGGCCGATCGGGCAGGCGGTCAACCCCAACGTCGCCATGCTCGCCGGGCTGATGCTGCATCCCGACGCCGACGTGGCCCGCGCCCGTGGCCTGGAGGGGCAGCGGTTCTTCAAGTGGGCGCTGGCGCACTACTACCGGTTCGGCGCGCACACCCCGGGGCGCACCTCGCTGTGGGAGGAGTTCCAGCGGGCCGAGCCCGAGCCGATGGCCGGGCTCGGCGCGGTCAACGACCCGGCCGGGGCGCGCGAGCACTTCCGCGAGCTCGAAGAGGCCGGCGTCGACCAGGTGATCCTGCTGCAGCAGGGCGGGCGGTACGAGCACGAGCACATCTGCGAGTCGCTGGAGCTGTTCGGCCGCGAGGTGGCACCCGACTTCGCCGAGCGTCATGCCGAGCTGGCCGCCAAGAAGCAGGCCCGGATCGCCCCCTACGTGGAGGCCGCCCTGGCCAACGTGGAGCCGCCGGAGGCGGTCGAGCCGCCGGTGGTGGAGGCGTACCCGCGGCTGTGGGAGCGCGAGGGCGTCACCGGCAAGCAGGTCGGCGCGCAGCGGGCGCTGGACGCGGCGTCGCTGTGGCGGCTGCACGTGGGCGGCACGGGTGGGGGAGCCGGCCGTGGCTGACACCCTCGTGGCACTGCTGCGCGAGGCCGCGCAGCGCGAGCCGGACGCGCTCGGGTACGGCTTCCTGGCCGACGGCGAGTCGGATCTGCGCAGCTTGACCTGGGCCGGGCTGGAGCAGGCGGCAGGCCGGGTGGCCGCGCTGATCGCGCGCACCGTCTCACCCGGCGGCCGGGTGGTGCTGTGCCTGGACGCCGGCCTCGACTTCGTGACCGCGTTCTTCGGCTGCCAGCTCGCCGGGGTGGCGGCGGTGCCGGTGTATCCGCCGTCGCCCGGCCGGCCCGGGCCGGGGCTGGCCAACCTGGAGCGGGTCGCGTCGGACTGCGGCGCCGAGCTCGTCCTGGCCTCCGACGGGTACGCCGGCCTGGCCCCGCCCGGCCCGGTGCCGTGGGTTTCGATCGCGGCGGCGGCGCTCGAGGAGCCGCGCACGGCGATCCGGGTACGTCCCCGCGACCTGGCGCTGCTGCAGTACACCTCCGGCTCCACGGGCACCCCGAAAGGCGTGATGCTGCGGCACGAGCACCTGCTGGCGAACCTGGAGTCGATGCACTGGTTCGTGCGGCGGCCCAGTACCGGGACGGTGGTGTCGTGGCTGCCGATGTACCACGACATGGGCCTGATCGGCACCCTGCTGTACCCGCTGTACCGGCGGATGCCGGCGTACCTGATGTCGCCGCTGCACTTCATGCACCGCCCGCTGCGCTGGCTCGAGCTGATCAGCCGGGTGCGCGCCACGATCAGCGGTGGACCCAGTTTCGCGTACCAGCTCTGCACCCGCCGGGCAGCGGCGGCGACCGGGCTGGACCTGAGCAGCTGGGACGTCGCGTTCAACGGTGCCGAGCCGATCAGCGCGGCGGTGCTGCGCGACTTCGAGCGGACCTTCGCCCCCCACGGACTGCGACCCGGCACGGTGCGCGGCTGCTACGGGATGGCGGAGGCGGCCCTGCTGATCTCCGGTGACCGCGCGGACCGGACCGCGGCGCACGAGCGGACCGAGGGCGACCGGGTCACCTCGGGAGGCCTG
The DNA here is from genome assembly GCF_040639655.1 of Actinoplanes sp. NPDC023801. Taxonomy (NCBI): domain Bacteria; kingdom Bacillati; phylum Actinomycetota; class Actinomycetes; order Micromonosporales; family Micromonosporaceae; genus Actinoplanes; species Actinoplanes sp. NPDC023801. The sequence goes on along the minus strand of NZ_JBFAAI010000003.1, from coordinate 404,045 downwards.
CCACCCGGCCACGACGTGCGTGTGGTCGGCACGGACGGCCGGCCCGTGGCGGACGGCACGCCGGGGGAGATCTGGTTCCGTGGGCCCAGCCTCAGCGACGGCTACTGGGGCAAGCCGGAGGCGACCGCCGCCGCGTTCGGCGCGAGCCTGCCCGGTGACGGCGGCGGCTTCCTGCGTACCGGCGACGAGGGTGTGCTGGCGGGCGGCCGGATCTACGTCACCGGACGGCTCACCGACCTGCTGATCGTGCGCGGCCGGAACATCCACCCGCACGACGTCGAACGGACCGCGCAGGGCGTCGACCGCCGGCTGCGTGCCGGCGGCGGGGCGGCTGTCGCCCTCACCGGACCGGACGGCGAACGTGTCGCACTGATCCAGGAGGCCGGCGCCCGCGACCCGGCCGAGCTGCGCCGGCTGGCCTTGGCCGCGCACGGCGCCCTGCTCAGCCACCACCAGCTGGACGCCGAAATCGTGCTCGTCGCTCCGCGCAGCATCCGCAAGACCTCCAGCGGCAAGATACGCCGGTCCGCGACCCGCGACGCGTTGATCGCGGGGCAGCTGGAGGTCCTCTACCGCACCGAGCTCAGCGACCGGGAGGTGGCCGATGTCCCCATCGTCATTCGTTGACGACGCCGATTACCTGCTCAGCTGGATAGTCGAACGCATCGCCGTGCTGTCCGGCCGCGCTGCCGGCGAGGTCGACCCGGATGAGACCTTCGCCGGCAACGGCCTGGACTCGGTCCGGGTCGCCGAGTTGGCCGAACGGCTCGGCTCGGCGCTGGGCCGCCGGGTGGACGCCGCCGAGATGTTCGAGTGCCCCACGCCGCGGGCGCTGGCGCGAAGCCTGACCGCCTCCCGGGTGGCCGAACCCGCAGCCCCGGGCCCGGCGGACGCGGGCGCCCCGATCGCCGTGGTCGGGCTGGCCTGCCGGATGCCGGGCGCGCCGGACGCCCGGGCCTTCTGGCGGATGCTGCTCGACGGCGTGGACGCGGTCGGCGACGCCCCGCCCGGCCGCGGCCCGTGGCCCACCCGGGGCGGCTTCCTGCCGGAGGTCGCCGACTTCGACGCGTCGTTCTTCCGGATCTCCACCGAGGAGGCCGAGCAGATGGACCCCCAGCAGCGGATGCTGCTGGAGACCACGGTCGAGGCGCTGGAGGATGCGGCCGAGCTGCCGGCCCGCCTGCGCGGTTCGGCGACCGGCGTGTTCGTCGGCATCTCGAGCGTGGACCACGCTCACCGGGTGCTCGGCCCGCACCCGGGCCGGTTCACGCCGACCGGCAACTCGTCGGCGATCGCGGCCAACCGCCTGTCGTACGCCTTCGACTGGCGCGGCCCCAGTCTCGCCGTCGACACCGCCTGCTCGTCGTCGCTGGTGGCAGTGCATCTGGCGGTGCGGGCCCTGCGCGCCGGCGACTGTGAGCGGGCGGTGGCCGGCGGCGTCAACGTCCTGCTCGACCCCAGGGTGTCGGCGGGTCTGTCGGAGGCCGGGATGCTGGCTCCGGACGGGCGGTGCAAGGCGTTCGGGGCGGCGGCCGACGGCTACGGCCGCGGCGAGGGCTGCGGTGTGGTGGTCCTGAAACGGCTCAGCGACGCGCTGGCCGCCGGAGACCGCGTCTACGCCGTCATCCGCGGCACCGCCGTCACCTCCGACGGGGCCTCCAACGGCCTGACCGCCCCCAACCCGGCGGCCCAGCGCGCGGTGCTGGCCGCCGCCTACGCCGACGCCGGGCTCACCCCGGCCGCGGCCGGGTACATCGAGTGCCACGGCACCGGCACGCCGCTGGGCGACCCGATCGAGGCCCGGTCGATCGCCGAGGCCCGCGGCACCGGCGACGTCTGTGTGATCGGCTCGGTGAAGTCGAACATCGGTCACCTGGAGGCGGCCGCCGGCATCGCCGGGTTGATCAAGACGGTGCTCGCCGTGCACCACGCGACGATCCCGCCGAGCCTGCACGCCGCCGAGCCCAGCACCGCCATCCCCTTCGGCGAGCTGCGCCTCCGGGTGGCGACCGGCACCGAGCCGTGGCCCGGCGATCAGCGGTACGCCGGGGTCAGCGGGTTCGGCTTCGGCGGCACCAACGCGCACGTCGTGCTCGGCGCCGCCCCACCGGCCGCGCAGCCCGCCGCGCTCACCGGCCCGGTGGTGGTGCCGCTGAGCGCACGCAGCCGCGACGGCCTCGACCGGCTCGCCGGTGCGCTGGCCGAGCATCTGCGCCACGCCGGCCCTGACCAGGCAGGCGCAGTGGCCGCGACGATGGCGCTGGGCCGTACCGCGCACCGCCCGTACCGCGCCACCCTGGTGGCCGCCGACCCGCGCGACCTGCCCGCCCGGGCCGCGGAGCTGGCGCGTGACCTGCCCGCCGCGACGGTCCCGGCCACCCCACCGGCACCCCCGGCGGTCGGGTTCGTGTTCAGCGGCCAGGGCAGCCAGTTCGCCGGGATGGGCCGGGAGCTGTACCGGGCCGACCCGCTGTTCCGCTCCACCGTGCGCCGCTGCGACGAGGCGGTGGCCGGCCGGATCGGCTTCCGGATCGAGGACGTCCTCTCCGGCGCCTCGGAGGTGGACGTCGACGACACCGCGGTGGCCCAGGTGCTGATCGTGGCGGTGCAGCTCGGCCTGGCCCGGCTGTGGGAGTCGCTGGGCGTACGCCCAGCGGCGGTGGCCGGCCACAGCGTCGGCGAGCTGGCCGCCGCGGCGGTCGCCGGCATCCTCGACCCGGCCGAGGCGATCAGCCTGGCGGCGGTGCGCGGCCGGACCATGGCGGCCGCCCCCGCCGGTGCGATGGCCGCGACCGGTCTGACCGAGAGCGAGGCCGCCCGCCGCTATCCGCATCTCGACGTGGCTGCCGTGAACGCGCCCGGCACCACCGTGCTGGCCGGGCCCGCCGCGGACATCGACCGCCTGGCCGACGAGCTCAGCGCCGCGTTCGTGCCGGTCAGCCGCCTGCCGGTCCGGTACGCCTTCCACAGCCGCCTGATGGACGCGGCCGCCGCCGAACTCGCCGAAGCGGCCGGCCCGCTGCGGCCGGGACCCGGTGACATCCCGTTCTACTCGACCGTCACCGGCGCCCGCGGCATCGGCGAGAAACTCGACGGCGGTTACTGGAGCCGCGGCGTGCGCCAGCCGGTGCGGTTCGCCGACGCGGTGTCCGCGATGGTCGCCGACGGTGTGACGGTGCTGCTGGAGATCGGGCCGCGAGCCGCGCTGCAGGGTTCGCTGGGCCGGATCGCCGAGGGCGCCGGCGTGAGCGTGCTCAGCACCGTGGCCGGTCCGGAGGAGCAGGTGCTCTCGGCGATGCGCACGGCCGGCGAGCTGTACCGGCTGGGCGTGCCCGTGGACTGGCGGCACCTGTATCCCGGCCCGCGCCGGGTGACCTCCGCACCGTCGCACGCCTGGGACCGTCGCCGGCACTGGAGCCCGCTGCCGGACACCGCGCCGGCGCCGGCGCCGGCCGATCTGCTGGGCCGTCGCGTCGACCTGGCCGACACGGACCGGCTGGTCTGGCAGAGCGAGCTGCGGCCCGGGTCTCCGCCGTGGCTGCGCGAGCACCGGGTGTCCGGCGCGGCGATCCTGCCGGCGGCCGGCTTCCTCGACGTGTTCACCGCCGCCGCACGGGCGCTGCCCGGCTCCGTCGCCGTGGCGGACGTGACCATCGAGAGCCCGTTGCCCGTCGACGGTGCCGGCGTCCGGTTGCAGTGCACGGTCACCGGCTCCGGCGACGAACGCGAAGCAGTCGTGCACGCGCGCGACGGCGACGGGCCGTGGCGCCGGCACGCCCGGGCCCGGCTGGTCGCGGCGGCGGCGCCACCCGGGCGCACCGACACGGGAGCGGTGGCCCGGCGCTGCCCCGACACGGTGCCCGGCCCGCCGCTCTACGCGGCGCTGTCGGCCCGCGGCCTGGAGTACGGTCCGCTGTTCCGGGCCGTCACCGCGGTCCGGGCCGGCGACCGTGAAGCCCTCGCCGAGCTGGCCGTGCCGGACACCGACGAGCCCTCGTACCGGGTCCGGCTGCTCGACGCGGCCCTGCACGCGCTGGCCGCCACCGGCGCGGCCGGGGGTGCCGGCGCTGGTGCCATCGTCCCGATCGGTGCGCAGAGCCTGACGTGGTGGCGTCCGGAGCGGACCGCCCGCCGGGCACATCTGCTGGTCCGCGACACCGGCCGGGACGTGCTGATCGCCGATCTGACCCTGCTCGACGGCGAGGGCGAGGCGGTCGCCGGGTTGCGCGGGCTGCGGTTGCGGCGGCTCGGCCGTGAGCATGCCGGTGACCGGCTGCACTGCTACGACCTGCGCTGGCGCGAACAGCCGGCGCATCCGGCCGGACCGGAACCGGCAGGGCGGATGCTGGTCCTGGCCCCGGTCACCGGGCCCGGCGCCGAGCTGGCCGACCGGCTGGCCGCAGCCGGGGCGACGGTCTGCCGGACCGGCCCCGGCCCGGCCCGACTCGACGAGCGCCCGCACATCGACCCGCTCGACGGCGAGCAGCACCGGCAGCTGCTGCGGCATTTCGGCGCGAGCCTCGGCGCGGTGGTGCACCTGCCCGGCGCCGGTGGTGAGGACGCGGCCGACGCGGTGGAGTCCGCGCTGCACCTGGTGCGCGCCGCCACCTTCGCCGCCATCCAGCCGCGCCTGCTGTTTGTCACGGCCGGTGCCCAGCCGGTCGCGGGTCACCCGGTCACCGACCCCCTCGGCGCCGCGGTGTGGGGGCTGATCAAGACGGTCCCGGTCGAGCATCCGCGCCTGGCCGTCGGCTGCCTCGACCTCGACCCGGCCGATGATGACCCGGTCGCGGCGATCCACGCCGAACTGCGCACCGCCGGTCGCGACGCGGAGGCCGGGTACCGCGGCGGCGTCCGGTTCGTGCGGCGGGCGTCCCGGACCGCCATCGCACCGCCCGCGGCGGTCCCGGTACGCCCCGACAGCGCCTACGTCATCACCGGTGGCTCGGGCGCGCTGGGCCGGCAGGTCGCCGAGCGGCTCGCCGAACGCGGCGCCGGCCGCATCGTCCTGATCGCTCGCCGGGCGCCCCGCGAACCGCTTCCGCCCGGCCTGCTGCGGCACTGTCCCGACGTCGAGGTGATCGAGGCGGACGTGGCCGATCCCGCCCAGCTGCGCCGCGCGCTCACCCTGGCCCGCGCCGGCGACAGCCCCCTGCGGGGTGTCGTGCACGCCGCCGGTGTGCTGGACAACGCCGCGCTGCTGGAGATGGTTCCGGACGCGGTCCGGGCCGTGCTGGCGCCCAAGGTCCGCGGTGGATGGCTGCTGCACGAGCTGACCGCCGACGACCCGCTGGACTGGTTCGTGCTGTTCAGCAGCGCGGCCGGGGTGCTCGGCTCGCCCGGGCAGGCCAACTACGCGGCCGCGAACGCCTGTCTGGACGCGCTCGCGCACCACCGGCGCGGTATGAGCCGGCCCGCTGTGTCGATCGACTGGGGCCCTTGGGGACAGGCCGGGATGGGCGCCGATTGGGGCAGCGGTCTGGACCACGAGCTGCGCACCGCCGCCCGGGTGATCGCGCCGCCGGACGGGCTCGACGCGTTCGAGGCGTTCGCGGCGGGCACCGCCGTGCAGCCGCTGGTGCTGCCGTTCGACATCGCCGACCTGACCGCCTTCTACCCGTCCGACGTGGGCCGCGACTTCTTCGCCGAGGTGGCGACCGCGCAGGGCGAGGCGTTGCGCACTGTCGGCACACCCCGGTCGGCCCGGCCCGATCTGGCGGTGCCGTACACCGCGCCGCGCACCGACGTGGAGGAGCGCATCGCCGCGATCGTGCAGAAGTCCACCGGTATCGCCGAGATCGGCGTGCATGACCCGTTCTTCGAGGTCGGCGGCGACTCGGTGATGGCCAACCAGATCCTTGTCGAGGTGAACCGGGTGCTGGGTGTGCGGCTGCGCCCGGAGGATGCCTTCGCCGAGCTCACGGTGGCGAACCTGGCCGCGCTCGCCGAGGCCGACATGCTGGCGCGCCTGGACGACCTCACCGAGGAGGAGGCGGCGCTGCTTCTGGCACAGCCCGAGGAGGAAAAACCATGACATCAGAGGTACGTCCCCGCCTGTCCGACCCGGTCACCACCACCGACCCGCCCGGGCTGCGGCCGGACTCGGTCAGCGCCAAGCATCTGGTCTTCTTCGTGGTGTCCGCGGCCGCGCCGCTGACCGGCATGGCCGGGTTCGTGGCCCTGGCGTTCCTGTTCGCCGGGCCCATCGTCCCGGCCGGCTATCTGGTCGCCGGCGCGGTGTACGCGCTGTTCGCGGTCGGATTCACCGCGATGAGCCGGCACATCCGCAACAGCGGCGCCTTCTACGCCTACGTGGAGGCCGGGCTGGGCCGGGCAGCCGGTGGCGGTGCGGCGTTCCTGGCGTACACCGCCTATGCGCTCGGGCAGGTCGGCTTTCTGGCCGCGTCCGGGGTGTTCAGCTCGCTGATGCTGCAGGAGATCGCCGGCGTGCGGGTGGCCTGGCAGGTGTGCGCGCTGGCCGTCGGCGTCCTGGTGGCGGTGCTGGCTTTCCTGAAGGTGACGGTCGGTGCGCGGGTGCTCGGCGCGTTGCTGTTGCTGGAGCTGGGCATCCTGTTCGCGCTGGCGGTGGCGGTCATCGCCCGCGGCGGCCACGAGGGCTTCACGTTCGGCAGTCTCAACCCGCTCAACCTGCTGACCCCGGCGGCCGGCGTGCTGTTCGTGTTCACGTTCGTGATGTACACCGGGTTCGAGCAGACGGCGGTCTACGGCGAAGAGGCCCGCGATCCGCGCCGGACGGTGCCCCGGGCCACGTACGCGGCGCTGGCCGTGCTCACTGTGGTGTTCGCGTTCATCTCGTGGATCATCCTGATCGCGGCCGGGCCGTCACGGCTGGCCGCGCTGCTGGCCGGGGACCCCGCCGAGCTGATGTTCGGGCTGTCCACCGACTACCTCGGCGAGGCGCTGACCGCCATGATGCGGGTCCTGGTGGTGACCAGCTTCATCGCCGGAGTGCTGGCCCCGCACAATGTCGGCACCCGTTACCTGTACTCGCTGGGCCGCGACCGGCTGCTGCCCGCCGCGTTCGCCCGGGTACATCCGCGGACGCGTACGCCCAGCGTGGCCGGCGTGGCGCACACCGCGCTGGTGCTGGGCACGCTGGCCGTCTTCGGGGTGACCACGCTGGACCCGTACACCCAGATCATCGTCTGGACGAACACGCCGACGCTCGTCGGGGTGATCGCCCTGGAGGTACTCACCAGCATCGCGGTGATCCGCTTCCTGGGCCGCTCCGGCACCGGGGAGACCCGCTGGCAGCGGTCGTTCGCTCCGGCCGCTGCGGGGGTGCTGCTCAGCGCGGCGCTGATGCTGATCGTCGTCAAGATGGACGTGCTGACCGGTCTCGGCCCGGTCGGCAACAGCCTGGTGCTGGCACCGCTGGCCGTCGCCTTCATCGCCGGGGCCGTGCGGGCGGGCGCGGTGTCCGAGGCTGCCGCGGCAGGCGCCGGGCCCGAGCGTGCGGGTGCCCGCGGGCGCGGCGCCTGAGTTCGTCACGGCAGGAGCCGGGCCCGGGCAGATCCGCCCGGGCCCGGCCTTTCTCCGGTGCCACCGCCGGCACGGGGGAGACCCCGGCGTCACCAGAGGCTGGGGGAGAGCAGCGCCACGATCCAGCCGAGCACCGCGGCTTGGGCCAGGGCCGGCACCCGGGGGTCGGCGCGCCGCGCGAACATGCCGGCGCACAGCAGTTCGAGCCCGATCAGGATCGGTGCCAGGGCCAGCAGGTGCATGCCGAGCATGCCGGGCAGCACGCCGATGACCACCCCGGCCATCACCACGACGATCAGCAGCAGGCGCGCGGCCAGCGAACGCGCCGACGCGGCCACCGGCGAGCCGTGCCGCAGCAGCCGCTCCACCGCGAGCAGGAACGGCGTCAGCAGCGCCGCCGCGACGACCGCGGCGAGCAGCCGCTGCGGTGTAGGGACCAGGGTGTGCGTGACCGGGCCGACCGGGGCGAGCAGCAGCAGCATCCCGCCCGCGGCCACCGGTGCCGCGACGGCGACCTGCCGCCACCCACCGACGGCCGGATCGCCCGGCTGCGGCAGTCGGGCCCACCGCCGGACAGCCGGGGTGCGCGTCGCCGCGCTCAGCAGCAGCCCGGCCGCGGCCAGGAGCATCACCAGCGCGCCGCCGGCCTCCAGACCCAGCAACTGCCCCGGATCACCCCAGGTCAGCAGCGGAATCGGCGCCAGCAGCGCGCCGGTGACCAGCAGGAAGGCGCGCCGCCCGGCCGGGCGCGGACAGTCCACCGGGCCGGCCAGCGCACCGGCCCAGCGCCCGAGCAGCACCAGCAGCACGGCCACGCACAGCAGGTAGCCGCCGGCGAGCGGGAGCCGGTGGTCCGCGGGCGTGGGTACGGCCACACCCGGACCCACCGACGCGGTGAGCCAGTCGACGATCCGGCCGGCCGTGTCGTCGGCGTACAGCATGGTCAGGTGGTCGGCACCTTCGACCTGCAGCAATCCCACCGCCGATCCGTCGGCGTGATCGCCGTAGCGGCCACCGAACGCGACCGGGCGGCCCAGGAACTGCGCGGCGGTCGCCGCGGCCTCGTCGCGGACCACGTCCCCGTCGAGTGCGGCCACCAGGAACAGCGGGTTGCGCGGACGGACCGGGCCGACGACGGTGGCCACCGAGCCGCCCATCGCCACGGTCGCGGCCGGCCGGGCGTCGTGAGTCGCGAGGTCGACCACGGCCGCCGCGCCCATCGAGTGCCCGGCCACGACGATGCGCTCCGGGTCGGCGTACGGCAGCCCGGCGGTCCAGTCGTAGACAGCCCGCAGGTCTGCCCGGCGCCCGTCGAAACCGTGCGGTTCGTGCGGCGTCCGGTTGCCGCCGTGTCCGCGGAAGTCGAAGGCGACCACGACGTAGCCGGCCCGGGCGATGCGCCGCGCCAGCCAGCTCATCGTGGACCGGTCCGCGGAGTGGCCGTGCGCCAGCACGACGGCCGGCGGCCGGGCGCCCGGGACGGGGGGTGGCAGGTCGACCGCGCTGGTGGTCAGGCCGGGCACCCGCCCCGGCACGTACAGGGTGGCCGGGATCCGGCCGTCCACGACGACCTCGCGGTGCGGCACGCCGCCGCGTTGCTGCGCGCCGAGCTCGGCGGCGGTCACCGCCGCGCCGGCCGCGGCGAGCACCGTCACCAGCGCGGCCACGACGCGGAGACGGTGCCGGACGGTGGCCGGCGCCACGGCCGGCGCCGCCGATTCCTCACTGGTCAGGGTCTGCACGCGGGCACCTCCGATGAACGGCGGCGCGGCGCGCCGGGAGAGCCCGTCACGCCGCGCCGGGGGTTTCGCCGATCTACAGGGTCCGGCCCCAGAGGCCGATGGTCACTCCCGCCGGGTCGACCAGGTCCGCGAACGCGCCGGTCTCCTCGTCGACGAAGACGGGTTCGACGGTCACTTTCGCGCCCAGCTCGCGGGCCCGGTCGACGGTGCCGGTCAGATCCTCGACGTATACGTAGAGCACGGTGGCCGGTGATCCGGCCGGGCCCTGCGCGCGGGTCATCAGCCCGATCTCCTGGTCACCGAGCCAGATCGTCGACGCGCCGCCGTCACCGAGTTCGAAGTCGCGGAACGACCAGCCGAACAGGGCCGCGCCGAAGGCCTGCGAGGCGTCGGGGTCGGGGGTGCGGATGTCGAACCAGTTGACGGTTCCGTGCCCCGGCATGGCGGTCACCGGTTCGCCCCGGCGTGATGCCGGTACGCCGCGTCGAGGTAGCGCACGATCCGGTGCGAGGCCAGGTCCTCACTGAAGACCGTGCCGAGCAGCACCTCGGGGCTGAGCCCGACCGGGTGCTCGACGATGTCGTAGAAGCGTTGCGCCGCCTGCCGGTAGAAGACGTCCAGCACCGAGGTGTCGGTGTGCGACGGCAGGCGCAGACCGGCCTCGATGGAGGCCGAGACGCCGTGGAAGGCGAACTCGGCGACCGCCTGCTCCGCGCTCATCGACTCGATCGGCGCGCGCTCCGGGGTGAAGTGCGGCAGCGCCTCGGCCAGCGAACCCGCGCCGAGCAGGTCGTCGACGACCAGCTTCGCCACGATCGGCGAGCAGTGGAACCCGTCACGGTACGTCCCGGTGGTGACCAGCAACCCGTCGACCGAGGTACGCCCGATCAGCGGGAAACCGTCGAGCGCGACCGGCCGGTTGCCGACGAGCCACTGTTTCACGTCCGAGAAGAAGATCTTGTGGTCGAGCTGCTCGCGGGCCACCTGGACGAGGAACTCGCTCATCCCGATGTCCGGGACCGTCGCCGGGTCGTCGAACAGCAGGTTGGTCGCGCCCAGGTACTCGACGCCGTCGCCGAGCGGGATCAGGTGCAGGCCGCACGAACCGGAGCGGTTCGGGGTGCGCACCACGTGCTGGAAGCCCGGGCCGGCACGCCGCACGGTCTGCACCGCGATGCCCTTGCCGGCGAACATCGCGGGCACGCTGCCGGGCGGGAGGCAGTCGAGCAGCCGGCCGGTGTACGCGCCGGCGGCCAGCAGCACGGTACCGCCGGCCACGGCGGTGCCGTCGGCCAGGCGTACCCCGGTGACCTGCCCGTCGCCGGTCTCCACCCGCTGCACCTCGGCGTCGATCAGCCGCACGCCGAAGCGTTGCGCGGCCGCGGCCAGTGCCGCCACCACGGGCCGCGAGTCGATCGCGCCCTCGCGCGGCAGGTGCGTCGCCCGCAGCGGGCGGGCCTCGGCCAGCGGGTCCAGGCCGGGCACGTCCTCGGCGCTGATCTGCTCGTGCGGTTCACCGAACTTGTCCAGGGCAGCCAGCAGCGCGGCGTAGTTCTCGTCGTCGAGGTGCCCGGACTTGGCGTTCAGCAGCACCGTGGTGCCTGAGCTGAGCGAGGCGTCGACCCGCTCGTGGCCGGAGTCCTCCTTGACCTCGGCCAGCCACTGCGGCCAGGCGTCCAGGGCGTCGCGGCACAGCTGGAACTTGGCCTGGCCGGCCGGCGACAGCAGCGTGTACTTGGTGATCTCGCCGAACGTGTTCAGCATCGCGCCCGCGGCCATCGACGCCGCGCCCTCGCGGGCCTGCGGGCCGACGACCACGATGCTCTGGTCGGGCGCCCGCTTCGCGAGCTGGTAGGCGATCGACAGGCCTATGACGCCATTGCCGACGACGACGACATCGAATTTCTGCGGAAGGCTCATGTGATTCTCCCCGGCTGGAAAATGCGGCCGACGGCGTATCGGATAAGGGAGAAGTTACGGCCTTGGGCGCGATTTCGGATGGTTTCTGTCAGCCATCTTTCGACCCATGACGGCGCATCTCACGATGTGCCGACAGGTCAACCGCCGGAGCCACGCCGGCCTGGCCGGACGCGTCCCGAAGAGGTGTGAAGGGGCATCGGGCGGGACCCTGCGCCGGGAGAAATTGCGGGCCTTCGACGGTGGTCTCGTAATAGCGGTGGAAGACCGGCGTCAATGCACCGGACATCGGCGGAACGATCCAGCTCCAGTCGGCCGGGCAACTGCGCCCGGCCCCTTCCTCACGGGCCAGGTGCATGAGGAAGCGCCGCGATTCGGTGTGGTGGTCGGTGATGGTCACGCCGGCGGACTTGAACGAGTGCAGCACCGCCCGGTTCAGCTCCACCAGCGCCCGGTCGCGCCACAGCGTCGACTCGTCGGCGGTGTCCAGGCCGAGCAGCCGGCCCACCGTCGGCAGCATGTCGTAGCGGTCACGGTCGGCCAGGTTGCGGGCGCCGATCTCGGTGCCCATGTACCAGCCGTTGAACGGGGCGGCCGGGTACTCGACACCGCCGATCCGAAGCCGCATGTTGCTGATCACCGGGAGCGCGTGCCAGCGCAGGCCCAGTCCGGCGAGCGCGGGCAGTTCCGGATGGCGCAACGCGACCTCCAGCACGGCGTCAGCCGGCAGTTCGGTGACGCTGTCCCCGCCGCGCCCGTGGACCAGCAGCGGGAGCACGTCGAACGGGCCGCGCCGCGCCGGCGGGCGCCACCCGGCGGCGACGGCGGCCTCGGTGAGCGTCACGTTCTGCGGGTCGCCGAGCACACTGCCGTCGTCGAGCCGGTGACCGGCGTACCGGATCAGCTGGTCGTTGCGGATGCGCGGACCGGGCCGGCCCGGCCGGTCCGGAGCGAAGACGGTGATCATCGGCCGGATCCGGCCGCGGTTGGTGGCGGCTCGCAGATGCTGCACGCAGCGCTCGGCCACCTCCTGCGGGTCCTCCACCTCCCGGGCGTCGACCACCTTCAGCCCGGCCCAGTACAGACGGCCGATGCAGGCGGCGCTGTTGCGCCACGCGACCCGCGCCCCGAACGCCAGCTCCGCCGGTGTGTGCCGGTAGGTCCCGGTGGCGCGGATCTCGGCCCGGATCTCCAGCAGCCGTTGTTGCAGCGGTTGGGCGGGGGACTGCTCGGTGTGGAACTGGCGCAGGAACTGCTCGGCCTCGGTGATGTCGGTGAACGGTTCGGCCGGTGCGGGATGGCGTGCCTGGCGCGCGGGCGAGGGCACGACCCACATCGACTGTCGGGACGCGGTCATGGCGGTGTCCTCTTTCGGATCAGTGGCAGCAGTCGCCTCCGGCCGCCGGACGGTTGGCCGGGAACCAGTCACGGCGCCCCTGCGGCAGCAGGTCGAGCAGCTGCCAGACCGGGCTGAGCAGATCCATGCCGCGGCCGGAGCCGTCCGGGAAGATCGCGTGTCCGGTCCAGAAGTGGCGTACGGCCGGTCCGTTGCGGGTCAGCACCGACATGGCCGGGACCGTGCCCTCCGGCCCGTCGATGTTCATGGCCGCGGTGAACGCCGTCCCGGCGCAGGACAGCAGCCGCAGCCGGTGCCAGCCGCGTTCGCCCGCCCACCGGGTGATCTCGTCGATCGGTGCCGGGCAGACGACGGCCAGCCCGGCGTTCTCCTCGACGTGTGCCGCGACGCCGTTCAGGCCGTCCAGCCACATCGAGCACATGGGGCAGAAACCCTCGTCCGGAGTGTGCATCAGGTGGTACACGATCAGACTGTCGTGCGCGCCGAACAGCGCGGACAGAGGCGTCCCCCGAACCGTGCCGGCCACCACCTCGGTGAGTACGACATCGTCGAGATCAGCGCCCTCGGGCAGAGCCCGGCGCAACGCCGCGACCCGTTCGATCGCGTCACGCAGCTCCTGCTCGGCTCGCAGCAGCTCACGCCGCGCCGTGACGTAGTCCTGCTTTGCGCCGTCCGGCCACATCACGATCTGTTCAGTCATCGCCGTCCATGTCCTTGCCGTCGTCGGATCCGCCACGGTGCCGCACGTCCACCGGCTCGCCGCGGTCCGGCGCGGTGGCCGCACCCTGGAAAACGAACCGGGCCGCGGTCCGGCTGTCCGGTCCCGGCGCCACGTCGACGACGACCTCCTCGCCGGGCGCGATCACGCCGAACAGGATCTGCTCGGACAGCGGGTCCTCGATCTCGCGTTGCACGGTCCGGCGCAGCGGCCGGGCGCCGAGGATCGGGTCGAAGCCGCGCTCGGCCAGCAGCCGCTGGGCCGCGGCGGTCAGCCGCAGCGACATCCCGCGCTCGGCCATCCGGCGGCGGACCCCCTCGATCATCAGGTCGGTGATGTGCAGCGTCTCGGCGCTGGTGAGCTGGTGGAAGACGATGGTGTCGTCGATGCGGTTGAGGAACTCCGGCCGGAAGTGCTGCCGCAGCTCGTCGCCGACCTTCCGCTTCATCCGCTCGTAGGACGACTCGTCGTCCTCGACGGCCTGGAACCCGAGCGACACGGCCTTGGCGATGTCGCGGGTGCCGAGGTTGGTGGTGAGGATGATGACGGTGTTCTTGAAGTCGACGATGCGGCCCTGGCCGTCGGTGAGGCGGCCGTCCTCGAGGATCTGCAGGAGCGTGTTGAAGACGTCCGGGTGGGCCTTCTCGATCTCGTCGAACAGAACCACGCTGAACGGCTTGCGGCGCACCTTCTCGGTCAGCTGGCCGCCCTCGTCGTAACCCACGTAGCCGGGAGGCGCACCGACCAGGCGGGACACCGTGTACCGGTCGTGGAACTCGGACATGTCCAGCTGGATCAGCGCGTCCTCGGAGCCGAACAGGAACTCCGCGAGCGCCTTGGACAACTCGGTCTTACCGACACCGGACGGGCCGGCGAAGATGAACGAGCCGGACGGGCGCTTCGGGTCCTTCAAACCGGCCCGGGTACGCCGGATCGCCTTGGCGACCGCCTGGATCGCGTCGTGCTGGCCGATGATCCGTTTGTGCAGCTCATCCTCCATGCGCAGCAGGCGGGTCGTCTCCTCCTCGGTCAGCTTGTACACCGGGATCCCGGACTGCTCGGCCAGGATCTCGGCGACCTCCTCCTCGTCGATGCGGTCACCGCCGGTGGCCGGCTCGGCGGCCCAGCCCTGGCTGGCCAGCCGGCGTTCCCGGTCGCGCAGCCGGGCGGCCTGCTCGAAGTCCTGGGCCGCGACGGCGGCCTCCTTCTCCCGGCGGATCCGTTCGATCTTCTCGTCCAGACCCGCGCGGGCCGGTCCGCGCGACATGCGTGCCAGGTTCAGCTCCGCGGCCGCCTCGTCGATCAGGTCGATGGCCTTGTCCGGCAGGAACCGGTCGGAGATGTAGCGGTCGGACAGTGTCGCGGCGGCGACCAGGGCAGCGTCGGTGATGCTGATCCGGTGGTGGAGTTCGTACCGGTCGCGCAGGCCCTTGAGGATCTCGATGGTGTTCTCGAGCGACGGCTCGCCGACCTGGATGGGCTGGAAACGCCGTTCCAGTGCGGCGTCCTTGCGCTCCAGGTGCAGGCGGTACTCCTCCAGCGTGGTCGCGCCGATGGTTTGCAGCTCGCCGCGCGCCAGCATGGGCTTGAGCAGGTTCGCCGCGTCCATCGCGCCCTCGCCGGCGCCCGCACCCACGAGCATGTGAATCTCGTCGATGAATACGATCACGTCGCCGCGGGTGCGGATCTCCTTGAGCACCTTCTTGAGACGTTCCTCGAAGTCACCCCGGTACCGGGAGCCGGCCACCAGGGCGCCGAGGTCCAGCGCGTACAGGGCCTTGCCCTTGAGCCGGGCCGGGACCTGGCCGGACGCGAGACGCTGTGCCAGCCCTTCGACGACCGCGGTCTTGCCGACGCCCGGCTCGCCGATCAGGACCGGGTTGTTCTTGGTACGCCGGCACAGCACCCGCATGGTCCGGTGGATCTCCTGATCACGGCCGATGACCGGGTCCAGCTGCCTGGCCCGGGCGGCCTGGGTCAGGTCCCGGCCGAACTGTTCGAGCAGGATGGACTTGTTGTACGCCGGTTCCTCGGTGATCCGGGACGGCGGCGCGACCTCCACCACCGGCTGGTCGGCGCGGCGCACCACCTCGGTGCGCACCCGCTCGAGGGTGGCGCCCGCGTCGACGAGCAGCCTGGCGGCCTCGCCGGATCCCTCACGGACCAGACCGAGCAGGATGTGCTCGGTGCCGATGTACGTGTGGTTCATCGCGAGCGCCTCACTCAGCGCCAGCTCCAGGACCTCCTTGGTGCGGGGAGTGAACGGGATGTGCCCGTCGCCGCTCTGCGCTTCCCGTCGCAGTTGTGTCTCGACGCGTTGCCGGACGTCGTCCAGCGGGACGTCGAGGTGGCGCAGAACCTGCGCGGCCAGGCAGTCTTCGTCGTGCAGGAGGCCCAGGGTCACGTGACCGGTACCGACGAAGTCGTTGCTGCACAGCCGGGCCTGTGATTGCGCGTGGACGAACGCCTTCCTGGCCCGGTCGGTGAACCGCTCGAACATCTTCCCTCCTTGCTCGTCGGCGCCGGCACGATGGCTACCGGAATCCATGCAAGCAGAAAGGTCGATTTCGTTATAGCTTTCTGTCGGTGTGCAGAACGATTTCGCCGGTACCGTGCGTCAGCGGGAGATCTCCAGCAGGTACCCCTGGCCCCAGACGGTGCGGATGACCAGTCCGATGGCGCCGATGCGCCGCCTGATCCGCATGATGTGCAGGTCCAGTGCGTTGCGCTGGCAGCGGGCGGGCCGCTCCGGCAGGCATTCCAGCAGCCTGGACCGGGGGACGACCTCGCCGAAATCGCGGACCAGGCAGTGCAGCAGATCGGCCTCGGTCGGCGAGACGGCGCAGGAGCGGCCGTTGTAGCGGATCACGCCGACCGGGTCGATCTCCGGAAGGCGGCCGGCCCAGGCCTTCGCCCGCAGGGTGGCCATCCGGGCGTTCAGGTCGGCGTGGCTCACTGGCGCCCGGATCCAGTCCTCTCGCGCGTCCGCGCAGATCGGGGGCTGGCATCCCGCTTCGACGACGAGGAGTACCGGTATCCCCAGTTTTTTGTAGTGTTCGCGGCGGTGCTCGTCGGCCGGCCAGCGGACTAGTTTCACGTCAGTCTCAGAGACGATCCGGTTGTCGTTCTGGCGCTGGGTCAAAATCACGCTTCACCTTCCACGGCTGAACCCCTCCTGCGGCTGGTGTGGCTACCGTCGATGTCTCGGCGCTCCGAGAGTTACATCGGTAGCGGAGAGTGTCAATCCGGGTGCGCAAGGCGGTCCGACTCGGTCCTGTATCAGTCACCGTTAACGCGCCGACCCCCGCTGACGGCTTTCCGTCGGCAGGCTGACGGAACGGGCGAAAAGGCGTTGTCCGAGCACCGAGCCGGGATCGTCGGCCGACGAAGCGGCCGCGCACGCCCTTCTCCGGCTCCTCGCGTGCCTGGTGCCGGGCCCTCCGCGGGCCTTTCCTGAGAGATTCCTGAGAATGCATTCGAGCGCGTGATGATGCATAGCCTCGCAGTTCAGGCGGATGCTCGGTTACCTGCCCACTCCGGCGAATTCGGCGCCAAGCAGGTGAGTCCGACACGTCCAGGTCATCACTTTGGGATTGACAGATTTCGTTGACTGCGGCACGGGTCGCTATACGATGCTGAAGTAGTTATCGCTACGGACGTCCGTAAGGAGGACGAAGTGACCGTCAACTACTTCCCGCCCGGAGGCACCGACTACCTGCGGCTGTGGACCGACGCCGTCATCGAGATCGCCGGCGGAACGGAAACCATCGAGGCCGACGGCTGGTTCGTGGTCAACCGCAGCTTCCCCGCCGTGCAGGACCCGACCAAGATCGTGGTCGAGATCCTGCAGATGAACCTGCGGGGCCGCAGTGAGCAGCTCGGTGAGTTCCTGTTCACTCTCAACCCGCGGATGCAGAGCATGGGTGAGGAGGCCCTGATCGCGCCGGACAGCTTCGAGAGCCGGTTCAAGGGCTACTTCGACGTGTTCTTCCAGCTGGAGCTGCTCGACCAGGGGAAGACCCTGGTCAACCGGGACCCGGTCAACATCTCCGGCGTCTTCGGCGCGCTGCCGCCGATCGGCGCGATCGGTGAGATGGCGCCGGGCGACCGCGTCGCCATGTACGACGTGGACGCGCTGGACGGCGAGCCGGTCATGCACATGCTCGCCACCCGCAAGATCGTCGGCCAGTACGTGACCGGCGACTACGCCTCGCGCCGCGAGGAGCTCAGCACCGTTCAGGCCCAGGCGGCCGAGTTCGCGCGCACCGCGAGCACGGTCAAGGCCTGATACATCCCTGTCATGTCCGCCCGGGACGGCCGCCCGGGCGGGCATGCCCATGCCTACGGAAGGACGACACCGTGCCGGACAGTCACTCCGTCGAGAACTTCAACCGCATCGCGGACCGTTACGACCGGCACTGGGGACAGATCTCGTGCCGGCGGGCCGACGCCGACGTGCTCGCCGCCGCCGACCGCCGCCCCGTCCGGGTCCTCGACGTCGGCTGCGGCACCGGGCGCCTGCTCGCCGCCGCGGCGCGCCGCTGGCCCGACGCCGAGCTGATCGGTGTGGATCCGGCCGCCGCAATGCTGCGGGTGGCCCGTGCGAAGCTGCCCCGGGCCTCTTTCGCCGTGGCCGCCGCCGAGCAGCTGCCGTGCCCGTCCGGCAGCGTCGACCTGGTGCTGAGCACCACCGCGTTCGGACACTGGCGCGACCAGGCCGCCGGACTCGCCGAGATCGCCCGGGTGCTGACCCCCGGCGGGTTGCTGGTGCTCGCCGAGCACACCCCGCCGCCGCGATGGCTGCGCCGGGCGGCCGCGGTCCTCGGTGACCTGCCGCAGCACCGCGACGAACCCGAGATGCGCGCCATGCTGACCCGGGCGGCGCTGCGGGTCCGCTCGGCCGCCCGGGTCTCCGGCGGCCTGCTGATGCTGACCGCCACCCCGGCCTGACCCACTCAGCCCGCCCGCGCCTCCCGCGGCTTTGCCGCCTCCCGGGGCACCCCGGTCAGTAGCGCCTTGATCAGCATCGGCTTTGCCTCGGCCTGGAAGTCGACGTCCGCGTCGTACTCGTTGATCATGCCTTCCAGTACGAGCAGAGACAGCAGCGGGAAGACGAACTCCGGCGCCGCCGACACCCCGTGCCGGCGCTGCAGGTCGAACAGGCTGGCCGCGAACGGGCCCAGTTCGAATTCCCCGGCGGTGCGCTCGGTGCTACCGGCGATCAGCTCGACGATATCGGCGCGGAAAGCGTCCAGATCGGCGCCGGCCGTGTCCTCCGCGCTGCGCACGATGATGTCGGCGCAGTACTCGCCGTTGCCGCGGGCCATGTTGAGGAAGAACTCGGCGAACAGCCGCCGGACCTTCGGGCTCAGCACCACCACGAATCCCATGTCCAGCAGGACGATGCCACCGTCGGCGCTCAGATACAGGTTGCCCGGGTGCATGTCGCAGTGCACCAGGCCGTCGAGGAACAACATCTGGTACGCACAGCGCAGGATCCGGCGTACCGCCAGCACCGCGGTCTCCGGCGGCAGGTCCTCACGCCGCATCCGCCGCAGCCCGGGCAGGAACTCCATGACCAGCACCCCGTCGGCCGAGGCGTCCTCCAGCGGCTCGGGCAGCCGCAGATGCCCCTGCCCGGCGAAGTTGCGCCGCATCAGCGCCAGCGCCCCCGCCTCGGCCACGAAGTCGAGCTGGCCGAGCACCGCGTCGGCGAGCTGATCGACGATGCGGGTGGCGGGCAACCGGCGGAAGCCGGGCAGCCGCTGCATCAGCGCGGCGCCCATGCGCAGCAGCCGGAAGTCGGTGGCCATCAGCCCGCCGATGCCCGGCCGGCGGACCTTCACCGCGACCTCACGCCCGTCCAGTAGCGTCGCCCGATACACGCACGCGATGCTTCCGCTGGCCACGGCCGTCTCGTCGATCGCGGCGAACGGCCAGGGGCGGCCCCGGTAGGCCGAATCGACGGCGGCCCGCGCCGCGGCGGCCGGCATCGGCGGCACCCGGTCGGTCAGCTCGCCGAGCGCCTCGCAGACCGGCCCGGGCAGCACGTCGCGCCGGGTGCTCAGCAACTGGGCGGCCTTGATGAAGCTCGGCCCGAGGGCGATGGTCAGATCCTGGAGCCCGGCGACCGCCGCGGCGCGGACCGCGGCCGGTCCGCGTACGGCGGCGACGCCGAGCGCCGGCGCTGAGCGCACGACGTGGCCGGCGGTCACGGCGGTGATCCGGGCGGCGCGGGCGGCGGTCGTGAACCGGCCCGCGCGCGGTGCGGGAATCATAGACACCGCCCCATCGTCTCATGTGTACGAACGCCTTCCGGGGGTCGCCGGACAGATGTGTTCAGGCGTTGAAAGATTGCCGGTGCCGGCGATTGCCCGTGACTTTGAATGACAGCATGGGAAATAGAATTCCGATCACGATCCCAGGCGTCGAGGAATACGTGGCCGCACACACCACTCCCGATGCGGACCACCTGCTGGACCTGGCCGCGGAGACACGTGAGGCGTGCGAGCGCCCGGTCATGATGGTGGGCCCGGTCGAAGCCCGCTTCCTGCAGTTCTTCCTGCTCTCCCACAAGCCCCGGCGAGTGCTGGAGATCGGTACGTTCACCGGCTACTCAGCGCTCTCGATGGCCGCCGCACTACCCGCGGACGGGCACATCGACACATGCGAGAAGGACCCGAAGCACGTCGAGATCGCGCGCCGGCACATTGCCGCAAGCAAATTCAGTGAGCGCATCACCGTGCACGAGGGATCCGCGCTCGACACGATTTCGCGTCTGTCCGGGCCGTACGAGTTCATTCTGCTGGACGCCGATCAGGCGAACTTCCCCGCCTATCTCGACCCGTTGCTGGAGCTGCTCGCCGACGGGGGCGTGCTGGCGGTCGACAACGTCCTGTGGGACGGCGCCGTGCTCGACCCGGCCGACGAGCGCGACAGCACCCGCGGCGTACGCGAACTCAACGACCTCGTGGTGTCGCGGCCCGACCTGAGCTGCGTGATGCTCTCCGTGCGGGACGGGATTCTGCTGATCCGCCGGGAGGCCGGCCGATGACCGGCACGGGGGCGCAGGTCCGAGGTATAGCCCACGTCGAACTCGCCACCGCCGACCCCGACGCGGCGATCGACTACTTCGCCGACGGCATGGGCTTCACCACGGAGCCGATGATCGGCTCGGCGCCGGACCGGCGCTGCGTGCTGCTGCGCCAGGGCGGGATACGCCTCGTGGTCAGCAGCCCCACGACAGTCACCGGAGAGATCGCCGAGTACGTCGATCGGCACGGCGACGGCGTCGCTGACATCGCGTTCAGCGTCGACGACGCCGGCCGGGCGTACGCGGCCGCGCTCGCCCGTGGTGCGTCACCGGTGCGGGAGCCGGCCCGCCGGCCGGCGACCGGCGGCGGCGTCACCACGACGGCGACGGTCCGTGGCACCGGGGACCTGCTGCACACGTTCGTCTCGGGCGGTGCGGCCCCGACGAACTCCGGCGCCTTGCTCCAGCTGGTTGACCACGCCGCGATCTGCCTGCCGGCCGGGACGTTGAAACAGACGGTGGACTTCTACCGTACGGTGTTCGGCCTGCACTCGATCTTCACCGAGCGCATCGAGGTCGGCGAGCAGGCGATGAACTCCGAGGTCGTGCAGAACGACACCGGGGAGGTCACCTTCACCCTCATCGAGCCGGACACCAGCGCGAAGCCGGGCCAGATCGACGCGTTCCTCGCCGGGCACGGCGGAGCGGGCGTGCAGCACCTGGCGTTCCTCACCGACGACATCGGCGACGCCGTACGGGCGCTGCGCGAGCGATCGGTACGGTTCCTCGACGCGCCCCGGCACTACTACGCGGCGCTGTCCGGGCGGCTGCCCGAGTTCGCCGCCGAGGTGCACCGGCTGCAGGAGCTCGACGTGCTGGTCGACCGCGACCACTGGGGGCACCTGCTGCAGATCTTCACCAAGTCCGTGCACCCGGCCGGGACCCTGTTCTTCGAGCTGATCGAGCGGCGGGCCGCCCGCACGTTCGGCAGCGGCAACATCCGGGCCCTGTACGAGGCCGTCGAGCAGGAGTTGCTCACTTCGGCCGCCGACCGCAGATGACGGTGGAGACCGACGTCGACCTGGGGCCGGACCGGCTGTTCGCCGCCCTGGCCGATCCGGTGCTCAGTTCGGCCGCGCTGCTCAACGAGATCGCCTCGCGCCATCCGGAGGCGATCTCGCTGGCCGCCGGTCGCCCGTACGACGGCTTCTTCGAACCAGCCGAGCTGGGTGGACTGATCGACGAGTACCGGCGGTACCTGAGCGTCGAACAGGGGCTTCCCGAGGCGGAGATCACCAGGCGGCTGTTCCAGTACGGCCGCACCGCCGGGCACATCAACGAGCTGGTCGCCCGCAATCTGGAGCTCGACCACGACATCCGGGTGGACCCGGCGTCGGTGGTGGTGCTCGCCGGTGCGCAGGAGGGCATGGTCGCGGTCACCCGGGCGCTGTGCACCGGCCCCGGCGACGTCCTCCTCGTCACCTCGCCGTGCTACATCGGGATGCTCGGCGCTGCCAAGCTCCTCGGCGTCGAGGTGGCCGCTGTGCCCGAACGCCCCGACGGTCTCGCCGCCGCCGACGTCGCCGCGGTCGCCGATCGGGTGGCCGCCACCGGCCGGCGCCCGGTCGCCCTCTACCTGGTGCCGACCTTCTCCAACCCGTCCGGCCACACGCTGACGCTGGCCCAGCGGCACGAGTTGCTCGCCGTCGCGGCGTCGCGGCGCCTGCTGCTGATCGAGGACGATCCGTACGGCTTCCTCGCCGGCCCGCAGGAGCGGGTGCCGGCCCTCAAGGCGCTCGACCCCGGACGGCACGTGGTGCACTTGGGCACGTACGCCAAAACCTGCTTTCCCGGCGCCCGGGTCGGCTATGTGGTCGCCGACCAGCGCGTCCGCACCGCCGACGGGCGCCGCGGCTTGCTCGCCGACGAGATCGCGCTGATCCGCAGCATGATCACCGTCAACACCTCCGCGGTGTCACAGGCCGTCGTCGGCGGCCTGCTGCTGCGCGGCGGCGGCCGGCTTCGCGAGGCGAACCGGGAGCGGATCGCCCACTACCGCCGCAACCTCGAGGTCCTGCTCGACGCGCTGAACAGGTCTTTCCCGCCCGGCAGCGGGGTGTCCTGGACGCGTCCGGCCGCCGGGTTCTTCGTCGTGCTGCGCGTGCCGTTCGTCGCCGACGACGCGAAGCTCGCCGAATCGGCCACCCGCTACGGCGTGCTGTGGACCCCGATGAGCTACTTCTACCCGGACGGCGGCCCGCGCCACGAGCTGCGCCTGTCGTGCAGCGCCCTGGACCCCGGGCAGATCGAGGAGGGGGTGCGCCGGCTGGCCGCCCTGGTACGTGACTCGCGGAAGGAATCGGAGCAGCCATGACCACGCAGTTGTCCCAGCGCACGCCGTTCACCGGCGCTGAGTACCTGGAGAGCATCCGGGACGGCCGCGAGATCTGGATCTACGGCGAGCGGGTTCGCGACGTCACCACCCATCTCGCGTTCCGCAACAACGCCCGGATGATCGCCAGGCTGTACGACGCGCTGTGGGACCCGGCCGAGCGCGACGTGCTCACCACCGCCACCGACACCGGCTCGGGCGGCTTCACCCACCGGTTCTTCCGCGCCCCGCTCTCCCGCGACGACCTGCGCGGCTGCCGCGACGCGATCGCCGCGTGGCAGCGGCACTGCTACGGGTGGCTGGGCCGGTCACCGGACTACAAGGCCTCGTTCCTGGCCACGCTCGGTGCCGACCCGGACTTCTACGCGCCGTTCGACGGCAACGCCCGCGCCTGGTACCGCCGCGCCCAGGAGCAGGTCCTGCACGTCAACCACGCGATGGTGCACCCGCCGGTGGACCGCAACCGGCCGCCGGACGAGGTCGCCGACGTTTATGTGCACGTCGAGCGGGAGACCGACGCGGGTCTGGTGGTCAGCGGCGCCAAGGTGGTGGCGACGGGGTCGGCGCTGACCCACTACAACTTCATCGCCCACCACGGCATGCCGGTCCGGGACCGCCGGTTCGGGGTGGTCTTCTTCGCCCCGATGGACGTACCCGGCGTGAAACTGTTCTGCCGGACCTCCTACGAGCAGACCGCAGCCCGGACCGGCAGCCCGTTCGACTATCCGTTGTCGAGCCGGATGGACGAGAACGACGCCGTCATCGTCTTCGACCGGGCGCTCATCCCGTGGGACCACGTCCTGGTCTACGGCGATGTGGAGCGAGCCAACACGTTCTTCCACCGTTCCGGCTTCCTACCCCGCTTCACTCTGCACGCGATGACCCGGCTCGCGGTGAAGCTCGACTTCATCTGCGGCCTGATGATGCGGGCTGTCGAGATCAACGGCACCGGCGACTTCCGGTCGGTGCAGGCCAACATCGGCGAGGTGATGACCTGGCGGCACCTGCTGTGGGCGCTGTCCGACGCGATGATCGAATCCAGCGGCCCGTGGGGCGACGGGTTCGTGCAACCCGCCGAGGAGTACGCGCTCACGTACCGGGTGCTGGCGCCTATCGCGTACGGCAAGGTCAAGGAGCTGGTCCAGCACACCGTCGGCAGTGGCCTGATCTACCTCAACTCCGGCGTCGAAGACCTGCGCAACCCGGAGATCCGGCCGTACCTGGACCGCTACCTGCGCGGCTCCAACGGATACTCCGCCGCCGACCGGTCCAAGGTGATGAAACTGCTGTGGGACGCCGTCGGCAGCGAGTTCGCCGGCCGGCACGAGCTGTACGAACGCAGCCACGCCGGCAACCCGGAGGAGAACCGCATCCAGGTGCTGCGCAAGGGCGCGGCGGGCACCATCGGCCGCGGCATGCTGGACCTGGTCGACGCCTGCTTGTCGGATTACGACCTGGACGGCTGGACCCGGCCGGACCTCTTGAACCCGCCGGGCGACGGGGTACCCGGATAGGTCGTTAGGCGCACCGGCGGAAACGGATTATCCTTCGCTTCGAAGTGCGCTTTGTCGAATTGAGTGCGCCTACGCGACTTTGATGGAACTGCACCAATATTCCCGCGATGGCGCTCATCAAGAGATAAACGGAATAAGTACCGACCAGATCTCCTCAAGGATGTTCCAGAGCCCCGTTACGACGGCGGTGACAAATGCGGCGACATCGACACCCAGCTCCCGGATGTCATCGGGCAGGTCGTGGATCGCACCTGGTCCTTGGATGAGCGAGATTGCCAGCGCGGCGGCGCTCAGTAGATTACCGATCTTTGACCGCGGTGATTCATCGCTGCTGGCAGCCAAGGCGCGGGCGGCCCTCTGACTGATGTCCGCTTGCCAGTTCGCGAGGAAGGTCGCGCTCTGCTCCTCCACCTTGAGCATCCTCTCGAGGAGGAGGTGCGGCGCTGGGCGCTCGGCGTTGGAGGCCCAATCGGACGCGCACCGGTAGAGGAAAAGAAGGTCAGGAATTACGGATGGCGGCGCGCCATCATGTGGTGGCGGCCAGGACAACCCTTGTGAGCGCACTGCCGCGTCGATAACTTCGCCGACTGCCGTCAAGCGCTCTTCCGATTCTCGATGGAAGGAATCAGTGAGTGCAGCGCTCAGCAGCGGTCGTGTCGACAGAAGGCCGCGGATCCCGATCCGCAGTGCGTCGAAAACGTCCCGCGTGGCGTCAGCGTGGTTCGCGGATTGGGAGTCGTCCGACAAGACCTTGATTCGTTCCTGGATGACGCCCAATTCCGGGAGGATCCATCGCAGCGGTGCCTGGGTGTCCCAGCTCGGCGGCGGCAGGGGCTCTGAGACCACTCGGCGCTCGCTTTCGTTGATGACCGCCGCTTCGCGTACTTCGGTCGGTCCTGCGGGAATTTCCGGGCCCAAGTCGATACGGCCGGCTGTCGGTGCCTCGTGCGGCGGCGATCCCACCTGTGAGGTGGAATCCCGCCATTGATTGAGTCGCGGACCCTTGTCGCCCAGCCCGAGCCGCTGCAGGTACTGATCGACAACCTGATGGGCGTGGGTTAGCTGGCTGAGCAGACCGGTGGCGGGTTCCATGGCGAAACGCGCTGACCGCAGCCCGTCGACAAGTTCCGAAGAGCTCGTCCCCTGCGTTGCGACGGTGATCTCGTCGAGCGCGGCACCCAGCCGCTCGAGAGAGTCGTACAAAAAGGCTGTCTCTTCCGCGATCTGCAGGTTGGCGTGGCCGATCCGGGCGCGGAGCCTTTCCACGCTGGAATCAGCGTCACCATGATCTTGCTCCATCTAGGGACCTCGATCCGGAGTGGGGAGGATGTCGTGGCCGAAGTTGCCCTGGAGGGTCGAGTCGTCGTGCCACTCACTCTTGTACACCGGGCGGCTCTCCGAGTCCTCGAACCGCCTCGAGGTGTCGTGCTCGAACCCGTCTATCACGACGTGTATTTTCGTCGGCGATGGTAAGGCGCACCAGGCGAATTGGATGCCATTTTGCTTTCCGCGCCGCCGGATGAATGACGGCGAGGATGTTGTGGGCTGGCGTCGTACCCCGCAGGATGGGCGGGCATTCCGTGCTCCGGGGGCAGGACTGCGAAGTGGGGTCGACATCGGTGGCCTGGTCGGCCCGCGTTGACGACCGCGATATGGCTGCACCGACGTCGGAGCTATCACCCCGATCCTATGCGGATCGCCACGCACCACAGCGACCCGGACCTCGCCTCACTACCGCCAGCCACGCATGCCATCGTCAGCGCGCAAGCGAGCCAGCCAAAGCCTGCTGACGCTGAAATGCCCGAGCACCTCCCTTCGGGCGTACTCCGGCTATACGGCCCTGGAGCGGAAGCCGCAGCATGCGGCCTCGCCCTGACCACCGCACTCGGGCACACCGCCGCACCGACCACAGCAGGCCTGGCAATCCAGCGCCGTAAGTCCATCCTGCCCGGCGTTGACGATGCGAATCTCGCCGACATCGGCATCATCCTCTTGCCGGCCACCTCGGACAGCGATCTCGACGCCGACACGCCGAGCCACACCGCACCGCCAGGGGCCACCGTGCTCGTCATCGACGACACAGGAACGGAGGCACGTCACGACGGACGGCTCCGTTACCGGTACGGGCATCACCGCGCCTCGGCGGCTGTGTGCTCGATAGTCGAACTGCCGCGGACCTACTCCGCCTCGCTCTGCTGCATCGCCGGAAAGCTCCCCCAGCACCTTCCCCGAGGACTCATGTCACGGCAATGTCCCACCACCGTGGAGGCCCATCCCGGCCCGGCCGTCTCGACTTGCTCGGTGACTGCCAAATCACCGTGTACGGCGAACCCGTGCGGCTTCGTCGTACCGAAAGTTGCTCAGCCTCTATCGCCCGGGACCTCGCTGCAGGTCAGTCCTGGCCATGGATCGCACCGAGCCGCGAGAAGCATCGCCGCGATGCCTTCGACGCCTGCGGTTATCCAGCAGATCAGACTGAACCGGCCGAAGCCATCAGCTGGCTCCGGCGGGCACTCGCTGTAGACCCGTACAACGCAGCCGTGCAAGAAGAATTCGCCCGACGGCTCGCCGAACGCCCCTGCCGGCGCTCAACCATCCAGGTGACAATCGTTCCGATACTGCGCCGGGGGTGGCGGGCGTATCCGTCCGCCACCCCCGACCTCGCGACCCACGTCGTCAGTGCCGACTTCGTGCGCAACATGAGCGAGCGCTGAACCTGCGGCCCGTCATCGGCGTGTACCACTTCGAGGATCCACAGCAGCGCCGCTGGGGAGTGCGTCTTCCGCATCGGCTTGTTCAGCTCGTCGTGGTCGGACGCCCTGGCCTTCTCGTGCTCCGGAGGTGGTCAGGTGCCAAGGACATCGGTCAAGCCGCAGCGCTACGTAGGACTCGTGGCTTTGACGGTTCAACCCTCGTAGTCGAACCGTCTGCGCTGATACTGCGACCCTAGGAGATCGACATGTCGGGCGGCATCATTTACGACACGAACTTCTACGCCGCGCTCGAAGCCGAAGTGAACGCATTCCGTAAGGCCCTGACGAAACGCTGGCGCGAAGAGGTGGCAACCGCCGTCCGGCAGAGCGGTTCGTTCAAGACCGCGTTCCACCGTTACCAGCATCCATATGATGGGGCAGACCTCTGGGACCACTGGGATCCGATCAGCCAGGTTCACCTCTTCTGGGGCTCGTGCGAGGTCATCAAGTGGGTGCAGGGTGGCCAGCAGGGCGGCGTCCCCTCCTGCCCAGGCCGCACCTTCAGCCCGGAGATGGGCTACCCACCGATGACGGTCACCGATCGCAACGGCGTTGAAGTGGCCACTCCGAGCGAGATCACCTGCGGCATGAATTCGATCATGCAGCACGTCGAGTACTGGGCGTACGCCGAAGGCACCGCGGTTCTCGGCAAGCTGCCGCACTTCGACAGGCATGACCAGCGCGCGATCGAGGGAGCACAGCACGCTCTCCTTGCGATCGGCAGCACCCTGGGCCTGAAGTCCGCTCTCGACTCTGACGCCGGTTTCACACTCGCGAGCAACATCGACCTGATCCAGAAGGTTGCCAAGCTAGTCGGCGAGAACGGCGAGAATGCGGGCTGGTACACGGGCTGGACCGGGCTGGCCGCCACCAAATTCAAGGACGGGTTCTTCGCCTCGATCGCTCCAACCGTGTACAACCAGGCCAGGATCGCAGCGGCCATTCACAACCTTTACAGCGCCAGAGGCACCGTCATCCAGGAGATGCGGGCCGGCTCGCTGAAAATCCTCAGCGACGCCGGCAAGGCGCTCGATGCGACCAAGGAGATCACCACCGACCTCAACCCGGTGTGGCAGACCTGCCAGGGGATGGGCACGGCGCTCAGCATCGGCGGCGCATGGAACCCGCCGGTGGCGGCCATCGGCGCGAGTGTCCAACTCATCGGCATCATGGGGCAGAACTTCGCACCGAAGATCAAGCAAACCGTGTACGCCCACGATGTCGAGGCGGTGATAACGGCGCTCTGGGGCCATCTCGATGAGCAGGCCGATGACCTGTTCTCTCGGGAGAACGACTACAACAACGGCATTCACAGCCTCCGTGACACCATCTTCGGATTCCACAGCTTCAACCTGGAGCTGTACGACCTGACCGAAAACACCGCCACGGGCATCCCCGGCAGTAGGGACTTCCACATCCGTATCGATGACGTCCTGGAACTCGCCGACACCTGCTTCGAATGCGCGGCGATCTACGAGAAACAGCTCATCCCGAAGATTGCCGCAGTCCAGGCGGCCGATGCCTCACTGGCCACTGCGGACGGATCTGAAGGCATGGCCGACCCGAAGGTCAAGGCTATGGTCGTGGAGTACGGCGAGTATCTGAGGACCGCCTGCGGACGCCTCTATCTCGCCGGCGAGCAGATCAAGGCGGCGGTGCAGTTCTACGCGGCGACCGACGCGGAGGCTGGAGCCGCGCTCGACTCCGCAATGACGGACTGGGACGAGCCCTCCGCTCCGAGCCAGGCTCCTTACTGGGCGGGGGACACCGACCGCAGCGGTTGGAAGGTGCCCATTCCGGGTGCACCCTGGTTCGTCAACGACACGATCCCGGGCGACAACGACACCAGCGGGCAGGGCTACGAGACGGAGGCAACTCGATGATGAGACGAGTGGTGACAGGTGCCGTGGCCATGGTTCTGCTGGCGGGCTGTGACTCGTCACCCGGGCCTGGAGCTGTCAAGTCGCAGCCGCCATCCGAGCCGCCGCCCTCGGCATCTCCGGCGGCAGCCAGTGTCCAGCGAGCCACGGAGGCCGAACTCGCCGCGGTTTGTGAAGCGCTGGACAGGACGGTAACGCTGCCTGGCAACGGGGCTGTCCAGTACAGTCCCGCGTTCCATTACTCAGCAGGGGCGACCAATGTGCCGTTGTGCGGTATCGAGCCGGACGGCGAGTACTACGACCTTGCCACCAAGGTACCTGTCTTCGGTCGTGCCAGATTCGACTACGGCAGATACACAGACGCAGAGATGCAGACGATCCCCTCCCCGAAGTACACGCCTGAGACGGCGGAGGAACTGCTCACCCTCGATCAAGCAGATCCAGTGACCGACGAGTTGCCGTGCGCGGCCAAGCCCTGCAAGAACGGCATCCATGGGTACCAGTACAACTTCCGCTTCCAGGCCGTCATGGGCGACAACATTTCGGTGATCGTGAAGTTCGACTACATCACCACGGACGTGAAGGGCGACAAGAAGCCGCAATACCGGACGCAGGCGATCGAGGCGTTCAAGGCTTCGATGGAAACCATCAACGCCGGGCTCACGTAAGTCTCGGCCCGCACGTCGTCGGGCTCCGGCGGGTGCGCCAGCTGCCACCCGGCGTCGAAGTGCGGGTGCACTCAGACCGGCTGCACCCCGCTGATGATCAACGCGGCGACGACGGACTTATGGGCGTTGCGCGACACAGCAGCTTCTCACCGGGGCCGGCGACGGAAATCATCGCCGTCTTCACCGACGGCAAGCCTCCGCATGTCGAGAAAGAGGCGTGGTCAGCGCCGACCGCGTCGGCTATCAGCTCCTGAGCCTGTTCCAGTACGTCCTGGGACTGACGACGGTCGTCGAGGCCGTTGAGCGACAGCACGTCGGAGGCAAACACGCCGGTGCCGACGATGTCGGTCAACCGTGGGTCGGCGCCGCGGCCCTGCTTGTGCCCGGGTGCTCCGAACACCGTTTCACACGACGCCGGAACTCCTGCAACGACTCCAGCACCGGCACGCGCGAATGGTCGACCATGGGGCCACCTCACTGTTCGGTGGTGCGGGCGATCAGCGCACGGCTACCCCGCGATCGCTCGCCATGCGACCCGTTTCACGGTTATTGCGACGGGTACGCGCGCCGGGCACCTACAGGCGCGGTACGGGGAAGCGGGTGGCCGATCTCTCAGGAGGGCGCATGCCGAACATCGGAGAGCCGCGGAATGCGCACGACTCGTCCCAGGAGGACTCCGGACACGGCCGGCTGGCCGTCCGGGTCAGCGGTCCTACGCGGCACGCCGCCCGAACCGGGGAGGCATCGCTCATCGACACCGACGGCGGGTTGCTGGCTCTGACGTACGTGCCGGAGCCGCTCGACGCGGGCCCGTACCGGCTCGTGGTTCTGTTGCATGGCGCGGGTGGCTCGGCGCGGCAGGGGCTGCGGCTGATGCTCCCGGTCGCGCAGAGCCGGCGGCTGTTGCTGGTGGCCCCCCAGTCGGCCGCGGCCACCTGGGATCTCGTCTCATCGGGGCTCGGTCCGGACGTCCGCCGCCTCGATCGCGTGCTGACCGAGGTGCTCGCCGGCTACCCGGTGGACTCGATGAGCATCGGCGGATTCTCCGACGGGGCCTCGTACGCGTTGACGCTCGGGGTGACCAACGGCGACCTGTTCGACAGCGTCCTGGCGTTCTCGCCGGGCTTTGCCGCCCCGATCGTGACTCACGGCAGGCCACGGGTGTTCATCTCGCACGGCGACGCCGACCGGGTGCTGCCGATCGACCGCTGCAGCCGGCCCCCGCCGTACGGATCGGTCGGTCTACAACGGGTCCGGCTGGGAGTTCTGTTCGGAGCTCTGCTGGCCGCCCGGTTCATGGGCCGGGGCCTGCGGGTCGGAGCGCGGGTCGTCGGCGTTCGCGTTCTTCAGGTACTCGTCCGCGTCGTCCGGCGGGTCTCCGAGTGCCTCGGGGTTGATGCTCATGGCGTTCCTTTCGTGGTGGTCAGCGGGCGGCGTCCGGGTGGCCGGGCATGGTGGAGCCACCGCCGCTACCGCCCGAGGCACCGCCTGCCGTGCCGGCGCCGTCCGGTTCGGTGACGATGTCGCTGTCCGGTACGCCGACGGGCCGGCGGCCGGTCTCGGTCTGGGTGAGCGGGGCGCCCTCCTCCTGTTCGGCAGCGGGGTCGATGGGCAGCTTGCCGTGGCGATCTCCGTGTTGTGTCGTCATGCCGGGGCGCGTACCCGCGCAATGCCGCTTCATGCGATGAGATCAGTGGTAGCCGGGTGCTTCAGCCTCGTGAATCGCCAGTTCCTCGACGCACGTACGGGCCTGGGCGTAGCTCTGAGGGCGCATGTCCATGACGTGAGGCCCTGTTGGGGCATTCCCGCAGGTATGTCATGTCCCGTCGAAGCTGCTGGCGCGTAGCCCTGCTTCGGTGAGTGCGGCCAGCCGATCAGCCCGGGCACTTTCCTCCCGGCGGACCAGATTGGCGTACTCGGCCAAGGCCGACGGATCGGTGCTGTCAGCGAGGCCGTCAAGAAAGCGCTGGGTTTCTCGAACTGCCTCCGCGTAGGCGGCGGCGGTCTCACGGACACGGTCGAGAGTCGGGTCAGTCATGGCTCGGGCATACCCCCGGAGGCGGGGAGCACACCGGGAAATGCCGGTACCCCATGGGTCACCAGGCGGCGAAGTCATCCGGGCGTGAATCGGCCTTCGGCCAGATGGTTTTCGATCTGCTCCAGGCTGCGGTTCCCGTGGGCGCCGCCTTCGGCGAGGTGGGCGACGTGTTCGCGTGGCGTAGGGAAGCTCGATGATCTCGCTGACCCGGGGGTGGTGCCGGTGCTTCCGGGGGCTTCCCGCAACAGAGGGCAGGTTCGCACTGTTGTTTCCGGTTTTAATCGTCTGGTAAATACCGTGCGTCAATGTGGAAACCTTCCCGCGACATTCGTTCTGATCGAACTTCCCGTGATTAAGCGCACAGCACCCTCGCCGTCCAGGTCAGGCGGCGTGTGAAGCCGAACTTAACCGGTTCAGGGTTGACGCTGACCGCTGTCGGCGGCCACTGTGGAGCCCACGGGATGAGAGCGCTCGAGAAATGTCCGTCGATAAAGCGCCATTAAGCGCTGACTCCAGCCTGCAATCGCGTTGCCTCAAGGGCGCCGAAGGCAGGGTGACCGTCGATATTGTCCGTGCGATCGTGACGCGGAAAGGTCAATGATGAGTTCAAGCACCGTCGCAAGGCCGGTGACCGGCTTGCCGGACTACGCCGGCGAAGGTATCTACCTGCACGTCAAGGGCGAGCGATACATCGACTGCGCATCCGGCACGTTCAACGTGTCACTGGGCTACTCGGCACCGGAGATCATCACGGCCCTGCATGCCCAGCTTGATCGGATCGCCCACCTGTCCTCCGATTTCACCAGGGCCAAGTCGGCCGAGGTCTTCGAGCTGATGCGACCCGAACTGCCCGATCACATCGGTGCGTTCTGGTTTCGCGACATCACCGGTTCGGGGGCCAATGAGGCTGCCATCAGAATCGCGCAGAAAGCCACCGGCAGGTCCGACATATTCTCGTTGTTCCTGTCGCATCACGGACAGACCGCGACCACCACGGGCGTCTCCGGCAACGCTTTCCGGCAACGCAGTTTCTCGCTGCCGGTCGCCCATTCCGTCAAGATCCCGGGGCCGGACTGCGCGAACTGCTTCTACGGCCAGGTCCCCGGCAGCTGCGCGATGATGTGCGCGAGGCGGCTCGAGGACTTCGTGGAGTTCGCGTCGAGCGGCCGGGTGGCGGCCCTGGTCGTGGAGCCGGTGCTGGGCAACGGCGGCAACATCGTCCCGCCCCGCGACTACTACCGGGTGCTCCGCGAGACCTGTGACCGGCTCGGCATCCTCATCATCGCCGACGAGGTGCAGACCGGCTTCGGGCGTACCGGATCGTTCTTCGCCTCCACCGGTTATGCCGTTGATCTTCGCCCGGACATCATCACGTTCGCCAAGGGTGCCGGCGGGGTGGGCATCCCGGTGGCCGGTGTGCTCATGCGCCCGGAGCTCGACGTGCTCGAGTCGTGGGAGCACTCCAGCACGTCGGGCGCCAACCCGCTGGCGCTGGTGGCCCTGGAGGAGACGGTCCGCTACATCCGTGAACACCGGGTTCTCGACAACGTGGCCGAGGTGTCCGTCCGGTTGCAGCGCGGCCTGCTGGATCTGTCCCGGTCGTTCGCGGACATGACCGGTGTGCGCGGCGTCGGGCTGATGCAGGCGTTCGACCTGCCCACCAGCGTCGACGTCGAGCAGTTCATCGCCCTGGGACGGCGGCACGGATTGCTGCTGCGCGGCAGCCGGTACGGCTTCGGTCGCACCGTCAAGGTCCGCCCCCCTCTGATCATCACCGCCGAGCAGGTGGACGACCTGCTCGCCCGTCTCCGCCAGACCCTGATTTCCTTCACGAAGGAGACCGTGCGCCCGTGAAAGCGCTCAAGTACCTCAGCCCCTGGGACGTCGAACTGCGTGAGGTCCCCGATCTGCACGTGACCGGCGACGACGACGTGGTCGTAGACGTCAAGTTCTGCGGCATCTGCGGCACCGACCTGGGCATCGTCTCCGGTTCCTACCCGGTGGCGGTTCCCGGCGTGACGCTCGGTCACGAGGCGAGCGGTGTGATCGCCGAGGTCGGCGCCGGGGTGACCACGGTCGCCGTGGGGGACCGGGTGGTGATCAACCCGACGCCCTACTGCGGACGCTGCCGGATGTGCCAGACCCAGCGGATCAACCACTGCGTCAACAAGCACGGTACGGAGAGCGGCGTCAGCTACGACGGCGCCTACGCCGGCCGGTACCGCACCACGTCGGCGTTCGTGCACCGGGTACCGGACGACGTGTCGTTGCAGGCGGCCGCACTGACCGAGCCGCTGAGCTGTGTGGTGGCCGGTGCCCGCAAGCTGCAGCCGCCGTCACTGGCCGCGAACACCTACGTGTTCGGTGCCGGCCCGCTGGGCCTGCTCTACACCTGGGTGCTGTCGCTGAAAGGGCTGACCCCGGTGGTGGTGGAGCACTCCCCGGCCCGGCTGGAGTTCGCCCGGGACCGGCTGCCCGACGGGACGGCCGCCTACGCGTCCCTGGAGGAGGCCCGGGTCAAGTACTTCAACGACCCGCAGGCGCCGATCGACATCGTGGTCGACACCACGTCGATGCTGCTGGAGGACCTGTTTCCGCAGATGGCGTGCGGTGGCACGTACATGTCGATCGGGTTGAAGGAGAAGACGGCCTCGATCGACACGATGCTGCTGGCCGACCGCAGCCTGTCGGTGATCGGATCGATCGACTCGCTGCACGGCTCGTTCGTCGAAGCGTTTCACCTGATCACCACCGGCCGGATCCCGGCGGAGCGGCTGGTCAGCCACGTGGTGCCGTTGTCCGACTTCCGCACCGGGTTCGCGGCTCTGGGCTGCGACATCGACGGCCGGCGGTTCGGTCCCGCCGACCAGGCCAGCTGCAAGGTCCTCATCGCACCGGGCGGCGTCGATGAGTGACAAGGCCATCAGCGTCGTCATCCCGTACCGGGACCGGGCGGCCAACCTGCGCCTCGCGCTGGCGGCCCTCGCCGACCAGACCCTGCCCGCTGACCGGTTCGAGGTGATCGTCGGCGTGCTCGACGAGGGGACCGAGCACCTGGAGGTCTTCCGGGAGTTCGCCGGCCGGCTCGATGTCGTCGCGGTGTCGTCCGGCCGGCCGTGGCAGGTGGGGTTCGCCCGCAACCTGGCCCTGCGCCAGGCCACCGGCGAGGTCGTAGTGCTCATGGACGTCGACATGGTGCTGCCGTCGCGATGCCTGGAAGATCTCCATGATCGCCACTTCGGGTACGGCCAGCGCATCTGCGTCGTCGGCCAGATGATCGACTACGACAACAACACCGGGGACGTCACCGCGGTCGACGTCCAGCCCTACGAGCACTACCGCAAGGTGCTCGACGACCTCCAGGTCACCGGCACCGGCGACCAGGACCCCCGGATGTCGGCGAGTCACGTCATCCCCTGGTCGTTCGCCTGGACGGCGCTGATCGCGCTGCCCCGGGACCTGCTCACCGAGCGTCAGCTCTGGTTCGACCTCGGCTTCCACGGTTACGGCGTCGAGGACCTGGAGTGGGCGTACCGGGTGTCGGCCACCGGCACACCGATCGTGATGGGCCGCGACTTCTTCGGCGTGCACCTGCCGCACGTACGCGACGTCGCCGCGAACCGGCGCACCGAGGCCCCCAACTACCGCTACTTCCTGCGCAGATGGCCCGGGCCGGACGTCGAGCTGGCGTGCGCCTTCGGTGACTTCGAGGCCAACGCGTTGTATCCCGACTACCGGCGTGCGCTGCGGGACGCGGCGACCGTGTCCGGGGGCGCGCTCACCGTCGTGCACGGGAAGGTCGACGGCCGGACCGAGGTGGCGGTGGGCGTGCCGGCGGGGACGACCGGGAGCCTGCCCGCGACGGCGACCGGCGTCGAGGTGCTGCCGATCGCCGGGCTGGCGCTGCCCTTCGCCGACGGCAGCGTCGACCGGTGTCACGTTCTCGGGCCGGTCACCACCCTGCCGGAGCGTTACCGTGACCGGATCCTCGCCGAGGTCCGCCGGGTGAGTGCCTGACATGGCCGACCCGCGGGAACTGCTCGACGTGGCGGTGCGCGCCGCGTTCGCCGGCGGCGAGGTGGTGCGGTCCGCGACCCGCGTCCGCCCGGCCGGGCACAAGTCCAGCGCCACCGATCTGGTGACCGCGATCGATCTGGCGAGCGAGGCCGCCATCACCGCGCTTCTGCGCCGGGCCCGCCCACAGGACGGGCTTCTCGGCGAGGAGGGCACCACCCGGGCCGGCACGTCCGGCTTGCGGTGGGTGGTGGATCCGGTCGACGGCACCACCAATCTCGTGTACGGATCACCGCACGTCACGATCAGCATCGCCGTCGAGGAGCAGGCGCCGGACGGTACGTGGCGGGCGGTAGTGGGTGTCGTCCACGACCCGGCCCGGGAGGAGACGTTCACCGCCGTGCGCGGTCGAGGCGCCCGGCTGAACGGCACACCGGTCCGTGTGAACGACCCGGTGCCGCTCGACCAGGCGCTCGTGGCGACCGGTTTCGCCTATGTCGCCGCGTCGCGGGCCCGGCAGGCGCCGGTGCTGTGCCGGCTGCTGCCCCTGGTCCGCGACATCCGCAGCCACGGCAGTGCCGCCCTGGAACTGTGCTGGCTCGCGGCCGGCCGCTGCGACGCCTACTACGAGGACGAGCTGGCGCCCTGGGATCTGGCGGCCGGCGCACTCGTCGCCGCCGAGGCCGGCGCACACGTCACCGCTCACGGGACGGGTGTCCTCGCGGCCGGTCCGGCCCTTCACCCGGTCCTGGCCACAGCTCTCGAAAGGAACGAGCATGTCCCCGTACCGTGTTGAGCAGGTGACCGACCGCGACCCGCCGTACCTCCCCGTGTTGTTCGTGATCTTCATGATTCTCGTCCCGGTGTTCGCTGTCTGGCGCACCGCGGTGGTCAACTGGGGTGTCTGGTACGGCCCGCTGGCGTGGGCCGCCGAGATGTTCGCGGCCGCGACCACCGTCATGTTCGTGCTGTCGCTGCGCCGCCGCACCCGCCCGGTGCCCCGGCCGGTGACCGCGCCCGTCACGCGGACCGTCGACATCCTGGTTCCCACCGTCAACGAGCCCCTGCCCGTGCTGGAACCGACCGTGATCGGCGCGCTGCGGGTCCGCGGGGTCCGTGACGTGATCGTCCTCGACGACGGCGACCGGCCGGAAATCCGTGCCATGGCCGCCCGGCTCGGCGCCCGGTACCTGCCCCGGACCACGAGCGAGGGCGCGAAAGCCGGCAACCTCAACCACGGGCTGACCGTGACCGACGCCGAGTTCGTGGTCACCCTCGACGCCGACCACATCCCGCTGCCGGAGTTCATCGAACAGACCCTCGGCTACTTCGACGACCCCCGCGTGGCCGTGGTGCAGTCGCCGCAGTCGTTCTACAACACCGAGTCGTTCACCTTCCGCCGGCGCGGCGGGGTCGACGGCGGCTGGCACGAGCAGGAGATGTTCTACGGCGGGGTGCAGCCCACCAAGAACAGCGCCAACAGCGCGATCTACACCGGCACGTCAGCGATGCTGCGGCGCAGCGCCCTCGACACGGCCGGCGGATTCGCCGAGGAGACGTCCACCGAGGACATCCACACCTCGCTGCGGCTGCACGCCCGCGGCTGGCGGTCGGTCTACCTCGAACAGCCGCTGGCGTACGGGCTGGAGGTCGACAACTTACGGCAGTACTACGGCACCCGGCGCCGGTGGGCGATCGGCAGCCTGCACCTGCTGCTGCGGCACCCCGACTCGCCGCTGTGGGTGCGCGGGCTGACCTGGCGCCAGCGGCTCAACTACCTCAGCGCGATGGCCGCCCACTTCCAGGGACTGAACCGGCTGCTCTACCTCGTCGTGCCGGTCGCGGCGCTCACCACCGGGGTGGCGCCCGTGCGGGGTCCGTACGCCGTCTATGGTTTCGCGTTCCTGGCCTTCACGATCCTGTCGCTCGTGATCGTGGTGCGCTTCGGCCGCGGGCACTACCACATGCTGCACAGTGAGGCGTTCGCCGTCGCGGACACCCTGCCGATGCTCGCCGCCCTGCCGGCCGCGTTGTTCGGCGAACGACAGTTCGGGGTGACCGAGAAGCGGGCCCGGCGCACCACCGACGCCCGCCTCAAGTGGGCCTACCGGGTGTTCGCGCTGGTCGAGGTGGGGGCGCTCGGATTTGCGCTGACCCGGCTGGCACGCGGCGAGCACGTGGTGATCGCCGCCTGGTCGGCCGCGTTCCTCGCCCTCAGCGTGGGCTACATGCTGTCGTTCGTGGCCGGCATGGAGAGCTACGAGCGCCGGCCGGTCGTTCCGTGGTTCACCCACCTGGACCCGGAGCAGCTCTACCGCCGCATCGTCGCCGGTGCGGGCCCCGGATCACGTGACACCGCCGTCGACCCCGCGGACAGGCAGCGGGTTCCGGCATGACGGTTCTCGGCGCGATCGCCCTTCCGCAGCTGCCGCCGGAACGCCTCCGCGGCCTGGTGGAGGACGCCGACGCGGCCGGCCTCGAGGAACTGTGGCTGTGGGAGGACTGCTTCCTCACCGGCGGCGTGTCCGCCATGGCCGCGGCCCTCGCCTGGAGCCGCCGGCTGCGCGTCGGTGTCGGACTGCTGCCGGTGCCCCTGCGCAACGTCGCCGCCACCGCGATGGAGGTGGCGACACTGCACCGGCTCTTCCCCGGCCGGGCGATCATCGGGGTGGGTCACGGTGTGCAGGACTGGATGGGCCAGATCGGCGCGCGGGTGCCATCGCCGATGACCCTGCTCCGGGAACACGTCACGGCGCTGCGCGCGCTGCTCGGCGGGGAGCGGGTCACCGTCGCCGGGCGGTACGTCCACCTGGACGGGGTCGCCCTGGACCGGCCCCCGGTGGGCCACGCACCGATCCTCGTCGGGGCCTCCGGGCCCAAGACCCTGCGGCTGGCCGGCGAGGTCGGCGACGGCACGATCCTCACCGCCGGTACCACGCCCGACCAGGTACGGACCGCCCGCGCGGCCACCGGTGACGGCACGCTGGTCGTCTACCTGCACACCGCCACCGGTCCGGACGCGGCGGAGCGGATCGAGGCGGAGCGGGTGCGCTGGGGTTATCCGAGCGCCGCCGACCGTGCCGCCGTCGGCGACGCGGCCGCCGTCGCCGCACAGGTGCGCCGCTGGGCCGATGCGGGCGCCGACACGGTCGTCCTGCAACCCACGCCCGACGACCCCGACCCCGAAGGATTCGTACGCTTCGTCGCGCGCGAGGTCCGCCCACTGATCCAGCTGTGACACTCCGCCTCAAGCGGCCGGAACCTCCGGCCGCACGGAACAGGAAATCGACAAGTTTCGACGGCGTCCGCTGTATACAGCCAGGGCGCAGTACCGTCTCGGACAGGAGAGCTTGATGGGTGTACGACGGATCGTGGTCAGCAGCATCGCGGTGGCGTCATTGCTGGCCGGGGGCATGAGCGCGCCGGCGGCTGCCGTACCGGGAAAGCCGCGGGTGACGCTGCGGGTGGTCACCCCGTTCGCCGCCGGGCATGTGCTGGCGGACACGGCCTACCGGTTCGAGGATCTCGTCGAGCGGCGGTCCCACGGCCGGATTCAGGTCGAGGTGGCGACGTCCGTGCTGAACGAGCAGACGATCGACCCGGCCATGGTGCCGTGCGCTGCGGCAGATCGGGTCGGTGACGTTCTGCTGACCGGTGGCCAGCCGATCCAGGACTACGCACCGGCGTACTTCTTCTTCAACGGTCCCTATGTGATCCGCGACTACGAGCACTTCCGGCGGGTCTGGGCGAGCCATCTGGGCAAGGAGGCCCGGCAGCTGATCGCGGCGAAGGGCAACCTGACCACACTCGGCACCGCGTACCGGGGCTTCCGGCAGTTCACCGCCAACCGGCCGATCACCGGACCGGCCGATCTGTCCGGTCTGGCGTTGCGCCTGCCACCCGTGCCCGACTGGGTCACCGTGTGGTCGTCGCTGGGGACCCGGCCCGTC
Source organism: Actinoplanes sp. NPDC023801 (assembly GCF_040639655.1). Taxonomy (NCBI): domain Bacteria; kingdom Bacillati; phylum Actinomycetota; class Actinomycetes; order Micromonosporales; family Micromonosporaceae; genus Actinoplanes; species Actinoplanes sp. NPDC023801. The sequence continues at coordinate 364,566 of NZ_JBFAAI010000003.1, read as the reverse complement.
CAAGTGCCGCTGCCGGGCATCTACGACGCTCTGCGTTCGGGAACCGCCGAGGCGTCGGAGGGTGACCTCACCCAGATCCGGTCGCTGCGCCTGAACGAGGTGCAGTCGCACTTGAGCCTGACGTCACATCTCGTCAGCTTCGGCATGGTCGCCGCCAACACCTGCTTCCTCAACGATCTGACGCCCCGCAACCGGGCGCTGGTGCGGCAGGCGGTGCGGCAAGCCACGGACTGGGCGACCGGGCGGATCGCCACCGACGAGGAGGCCCTGCTGGCCGAGCTGGGCCAGAGCATGCAGATCGTCACGCCGGACGCGGCGGCTGTCCGGGCGGCGGCGCGGCCGGCCATCGACGGCCTGTTCGCCACGAAATGGAACGTGACGACGTGGGACGAGGTCCTGTCGTACTGAGCGCGTCGTGTCGGCCGTCGATGCCTGGGGGTCTTGGCGGCCGCTGCTCAACCGGTTACCGGCAGTACCGGCCGCTCACCACCCGACGGGGCCTGGCCACATGCGCGTTCCAGGTCGGCCGCTGCAGTGCGCCAAGCCGGGCCGCCGTCCTTGGCGCTGCGGCCCATCGCTGCGGAACTTTCCGTGATCTGCGGGTTGTCGCTGCGCCGCGCCGGCCGCCCCACCGCGTCGGCCAGCCGCAGGCGTGCGGACGCGTCAGTGGCCTGCCGCCGGCCGGCTCGGAACTCCGCGCACGCCTCGCGGGCGTGCGAGTCCAGGCCGGACGTCGACCTGCTCGAGCTGCTGGCGGCGACCAAGGTCCGCTCGTCGCAGCCTGCCATCGTCGCCATCGGCAGTGCCAGTAGAAGAGCGACCACACCACGACGCCACTTACAGCGAGTCATCATGCCCATGCCGCCGCCATACCCACTGGCCGGGTCGCGGTTACCTGAGTCACCCGGCCGAGGCGGATCTACCACCCCGCCTCACGGCCCGGCGGGTATGCCGGCCGGACCATCACCGGGTGGACGCCGGCCGGGCGGCCGGGAGGCTGATTCGTACGGTGAAGCCGTCGCCCGGTTCGGCTCGGATGTCGCCGCCGTGGTCGGCCACGATGGCGGCGACGATGGACAGGCCGAGACCGGCGCCGGTGCTGCCACGGTGTGCCCGGGCCGGGTCGGCGCGGAAGAACCGGTCGAACACCTTGTCGCGCATCTCCGCCGGCACGCCCGGCCCGTCGTCGGAGACCCGCAGGACGATGCGATCGCCACCGGCGACCTGGTGCTGCACGTGCAGTCGTGCCGGTGTGCCGGGCGGGGTGTGTGCCCGGATGTTGGCGAGCAGGTTGGCGACCACCTGGTGCAGAGCCATGGCGTCGCCGCATACCGGGGCGGTGCCGGTACGCGGCAGGTCGGTGGTGATCGGCCGGTCCGGGTCGACGGCGCGGGCGTCGAGGACGGCGTCGCGGACGATTTCGGCGAGGTCGACGTTGCGGCGGTCGTCCGGCCCGACGCGCCCGGCGGCGGGCTGGTCGAGGCTGGCGAGTTGCAGCAGCTGGTCGACCAGGGAGCCGACCCGTTCGGTCTCCTGACGGATGCGGCGCATCGCGGTGGAGACCTCGATGTCCGGCACCGCGCCGCGTTCGTAGAGGTCGGCCCAGCCGCGGATGGCGGTCACCGGGGTCCGCAGCTCGTGGCCGGCGTCGTCGACGAACCGGCGCAGCCGCTCATCGGCCTGCTGACGTTCGTGCAGGGCGGCCTGCACCCGGTCGAGCATGCCGTTGAGGGCGGCGGCGAGTTGCCCGATCTCGTCCGCGGTTCCGGCGGGCAGCCTGCGGGTCAGGTCGCCGGCGTGGATGCGGGTGGCCTCCCGGGCGACGGCGGTGAGCGGGCGTAGTCCGTACCCGATCAGGTGTCTTGTCAGGCCGGCGGTGATCAGCAGGATGACCAGGACCGTGCCGCACCAGATCACGGCGAGACGGTCGTGCAGGCGGCCCTCGCCGCCGATGGGCTGGGCGGCGAGCAGCCAGGTGCCGTCGGGCCGCGGGCGGGCGGAGAGCCGCCACGCGCCGTCCGGGCCGCTCGCGGTGACCGGGTGGCCGGCCCGGACGGCCGCCGCTGCCGCCTCGGTGGCGGGCACGGCCGGGCCGCGGCTCCGGGTCTGCAGGATCGCTCGGGTACGGCCGGCCACGTCGACGATCTGCAGGGTCACATCGGTGTATCCGCTGCCGCCGGCCAGTGCCGCGTCCAGGCGCTGGTCGCGTTCGCCGGACAGGATCCGGAAGACCAGGGTCATGGACGCGACCACGGTGATCAGCAGGACCGTGGTGACGACCGCGAGCATCAGCGCGATGAGCCGGTGCCGCAGCGGCCGCCGGCGGTGCATCGCGGTGAGGCCGGTCATGCCGGGCTCCGCAGCTGGTACCCGACACCGCGGACGGTGCGGATCAGTGGCGGGTCGCCGAGTTTGCGGCGCAGGTAGGAGATGTAGTTCTCGACCACGCCGACCTCGCCGGCGAAGTCGTACTGCCACACCTGGTCGCGGATCTGTTCCTTCGACACGACCCGGCCGGTGTTGAGCATCAGATAGTTCAGCAGCCGGAACTCGGTCGGCGAAAGGGAGATCGGCTGGGCGCCGCGGACGACGTCGTAGGTGTCCTGGTCCAAAACGAGGTCGGCGACGTGCAGTCGCCGCGGCCGTGCCGCGGCATCCCGCCGGAGCACCAGTCCGACCCGGGCGATCAGCTCGTCCAGGTCGAACGGCTTGCGGATGTACTCGTCGCCGCCGGCGTCGGTGAGGCCGGTGACCGCGTCGGCGGCCTGGTTGCGGGCGGTCAGGAACACCACCCGGATCTGCGGCAGCAGCCCGCGCAGCCGGTGCGACACCTGGAAGCCGTCGAGGTCGGGCAGCATCACGTCCAGGACCACCAGGTCCGGCCGGAACGATTCGGCGACGGCGAGGGCTTGACCGGCGCTGCCGGCGACGCGGACGTCGTAGCCGACGAAACGCAGTGCGGTCCTCAGCAGTTCGCTGATGTTGGGCTCGTCGTCGACGACCAGGATCCGTTCGGACTTGCTCACCGGCCCAGTCAATCAGCCGGAGCCGCGAACCCGGATCGTCGCGGCGGCACTCATGGGGAACTCGGAGGAAACCGGGAAGCCGCTGGGAGGCCGTGCCGATGTGCTGTCCGGCATGACAACACAGAGCACCGGATCCGGTACGGACGTGGTCGTGGACGTCGAGAAGGTCGTGAAGACCTACCGCTCCGCATCGACGGAGTTCCGCGCCCTCGACGGCATCGACCTGCAGGCACGCCGCGGCGAGTTCGTGGCGGTCGTGGGCCGTTCCGGATCCGGCAAGTCGACGCTGATGAACCTGATCGCCGGTCTCGACCGGCCGAGCTCGGGAAACCTGCGGGTGGCCGGTACCGAGCTGGACGGGCTGACCGAGAACCAGCTGGCCGCCTGGCGTGGCCGCGCCGTCGGCGTGGTCTTCCAGTTCTTCCAGTTGCTGCCGACGCTGACGGTCGCCGAGAACGTCGTACTGCCGATGGAGCTGAGCCGTACCGTCGCCGTCCGGCAGCGCCGGGACCGGGCTTTGGACATGCTCGACCGGGTCGGCTTGCGGGCGCACGCCGACAAGTTGCCCGCCACCCTCTCCGGTGGCGAGCAGCAGCGGGCGGCAATCGCCCGTGCCCTGGTCAACGAGCCGCCGGTGCTGGTCGCCGACGAACCGACCGGCAACCTGGACACCCATACCGGTGACGCCGTGCTCGACCTGCTCGGCGAGGTGGCTGCCGCCGGGACCTGCGTGCTGATGGTCACCCACGAGCGGGACATCACCAGCTGGGTGCACCGGACCGTGACCCTCGCCGACGGCCGGGTCGCGGCATGACCGGCGTCCGTTCCCGCAAGGTGGCCCGGGATCTGCGCCGCAAGTGGGGCCGCACGATCGTCGTGGTGCTGGCGATGGCACTGGCCGTGCTCGCGGTGACCGCGGTGTCGACGAGCTACTTCGTGGCCCGGTCCCAGCAGCTGTCGGGCTATCTGGCCACCGACCCGCCGTCGGCGACGATCAGCGTGCGCGGTCTCACCCCGGCGGCGGCGGATCAGGTCCGTACGGTCCCCGGGGTGGCCGCCGCGGACACCAGCCGCACCCTGACCGCCCGGATCCGGCGCCCGGGAGATCCGGAGTGGCAGCAGTTGCGCCTGACGGTCCGTGACTCCTTCGCGGCCAACCGGATCGCCCGGCTCACCCCGCGTGACGGCGTGTGGCCGCCACCGGACGGGCAGATCGTGCTGGAACAGTCCGGTCTGCGCCTGCTCGACGACATCACCGCCGGCGGGCAGGTGGAGGTCGAGCTGCCCGGACTGCCGGTGCGGACGGTGCGGACCGCCGGGACCGCGAGCGATCCCGGGCTCCCGCCGAGCTGGGTCGAGGGCATGGTGTACGGCTACGTCACCCCGCGGACCGTGACGGACCTCGGTTTCACGGCCGACCCGGGCGAGGTTCGCATCCTGGTCGACGGCGACCGCACGGACGCCGCGCACATCAGGTCGGTGGCCGGCGCGGCCGCGCAGCGACTCACCGCGGCCGGCGTCTCGGTGACCACCGTCGACGTCCCCGAGGCGGGCGCCCACCCGCATCAGGAGATCATGAACGGGATGCTCCGGCTGGAGCTGCTGTTCGGCGCCCTGGCGCTGCTGCTCAGCGTGCTGCTGATCGTGACCGTGGTGTCCGGGCTGCTCGCCGGGCAGGTACGGCAGATCGGCACGATGAAGGCCGTCGGCGCGACCTGGCAGCAGATCGCCGGCGGCTACCTGGCCGGCACCGCCCTGCTGGCGCTGGCGGCCTGCCTGATCGGCTGGCCGCTGGGGCGGCTGGCCGGGCTCGGATTCGTCGGGTTCATCGCCGAGTTCATGAACTTCGAGGTGACCGGCGAGTCGGCGCCGTGGTGGCTGACGGCCGCGCAGCTGATCGCCGGGATGGCGGTGCCACTGCTGGTGGCCGGGGTTCTGGTGGTCCGGGCGTGCCGGGTGTCACCGGTCACGGCGATGCGGGACCACGGGGTGGCGGCACCGCGCGCCGGAGGGGCCGGCCGGCTGGCCCGTGGCACTCGTCTGCCCCGTCTGCCGTTGCTCGGCGTGCGCAACGCCGTACGCCGCCGGGGGCGGCTCGTGCTGGCCACCGCCGCACTGTCGGTGGGCGGCGCGATGTTCATGGCCGCGTTCAACGTGTCCGACGGGCTCGCCGACACGTTCGTCGAGCAGACCATCGCGGCCGAACCGTACGACCTGACCGTCACCCTGGACCGGCCGTACCCGGTCGGCGAGCTGGAACGCGTGGTCAGCGCGGTACCCGGCGTCGCGCGCGCCGAGACCTGGACGTCGATGCCGGCCGCGTTCCCCGGGGGCCGGACCGGACAGCTCAGCGGTGTCCCGTCGGCGAGCCCGGACCTGCGGCTGAAACTGACCGCCGGCCGATGGCTGCGGCCCGGCGAACAGCGGGCCATGGTGCTCAGCGCCGACTACGCCGAGGAGAATCCCGGCGTCACGGTCGGCTCGACGGTGACCACCCGCACCGGTGATCGGGAGACCGGCTGGACGGTTGTCGGCGTCGCCGTGCAGGTCGGCTCGCCGTCGGCCTGGGTGGACCGCGAGGCCCTGGCCGCCGCGAGCGGAACCGCGGGCACCGCCGACACGATCCGGCTGATCAGCGAATCGGGCGATCCGGCGCCGGTACGACAGGACCTGGAGAAGGCCCTGACCGGTGGCGGGATGGTGGTCGCCGCCGTGCGCACCCAGGACGACATCCGCAAGATCCTGGTCGCCCACCAGATCATCTTCGTGGTGTTCCTGAACCTGATCACCCTGATCAGCGTCGTGGTCGGTGGTCTGGGCCTGGCGACCATCCTGACCGTGGCGATCACCGAACGGACCCGGGAGATCGGCGTCCTGCGGTCGCTCGGAGCCACCGACCGCGCCCTCCGCGGGCTGATCCTCGCCGAGGCGGTGACCATCGGCGTGGTGAGCTGGCTGGTCGCGGCAGTGGTCCTGGCCGTCCCGGCGACCTTGGCCTTCGGCGCGATCTTCGGCAACCTCCTGCTCAACACCCCGCTGGCGGTGACCGTCAACGGTGCCGCGGTGGCCGGCTGGCTGCTGCTCGTCTGCGGGATCTGTGCGGTGGCCGCGCTGCTGCCCGCGCGCCGGGCCGCACGGATGACGGTGCGGCAGGCGCTCGCCTACGAGTAGCGCGCCCGCGGAGGCGTCAGGACGGCGGTGTCAGGGTCGCGGCGAGGTCGTGCACCCGGTCGCGGATCTCGGTGCACATCTGCTCGTCGAACGACTGCCGCTCCAGCGTCCACCGGACGTCGGCGGTGAACCGGTCGGCGCAGTCGATGGCGACCAGCAGTTCCGGGGCCGGCACCGCCGTCAGCGGCCGGGGCGCCGCCTCGTCCAGCAGGGCGCGCACCGGCGTGCCGGTCAGCAGCCGGGCGGCGTGCGTGCTGACCTCGGCCTGCGGTTGCACCCCGGCGGACGACGCGGTCCAGCCGGGCAGTCGCAGTCCGTTGAACCAGGCCGCCGCCATCCGGCTCTTGCCGGCACCATGCGGGCAGACGAACAGGACGGTCCGTTGCTGAGTCATCGCGGTACCCACTCTCACGGTCCGGGGTCCCCGGTGAGGACCCGCCTTCCATCGTGAGAGTAACCATGGTTACAGTGTCCCGGTGGAGCGGGTGCGGAATGCCGGGCAGTGGGTGCTGCTGTCCTACCGGATGCCCCGGGAGCCGTCGCAGCCGCGCATCGCGGTGTGGCGCAAGCTGGAGCGTCTCGGTGTGGCCCGCCTCGGCGACGGCCTGATCGCGCTGCCGGCCGACGACCGGACCCGGGAGCAGCTCGACTGGGTCGCCGAGGAGGTCGCCGACAACGGCGGCAGCGCCATGATCTGGATCGCCGCGCCGGGCGACCGCGAGCAGGAGCAGGCCGTCATCGAGGGCATGCGCACGGCCCGCGCCGCCGAGTACCGGCAGGTGATCGAGCAGGCCACGACCTCTGCCGCCGACGAGGCCGAACGTACCCGCCTGGTCCGCAAGCTGCGCGGCGAGCTGCGCCGCATCACCGACCGGGACTACTTCCCGCCGGCCGAGCGGGAGACCGCACGGATCGCGGTGCAGGAACTCGCGGAACACGACATCACCGTGAAGGAGCGGGCATGAGGTGGGCGACGCGTGCCGGCTTGCACATCGACCGGGCCGCGTGCGCGTGGCTGATCCGTACGCACATCGACCCGGACGCGGAGTTTCTCTTCGTCGACGACCGGACCGCGGTGCCGGCCGGCGCCACGCCGTTCGACATGCGCGGTGCCGAACTCGGCCACCACCGGGGTGACTGCTCGTTCGAGACCATCCTGCGCCGGTACGAGCTGCACGACCCGCTGCTGTGGAAGATCGCCGAGATGGTGCACGAGGCCGACCTCGCCGACGAGCGCTACGACGCCCCGGAGGCCCACGGCCTCGACGTGATCCTGCGCGGGCTGTCGATGACCTGCGACGACGAGCGGGTGCTGGCGCTGAGCGGCCCGATCTTCGACGGCCTCTACGAATACCAGCGCCGCGCCGCGCTGCTGAACCGCACGCCCGGCTGACGCCGCAGCTATCCAGGAGACACACCGTGACGACCACCGAGCCCGATCACCCCTCGCGCACCTCGCCGCCCGCCGTCGCCTCCGGGGATGTCGTTCCCTTCGGCCAGGCGGTGCGCGCCTGGTTCGCCATCTCGTTGCAGACCTTCGGCGGCCCGGCCGGGCAGATCGCGGTCATGCAGCGGCACCTCGTCGACGAGCGCCGCTGGATCGGCCAGAAACGGTTCCTGCACGCGCTGAACTACTGCATGCTGCTGCCCGGCCCCGAGGCCCAGCAGCTCGCCATCTACGTCGGCTGGCTGCTCAACGGCCTTCGCGGTGGCCTCGTCGCCGGAACCCTGTTCGTCCTGCCGGGCGTGGTCGCACTGCTCGCCCTGTCGGCGGTCTATGTCGCGTTCGGCGACACCACCGTGGTGACCGCCCTGTTCGCCGGGCTCGCGCCGGCGGTGGTGGCGGTGGTCGTCCAGGCGGTCTGGCGGGTCGCCGGGCGAGCGCTGTCCACCCGTACCCTGGTCGTCTTCGCGGTTCTCGCCTTCCTGTCGCTGGCGGTGCTCGCCGTGCCCTTCCCGGTGGTCGTGGCGCTCGCCGCGCTGGCCGGCTGGGCCCTGCACCGATGGCGTCCCGCCCTGGTCGAGTCGGCCGGCGGCCACGGTGCCGCCAAGGACGGCCCCGAACCGCTCGTCTCCGACGAAGCCCTGCACCACGACCAGCCGTCCGGCCGCCGGACCGCGACCATCCTCGGCATCGGGCTGGCCGCCTGGTTCATCCCGGTGGCCCTGTTCGCGGTGTTCACCGGCACGGACAGCGTCTACACCCAGCAGGGCCTGTTCTTCTCCGGCACGGCCGTGGTCACCTTCGGCGGTGCGTACGCCGTACTCGCGTTCGTGGCTCAGCGGGCCGTCGAGCACTACGGGTGGCTGTCCGCCGGGGACATGGTCCGCGGGCTGGCGCTCGCCGAGTCCACCCCCGGGCCGCTGATCATGGTGGTGCAGTTCGTCGCGTTCCTCGGCGCGTACAGCAATCCCGGCAGTCTGGACCCGTGGGTGGCGGGCGTCGCCGCGTCGTTGCTGACGACCTGGGTGACCTTCGTGCCGTGCTTCCTGTTCATCCTGCTCGGCGCGCCCTATGTGGAGCGCCTGCGGGGCAACCGGTCGCTGTCGGCCGCGCTGACCGGCATCACCGCCGCGGTGGTCGGTGTCATCGCGAACCTCGGTCTCTACTTCGCCGTGCACACGCTGTTCAGCGAGGTTCACGAGATCGATGCGGGGCCGGTGCACATGACGGTGCCGGATTTCGGTGCGGTGCGGCCGGTGCCCGTGGTCATCGCCGTCGTCGCCGCGGTGCTGATTTTCTGGCGCAAATGGTCGGTGCTGCGGGTGCTCGGCGTCTGCGCCGGGCTGGGACTGATCGCCGGGCTCGCGGGTCTGCCGGGGGTGTGACGGCCGCCCCGCCGATCGCGGGTGCCGTCGCGGTGGCGGGATACCGAGTGCGTATCCCGCCGTCCGACGTCAGCGACGGGCACCGCTGGGATGTTCGTCCTCCTCGGAGGGGTGCCTCAGCCGCCGTGTCCGGTAGAGCAGGAACGCGGCGGCGGCGGTCAGCAGGAATGCCACGGCGATCCATCCGGGGCCGATCGTGTCGACCCAACCGGCGACGCGGCCGGGCAGCTCGGTAGCAACCGTCACGACTGGATCGTTTGGATCGGCCCCGGCAAAGACCCGCGACTCGTACCAGCCGTAGTAGGCGACGTAGCCGCCCGCGAGCAGCAGCAGCACACCGCTGACCCGCGACACGTAGGGCAGCACGGCCCGGGTGCGGCGCACCACGGCCTCCTGCGCCACCGCGACCAGCATCGCGAGCAGGCCCACGACCAGGCCCATGCCGAGGCCGTACGCGACGAACGCCGCGACTCCGCTGACCAGGCCGCCGCTGCCGGACACCAGCCCGGTGACGGCCAGGAACGGGGCGATCGTGCACGACAGCGAGGCGACCGCGTAGGAGGCGCCGTAGCCGTACAGGCCCAGGAACGATCCTGCCGGGCTGCCGGCGGTCAGGCGCGGCAGTGACACCTCCAGCTCCCGGCCCGACAGCAGCCAGGCGCCCAGCAGCACCAGAGCGACGCCGATCACCACGGTCACCCAGGGCAGGTGTTGCTGGATCGGGGCGGTCACCAGCCCGATGAGCACACCCGCCACACCGAACACGGTCACGAAACCGGCCGTCATCGCGGCCGACAGTCGCAGAGCCCGCAGAACTCCGCCGCGTCCGGAGACGATCAGCACGAGAAACGACGGCAGCAACGCGAAACCGCAGGGGTTGAACGCTGCCAGGAGCCCCGCGGCGAGCGCGAACGTCAGGTCGTCCATCTACAGCACGTGCCGCTCGACCAGCGACGACAGTTCGTCCTCGGTCAGCGGGCCGGTCGCCGATTCGGTGGCTCCGGACGCGTCGACGAACACGTACGACGATTGGCTCGTGACCCGGAAGTGCTTGTAGAGATCGCCGGTGCGGTCGTCGAGCTGAGCGATGCCGGCCGTGCCGGTGCGCTCGACGAACTCGGCCATCTTCCGGGTGCTGCGGTCGAGTCCGGCGACACCGATGACGGTGACCTTGCGCTGATACTTCTCGGCCACCTTCGCCACCGCCGGCCCTTCGGCCTGGCACTTGGGGCACCAGGGCGCCCAGAACCAGAAGACCGCGGGCTTTCCGGCGAGCCCGGCGCCGTCGAATGCCGCGCCGTCGAGGGTCGTGCCGGTGAACTTGAGGACCGCGGGTACCGGCTGAGCGGGTGCGGGAGCCGCGGCGGAAGAACTGACAGCGGGCGCGGCGGCGGTCGTGGCCGCCGTCGTGGCGGGAGCGGGCGCCGGGGCGGCCGGCGGTGTGTCGCGTCCGCATGCCGCCAGGGTGCACGTCATCGCCACCAGCACCAGACAGAGTTTCTTCATGACTGCACCGTAAGACAATCCGGGCAGACCAATTCTTACGAGTCGATGACTTCTGCCGTCGTGCCGCGCACCAGCCGTGCGGCATGCCGGTCCCGGCGTGGGGAGGGCTAATCGCCGGCCGGCTGCTTCACGATGGTGAAGTCCGAGAAGGACGCGGCGAAGCCCTCCCGTTCCGGGGAGCAGCACATGACGCCCACCTGCACCGTGCCGGGGAGGTCCAGGTAGCCGAGCCGGATCATCCTCCACGCCTCACCCTCGCCCGGGCATTGCACCTGGAGTGCGGTCTCGTACCGGGTCAGGCGAATGCGGAGCGATCCGGCATAGTGCGGCCACGGCACCATCGACCAGTCCGAGAATCCCCGGGTGATCACGGTGCTGACGTACGTCGAGCCGTCCACGAATTCGACACCCGCCCGGATCCAGTTGCGCTCGTCGACGCGGAGCATCAGGCCCGATTGATCGTGCACCGTCTGGTAATGGCCGGAGAGGGTGACCTCGACGGTGAAGTTCCCACTGACTTCCTGGTAGTAGAAATGTCCGCTGTCGTGGGTGACACCGTAGTAGGTCTTCTGCCAGAAGTCGGTATTCGGATCGGTGACAGCGTGCATGGCCGATCCCTCGTCGGACCAGGTCGCGGGCTCGTTGAGCCACTGTCTTCCGTGCATCGGTTTCCTCCTTTCGGCATCGATGGATCCGCAAGGTCGCGAAGGGAACGGTGCAGGACGGCGGAGGTCCGGTACGTGTCATGGCCGCCACCATGTGCGGGCCGGGCGCCCGTACCGGGACCTGCCGCCGATCTGCTGCGATCACCCCGCACTCAGGCGAAGTGACATCCGAGTTCGTCCCAGACCCGCATCTCGGACCATTCCGCCAGGAACTGATAGGGGTAGGACGGAACAGTGAACGCCGATACCCCGGTCAGCGCCTGAAGGTCCTCCGCCTCCAGTTCCAGGCCGGCGGCACCGAGATTGGTCTCGAGTTGTTCAGCGGTGCGTGCACCGAGAAGCAGAGAGGAGACACCGGGCCGCGACAGGAGCCAGGCGAGCGCGACGTGTCCCATGGGCCGGCCGATCCGGTCGGCGATGGCCCTGACCACATCGAGGATCGCGTAGGTCCGTTCGGTGTTGCGCCGTCCGTAGGCTTCCACACCGCGATCGGGGTCCTCGCCGAGGCGGGTGGCGCCCACCGGACGGGAGTCGCGCGTGTACTTCCCGGTCAGCCAGCCACCACCGAGCGGAGACCAGGGGATCAGCGACAGACCGGCCTCGACGGCGCAGGGCAGGACCTCGACCTCGATGCCCCGGTCCAGCAGGTTGTACTGCGGCTGCAGGGCGACGGGCACCGGGACGCCGAGCATCCGGGCGGTGGAGACGATCCTCTGGAGCTGCCATCCGGAGACGTTCGACCAGGCGAGGTAGTGGATCTTGCCGGACCGCACCAGATCGCCGAGTGTGGAGAGCGTCTCCTCGACATCCGTGTGCCGGTCCCAGCCGTGCATGTAGTAGACGTCGATGGTGTCCAGTTGCAGCCGGCGCAGGCTGTCGTCGACCGCCCGCACCACGGCCCGCCGTGAGCCGCCATGACTGCCCGCGGGCGGCCCGAAGCGTCCCTTGGTGGCGATCACGAGCTCGGCCGTCCCGCCGCGCTGTTTGCCCCAGCGTCCGATGATCTCCTCGGACAGGCCGTTCGCGTAGACGTCGGCGGTGTCGACGAAAGTGCCGCCGCGTTCCACGAACAGGTCCAGCTGCCGGTGCGCCTCCGCCTCGGTCGTCTCGGCGCCGAAGGTCATCGCGCCGAGTGCCAGACGTGAGACGACCGGGCCGTTACGCCCCAGACGGGCCATGGGCATCGCTGGATTCGTCACGACAATCTCCGTTCACACTGATCGATCGACAGTTTCACTTCTCGGTGATCAACAGATTCACGGCCTGCACCAGATGATCCGAATTGCCCTCGGGGTCGAGGCTCCGGAACTCGTCGACCGTGATGTTGTTCCGAATCAGATACCAATCGTTGCGCCACAGCATCGGCAGCTGCCCGCCGACACGCCACGTCGCCGGATAGAGCCGCCCGCTGGAACTCGCCGCGTCGCGTGTCACGTCCAGGAGGCCACGAATGTCACCCATCGCCGGGCTCGTGTTGAAGTCGCCGGCCACGATGAGCGGATTCGGATTGGCGGCCACATCCCTCGCCAGGATCCGGAACTCATTGCTGCGGATGGCGTGCCGCCGTTCGATCTCCCGGTAGAAGTCACGCGTGAACCAGTTCTGCTCGATGATGATCTGGATCGGCATGTGGATGTTGTAGGTCGACAGCACGGTGTTCCCGACCCGGACGTTCACCATCAACTCGTAGGGCGGCGGGGGAAGGTTCAGGTCCGACCCGGTCTCCTGATTGACGATCTTGTGGTCCACCACCGGCAGCCGGGTCAGCGTCAGAAGCGTTCCGGCGGCGATGGCCCGGTATTCCGGGAACGCCCGGGCGACATCCGACAGGTCCGTCACCGGCAGTGCCAGGTCCCCGTCGCGTGTCATGTGTTCCTGCAGCAGATAGACATCGGCGTCCAGGGCACGGAGATACCTCAGCATGGACTCCTTGTCGCGGCGATCGGTCAGCGTTCCTTCCCGCAACTGACCCCAATAATCCGTGTTCATCTGTACGACGCGCACCCGGCTGCCCTCTGCTGCCGGCCGGTCGGCCGGCAGCAGAGCCGAGTAGTTGATGCCCGACGAGGGGATGTTGACGAGGAAGGAGGCGATGACGAGCGCCAGGACCGGTGCCCGGAAACGTTTGAGGGGAATCGCCGCCAGCAGGAGAAGGGCCGGGACGACGGCGAACACGATGGGCGGCGCCAGCCCCGGCAGCACCCAGAACCAGACCTTGCCGGTCAGCAGTTCCTGCAGGACCGCGAAGACGAACCAGAGTGCCGCTGTGGCGAGTACGACGGCCGGCACCCGCGAACTCCGGCGGCCGGCGGAGGGGACGTCCTCCTGGACAACCGTCTCGGTGACAACCATCAGAACACCGCCTTGGCCATGCCGAGGACACCCTGCCGCCAGGGCTCACGACTGGTTCGCCCGGCCTTGACCACAGCCTGTTCCGACGACTTCTGCTGCCGCCACCAGTGGAACGTCCGGAGGATCGCGTCCTGGTTCGAGTACTTCGGCGCGAAGCCCAGCACGCTCCCGGCCCGGGCGGTGCTGACGTAGGCATCCCGGCTCAACTTGTAGATCAGCCGCTTGTAGACGGGCGAGATACCCAGCACCTCGAGCATGCGCAGAGCGCCGATCGCGGGTTTCGCCGGAAGGGCGATGACCCGCTTGCCGTGGCCCGCGGCGTCCAGAACGGCCTGGAAGTCGTCGTGCAGGGTGGTGAAGTCGGTAGCGGCCACGTTGAACTCCGAGTTCACCGTCGCGTCCGGCAGGTTCAGGACCGTGTTGACCACCTCGACGAGGTCGTCGACGTCGAGCATCTGGCTGCGGAAGTGACCGCCGCCCATCAGCGGGAAGTGATGACCCTCGTCGGCCCACTCGAAGAGCATCGAGAAGATGCCGAGCCGGTGCGGGCCGAGGAATGTCTTCGGCCGCAGGATGGGGACACACATGCCCTTGTCGCGGTAGTCCTCGCAGATCAGCTCGGCGTCGATCTTGGCGCAGTTGTACGGGTCGACGCGTTCCCGCGGATGTTCCTCGGGTGTGGGGACGATGTCGGGAAGGCCGTAGACGGCCGACGACGAGACGTGGACGACGCGCTTGATACGCGCCGCGTGGCAGGCGGCCATCACCGTACGCGTCCCCTCGACCGAGATCGAACGGATCTGCTGCGGTTTGTAGCTGGGCAGGGCCGCGGCGGCATGGATCACCACATCCGCCCCGGTGATCGCCGAACGGACGTCGCCCGGGTTGCGGATGTCACCGATGATCTGCCGGTAATTCGTGAGTTGCGGGACGAACGTCAGGTCGAGGCTCGTAACGCTGTGCCCTTCGGTGATCAGGCGCTGAATGAGGTTGCGGCCCAGGACGCCCGCGCCGCCGGTGATTGCGATGTGCATTCCTACCGTCCTTCGATCTGCTTCTTCTGGCCGGGGACGCGATCGCCGGCCTGGCGGTCCGGTCGCGCGGATCGTCCGTTCAGAAGTGAGCGGAAGATGTTCTCGTATCCGTCGATGCAGCCGTCCGCGCTGTAGAGCCGATGAGCCACCTCAGCGAGACGGCGCTTCTCCTCGGCGGGGAAGTCACGCAGCTCCACGAGAGCTGCCGCGATGCCGTCCACGTCCCGGGGCTCGGTCAGGCGCCCGAATCCGGTCTGCAGGACGGGCACCCGGCCGCCGGGCAGGTTGGAACCGACCACCGGCACTCCGCAGATCATGGCCTCGGCCTGGACGATGCCGAAGGACTCGGCCACCGAGGTCAGGGCGAAGGTGTCGATGGAGGCGTAGAAGTCGCTGGTGCCGGCCCGGTCGAGGAGCCCCAGGAAGACGATGCGGTCGTCCCCGGCGGCCAGCCGGCGCAGTTCCTCGATGTTGCTCCCGCCGGCGACGGCGTCGTACTCGCCGGCGAGCAGGAGCCGATCGTGTGGTTCGGCGACGCGCTGGAAGGCTTGGATGAGGTACTCGATGCCCTTGTCCGGCACGATCCGCCCCATGAAGCCCACATGATGGCCGGGTCCGTCACGGAACGCCGGAGCGCCGCCGCGCGGGTCCAGGCAGGGCGCCGGAACAGCGGACCACGCACCCGCGGCGACCTCCGGCCACAGGAGCGAGTGGCGTGCCTGATCCTCACTGTTCACGACGACATGGGTGCTGTTACGGATGGCGTTGCGGACGGAGAGGTTGACGCCCCGGATCTGGAGCCGGTTGATCAGTGTCGGCTTGAGCCACAGGTCGATGTGGTGGGTCGACACGATCGGGATGGCCGGCGCCAGCCAGGTGATGGGAGCGGACTCCAGCATCGGCAGGTGCAGGTGCAGACTCCTGGACCGGGCCGCGATCCGCCGGACCAGAGGCAGGAAGCCTGGGCTGACCGGGCCCCGCCCGATGCGGAACATCACGGGCGCCCGGAAGACGTGCACCCCCTCGAGCACTTCCTGACGCGGGAGGTCCGCCTCGTGCTGGGTGGTCACGACCGCGACCCGCCAGCCCCGCTTCGCCAGCCCTTCGGCGACGATGCGGGCGGTTTCGGTCAATCCCGAGACGTAGGGAGCGTAATAGTTCAGTACGACCGTCACGTCGAAGTTTTCGGACGTCATGACATTGCCCTCTCGAGCTGCTGCGTGGGCCGGGTGAGATGGGAGACCAGGGCTGCCAGGGCCGCGCCGATCACGTCGCCCGCCAGGATCAGCGCCCGGCTGAGCAGCGCCACCATGGCGGCGTCCGCCGGTGTGAGCCGCGTGGCGAGGATGGCTAGGAGTGCGCCGTCGCGCGCTCCGACCGCCCCCGGCAGTACGGCGAAGACGAGCCCGGCGATCGTGGACAGGGCATAGGCGGAGACGAGGAAGAGAGTGCCGCCTCCGGTGTGGGCGCCGAGAACGGCCAGATGCAGCCCCGTCAGCCCGGCCGCTCCGGCGAAGAGAAGCGTGGCGACGAGGAACGGCACCGGCGGCGGAAGCCCGATCCTCGACCAGATCCGGGCGAGCAACGACCGTGCCCGGTACGCGCCGGCCAGGGCCAGGACGGCCAGCACGGAGCACAGCACTGTCCAGCGCTCGTCGCCTCCCGGTTCCACGAGGGCGCCGGCCGCCGGCAGACTCAGCAGGCCCGCCGAGAGACACGCGGCCAGGGCGGCCCCCGCGAAGATCTGGATCAGCATGGTGGGAGTGGCGCCGTGCCCGCCGAGCAGCCGTTGCTGGATGACGAAGGTGAGAACTCCGCCCGGGGTGTACTTCCCCACCCCTGAGCGCAGGTGGACGAGGACCCCGTTCAGTGCGGTGACGCCGGGCAGCCGGTGGCTGCAGAGCCGCTGCCAGGCCCAGGCCCCGGGCAGAAGACCGATGAGGATCGTCATCAGGGCGGCCCCGATCGTCCGCGTCTCGAACGCCGCGGCCGCCTGGCGGATCGCCGCGCGATGCTCGATGAGGAAGAGCCCGATGCAGACGATCGCCACGATGTTCAACGTCCACCTGACCACCGTCAGCAGGGACTTGAACCTCGACGGGAGAACCGTGCCGCCGGAATCGGCGGCTCGACGCCCCTGGCCGTGCGTCACGCCATCCATTGCACGTCAGCCCATTCGGTGATGCGCAGCCCGATCAGGGTCACCGCCCACAACAGCGCGGTCCCGACGATCGGCCGGTCCCGGACCAGCAGCCGGGCCGGCTCCGAACCGCCACCGGAAACGAAGAGGACCTGCAGGTAGCGGAAGATCAGCAGAACCGCGAACGGAGCCGAGAACATCATGGCGGCCCGTCCGTACTGCGAGGAGAGATCGGTGTAGAACAGCGTCATCGTGGCCATGAGAACAATTGCGGAATTCAGCAGGATGAGATTGTCGAGAAGCTGAACCGAATACGCGCCGAGCGCGGGACGGTGACCTTCGCCGCTGGCCTGGATCATCTCGTGCCTGCGCTTTCCGAGGCTGAGCAGGATGCTGCCGGCGAAGACGGTCAGCGCCAGCCAGCCGGACAACTCGATCGACAGGACGACACATCCCGCGACAGCGCGCAGAACGAATCCGCAGGAAACAATCAGCACATCGAGGAGCGGAACATGCTTGAGGCCGCACGAATAGGCGAGATTGAGCGCCAGATAGAGGTACGCGGGCCAGGCGGCCCACCAGGGGCCGAGAACGGTGAGCGCCAGCAGAGCGGCGGCGAGCGTCGTCGCCACGATCACCGCCTCGACGGGGGAGATCTCCCCTGAGGCGATCGGGCGGTTCCGCTTGACCGGATGGGATCTGTCCCGGTGCCGGTCGGCGTAGTCGTTGAGCACGTAGACCAGCGCGGACGCCAGGATGAAGAGGCAGGTGATCCAGGCCAGCCGCAGGTAGCCGCTCAGCGGGAGAACAGGGTTGCCGAGCAGGGCCAGCGGGACCGCGATCAGGTTCTTCGACCACTGATGCGGCCGGACGAGTGCCAGCAGGGCTCGCCAGTGCGGGCGCTGGAGATTGTCGGAGGTCAGGACTCCGGAAGACGGTATGGAGACATGATTTACCACTGTCTGCTTACCCCCGTGAATCGACGAACAGAGACCGGCGATTGCGAGTCGATCATTAGTGAGACCAAATTGCATCGAAGGTGGCCGGTGCGATGGCCCAGTGGAAGGTGATCCGGTTCTCCCGGTGCGGCGCCGCTATCTCGCGGGACGCAGCACCTGCAGGATCCGGAACCAGAAGCCGGCCGGTTTCCGGGACACCGCGACCGCCTTCTTCCGCGGTTCGGTCCGGTCCGCGACGGTCGGCGCCTTCGGGGACGCGGAGTCGAGACCCTGTTGTGTGAGCCGCATCGCACGGATGCCGGCGCCGGGGTCGAAGTGCATTTGATTCTCCCGAGTACTGGTCGGGACCGAACGGCCGGCCGTGTGGTACGGCGGAGTGATGAGGCATTCATCACTCATTTCAGGAGGCCGTATCGGTCGCTGGATCATGCTCATTGCCGAACCACACCGGTAAGGTAATTTCGACCGTCATCGTTTGATCACCGCTTCGTCACCACGGGGGTGGCGGACCCGAACGAGGAGTGGCCGCACAGTGGAGTTCCGGGTCCTCGGGCCGTTGCAGGTCCACGGCAACAGCGGTCCACTTCCCCTTCGAGGCCCCCGGGAACAGCGGATCCTCGCCGTCCTCCTGCTGAACCACGACCGGCTCGTACCGCTGGATCAGCTCATCAAGGCGGTGTGGGACGACAACCCACCGGCCACCGCCGGGACCCAGGTGCGCAACCGGGTGTCCGAGCTACGCCGCACCTGGGCCGTCGCGGTGGCCCGGCCGGACGACGTGCTCGTCACCGAGGGCAGCGGCTACCTGCTGCGGCTGAGCGACCACACCCTCGACCTGACGGTGTACGAACGCCAGGTCGTCGCGGCCCGCGCGGCGATGCGCGCCGGCGACCGGCCCTCCGCCCTGCGACTGCTGCGCTCGGCCCTCGGCCAGTGGCGCGGCCCGGCGTTCGCCGGCGTCGGGGGCGGCATGATCGATGCGGCCGCGGCCCGCTGGGAGGAACACCGGCTGTCCGCGGTGGAGGAGTGCCTCGGGCTCGAACTCGACCTGGGCCGGCACACGCACATCGTGGACGAGGTGACCGCGCTCGCCGAGGAGCACCCGTTCCGGGAACGCTTCGTCCACCAGTTGATGCTGGCTCTCTACCGGTCGGGCCGGCAGGCCGACGCACTGTCCGCCTACCAGCGGTATGCCGAGCGGCTGCGCGACGAACTGGGCCTCGACCCCGGCCCGGAACTGGGCAAGCTCCACGAAGCCGTCCTCCGCCGGTCACCGGGCATCGACGCGCCGCCGGCGGCGCCCGCCCCGGAACCGCCGCCCGCGGCCACCGGCGTACCGGCACCGCCCGAACGGGACGCCGCGACGGCACCACCCGCCACCCGCCCGCCGGCCGTACCCACTCGCCCGGCCGAACTGCCCGCCGACCTCGTCGACTTCTCCGGCCGTACGAACGAGATCGCCGCCCTGGACAAGCTGTTCACCGAAGGCCGGCAGAGGCGCCGAGGGGTGCAGGTCATCGCGGTCACCGGGACGGCGGGCGTCGGCAAGACCGCCCTCGCCGTGCACTGGGCGCATCGGGTGGCCGACCAGTTCCCGGACGGTCAGCTGCACGTCAATCTCCGGGGCCACGCGCAAGGCCCGTCGATGCGGCCCGTCGAAGCACTCGCCACGATGATCCGGGCGCTGGGTGTCAGCGCCGAGGAGACGCCGTTCGAGTTGGACGACGCGGCCCGGCTGTTCCGGTCGCTGCTCGCCGGCCGGCAGGTGCTGCTGATGCTGGACAACGCGGAATCCGCCGAACAGGTGCGGCCGTTGCTGCCCGGCACGTCCGGCTGCGTGGTACTCGTCACCAGCCGCGACCGCTTGACCGGGCTGGTGGCCAGCCACGGCGCGCGCCGGCTCGCCCTCGATCCGCTGGGGCCGGCCGAGGCGTACGAGCTGATGAGACAGATTCTCGGTGAGTCGCGGATGGACAGCGACCCGCAGGCCACGCAGCGCCTGGTGCAGGCATGTGCCGCACTGCCCCTGGCGCTGCGGATCGCCGCGGCGAACCTCGACAGCGAGCCGCACCGTTCGGTTGCCGAGTACGCGGCGGAGCTCCACGACGGCGATCGGCTGGCCGCGCTGCGCGTCGACGGTGACTCGCAGGCGGTGCAGACCGTTTTCGACACCTCCTACACGGCTCTGCCCGCCGAGATGCGCAAACTCTTCCGGCTGGTCGGCCTGGCCCCCGGACCGGATGTGCCCGCGGCTGCCATGGCCCGGATGGCCGGCATCGACGCGGACCGGGCGGCGCGGCTTCTCACCGGACTCGCGGCCGCTCACCTGATCCATGAGAGCGGCCGGCGACGGTTCACCTCCCATGACCTCCTACGTCTGTACGCCCGGAAGCGCGCCGAGGCGGAAGACAGTCCCGAGGTCCGCGACGCGGCGCTCGGTGCACTGTTCGACTGGTATCTGGAACAGGCGCGTGCGGCGGCACAGGTCCTGCATCCGCACATGATGCGCCTCGCCGACCAGGAGTTGCCGCCGCCCCCGGTGCGCTTCGGCAACCACGCCGCCGCGATCGCCTGGCTCGACGACGAGCGTCCCAACCTCGTCGCCGCCGTGTCCGCGTCGGCCGCCTCGGGCCGGCCCGGAACCCCCTGGCTGCTGGCTGACGTACTGCGCGGGTACTTCTGGCTGCGGGGCCACACGACGGACTGGCTGTACACCGCCGAGTCCGGGGTGGCGGCGGCGACGGCGCACGGTGACCTGCGCGGTGAGGCCGCGGCCCGCCTCGCCCTCGGCTTCGCCCACTACAGCCGGGGCCGGTGCGGGCAGGCCGCCGAGCAGTACCGGGCCGCCCTGGAATGCAGTCGCCGGGCCGGATGGGAGGCCGGTCAGGCCACCGCGCTGAGCAACCTGGGTCTCGCCCGGGCGACCGCCGGCGATCTGCGCTCCGCCCTGGACGCGCTCCACCCGGCGGCGGCCATCGACCGGCGGCTGGGGCGCCGGCCCGGCCTGGCCACCACGCTCTGCGCGCTGGGGCAGGTGAGCGCCCGGCTCGGCCGTGCCCGGCAGGCGGTCCACCACTTCGAGGAAGCGTTGTCGCTGTATCGGGAAACGGACTCGCTGAGCGGTCAGGCGATGGCCCTCAGCGGTCTCGCTCTGGCGTTGTCGGTACTCGAACGGCACGAGGAGGCGGTCCCCGTCGCCACCCGTTCGCTGGACATCTACCGCGAGGCCGGCGACGCCGACGGCACCTCGGCCACCATGGATCTGCTGGCGCGCCTGCACTGCGGCGCGGGCCGGCACCGCGAGGCCGTCGAACAGGCGACGACGGCGCTCGAACTGGTCGAGCAGACCGACCGCCGGCGTCAGGCACCGGCGCTGCTCAACACACTCGGGCGAGCGCACCTGGCACTCGGTGACGCACCGCGGGCCAGGGACTGTCACGAGCGGGCCCTGGCCGCCGTCGAACCGATCGAGGCGCTGTTCCAGGAGCTGGAGGCGTACGCGGGGCTGGCCGGTGCCATGCGCGCCCTGGGCAGCGCCGAAGCCGCGCTCGGCCATGCCGCACGAGCACTCGAACTGGCACAACAGGCCGGCTACCGGACGAGCGAGGGGGAGGTTCTCCGGACGCTCGCCGACATCCACCGTGATCTCGGGAACGACGCTGAGGCGGAGGTGTGCGCCAAGCAGGCGCTGCAGATCGCCCAGGAGGAGAAGCAGGAGCCGGTCACCGGCCCCGGACTGTCGTGACGACGGATCAGCCGTGCCGTCCCGTCCGTACCGGCGAATGTGGTTTTCGGTGGATCGGATCGGGCATACCCGCCGGATGCCGGTCGAGCTGGATCCTCCGCTGCCCGCTCACCTCCAGTTGGAGGTGACCTCCGCGTGCAACCTGCGCTGCACGATGTGCCTGGTCCGATACCGTCCACCGGTCAACAAGCTGGCCGGGGCGATGGCGCCGGAGCTCTACCACCGCCTGGTCGAGGACGTCCCGCTGCGGCAGCTCACCCTTCAGGGGCTCGGCGAGCCACTGCTGTCGCCCTACCTGCCGGAGATGATCGAGGCGGCGGTACGACGCGGCATCCGGGTCGGGTTCAACACGAACGCGACGCTGCTGAACCGGCGCCGTGCCGTGGAACTGGTGGCCAGCCGGGTGGACTGGTTGCACGTGTCGCTCGACGGTGCCACCGCGGGCGCCTACGAGGCGATCCGCGACGGCGCGGACTTCGACACCGTGATCGCCAATCTGGCCGGTCTGGTTCAGGAGAAGCGGGCGGCCGGGAGCGCGACCCCGTGGATCCGGGTGGTCTTCGTGGCGATGCGCGACAACGTCGCCGAGCTGCCCGCCCTGGTCCGGTTGCTGAGCCGGATCGGGGTCGACGAGTTGCGGGTGCAGAACCTGTCGCACAGCTTCGACGACACCGACCCGGCCGGCCGCTATGACGAGATCCGCACCTTCACCGCCGGCCAGGCGTTGTGGACGGGCGACGACCTGGCGCGGGCCGAGGCCGCGTTCGCCGAGGCGCGCCTGGTCGCGGCCGGGGAGAACGTGCGGCTGCGGCTGCCCCGGTTCAACGACCAGGGCGGTGGTGGCTGCACCTGGCCGTGGGACGCCGCCTACATCACCAGCGCCGGAGTGGTTCAGCCGTGCTGCATGGTGATGGGAGACGACCGGGTGTCGCTCGGCGACCTGAACGAGGCCGGTTTCCCGGAGATCTGGCGCGGTGCGGCATACCGCGACTTCCGGCGGCGTCTGGCCGGCGACGATCCGCCGGAGGTCTGCCGCGGCTGTTCCCTCTATCACCACACCTTCTAGGCCCGGGGCGGACCTTCCAGGACCCGGGCGGGGACCGCGCGAATAGATCTGCCCCGGCCCGGGTAGTCGGGTGCGATATTCACGGAGGAACGACACGACATGACGATGCGCCGGTCCGGGGCGTCCGCGCCCCGGGAGTGGAGCCCTCTGGTGCGCTGCCTCATCGAGCTCGCCGACACCCCGGACGATGCCGCCGGGGTGGAGACACAACTGGTCACGGTCGCCCTGCTGACGGTCGACCGGGTGAACGCAGCCGACTACGCGTCCATCACCGCGTTGCGCGGCGACGGCTACGCGACCGTGGCCGCCAGCAGCGATCTGGCGCGCACCGTCGACGAGGCGCAGTACAACAGTGACGCCGGCCCCTGCCTCGACAGCGTCGACACGGGTGCCCCGATCGCCGTGCCGGACATCGGGAGCGCCATGCGGTGGCCCGGATTCCGGGAGCAGGCCTTCGCGCTGGGGTTGCGGGCGTCGCTGTCCATCCCGCTGTTCGCCGGAAGTGGTTCGACGCTTGCCGCGCTGAACCTCTACGGTCGCGATCACGCCACGATGGGCGCCCTGATCAAGGCCGTCCTGTCCGTGTTCGAGGCCCAGGACGGGAACGCCGAGTCCGGTCCGGAGGTCCTCGATGACGGCTCCCGCGAGTTGGTCATCGGGCTCACCGAGGCGCACGCGGTCCGCGCGACCATCCAGCGTGCGATCGGTGTGACGATCGCACGGGAGAACTGCACGGCCGAGGAGGGCTATCGTCTCCTGCGGGCCCGTGCCGCCGACACGGGTACGACCCTGAGCCGGACCGCGCGGGGACTACTGGCGGAACAGCGATGACCGCGGCGCCCCGACCCCGCTCCCACCTGACCGCTCAGGAGGTACGCAGTGACCGATGACCGTCCTGCCGATCCCACGGCGGCTTTCGCGGAGCTCGGCCGCATCAAGCTCGGCGAGACCGACCTGGGCGGCGTCCTCGAGCGGATCGCGGCGCTGGCGAAGCGTACCGTTCCGGGCGCTGCCGAGGTGTCGGTGACGCTGGTCCGCGACGCCGGCGTGCACACCGCGGCGTTCACCGGGCAGACCGCGCTGGTCCTGGACGAAGCGCAGTACCGGGCGGGGTACGGGCCTTGCCTGGACGCCGCCGCCGCGGCCGCCACGTTCTCGCTGCCCGACATGGCTCAGGAGACCCGCTGGCCGGAGTTCGCCGGTCGGGCCCTGGAGGCCGGGATCGGGAGCTCGTTGTCGATCGGCCTGCCGGTGCACGCCGATGTCACCGGTGCGCTGAACGTGTACGCCACCGAGGCCCGGGCCCTGACCGAGGAGGCGATGGCGCTGGCGCAGGCCTATTCCGGTTACGCCGCTGTCGCACTGGCCAACGCGCACCTGCACGACGCCAACGTGAGCCTGGCGCAGCACCTGCATTCGGCGATGCAGAGCCGGGCGGTGATCGAGCAGGCCAAGGGGATCCTGATGGGCGGGCGGGGATGCAGCGCGGAGGAGGCGTTCAAGATCCTGGTGAAGCTGTCGCAGGACTCGAACCGCAAGCTACGTGACGTGGCCGCCGCCCTGGTGGAGAGCGTTCAGAACTCGAGAAGATCCTGAGCTTCCGGCGTCGCCGGTCAGATTGCGCGGGAGCAGCCGTGCCGGCCGTCCACGCCGGCCGGCACGCAACGATTACCGCGCCGCGGTGCTGGCGTCCGCGTAACGCAGCACGGCGCCGATGCCGTGTTCCAGCGTCACCTCTCCGGGGGCGACGAGGACGAGGTTCGCTCCGGTGCCGGTGATGGCACGCACCAGCGCGGCGTCGGCCCGCACCCGCTGCGGTTCCCGCACGCCGGCCTCGCGCAGCACATGGTCGTCGACGGAGATCAGCGCCGGGTCGTCAGGGGAGATCCACAGCTTGTCGGTCGAGGACGGGTCGTGGGCGAGCAGCACGGTGTCGGCCTGACCGCGCTGCAGGCGGGTCACCACGTCGGTGAGGCCGCTGCTCGCGGTGCCGTCGGACTGTTGTGCCCGATACCGGTCGACGGCCTCGCGGGTGTGCCGGTCGGCGATCTCGGCCACGGCCTGGATGGTCACGTCGTCCAGCGGGGACTCGTCGGCGCCCGCGTGCCGTGACCCGGCGTCGGTCTGCACCAGCCGGTCCTGCCACCGCTTGGGCAGCCGGCCGGCGAAGGTCTGCACGGCCCGGACGTCGCCACCGACGACGATGACCTCCGCACCGACCTGGTCGGCGAGATCGGCCGCCGCGGCGGCCACATCGCCGGCGTTGCGCTTCCACGACTCCTCGACCGCCTGCTGGAAACGACGGTGTGACCAGCCACCGGCGTGAACCTTGCGCAGCGGGAACGTGGCGCCGCCGGTCACCTGCCGGTGCCGGGGCGCCCCGCCGACCTCGAGGGCGTCGAGGTCGGCGCCGGTGCGGTCGGCGAGGACCCGGACGTACGGCACCTCCTCGCCCCGCTGGGCGATCAGCGGCATGAGGTGCGGCAGCGCGCTCAGGCTGGCCTCGTCGGCGGGCGGGGGAGCCGGCAGCGTCTCCAGCATGGCGACCTCGCCGTCCCGGGCGAAGACGGCCAGCCCGTACCGGCCCGGCTGATACGGATGGTTCTGGACGGCGGCCTCCACGGCGTCGAGGGTGGCGCTGTCCGCGCCCTGCCCGGTCAGTTGTTCGCGGAGCGCTCGCCATCGCAGCGCCACCTCGTGGTCGGCGTTCTCGCCGGCGCGGGTGGCGTCCAGATATACCGACACCCACGATCCGGGGTGTGCGACGAGCGGGCGGAGGAAGTCGAGGTTCATGGCAACGTCTCTTCCGTGACGTGATGGTCTGGCCGCGGGCGGATACCCCGATACCGGCAGAAATCACGGCGAATCCTCGTCCTCGACGTCGCGGAGCGGCCGGACTTGTCCACGCCCGGCCGGAGCGCCGGGGGACAATGGCGGTATGGATGCTGTCCAGTGCGACGTCGAGCCGGTGGGAACACGTCTGCTGGTGCACGTCCGGGGGCAGCTTTCGCTGGCCTCGGCCCCGCTGGTGCGGACCGCCCTGTTCAAGTGCCTGGTGGAGCAGCCCGACGCGGTGGTGGTGGACCTCGCCGCGACGGTGGTGACCGAACCCGCCGCGTTGGCGGTCTTTCTGGCCGCCACGCGTCAGGCCTCTTTGTGGCCGGGTGTCCCGCTGCTGCTGGCCGCACCCGATCCCGCCATGGCAGAGATGTTCACCAGCGGGTACGGGCGGCTGGCCGTGCACGCATCGGTCCCGGAGGCGCTGAACGCGGAGATCCGGCAGCAGACGTCTGTCATCCGGGACACGCTGCTGCCGGCCTCCGGAGCCGCCCGGCGCGCCCGTGAACTGGTCACCGAAGGTTGCCTGCGCTGGGAGCTGCCGCAACTGGTCGGCCCGGCGAGTGTCGTGGCGAGTGAGCTGGTGACCAACGCGGTCGTGCACGCCCGGACGTTGATCGATTTCCAGCTCACCCTGGGCCGCCGCTACCTGATCGTCGCCGTCCGTGACGGCAGCGACGCCGTGCCGGTGCAGCCGCCGCCGGCTTCCGGCGATCCGGACGACCTGCGCGGACTGCTGCTGGTGAAGACCTTGGCCTGCCGCTGGGGCACGCTTCCCGCGTACGGCGGGAAGATCGTGTGGGCGACGATGTCCCGGCGAGGCCTGCCGGACTGAACGCCGGTGACCGGTCGATCACCCCGGAAGCCGCCGGCTATGCGCTGATGTTGCGATCCGTCCGGGTCCGGGAGCCCTCGGCGACGTCGGCCGGTGCGGTGGTGGCGATGATCAGGGCGACGTCGTCCTCCCGGGGGCGGGCATCGGCGTGGACGACGAGCAGGTCGGCGAGGGTGTCCGGGTCTGTTTGCGGGGAGTCGGCGAGCAGCCGGTGCAGACCGTCGAAGCCGTCGTCGATGGTGGCGTCGCGGGTTTCGATGAGCCCGTCGGTGTGCAGGATCAGACTGGCACCGGGCGGCAAGCGGTGCTGGTGGGTGGTCCGTGATCGCCGGTGCCGGGCACCGAGCAGCGGGTCGGTGCCCGGCAGGGCGCGGACGTGTCCGTCGGCGGTCACGACGCTCGGTGGCGGGTGCCCGGCGTTGGACCAGGTCACGGTGTGGCTGCCGTCGGTCTCGTGATCGAGGTAGGCGAGCAGCACGGTGGCGATGGTGTGTGCGCCGAGGGCGTGATTGGCGTGATCGAGGCGTTGCAGCACGGCGGCCGGTGTCTCCGCCCGGTCGATGAGCATGCCGCGCAGCATGCTGCGCAGTTCGCTCATGGCCGCGGCGGCGGTGAGGTTGTGGCCGGAGACGTCGCCGATGACCAGCGCCAGCCGGCCGTCCGGGAGCGGGACGGCGTCGTACCAGTCGCCACCGACGAGATCTCCGTGGTGGGCGGGCAGGTAGCGGGCGGCCAGCCGCGCGGTCGCCATGACCGGGAGCCGGGTCAGCAGGGCCTGTTGCAGGGTACGGGCGGCGGTGTTCTGTTCCTGCAGGTGAGCGACGCGCTGCAGGGCCTGTCCGACGTAACCGGCGATGGTCACCATGACGCTGCGCTGGTCGGCGTCCAGCTCGTGCGGATGGTTCCAGGAGAAGGTGAGCGCCCCGAGAGGCCCCCGGACACCCGGCACGGGAGCAGCGGCGATGGCCTGCCAGTTCAGGGCGGCCATCTCGTCGGCGAGCTGGGGATAGCTCTCGCCGATGGCTGCCGGATCCGGCAGGGCCAGAAGCTGCCCGGTACGGAACACCTCCGCCGCCGGGAGCGGTGCCGAAGCCGGGAAACTGGGCCACCGCTCGGCGACGTCCGCGGGCAGCGGTTCGGTGCCGTAGACCTGGAGGCGTTGCTCGGCGTCGAGCAGAACCATCCCGACGTGGGCCGGCGCGAACGCCGGCGAGGTCAGGCGGGCGAGCACGGTCACGATCTGCTCGATGGTGCGTGTCTTGGCCAGCAGTTCACTGGCCTTGAGCAGCAGTTCACTGCGCTGGGACGCCCGTTGCGCCTGGTGGCTCGCGGCGGCGGCGACAGCCCGGCCGGCCTCGGCGTGCCGGGTGGCGATCCTCAGTCGCAGACTGTCCGAGCAGGCCAGCGCCATGTCGGCCAGCAGTGACAGTTCCGCGTCGGTCCATGATCGTGGCTCGTGGTCGATGGCGCACAACGCGCCCAGGACGGTGCCCTCGGCGTCGGTCAACGGCATCCCCGCGTACCCGGCGATGTCCAACTCGTCGATCGCCGGATTCCCGCTGCACCGATGGTCGGCGCGGGCATCGGTGATCACCAGCGGCCCCTGGGCCATGGTCACGTGCTGGCAGATGGCGTGAGTCAGCGGGGTCTGCCGGATCGTCGCCCACGGCTCGCTCAGCCCGGCAGCGCCGGGAAAGAACTGCCGCTGATCGTCGAGGAGCGACACCAGCGCGACCGGCACGCCGAGCAGGTTGCGTACCAGCCCGGCGATCCGGTCGAACACCGGTTCACCGGCAGCATCCAGCCCGGTGTCCATCACCGCCCGCACCCGCTCGTCGGACAACACGGCATACACCCCTCTCGAAGTCCGGCACGTCGTGTCGCCCGGGTGTGAACAGACCGGCCGGTGATCGGCCGGCCCCGTGTTGCTGACTCAAGGGTCTCCGCCACGTTGCCACAACGGATGGTGGCTCACCAGCATCGACATCCGAGTCGTACCCCGCGCGGCGGTTTATCTCACCAGGCGTCCTGCTGAGCCTGCCGGGCGGCCTCCGGAGGGCTGCCGGCATGGTCGCCGACGCAGAGGACAGCCAGCAGACCGGTGATCTCCAGCACCCGGAGGACGTTGGGGTGCACGCGCGGCATCGAGAACCGCGAGCCGGCCCGTTCGGCGATCCGGCGGGCGATGAGCAGAGCGCGGATGCCACCGGAATCGATGAACGTCAGCCCGGCCGCATCGATGCGGATCGGCGCGGGCGCATGACGCCGCACCGCGTCGACGACAGCGGCTCGCAGGAGTTCGGTCTCCTCACTGTCGAGCTCGCCGGTGAGGGTGACCTGGACGGAGCCGTCCGCGGTGGTCCCAACGGGGTCGATGTGCAGGCGCGCAGCCGGGGGGAAGTCGGACGTCACGGAGGGCTCCCGTCGGGGGTGTGCCGGTTGTGTCCCTCGCTGCTGAAGGCCTTCATGTCCGACCCTATCCATTCGCGGAGATGCGGGCGTGGCGACCCGGCGCGTGTCGGGGGAGGGCCCTGTCCGGGACGCCCGTGACCGGCTGATCCGCCCGGGAATCCCGGCGACGACCGCTGCGGTCGCCGGACCGCGGGCGTTTGCCGGGATCCGGAGCGGGAAAGCGGCGCGATGAGGAGAGGCGGACGGAGATGATGCGTCGCGACGTGGTGGTGATCGGCGGATCGGCGGGCTCCCACAAGCCGCTGGCCCAGATGCTGGCGCGGTTGCCGGCCGACCTGCCGGCCGTGGTCCTGGTGGCCCCTGCACGTGGCGCCCGGGGCACGGACCTCGCTCGCGGAGTCCCTGGCATCGTCCTGTGCGCTCCCGGTGCTTGCCGCCGTCGACGGCGCCCGGCTGGAGCCGGGCCGTGTCCACGTGGCGGTGCCGGACCGGCATCTGCTCGTCGACGAGAGTGATGCGCTGCGGCTCAGCAGCGGTCCGCGACAGAACCGGGTGCGCCCGGCCGTGGACGCGCTGTTCCGGTCGGTCGCCCGGTGGTGCGGTCCGCGGGCCATCGGCGTGGTGCTGTCGGGCAGTCTGGACGACGGATCGGCGGGCCTGGCCGCGATCGCTGCCGAAGGTGGGGTGCCGCTGGTGCAGGATCCGTCGGAGGCCCGGTTCCCCGGCATGCCGAAGGCCGCGTTACGGGTCGTCCCGGACGCGGCGACGATGACGGCGTACGACCTCGGGGAGGCCGTCGCCGAGATGGCCGGCAAGCCGATCACCGACGAGAGCCGGCCACCGGACCCTCTGATCTGGGAGACCGACATGATCGCGTACGGCACCTCGGACGTCCCCGACCGCGGGGAGCCCGTCGCGCTGGGCTGCCCGGACTGTCTCGGCGGGATGTACGTGGTACGCAGCGGTCTCGCCGCCCACTACGTCTGTCACGTCGGCCACTCGTACTCGCCGCAGTCGCTGCTCGCCGCCCGCAACGAGAACGCCGAGGAGGCGATCTGGACCGCGGTCAGCGCCCTGCAGGAGAAAGCCATGATCCTCGAGGAGCTGGTGAGGCAGTCGGAGGCGTCGGGCGACGGCGCGGCGGCCGAGACGTTCCGGGCGGAGGCCGGACGCGCCGGACAGGCGGCAGCGGTCCTGCAGGAGCAGGTGAGCCGGCCGGCCGGCACGCGCGGCGATGACACGGTACGCCGAACAGTGGGGTGAGGCCCGCGCCACCGGGCACCGGGTCGGCCGGCGGCCGACCCGGCAGCTCCCGTCACACGACAATGACGGTCTTGCCCGGCAGCGTGCCGGCCGCGGCCTGGGCGTGGACCGCCGGGAGCTCCGCGAGCGGGACCCGCTGGGCGACCTCGACCCGCAGTTGACCGGAGTCGACGAGCGATACCAGGTGCGACAGCCGGCCGGCGTCGCTGCGGACGAACAGGTCGATGCCGCGTACGCCGCGCTGCTCGTCGCTGGGGGCGGGCATCCACACCGTGGTGTTGACGAGCACGCCACCCGGGCGGATCAGGTCGAGCAGAGCCGCCAGCCGGTCCGGCTGGACGGGGGCGAGGTTGAGTACCACGTCGACCGGGCCGGTCGTGGCGTGCTCGGTGACCTCGTCGGCGCCCGCGGCCCGGGCGCGGTCGGCGGTGCGCGCGCTCGTCACGGCGATCACGTACGCCCCGGCGTTCTTGGCCAGCTGGACGGCGTGACCGCCGACCGCTCCACCCGCTCCGTTGATCAGCACCCGCTGCCCGCTGGTGAGTTTCGCGTGGTCGAACAACGCCTGCCACGCGGTGAGGCCGGCGGTCGGCAGCGCGGCGGCGTCGGCCAGGTCGATGCCGGTGGGTGCCGGTGCCAGGATGCCGGCCGGGGCGACGACGTATTCGGCGGCGGCGCCGGCACCGGTCATCGGCAGGAAGCCGACGACCCGATCGCCGATCTCGAGGCCGGTCACGCCCGCACCGAGCTCGACGACCGTGCCGGACACGTCGATGCCCGGGGTGTGCGGCAGCGTCACCGGAATCGGGCCCCGCATGAAACCCGCGCGGATGTTGCCGTCGACACCGTTGAACGACGTCGCCGCGACCCGCAGCAGCACCTGCCCGGTGCCGGGGACGGGCTGGTCGATGTCCTCGTGGCGCAGGACGGCCGGGTCGCCGTACTCATGGAATCGGATCGCCTTCATGGCTTGCCCTCGCCTCTTCTTCGCCAAGTGCTTCGAATTCGGAGCACTCCTGAACCATAGCTCGCTTCGAATTCGAAGCAAGTGGAATGCGGTGTGAGCCGCCCGACACTCGGTCCGGCTGACTGATCAGGCGTTGCGGGAACGGGAGGGCGGAGACAGGCGGTTCTGCCGGCTCGGGCTCAGCCGGATCTTCTGCGCCCGGCGCGGGGTCTGGCCGACCGGGGCGGGACGGCGCGCATGTGGTCGCGGACCCGCTGCAGAACGGTGCTGAGTGCGCCGAGATCCGTGCCGGTCATCGGCGCGAACAGCAGCTCCTGGACCCGGTCGACGTGCCCGGGCAGCACCCGCGCGACCAGCGCCCGGCCGGCGCCGGTGATCGTCACCATGACGCTGCGCTCGTCGTCCGGCGACGGCGACCGGGTGATCAGGCCGCGCTTGTCGAGCAGTCCGGCCTGATAGGTGAGCCCGCTCCGGCTGTACACCACGCCGTCGGCCAGGTCGGTCATCCGCAGCCTGCCCTCCGGGGCGTCGACCAGCCGGGCCAGGATCTGGAACTGCACGAAGCTGAGGTCACCGTCGGAGCGCAGATGCTCGTCGACCGCGTACTGAAGAAGGCTGCTGACCTCGATCAGAGCGAAGTACGCACCGAGTTGCTCCGCGTTCAGGCCGGGCGCCGGATCACTCACCGCACGATCGTACGTGCTTCGGTTCGGACAGCACTCGTGCGAGCGGGACGAGCGGGGTCTCTAGGCTGACGGTATGAAGGTTCTGTCCATCCAGTCGGCGGTCGCGCACGGTCACGTCGGTAACTCCGCGGCCGTGTTCCCGCTGCAGCGCATCGGTGTCGAGGTCGTCCCGGTCTACACCGTCAACTTCTCCAACCACACGGGCTACGGTGCCTGGCGCGGGCCGCTCATCCCGCCGTCCGACGTCGCCGAGATCCTGACCGGTGTCGAGGAGCGCGGTGTCTTCCCGCAGATCGACGCCGTGCTGTCCGGGTATCAGGGTGGGGCCGGCATCGCCGACGTCATCATCGACGCGGTGCGCCGGGTGAAGGCCGCGAACCCCGCGGCGGTGTACGCCTGCGATCCGGTCATGGGCAACGCCAAGTCGGGGTGCTTCGTGGCTCCCGAGATCCCCGTCCTGCTGCGGGACCGGGTCGTGCCGGTCGCCGACATCATCACGCCGAACCAGTTCGAGCTGGGCTTCCTGACCGGTACCGAGCCGGGCAGCCTCGAGTCGACGCTGGAGTCGGCAGACCTGGCGCGGGCCATGGGGCCGTCGACGGTGCTGGTCACCAGTGTGGAGCGGCCGGACCGGGCGGAGGGCACGATCGAGATGCTGGTCGTCGACCCGGCCGGCGCCTGGATCGTCAGCACCCCGCATCTGCCGTTCAAGGCCAACGGTTCCGGCGATGTCACGGCTGCCCTGTTCACCGCTCACTACGTCGCCACGAAGGACGCGGCGGTGGCTCTGGAACGTACCGCCTCAAGCGTTTTCGATCTGATCGAGATGACCTACCGGTCCGGGGAACGTGAGCTCCGGCTGGTGCAGGCCCAGGAGTTCTACGCCGCGCCGCGGATGCAGTTCAAGGCCGAGCAGGTTCGTTAGCCGGCGCCGGGCCGGTGGAGTCGCGGACGACCAGGTCCGTGCCCAGCTCGACGTGGCGGGCATCCAGGTCGTGGCCCTTCAGCATGCGCACCAGCATGGTCACCGCCATCCGGCCCATCTCCGCCAGCGGCTGGTGGACCGTGGTGAGCATCGGATGGGTGGCCTGACCGATGTCGGCGTCGTCGAAACCGGCGATCGCCAGGTCCTGGGGCACGCGCAGACCCCGTTCGCGGGCGGCCCGCAACGCGCCCACCGCGGTCTTGTCGTTGAAGCAGGCCAGCGCGGTGGGCCGGGCCGCCCGGTCGAGCAGTTCGCAGGCGGCCCGGTAGCCGTTCTGCACGCTGGGCTCGTTCACGAACCGGATCAGTTCGGGGGCCGGCAGCACCCCGGCGTCGGCGAGCGCCGCCACGTAACCGGCCGTCCGCGACGTCGTGACCAGCCACTCCCGGGGGCCCGCGATGATGCCCACCTGCCGGTGGCCCAGTTCCACGAGATGAGCCATCACCAGGCGGGCCCCGGTCACGTGCGCGCTCGACACGGCCACGATGTCGCGCGGCGGACTGGTCCGCGGGTCCAGCACGACGAAGGGAAACCGCTGGTCACGCAGCCGCGCCAGCTCCTCGGGTTCCTCCGGCGGCAGGATGAGCACCCCGCCCGCGAGGCCCGCCGTCCCGGGCAGACCGGTCAGGACGCCCGGCCGTCGCGCGGCGGTGCCCGCGTTGATGACGGCGGTCAGGCCGTGCAGCTCGATGGTCTCCACGATCGACGAGACCATCGGACCGAAATAGTCATCCAGCAGGTACGGGCAGCGCACGAACACGGCACCGGCCGCCGCTCGCCGCGGGGACCCGTCGTGACCGAGCCGGCCGGCGGCGTGCAGGACCAGTTCCCGGGTCCGCGGCGCGACGTTGTCCTGACCGTTGAGGACGCGGGACACCGTCGCGATCGACAGACCGGTCTCGGCCGCGATCTGCCGTACCGTCGCGCGCTTCTTCACGTGGTTCCCTGCCTTCCGTTCCATCTAAATGTAACAATGTAACAGATCCGGAACCGGTTACGACCAGCGCATATGCTGCCGTACCTCAATCGCCGCATTGACATGCATAAGCCGTGAGTGTTCCATCTGCGTTACGTCGGCCGGGCACGAAGTCCGCCACGTTCCGTTGTCCCCACAGGGAGTCCCCCATGCCATCTACCGGCATCCCGCCCACCCCCGATCGCCGTCGTCCCGGCCGGCGCCGCCTCCTCGCCGTCGTCACGTCCACCGCCGTGGTCACCGGTCTCGGCATCCTCGGTGTCACCACCGCCTCGGCCGCCAGCGCCGGATCGCTTGTCGGCGCGGGCAGCGGCAAGTGCCTCGACGTCGCCGGCAACTCCACCGCCGACGGCACCGCCATCCACATCTGGACCTGCTACAGCACGGTGGCCAGCCAGCGGTGGACGCTCGCCGACAACGGCCAGGTGCAGTCCCAGGGCAAGTGCCTCGACGTGCAGAACAACGGCACCGCCGACGGCTCCCTCACCCACCTTTGGACCTGCTACGACGCGGTCACCACGCAGAAATGGACGCTCAACGCCTCCGGCGCCCTGGTGAACCAGGCCAGCGGCAAGTGCCTGGACGTGCAGAACAACGGCACCGCCGACGGCTCCCGCCTGCAGATCTGGTCGTGCGCCGGATCCGCCAACCAGCGGTGGACGCTGTCCGGCGGCACCACGACCCCGCCGGCCACACCGCCTACCACCCCGCCGAACGACACCCCGGTGACCAACCCGGACCTGGGCCCGAACGTGTCGGTGTTCGACCCCTCGATGGCGGCGTCGACCATCCAGAACCGGCTCAACCAGGTGTTCAACCAGCAGGTCACCAATCAGTTCGGCACCCAGCGGTTCGCGCTGCTGTTCAAGCCGGGCAGCTACAGCGTTGACGCGAACGTCGGCTTCTTCACCCAGGTCGCCGGACTCGGCCTGGTCCCCGGCCAGACCACGATCAACGGCCGGGTGCACGTCGAGGCCGACTGGTGGCCGGACGGTTCCCAGAACGCGACGCAGAACTTCTGGCGCGCGGCGGAGGGCCTGGCCGTCAACCCGACCGGCGGGCTCGACCGCTGGTCGGTGTCGCAGGCCGCCCCGTACCGGCGCATGCATGTCCGTGGGAATCTGGCCCTGTCCGACGGCGGCTGGTCGTCCGGCGGCTGGATGTCCGACACCAAGATCGACGGGCAGATCGACTCCGGCTCCCAGCAGCAGTGGATCACCCGCAACTCGCAGATCGGCTCGTGGACCGGCAAGAACTGGAACCAGGTCTTCGTCGGTGTGCAGGGCGCCCCGGCCACCAGCTTCCCCAACCCGCCCTACACCAACGTCGGACAATCCCCGGTCGTACGGGAGAAGCCGTACCTGTACGTCGACGCCGCCGGCGCGTACCGCGTCTTCGTGCCCGCGCTGCGCCGCAACACCAGCGGCATCACCTGGGCCAGTGGCAGCCCCGCCGGTGAGTCCATCTCGCTGAGCCGGTTCTACATCGTCCGGCCCGGTGACACCGCCGCCAACATCAACACGGCGCTCGCCTCCGGCCGCCACCTGCTGGTCACGCCTGGCACGTACAACATCAACCAGACCATCAACATCAACCGCGCCGACACCGTCGTGCTCGGCCTCGGCCTGGCCACGTTCGTGCCGCAGAACGGCATCGTGCCGATGCGGGTCGCCGACGTCGACGGCGTCAAGGTCGCCGGCATCATGTTCGACGCCGGAACCACCAACTCGCCGGTGCTCATGGAGGTCGGCCCGAACGGCTCGTCGACGGACCACTCGGCGAACCCGACCTCGCTGCACGACGTGTTCTTCCGCATCGGCGGCTCCATCGCCGGCAAGGCCACCGTCAGCCTGCAGGTCAACAGCGACGACGTGATCGGCGACCACACCTGGATCTGGCGAGCCGACCACGGCAACGGCGGAACCGTCGGCTGGAACATCAACACGGCGGACACCGGCCTGATCGTCAACGGCGACGACATGACCTTCTACGGCCTGTTCGTCGAGCACTACCAGAAGTACCAGACCATCTGGAACGGCGAGAACGGGCGCACGTACTTCTACCAGAACGAGATGCCGTACGACCCGCCGAACCAAGCCGCCTACATGAACGGCTCCACCCGGGGCTGGGCCGCCTACAAGGTCGCCGACGCGGTCAACAACCACCAGGCATGGGGTCTCGGCTCGTACGCCTACTTCAACGTCAACCCGTCGGTGGTCAACGAACGCGCCTTCGAGGTGCCGAACAAGCCGGGCGTCCGGTTCACCAGCATGGTGACTGTGTCACTGGGCGGCACCGGCACGATCAACCGCGTCATCAACAACAGCGGTGCAACGGTGAACAGCGGCAGCCAGGTGGCCTACCTGACCACCGGCCCCTGATCCGATCGGCCGCGACATGATGAGCCGGGCTCCCGGAGCCCGGCTCGTCACGCACCTCGCTCCGCCCGTACCAGCCAGTGCCGCCCCGGGATCCGGACGCCGGTCTCGTCGGCGTATCGGCGCAGCACCGTGCCGAGCCCCGCAACGACGTCGGCCTCGGTGACCGCTCCGGATTCCAGCAGTGCACGTGCCGGTCCGCTGCCGGTGAAGAAGGCGACCGCTTCGGACACATCACGGCCGAAGAAGAGCGAGGTCGTCAACGGCTGGATGTCCACGTGCTGGTATCCGGCGGCGGTCAGGATCCCTGCGGTCAGGTCGGGGTCGGCCAGTGCGAACATGCCCTCGTCCGGCATCCGGCCCGTGGCGCCGAAAGCCTCGCTGGGAGCCTGGTACCACTCGCACCGTTCGGCGGGCTGCGGGCACACGAACGCCAGCCGTCCGCCCGGTCGCAGCGCCTGCCGGATGTTGGCGAAGGCGGCCACCGGATCGGCGAAGAACATGACACCGAACTGGCTGATCGCCACGTCGAACCGGCCGGCGGGGAACGGATGCACCTGGGCGTCGCCGCGGGTGAAGCGGACGTTGGTGAGGCCATCCTCCTTGGCGTAGCGTGTCGCCCGGTCGAGCATCGGCGCCGACAGGTCGAGACCGACGGCCTCTCCTTCGGTGGCGAGCCTGGCGGCCGCGCGGGTGCTGCGGCCGGTGCCGCAGCCGATGTCGAGCAGCCGATCGCGAGGACCGACTCCGGCCGCCTCGAGCAGGTGACCGGTGACGGCGGCATTGATCTGGTCGGCGTGATCGGCCCAGTGCTGCCCTTCGGCGCCGTTCCATGCCTGATCCTGGGTGGTGTTCGCGATATCCATGCGCCATACGGTGGCGTGCCGCTGATATGCACGCCACTGCGGATCGGGCATGGCTGCCATAACCTTCGTGCATGTTGGACACCTGGACCCTGCGAGTGCTCGTGGAGGTGGCCGAGCGAGGGTCGTTCTCTGCGGCGGCGGAGACGCTCCACATGACCCAGCCGGCCGTGTCACGCCAGATCGGGGGGATCGAGCGACAGGTCGGACTGCGTCTGTTCGATCGCTCCCGGCGCGGGGTGAAACCGACCCCGGCCGGTGACGTGGCGGTGGCGTACGCCCGCGACGTTCTCGACGGCATCCGAGCCATGATGGCTCGCCTTGCCACATTCGGAGACCTCACCAGCGGACAGTTGCGGCTGGCCGCGTTCCCCAGCGCCAACACCGGGCTGATGCCGGAAGCGATCCGCCGCTTCCGGGCCGCCCACCCCGGCATCGAACTCACCCTCCGAGGCCGTGACCCGGCCGGGCCGCTCGCCGCCGTCCGAGCCGGTGACGTCGACCTGGCACTGATCACCCGCTGGGACCTGTATGCCGATCCGTGGGCGGCCAAGTCGTCCGATGACCGGACCATCGTGGCACTGGACGGCGTGGACCTCGTGCCGTTGCTGGACGAGGAACTCCTGGTCGCGCTCTCCACGGATCATCGACTCGCCCGCCTGGACCGGATCCGCCTGGCAGACCTGCGCGACGAGACATGGATCGAAGGCGCATTCCCCGACTGCCTCGGCCCTCTGGCGGAGCTGACCGAAGCGCTCGGCCGCCCGCCGAGCGTCGGTTTCCACTGCGACGACTGGACCGGCAAGCAGTCGCTCGTCGCCATCGGCTGCGGTGTGACCCTCGTGCCGACACTGGCTCGCGGCGACATACGTCAGGGCGTCGTCATGCGCGCGACCACGCCCCGGCTTCCCCCGCGCCGGCTGTACGCCGCCGTTCCGCCACAGGGGCGACGTGCCCCGGCAGCCGACGCCATGTTGACCATGCTGATCGAACTGATCCAGCAGCAACGGTACTGACCGCTGCCGGGGTCAGTAGTGGTCGGGTCGAGGCCGTACCGCATCGGCTACGACACCGGTCCATGGCCGGCCGCCCGCTCGAAAGTGGGTCCGTCGCGGCGGTGGACGATCGGTATCGTGTCGTGGCCCGAGACGATCGGACCACTCCGGAACCCGTCATCGTCGCAGGCCAGGAAAGGTCCGAGCCGCCAGGGAAGGTCCGATGGAGCTACGTTCGTTCGAGATGCGGTACGCCGCGGTGGTTGCCGGTTGGGCCACGTCGGCGCACGAGGTGTCGTTGTTGTGCGGGCGGGAGGAGTTCCCGTTTCCGGCCGAGTTGCTCGGCAGCTGGCCGAAGGTGGCCGACGACATCGTGCGGTACCTGTTCGTCGACGGCGGGACGCCGATCGGTTACGGCGAGCTGTGGCTTGACGACGAGGAGGACGAGGTCGAGCTGGCGCGCATCATCGTGGCGCCGGAGCACCGTGGGAGGGGCCACGGGAGCCGATTGGTGCGGGCGCTGCTGGCCGAGGCGTTGAAGGCCGGGCACGCGAACGTGTTCCTGCGGGTGCGTCCCGGTAACGAGCCGGCGATCCGCACCTACGAGCGGGTCGGCTTCGAGCGGGTCGGCGCCGCGCTGGAGGCGGAGTGGAACGGGCCCCAGCCGGTCGCCTACGCGTGGTACCGGTTCCCGATAGGTTCGGGGTCCGCTGACGACCACTGACGCCCCTGTTCCGACCGTTCGGGTGCGCGCCGTTCCCGAAAGCCCCCGCTTCTTCCTACGGTCGTGCCCACGACGACGGAAGGCGTGGGCATGCGCAAGGGAGCACGAATCGCGGTCTCGATCACCGCGGGTCTGGTAGCGGTCATCACGGCCGGTGTGGGGGTGCTCGCCTACCTCGACCGGCCGCTGTCCCGGGCCGGGGTCGACGCGGCGATCCAGCAGCGACTCCAGGACACCGTTACCGAGCACGAGTCCGTGACGGGCGCGCTGTTCGCCACCTACTCCGGGCGGACCGGCGAGTTGCACCGCTACGCCGCCGGCACGGCGCGGGTGGACAGCCGGTTCCATTCGGCGAGTGTCGGGAAGACCATGCTCGCCGCGGTCTACGGCCAGCT
The DNA here is from genome assembly GCF_040639655.1 of Actinoplanes sp. NPDC023801. Taxonomy (NCBI): domain Bacteria; kingdom Bacillati; phylum Actinomycetota; class Actinomycetes; order Micromonosporales; family Micromonosporaceae; genus Actinoplanes; species Actinoplanes sp. NPDC023801. The sequence continues at coordinate 325,756 of NZ_JBFAAI010000003.1, read as the reverse complement.
CGTCGACGAGGGCCGGGTCTCCTTCGAGGATCCGGTCGGCGAATGGCTCGGCGCCGCGGTGCTGGACGGGCTCTTCGCCCCCGGGAGAGCCGGCGACGTGACCCTCGGACAGCTGCTGGGCCACACGTCCGGCGCGGCCGACTACTTCGACGGGCCGGTCGTCTCCGGCCCACCGATGATCGACCTCATCACCACGGACCCCGATCGGCTCTTCACCCCGGCGGATCTGCTGGCCTTCTCCCGGGAACATCAGAGACCGGCTGCCGATCCGGGTACGACGTTCGCGTACTCCGACACCGGCTACGTCCTGCTCGGCCTCGCCCTCGAAGCGATCGAGCGGCGATCGTACGCGGAAATCCTCGATCGTCGTCTGTTCGAGCCGCTGGGGATGCGCGACAGCCGTCTGCTCACCGAGTACGGCCCGGACGCCGGCGTGCTGGCGGTGACCGCCCGAGGTGTGGACCTGAGTGACCGGAACGCGCTGTCGGTCGACTGGGCCGGTGGGGGAGTCGTGACGACGACGGCCGACCTGGTCACCTTCATGCGCGCGTTCACCACGGGCGGGCTGGTCTCGGCGCCGACGCTCGCCCGGCTGACCGATTTCGAGCACGAGCTCCAGCCCGGCGTCCGGTACGGGATGGGTGTCATGCAGTTCCGCTTCAGCGAGCTGTCGCCGCTGCTGTTCAGCATGTCGGACGCGTACGGCGCGGTCGGCGCGACGGGAACGTACGCTCTCTACGATCCGGCCGGGGACACCGTCTTCGTCGCCAACTACGGATCACTGGAGTTCGGCGAGAAGGCGATCGAGGAACTCGTCGGCCTGCGGCTGATCGTCGATCGTCTCGAGGAATGACCCGGAACGACGTGACCCGGAGGTCCGACGAGATGGTGCGGCTGGTGTGCTCGCCGGCGCTGCGCGAGCGCCTGGAGCGCGAACTCGTGGCGTACGACGTCGACCTGGACGCCGGGAGCCGCTGGGTGCTCGTCGAACGCGGCTTCGAGATCCCGGCCGGACGACCGGCGATCGTCTTCGACGCGCTCGACTTCATGGATGTGGTCCGCCTGCTGGTCGCGGGAGTGCGCGAGCAGCCCGGCGGCGCCCGCTCCGTAGCCGGTCAGCGGGGCGGCAACTTCGTCGTCCTCACGGCGCGCGAGGTGTGGTACCTCGAAGCGGGCACCGACGGGATCGTGGCCCGCACCGCGGCCGGCCGGGATCGGGTGCGGGGCACCCTGCAGCACTACGAGGTGAGCTGGTCAGGGCTCGGCTTCGTCCGGATCAACCGGTCGCAGCTGGTGAACCTGGCGCACGTGCGGGAGATCGTCCCGTGGTTCAACTCGCGCTTCGTCCTGCGCCTGGCCGGCGGCGAGGAACTCGAAGTCTCGAAGACGTACGCGAAGCGCCTGCGCGGCGCGCTGAAGATGTGAGGAGGTGACCGTGATGGATGTGACAGCGATCCTGAAGTCCTTCGCCCTCGGGCTGGTGATCGGCGTCGCGCTGGCGCTGACGGCCCCGGCCGACGCCATCCTCGCCGATCGCGCACTGAACGTCCTGGCCTGCGGCGCCGTGGGCCTCGTGATCGGCGCGGTGACGGAATGGCTGACGTCGCTGTTGCCGATCAGATTCGCGCGTACGGCCGTGTACTTCCTGGTCAACAACCTGATCGCGGTCGTCGTCTCGGCCATCGTGACGGCGGCACTCGTCGCGCTGGCTCCCGCGGGCGCACTCGACGGCGGCGGTCTGGCGTCGGTCGTGCTCCTGGTCGTCGCGATCGTGTGCGCGGCGAATCTGGGCGACTATCTGGTGTACCGCCGCGCCCAGCGCCGGCTCCACGCGGTGCAGGCGGCTCTGGCCGTCACCGCCGACGACGAGCAGGGGCCTCCGGCGAGGTGACCAGACGGCCGGGGCCTGCTACCGCGTGGACTTGACGCCGGTCACGCGGGTGACCCACGATGAGCGAACTTTTAAACACTTTGCCTGATAGCGGAGGTTCGATGGCGCGGCTGGCCGGCTCGTCCAAACTGCTGCGCGCCATGAACGAGAGTGCCGCGCTCGAGCTCCTCCTCGAGCCGGGCAACCTCACCCGGGCTGACCTCCGCAAACTCACCGCACTGTCCACCCCGACGATCTCCGAGGTGCTCCGCCGCCTCACCGGGGCCGGGCTTGTCGACGTCGTCGGCCATGCCAGCGGCCGGCCCGGACCGAACGCCGAGGTCTACGCCGCCAATCCGGACGCCGCCTACGCGGTCGCCGTGTCCGTCCGCGACGTCGGCACCAGCGGCACCCCGTCGGTCGCGGCCGCGCTCTGCGACCTGACCGGAGCGGTCCGTGCCCGGTTCGAGTCCCGCGTCGACTTCCTGAGTGCCGAGCCGGTGGCGGCCGTGGCCGGTGTGGTCGCCCGGCTGCGCGACCAGGCCGGTGTCGAGGCCGGGCGGATCCGGCACGTACAGCTCGGCGTGCCCGGCTCCTACGATCCGCGCACCGGGGCCATCCGGCTGGTCGACGTGCCCGGGTTCGACCGTCCCGGCCTGGTGCGGGAGATCGGCGTACGGCTCGGCGCACCGGTCGGCGTCGACAACGACGTCAACCTGGCCGCGGTCGCCGAGCGGCGGCGCGGTGCCGGCCGGGACGCGGAGAACTTCGCGCTGCTCTGGATCGGCCAGGACGGGCTCGGTCTGGCCATCGACATCAACGGCTCACTGCTGCGCGGCACCCGCGGGGGTGCCGGCGAGATCGGCTACGTGCCGCTCTACTCACCCGACTCCCCGCACCGCAAGCTCGACCTGCAGGCCCTCTTCGGCGGGGCCGCCATCATGGAACTGGCCCGGGACAACGGCCTGGCCGGGGACACCCCGGCCGACGTGGTCGCCGCCGCTGCCGCGACCGGTGCCGAGGATTTCCTCGGCACCCTGGCCGACCGGATCGTGGTCGGCCTGGCGGCCGTGACCGCCATCCTCGACCCCTACCTCGTGGTCCTCGCCGGCCCGATCGCCCAGGCCGGCGGCGAAACTCTGCTCGCCGTGGTGAACAACGCGTTCCGGCGGGCCGCCCCCTTGGAGAGCTCGTTCGCCGTCACCACCATCGACGACGACGCGGTCCTGGTCGGCGCTCTCGACGCCGGTCTCGCCGCGGTCCGGGAAGCGCTCATCACCGCCATCCGCGACAGCTAGCGGCAACCGGCGCGCCGATTCTTCGTTACCTCACCGTTATCGATATTCGCGAACCAGCCCGCCGGCGGGCGCATCGCACCTGATGACGGAGCGGCACAGGGCCGCTCGGGAAACGGGGGAAACGATGTACAAGCGTCTGGCTTACGGTGTGGTTCCGGTTGCCGTCGCCGCGGTGGCGGCGACCCTGGCCGGTTCGATGGCCGCGTCGGCATCGGCCGCCGACGACGGCCCGGTCACCGCGGTCGCCCAGAACGTCCAGCTGAAGGGCGACGACAACCAGGTCGGCAAGCTGAAGGTCACGGTCACCAACGGCACGGAGTTCCAGGACGAGGGCCGATTCCTGGTCCACATGCCGCAGACCGCGCGGCTGGTGCCGGGCCAGCAGTGCGTGCTGTACGACTACAACCTGTCGCAGTGGCTGTGCGAGGGCACCCGCCTCGAGGCCGGCGAGTCGCACACCACCACGCTGAAGGTCCGCTCGATCCTCAGCACACCGGACTACGACAGCTACGACGTCGGCTACGTGCAGGGCCTGGCCAACAGCAACGCCAAGAGCGAGCGCGTCTGGTTCAACATCAACTGGCCGGCCAGCGCCAAGTGACACCGTGACGCGCCGGTGCCCGGGCCACTCATCCGTCAGGGATGGTGTCCCGGGCACCGTGCGGTGGCCAGCATGGGTGCCGGAAACGCCGAGAGTCCGGCACGAGACGGGAAACCCGGATGGCCGAGGAAAGCAGCAGGGCGTGGGCGGGATGGATCGCCTTCGCGGCCACGATCATGGTCGTGACCAGTCTGATCAACATCTGTCAGGGGCTGATCGTGCTCCTCGACGACGAGCACATGGTCGTCACCCGGGAAGCGTTCGTCCTGGTGGACACCACCTCCTGGGGGTGGACGCTGGTGCTGTTCGGCACGGCGGTCCTCTGCGCCGGCGGATTCCTGCTCGCCGGGCGAACCTGGGCGCGGATCGTCGCGATCGTCGTGGTCGGCCTGCACGCGGTGATCCAGGTGGTGTCGCTCGGGGCCTACCCGGTCTGGTCCCTCCTGATGATCGCCCTGGACACCGTGATGCTCTTCGCCCTCACCGCGCGGTGGGCACCGGCGGCCGAGGCGCTCCGCGAGCAGAACGAGCGGGTCAGCGGGCCGGGGCTGCCGGCGACTCCCTGCACCGGAACCTCCCGCACGAGACGTCGCCGGTGCGTACCCTCCGCGACACCTGAGCCGACGTGAGCCGGGCGGCGCTGCTCGCATCGCTGGTTCTGGGGGCCGGGGTCGTGGTGTTCCCGGCGCCGGTCACCGAGTTCGGGACGGTCGAGGGCGGGGGGCAGCATCGCGAGCACGAGCGGATCACCCGGGCGGCGGTGTCCTGCACCGCCGAGGGCGGCCCCGGCGACCACGCTGGAGAGCCTCGGACGCGCCCTGCACGGCGTCCAGAACTTCTATGCGCACAGCTCCTGGGCGGACGAGGCGGACCCGGCGCGCCCGATCGGGCCGGGTAACCCGGAAGGCTTGAACCTGCCGGCACCGAGCCCGGTTCTCGACCTGGGCGGCACGGGGACGCCGGACGTGCCGGAGAACCTCACCACCGGGTGCTTCGTGGTTCCGGACACCGCGCCCGGCGTCGGCAGGTGCGGGCGGCGGGTCACCCACGCCGCCCTCAACAAGGACACCGGCGTCGTCGATCCGGTTACCGGAGCCGCCACGAACCCGACCACACCGCGTGGCCGGGCCGGGCGCAACTTCGGGAAGGCCGTCACCGGTGCCGTGGTCGAGACACGGCACCAGTGGCAGGACTTCGGCAGGGCACTGCGGCGGGAGTACGGCCCCCGGCGGGCCGCCACCATGACGTGCGCGCTCACCCACGACCATCCGGCAGAGGAGTGCGACGGCTCCGGTCGTACGATCGCCGCCCGGTGGCTGTCCGGTGCGGGTCTCGTCCTCGTCCTGGTGGCGGGTGTCGTGTGGCTTCGTCGCCGCCGGCCGGGGCCGGGCGTCAGGCGTACGGGTCGAAGGGGATACCGGCGGGCTTGGCGGCGTTGAGCAGGTACTCGAACGAGCCGTCCTTGATCTTGATGCTGGCCGAGCCGAAGTCGGCCGTCATCAGGCGGTCGCGCAGGGCGGTGCTGGGCCAGCCGTTCCAGTCGACGAGCGGCGGGTAGCGCCAATTGTGGTAGTGGTTCTCCGGCGGCTCGTCGTTGCTGTTGGCCAGCCGGAAGAAGTGCGTCGACAGGCCGTCCTTGTGGTAGACGATCTTCGGGTGGCTGCCGTCGAACCGTACCTGCGACCGGCTGTAGGTCCTCTGTGAGCTGTGTTGCGTGGTACTGACGTAGTCGACCTGGTTCGACGTCTGGTTGACCCACGAGATGACGTGTTCCCAGTCGTGCCGGTGCCCGCCGAGCCCACTGCCGGCCACGGCCTGGTCCTTCTCGAAGTAGCCGGCGTAGACGATCGCGCACCAGCCGTTGTTGCACTTCGACCGGGCGTACGTCTGCGAGTTGTCCAGATCCGACTGGTCGCGGCAGCTGCCGTTGACCGCGCCGGTGGTCTTGAGACCGCCCGCGAGCGTGCCGTCCGGGCCGATGGCCGGCGTGGCGTAACAGCCGTCGGTGTCGTAGTCGAACGCGGGGGAGAACGCCTGCTCGTAGCCGCCGGCGTTCTGCGGGAGGTTGCGGGGAGGGTCGGCGAAGGCGGGGGCGGCCTGGACCGCGATCAGTAGCGCTGCCAGGCCGGAGATGGTCCCGGCCCGTGCGAGGGAGCGGTGACGACGCATGCACGATCTTCACCGGTCGCATCGACATCGGTCAACAGGTTCGTGTTCCGGAACCGGGCGGGATCAGCGCGGCGGACACCGGCCCGGGCCATCGCCCGGGCCGGTGAGCCGCACCGTCGCCTCATCGCTGTGCGGCGGTTCCCGCCGCTCTCAGTTGTTGCGGTAGTCGGCCCGGTCGAAGTCGGCGTAGGCGCCCTCGGCGCCCAGGTCCTGCACCCAGAGGCCGACGAAGGCACCGGTGAAACCCCAGGCCTCCGGTTCGCCGGGCACCAGCGTGACGGCGTACTCGTCGGACAGGGTGGTGGCGTCGAAGGTCCGCCCGAGCCCGTGCCAGACGGATTCGGCGCCCGGGTCGATCGTGTACGCGAAGGTCAGGGCCGGGCCGTCCAGACGGGCCCGCAACCCCACCCGGCGTACGCCGGTGAGCGGGATCCGCAGGCCGGGTGGGGTGGTGACCCGTCCACTGTCGCAGCACAGCACGTCCAGGACCGCCCGGCCGTCGTCGTCGGCCGTCACGTACAGGTAGTACCAGTTGCGGGAGTTGTAGTACGCGGTGATGCCGGCCAGCTGCCGGTAGTTGCGGGGCTCGAACTCGCATGTCGCCTCGAACGTGCAGCGGCGGGCCGTCACCCGGCGGGCCACCAGGCTCGGCCGGTGCCGGGCCATCGGCGACTGACCGCCGTGGATGCGCAGGTGCGACGGCCGGGCGGACAGGTCGAGCCAGTCCGGCGTGGCCGGGCGGCGCAGCGTCGACCAGTCGGCGCCCAGCTCCGCAGCGTCGAAATGGTCGGACCCGGTGCGGTCGGCGGTGGCCGGCCGTGGCACCGCAGCGGAACCGGACGGCGCCGGGACCCGCTCGGCCGGCACGCCGCCGGGAATGCAGGGCCACCCGCCGTCCGGCCACTCCACCTTCTGCAAGGCGGTCTCCCGGCCGAGTACGCACCGGCCGGACGGCGTGTACGGCCGGGCGGCCAGATGGGCCAGGTACCACTCACCGTCCGGGGTCTGCACGAGACTGCCGTGCCCGGCTTTCTGCAGCGTCAGATCGGGGCGGCCGGCCGAGGTCAGCAGCGGGCCGGCCGGGTCCACCTCGTACTCGCCGAGGAGGTTCCGGGAGCGGGCGACGGTGACCTGATGTGTCCAGGTGGTGCCACCTTCGGCGGTGACGAGGTAGTACCAGCCGTCCTTGCGGTAGATCAGGGGCGCCTCGGTCAAGCCGGCTTCGGTGCCCTCGAAGATGATGTGCTCGGGCCCGTCCAGGCGGCGTTCGTGGCGGTCGTACCGCTGGAGGGAGATGCCCGCGAAGCGGTTGCGGCCGGGACGCCAGTCCGCGCGCATCGACAGCATCCAGGTCGTGCCGTCCTCGTCGTGGAACAGTGACGCGTCGAAGCCGCGGCCGTGCAGCACCACCGGATCCGACCACGGGCCGTCCATGCCGGGCGCGGTGACCAGGTAGTTCTGTGGATCCCAGTAGCCGCCGGCGAACGTCGCCACATCGGTGTACAGCAGGTGGAACAGCCCGTGGGCGTAGGTCAGGTTCGGTGCCCAGACACCGCACGAGTCGGCGGTCCCGGCCAGGTCGAGCAGCCGGCGCTCGGTGAGCACCCCGCCGAGAGGCCGCCAGTGGACCAGGTCGGTCGAGTGGTGCACCCGCACGCCCGGGTACCACTCGAACGTCGAGGTGGCGATGTAGTAGTCGGTACCGACCCGCAAGATCGACGGATCCGGGTGGAAGCCCGGGAGCACCGGGTTCCGGATCGTGGAGACGGCGGTCTTGGCGATCGTCATTCAGCAGCCTCTCGCTGGATGCGGCGCGGGGGGCGGGGGCGCCCCGCCCCCAAAGGTGTCGCCCGGCGGCGGGGGGTGGGGGCGCCCGTGGGGTTGGGGGTGTGCGAGGTAGTGAACCCCGAGGTGTTTGCACCCCCCGTCGGGGCGGCCGGAGCCGCCGCGCCACGAAGGGTCAGCCCTGCCGGCAGGTGACCGTCGGCCAGGTCCAGTTGCCGTTGGCCATGATCGTCACGCCGAAGTTGTTGCCACCGCCGTTCGGCCGTGCCGTGATCGCACCGGTCGTGCCGGTGACCGCGGCGTTCCAGCTGTTCTGGATGCTCTGGCCGCCGTTCAGGTTGAGGGTGACGGTCCAGTTGCTCGTGTTCTGGACGGCCACGTTGAGGTTGAAACGGTCGCCGTACTGCTGGCCCGCGGAGAGCACCGCGGTGCAGTTGCTGCCCGGGTTGCCCGGGGTCGGGCTGGTCGGGTTGGTGGGGCCGGTGCCCTCGCGGACGGTGATGTCCGAGCTGCCCTGGCTCTGGTAACCCTCGGTCGCCATCACCTGGTACGAGTGGTTGGTGCCGAGGTTCAGGCCGGCGCGCGCCCAGGCGTCGAAGTGGTTAGCCGTGGTGATGGTGCCGGAGCTGCGCTTCTGCTGCCGGACGCTCCAGTACTGGTAGAACGTCTGGTTGCCGTCGATCGACGGCGCGTTGACCCGCTGGCTGCGCAGGATGTCGTACGTGCCGCCGTCGGTGGTGACGGTGCCCAGCCGGGTGGCGCCGCTGCTCGGGTTGTAGCTGCCGAAGTTCTCCACGACGTAGTACTCGATGAGCGGGTTGCGCGTCCATCCGTACAGGGCGAGGTAGGTGTTGTTGTTGCCCGGGTTGTAGGTGCCCGAGTAGGTGACCGTCCGGCGGCTGCCGGTGGCCCAGCCCTTGCCGCCGACCCAGTTGTTGGTGCTGCGGTCCCAGCTGCTGCTGTATCGGCCGTCGGCGCGCAACGTCATGCTCGCGTTGCCGCTGTCCTTCCAGAACGAGAAGTAGTAGCCGTTGTGGGTGCCGGTCAGGTTCGACGTGAGGGTCCGGTCAGCCTCGGCGTGCGCGACGCCGGCCACCGTCACTCCGGCGATCGTCATGGCGAGGGCGCAGGCGGCCCCGGCGAGCATGCGGATGCGGCCACGCCTGCGGCGGGGCTGCTGGGGGAGATCTGCGGTCATGTGAGTGGTTCCTCCTCATGAATGGCTGGCGGGGAACAGCCCCACGGGCACGACGGATCACATCGGGGGAGATCGGTGTCGCGGCTCGTGGCGGGGATGACGGCCGATCGAGGCCCGTCATTGCGAGATCGTGGCGTGCCGACCGTCATCTTGTCAACAACTTCCGGAAATCAGCCGGAAATACCGATCTTGATCTTGCAGGGCGCCTGGGCCGGAAAGTGCCAGGTCAAGAGCGAGCTTAGAGGCGGCTGGTACGTCGCCACGCGGCACTATCGGCACATGGTAGATCCAAACGTGACCGAAAGTTTCGGAGTGGTGGGCCGACAGAGTGAAGCGGTGTGGGGCAGGAGCGCCACCACACCGCTTCACCGGCGTACCCCGGCACCGGACGGTCAGGCGCGGCTCCAGAGCTGCGCACCCGCATTGGTGCAGGTCCGGAGAAGGACGGCGGCCCCGTTCGCGGTGCCGCCGGTCTCCAGGCAGAGACCGGACTGCGCATTGCGGATCGTCCCGCCGGACGAGAACGCCCAGCGCTGGTTGGCGGCGCCGCTGCAGTCCCACAACTGCACCCGGGCGCCGGACGTCGCGCCGGTCGGTGAGTCCAGGCACTTGCCGAGTGACTTCAGCGTCTGGCCGTCGTAGGCCCAGCGCTGGTTGGCGGCCCCGCTGCACCCCCAGATGATCGGCTGAGTGCCGTTGGTGGTGCTGCTGCCGGGCACGTCGAGACAGCGGCCCGCGGCGGAGTTGACCAGGGCTCCTCCGGTGCCGCTCACCGGGTCGCCGATGGATCCCTGGACGGATCGCAGGGCCGTGTACCAGGTCGCGGCCATCTTGTCGTAGCCGCCCGCGGTGGGGTGCACGCCGTCGATCAGATCGCCGGTGGTCAGCGCGGCGTGCATGTCGACCAGGTGGACCCGCCGGCCGGCGGCGGCCCTGCTCTGCACGATGCCGGGGATCGCGGCGTTGAAGGTGCGGGCGGCCGCCGCCTGACCCGGGTTGGCCAGCGGGATGATCGTGGCCACGAAGACGTCGGCCGTGGGGGCGGCGGCGGTGATCCGGTCGATCAGGGCCGCCAGGCGGCCCGGTGCGCCGGCCACGTTGTAGTTCTGCAGGATGTCGTTGGTGCCGATGTGCAGCAGCACGGTTCGCGGGGTGGTGGTGCGCAGCCAGCCGCCGATGTTGGCGTCGATCTGGTCGATCCGCCATCCGGGATGGCCCTCGTGGTCGTGATCGCCGAGCGCCGCCGGCCCGTTGAACTGGGACCCGACGAGGTCGACCCGGTACCCGGCGGCGGCCATCCGCTGCCACAGGCCGATCCGGTAACCGCCGGGGACCTGGGTGCCCTCGGTGATGGAGTCACCCAGCGGCATGACGCGGGTACCGCCGTTGGACTCCGCCGCCGCCGCCGCGCCGGGGAAAGTGGCCGCCCCGGTGGCGACGATGGCGGCTATAAGGCCGGCCGAAATTAACCAGCGCCTTATTCTCGGCATGGTGATTCCTCCCTGGCGAGCGATATGGGGAGTCGCCTTCGTTATCGCTCACATCGAGCTGGCAGGACCTGAGTTACGCGCAGTTGAGAGCGCTAACAGCGACTCTTGAAGATTGCCATCATGTTTCACGACATTCAAGATGTTCGTTGCGGCGACCTTGCGGGTGGTCCCGGCGTAACAGTTTTCCCGATGCGAATTTTTGCTCGCCTTCCCTATTTGCACACACTCGGCGCCATTCTGGCGCGCTCGGGAATTTCTGCTATTCATTGACGAATGCAGATTTGTTGGAGTGGTGTGAGGGAGAGGTCCTGATGGCGGAACCAAGAGCACGCAACCGCCGGCTCCTGGGTGCGGCGGCCACGGCCGCGGCGCTGCTGATCGCCGCGGCGGGGACGGTTCTGAGTGGCGGGACCGCGTCGGCCGGGCAGGTCGGTGCCATGGCGGCCACCGCCGGGTGCGGGAAGGCTCCGACGTTGCGCGACGGGACCTACACGATCCAGAGCGGCGGCCGCGCGCGGACGTACATCCTGCGGCTGCCGGGCAACTACACCAGCAGCCAGGCGTACCGGCTCGTGGTCGGGTTGCACTGGCTCAACGGCAGCGCGAACGATGTGGTCGGCAACGGCTTCTACGGTCTGCAGCAGCGATCCGGCAACAGCGCGATCTTCGTGGCGCCACAAGGCCTCGACGCCGGGTGGGCCAACACCGGAGGCCGCGACGTCACCCTGGTCGACGACATCCTGCGGGTGGTCGAGAACGATCTCTGCGTCGACACGTCGCAGCGGTTCGCCCTGGGCTTCAGCTACGGCGGTGCGATGAGCTACGCCCTGGCCTGCGCCCGGCCGGCCGTGTTCCGCGCGGTCGCCCCCATCGCCGGCGCCAACCTCAGCGGATGCTCGTCGGCCTCCCAGCCGGTCGCCTACTTCGGCATCCACGGGATCCGGGACAGCGTCCTCAACATCTCGTCCGGCCGGTCGATCCGCGACACCTTCGTCCGCGCCAACGGATGCACGGCGCAGAACCCGCCGGAACCCGCCCAGGGCAGCGGAACCCACATCACCACGAACTATGCGGGGTGCCGCGCCGGATATCCGGTCCGCTGGGCGGCGTTCGACGGTGACCACGTGCCCCTGCCGGTGGACCGCAACGCCTCGTCGTCATGGGTGTCCGGTGAGGTGTGGCAGTTCTTCACCCAGTTCGGCGACACCACCTCGCCGTCCAGCCCTGCCCCCTCGGCCTCGGCCTCGAGCGGCACACCGCCGGATCCCGCCGCGTGCCGGGTCACCAGCAAGGTCAACGCCTGGAACAACGGGCTGACCGCCGAGATCACCGTCACCAACACCGGCGCCTCGACTGTCAACGGCTGGGCCGTCGGCTTCCGCCTCCCCGCCGGCCAGGCCGTCACCGGAGGCTGGAACGCCACCTACGCCCCGCTGTCCGGACAGGTCACCGCCACCAACGTCGGCTACAACGCGGTGGTGGCGCCGGGCGCGTCGGTGAGCTTCGGGTTCCAGGCCACCCACACCGGCGACAGCGGGCCGCCGGCGGCGTACACCCTCAACGGTTCCGCCTGCACCAGCGCCTGACGCACCGGGCCGGCGGCCCGAAGCGGGTCACTCCGCAGATTCCTGTTGTCCGCCGGCCCGCCGTACGTCTCCCGTATGTGGTTGTTGTCGCGGCCGGCCGGCACCGGCGTCCCGCCCCGCTCGCGTGGCAGGCCGCGGCCGTCGTGGTGTGCTGGCTGGCGGTGCTGGCCGTCAGCTCGTACCGGCGGCCGGCGGGGGCGGTGCACGACGCCGCGCTGCTGCTGCACCTGGCGTCGGTGGTGATCGGGTTCGGCGCGGTGCTGATGGTCGACTGGTTCGGGCTGCTCTGGCTGGCGGGCCGGCGCGGGTTCGCCGATGTGCTGCGCACCGCCCACGGCGCGCACGTGCCGACCTGGCTCGGGTTCGCCGGGCTGCTCGCCTCCGGCGTCTTCCTCGGCCTGCCGGCCGGACCCAAGTCGCTCGCCGTGCTGGTCGTCGGGGTCAACGGGGTGTATGCCGGTGCGCTGCTGCGTGAGCTGAGCCGGCATGCGGTACCGCCTGCCCCGTTGTTGATCCGGTGCGCCGTCGCGACCCTGATCTCGCAGGGCGCCTGGTGGACCGCGGTCGTGCTGGGCCACCTCACCAGTCGCGGGGGATAGGAGTCCAGTCCTCGGCGGCCAGCGGGGCCTCGTTGAGCTCGTCGCGGCGGGCGCGCCAGTCCGGCACGTACCGCGTCATCAGGTCGGCGAAGCGTTCGTTGTGGGCGGGCTCCACCAGGTGCAGCAGCGAGTGCACGACGATGTACTCGAGGCAGCGCGGATTCTTCTTCGCCAGTTCCGGGTTGAGCCAGACAGCGCCCGAGCCGGTCCGGCAGGTCGCCCATCGGGTCTTCATCCGGCGCAGGACGACCGTGGCGGCCTCGCGGCCGACGACCGGCTGCCACCGGTCCAGCAGCGGACGCACCGCCGCCCGGAGCTCGCGGCGGTACCAGCGGTCGAGGATCGCCTTGCGTGCCCCGGCATCGGTGCCGGCCGGTGCGGTCAGCCAGAGGGTGTCCCCGCGCGGGGTCACGGCGATGCGCCCGGTACGGGACACGTCGAGCCGGTAGCGGCGGCCCCACACGTAGTGCGACTCGCCCGAGACCATCCGGCGCCCGGTCTGGCGGGCCGCGTTCCGCAGCTGAGAGCGCTGCTCCCGGATCCACCGCAGGCGCTGCACGACGGCGATCCGGATGGTCTCCTCGGCCACCCGCCGCGGCGCCGCGACCCGTACCCGGCCGGCCGGCGGATGGACCGAGATGTGCAGGTGCTTGATGTTCCGGTAGGCGACGTCGACGTCGATCCCGGCCACCGTCAGGCTGCCGTCACCGGTACTCATCGCGGGCCCGGATCAGGTCGAAGAGCTCGTCGAACCGTTCGAAGCCGGGCGGCAGGACCTTGCGCAGCGCCCGGGCGATGACCTTCTCCTTGAGCCGGTCACCGACCCAGTCGTGATACTTCGCGATCTGTACGGCGGTGTCGACCTGAACCGGCAGCGTCTCGTCGGCGAACCCGAAGTCGACGAGCGCCCGCTGCGCGCCGTTCGTCACCCAGGCGGGGTAGACCCGGTCCGACTCGGTACGGCCGACCCGCGACGCGAGCGTGAGCAGGCCGTCGAGGTAGTTGCGGTAGTCGAGGCTCTCCTGGCGCCGCCTGACGATCAGCGCGTCCAGCAGGGCCGACATGGTCGTGTAGTAGGCCGGGTTGGTGGCGAACTCGTCGACGATGGTCCGCCGCACGTTGTTGACGATCGTCTCGGCCGTGACGTCCGGGTTCGCCCGGATGCGCGCTGGCAGGGCGTCGAGGGCATCCTCGCCGCGCTCGACGATCAGCTCGACCAGGCCCTTGTCGAAGGCCGCCAGGTTCTCCACCGGGTCGGCCTGGATGTAGGTGTCCAGCAGCGCCCGCATGCCGGGTTCGAACCGTTTCATATCGATGCGATCGCCGGCGCCGTTCTCGACCTCGTCCCGCAGGTCCACGTAGAACCGGACCTCCGCACGGACCGCGTCGCCGTACCCGGCCTCCAGGTCGTTGGCGACCGTGCCGTACGCGCGGACCAGAGCGGACACCGCCCGGTACAGCGCGACCCGTTTCTGCTGGTTGGCGGCGATCTGCTCGGCGTCACCGGGCGGATCGGACACGAACCAGCGCTGGAAGTCGCCGGCCTCCCGCGGTGCGGCAACCGGCTCGCACAACGCCCTGATCCGCTCCAGCGCCGCCTCCAGATCGGCCCGGTCCTGTTCGTGGCGGTCCTTGAGCAGGCCGTCGACGTCGTCCTTGGCGTACCCGTCGAGCGGTCCGGACGTGTAGTCGGTGACGGCCGACTCGAGCGACTTGAAGAGGTCACGGTAGTCGACGATGTAGCCGTACACCTTGTCGTCGCCGTCCAGGCGGTTGACCCGGCAGATGGCCTGGAACAGGCCGTGGTCCTGCATCTTCTTGTCGATGTAGAGGTAGGTCGCGCTCGGTGCGTCGAAGCCGGTCAGCAGCTTGTCGACCACGATGAGCAGGCGCATCCGGCCCGGCTCCCGGACGAACCTCTCCTTGACCTCCCTCTCGAAGCGGGCCACCTTCCGGTCCGTCGAGGCCTGGTCGGCGGGCTCCTGGAAGTAGTCGGCGAGCATCTGCCGGTAGACCTCGTACTGGCGCAGCTTCTCGGTCTTGCCCTCGCCGGCGTCCTCCTTGGAGATCGCCGAGGCGCTCGGGACGTAGCTGGTCACGATGGCGACCTTGTCCTTGAACCCGGCCGCCGTGAACATCTCGTAGTACCGGCACGCCTGATAGATGCTGTCGCTGACCAGGATGGCGTTGCCCCGGCCGCTGACCAGGCGCGGCTCCCGGTCGAAGTCCATCAGGACGTCCTGGACGATCATCTGGCCGCGCGACCGGGTGGACACCACCTTCTGCATCGTGCCCCAGCGCTTCTTGAGGCGCGCCCGGCTGAACTCGGTGAGACCCTCGGTCTTCGACGCGAACCACTCGTCGATCCGGTGGGCGCCCTTGAGTTGCTGGTCGACGTCGCGTGCCTCGTAGCGCAGATCGAGCACGACCTTGTCGGCCACCGCCTCGTCGAACCGGTACTCGTGGATGAACGGGCCGAACCGGTCGATGCTGCGCCTCTTGTCGGCCCTGAGCAGCGGGGTGCCGGTGAAACCGAGGAACACGGCGTCCGGCAGCAGCTCCTTCATGGCGTCGTGCATGACACCGGACTGGGTACGGTGCGCCTCGTCGACGAAGACGAAGACGTCGCCCTTCGCGCGGAAGCCGGACGGCACCTCCGTGCGGACCTCACCGAGGAAACCGTCGAACTTGTGGACCAGGCTGCAGATCAGCGGCTCGACCGCGCTGCCGAGCTGCCGGACCAGGTCGGCGCCGGACGTGGTGCGGTAGATCCGCTCGGAGACGCCGCCGAAGACCTTCTCGATCTGTTCGTCGAGTTCGGTGCGATCGGTGATGATCAGTACCCGGGATCCGGCCACGTGCTCGCGGATCCACTTGGCCAGCCACACCATCAGCAGGCTCTTGCCCGACCCCTGGGTGTGCCAGATGATGCCGCCGCGCCGCTCGACGACGCTGCGCTGGGCGGCCTTCACCCCGAAGTACTGGTTGTGCCGGGCGGTCTTCTTCACACCCGAGTCGAAGACGATGAAGTCGTGGACGAGCTCGAGGAGACGCTCCTTGGCGCACATCTGCACGAGCGCCCGGTCCAGGCGGTCACCCGCGTCGGCCCCGGCCGGTTCCTTCCACTCCAGCCAGTACTTCTCCGGGGTCTCGATGACCCCGTAGCGCAGGCCCTCGACGTCGTTGCCGGCGAACAGCAGCTGCACCGTGGAGAAGAACGGGCGGATGAAGTCCTCCCGCTGGTTGCCGATGTTCTGCCGGATGCCCTCGCTGACGCTGACCCGGGACCGTTTCAGCTCGATGACACCGAGGGCGATGCCGTTGACGTACAGCACCAGATCCGGACGTTTGGTGTGCCGGCCGGCAACGGTGACCTCCTCGGCGATCCGGAAGTCGTTGTTCCCCGGCTGCTCCCAGTCGATGAGCCGGACGGTCTCGAACCGGTCGCCGGCCGACAGTTTGACCTTCACCCCGTACCGCAGCAACTCGTAGATCCTGCGGTTGGCCTCGTAGAGGCTCACACCACCGCCCACCGCGGCGGCCGTGCGCAGGATGTGCACGGCACGGGTGACGGCCGCCTCGTGGTGACCGCGGGCCAGCAGGTTCGCGCGGAGGTACTCCTCCTCGATGCCGGCGTTGGCACGATCGGCCCAGAAACCGGCGTACGTGTAGCCGAGCCGCTCCCGGAACAGCGCCACGACACGCTTCTGCGTCTCCCGTTCGACCTGGCCGACCCGGCTGCTCATGCCGGCGTCTCCCCGTCCAGACGGGTGCGGCCCGTCAGCAGCTCCTGCATCAAGCCCTGCTTGACGGCGCGGACCGACCGCAGCCGCCGTTCGAGGGCGCCGATCTCGGCGTCCGCGTCGTGCAGCACCCGCGCGATGGCCGCCTGCTCGTCGGTGCCCGGCAGGGGCAGTTCGATACCGGAGATGTACGCGCGGGTGGTGGCCAGCACCTTCGTCCCGGCCGCGAGCGCCAGCAACTGCCGCCGGAACGCGCCGATGTTCTGCAGGTAGGCCTTGAACCCGTCGGCGAGGACCCGCTTGTCGAAGCGGGCCGTGATGGTGTGCAGGCCGGGGATCACCCCGTCGGCCGGCACCCCGGTGATCTCCACCGACCGGCCGACACCGTCCGGGTCCTCCGAGGCATCGGCGAAGACGAGATCACCGACCGCGAGCAGGCCGGCCGTGCCGGCGAGTTCCCTCGGCGCCCGCGGCATCACCTCGGCCGAGGCGTCGAGCAACGGTGAGGTACGGGTGTGGATGTCGCCGTAGTGCAGGTAACGCAGCGGCGACGACACGTCGAGCTGCGCGCGCGACAGGGCCGCGTTACGGATGTACCGGACGTGATCGCCGAGGCGTACCGGCGTCCACGGTGCGGTGAAACCGTGCAGCCGGGTCCGGCCGGTGAGCAACGCCTGCAGCAGGCCCTGCCGGATGCCGCGCCGCTTGGCGACGAGACGCCGCATCGCCGCCGCCGAGTCGTCGGTGCTGCGCAGCGCCGCCACGATCGCGCGCTGCTCGGCGACGTCCGGCAGCGCGATCGCCAGCGGGACGATGTGCTTGTTGTTGATCTGCGGCACCGAGGTGGTGTCGGCGATGTCGCCGAGGCCCCGGTGCGACAGCCAGTAGTAGAGGAACTCCGAGTCGATCTCCGGGCCCGGCGTCAGGGCCATCACGTTCGTGTCCATGAACCCCGGCTCACGCAGGATCCGGACCCGGTTGAGCGCGATGGCGGCGCCCCGTTTCGCGATCAGGACACTGCCGGCGGGCACCGACGGGACCTTGGCCGACAGGTACGGTGTCGCGTCCCGGTCCAGGTACTTCGATGACTTCCCGAGCTGTTCGACCTTGAAGTACGGCGTACCGGAGGATCCGAACCGGAAGCCCGACGGGCTCTGCCCGCTGGTCAGGGACACCAGCTCACCGAGCCGCCGGGTGGTCCACGGCCGGTTCATGCCGTGACCCCGATCCGGGCCAGGTGCCCGGCCACCCTCGCGGACAGGGCTGTCACCTCCGCGTCGAGGGCGCTCAGCGGTTCGGCGTAGCGGGCCGTCAGCACGGTCACCCGGTCCAGCAGGCGGCGGATCAGGACGTCGAGCTCCTCCTGGATGCCGTGCATCAGGAACGCGCCCCACTTGTCCTCGATCAGGAGCACCCGCACGTCCTCGTCGGTGAGCTCGCCGTACTTGCCGAAGGTCGCCCGGTCGAGGGCGACGGCCGCCTCCCGGGCCGCCTTGCGGGCCGCGGCCTCGGTGCGGAACAGGGCCAGCACCCGGGTCAGTGCGCCGATCTCGTCGGGGTCGACGTTCTCCAGCCGGGCCGCCTTGAGACGGTCGCCCGCGGTCTTCGCCGTGACCTTGCCGTCGTCGTCCCCGGCGTCGTAGAGCAACCCCTCCTCGGCCGCGTGCTCCTGGACGTACTCCTCGATCGCCTGGGTGGCGACCTCGGCCGCCGCCTCCAGCCGCCGCAGCCCGGCGGCCTCCGCCGGGAAGTACCGCGCCACGATCAGCTCCGGTGCGATCAGGTCCATCACCCAGCGCTCCGCCTTGACGCCGCTGCCGAAGACCAGGTCGGCGTCCTCGTACCGCGGTTTGCCGGCGCTCGTCGTGCCCACGACGCGTGCCCGGCGCGGCCGGACCGCCTCCGTCCAGCCGGACAGCAGCATCGTCACGTCGTCGTGCATGACGTCGTTCCAGTAGCTCATGAACCGCTCGTAGGCGCCGTACTCGTCGATCAGCGGCATCGCGCGGAACCGCTCCAGCAGGGTTTCGCCCAGCTCGACGGCGAGATCGCCGGGGCGGGTCGCCGCGGAGACGTCACGCAGCAGTTTCGCGTGCCCCTGCCACCAGTCCCGGGCGGCGCCGGCCACGTCCGCGGCGAAGCGCTGGTACTCCGGCGAGCCGGTGATCACGCTCTGGACGTCCGCCCGCCCGACGGTGATCTCGGAGTAGCCGTCGCGCAGCGGCCGGAACAGTCCGGCGCGCAGCGAACCGAAGGCGTCCCAGTACAGCTGCAGGGCGTCGAGGTCGCGGTCCGGGATGCCGCCCTTCACGTGGGCCCGCAGGTCCTGCACGTCCTCCGGTTCCGCGGCGTCGATGTAGCGCGCGATGTTGAGGTTGTGGTCGTTGGCGGCGATCTCCTCGATCGGCACCATCCGCGCGTACCCCGGCACGTCCTTGCCGTTGCGGCAGGCGTCGACGATCTGGTGCATGTCCCGCGGCCGCAGCCGGTTCTTGTTGCCGTCCTTGGTGAAGCCCCGGCTGGCGTCGACCAGGAAGATGCCGGTACGCGTCGCGGCGGTCTCCTTGTCCAGCAGGATGAGGCAGGCCGGGATGCCGGTGCCGTAGAACAGGTTGGCCGGCAGGCCGACGATCCCGGAGATGAAGCCCTTGCGGATGAGCTCCTTGCGGATGGCCGCCTCGGCGTTGCCGCGGAACAGCACACCGTGCGGCAGTACGACCGCGCCCTTGCCGGTCGGCCGGAGGCTCTTCACCATGTGCAGCAGGAAGGCGTAGTCGCCGTTCTTCTCCGGGGGCCGGCCGTAACCGTCGAACCGGCCGTACTCGTTCTCCAGCCCGTTGGTCCAGCTCTTGACACTGAACGGCGGGTTGGCGACCAGGAAGTCGAAGGTCCGGAGCTGACCGTCGCTGAGGAACTTGGGGTCGGCGAGCGTGTCGCCCTGCCGGATGTCGGCGGTGTCGTGGCCGTGCAGGATCATGTTCATCACGGCCAGGGCCCGCGTGGTGCTGTCCTTCTCCTGGCCGTAGATCGTCAACTTGGTCGGTGCCGCGTCGGCGACCTTGATGAGCAGCGAGCCGGAGCCGCAGGTCGGGTCGTAGACGCTCGCCGAGCGCGGGGTGTCCGGCCGGATGCCGATCAGCTGCGCCATCACCCGGGACACCTCGGCCGGGGTGTAGAACTGCCCCTTGCTCTTGCCCGACTCGGTGGCGAAGTGCCGCATCAGGTACTCGTAGGCGTCGCCCAGCAGGTCGTCGCCCTCGGCCCGGGAACCGGAGAAGTCCAGGTCCTCGAAGATGCCGATCAGCCTGGTCAGGCGGTCCACCAGCGCCTTGCCCTCGCCGAGCTTGGTGGAGTCGTCGAAGTCGGCGTTGTTGATGACCCCGACCAGCTGGGGGTTGGCGTCGGCGAGCCGGCGGATCGCGGTGTTGACCCGCTCGCCGATGTCCGGCCGGCCCTTCAGCGCGACCAGGTCGCCGAACGAACCGCCGGCCGGTACCTCGACGAGCCGGTCCGGGTCGGCCTTGGCCTTGTCCGACACGTACTTCACGAACAGCAGGGTGAGGACGTAGTCCTTGTACTGGCCGGCGTCCATGCCGCCACGGAGCTCGTCCGCTCCCGCCCACAGGGAGCCGTAGAGGTCCGACTTCTTGAGCGCCATCCGCACGTCACCATCTCACGTTGAACTTCCGCCTCGGGCCGGGCAACGCCCAACCTAGTGGGGTCAACGATGAGATCACGCTCCGGTCGGCGGGCTGCCGGACACCTCACATCCGGCCCGGTACGGCAGGCCGCAGGGCGATCCGGAACCCTGACCGGCCTGCCGCCCCGGATGCGCGCGGCCGGCCGGGCGCGACCGGTCGGCAGCCGCCTGACCAGGGTGGCAGAGCACGCTGAACCGTTTCAGACCTCCGCGTTCCACGTTCGCCAGCCGGGCGAGCAGGTGCCGGGATGCCCGTCGAACAGTGCGCAGTCCTGTTCGTCACGTGCGGCGGTGTGCGGCGTGCTCGTCGCCGAGCACCAGGTGTAGGGGTTGATCTCGGATGCGCTCAGCGTCCATTGGACCCACCAGGTCGTCGTTCCGGCCTGGTGGCCGAGCGCCGCATGCGAGCCCTCGTGGCCCTGTTCGAGCTCACAGCGCAGAGCGGACTGCACGCTCGGCGCGTCTGCCGGCAACTCGTTGAAGAAAGCGAGCTGGGCGGCGTCGAGCGTGATCCTGGCCGGGCAGACCCTCAAATCATCGCTAACGATCGACATGTGTACATGCATGCCCACCGGCGGTCTTTTCTTAACCGGTTCATTGCATTCGGTCACGGAGAGCACGCCGCCGGCCTCCCCGGCAGCGTGCCCGGGGAGGACCGGCGACGATCTCGGTCAGGCGGTCCGGCAGGTCAGCGCCGGCCAGGT
The DNA here is from genome assembly GCF_040639655.1 of Actinoplanes sp. NPDC023801. NCBI lineage: Bacteria > Bacillati > Actinomycetota > Actinomycetes > Micromonosporales > Micromonosporaceae > Actinoplanes > Actinoplanes sp. NPDC023801. The sequence continues at coordinate 305,013 of NZ_JBFAAI010000003.1, read as the reverse complement.
CCAGTTACCGCCGTGCTGGACGGTGAACCCGAACGAGTTGCCGCTGCCGTTCGGCCGGGCGGTCATCACGTTGCTGGAGTCCCAGGTGGCACTGACGTTCCAGGTGGCGATGATCCGCTGCGGCGACGACACGGTCACCGTCACGATCCAGTTGCTGCTGCCGGTGACGGTCACCTGGCCGTTGAAGCGGTCGTTCCACTTCTGGCCCTCGCTGTAGGTCGCCGTGCAGCTGCCGCCGGGCTGGGTGCTCGGGCTGGCGGACGGGCCGCCGGAGGACTGGCCCGGGTCGGGCTGGCCGCTGTTGAGCGCCGCGAGGACCGCGTCGTACGCCGCCTTCTTCTGTCCGCTGCCGTTGAACAGCAGCGGGGTGCCGGAGGCGCGCCACGAGTCGGTGTCGCGCACACCCCACACCGTGATGCCGTTGCACCGGGTCACCGCCAGGCACGCCTGGACGATGCCGCGGTACTGCTCGGCCTGGCTGGAACCGGAGCCCTCGATGTCGAGCTCGGTGATCTGCACGTCCACGCCGAGGTTGGCGAAGTTCTGCAGGGTGGTGTGGTAGTTGCTGGGCACCGGGTTGCCGGAGTTGAAGTGCGCCTGGAAACCGACGCAGTCGATCGGCACGCCACGGGACTTGAAGTCCTGGACCATCCGGTAGACGGCCTGCGTCTTCGCGTGTGACCAGTTGTCGGTGTTGTAGTCGTTGTAGCAGAGCTTGGCGCCGGGGTCGGCGGCGCGCGCGGCCCGGAACGCGGCCTCGATCCAGTCGTTGCCGGTGCGCTGCAGGTTCGAGTCGCGGCGGGCGCCGGAGGAACCGTCGGCGAACGCCTCGTTCACCACGTCCCACGAGTGGATCTTGCCACGGTAGTAGGTGGCCACCCGGGTCACGTGGTTGAGCATCGCCTGCCGCAGGCCGGAGCCCTCCATGCGCTGCATCCAGCCCGGCTGCTGGGAGTGCCAGGCCAGGGTGTGCCCGCGCACCTGCTTGCCGTTGTTGCGAGCCCAGTTCACGATCTGGTCGCCGGCGCTGAAGTTGAACTGGTTCTGGTTCGGCTCGGTCTGGTCGAGCTTCATCTCGTTCTCGGCCGTGATCATGTTGAACTCACGGTTCGCGATGGTCGTGTACTGCGAGTCGTTCAGCCTGCCGCCGGCGATCGCGGTGCCGAAGTAACGGCCGCGCTCGGCCGCCGAGGCGCCCAGCGTCGACGCGGCACTCGAGGTGCCCTGCCACAGGATCGCGGTCGTGGCCGTCATGGCGACGACGATGCCGGTGACGGCGGCGGCTCGCCATCGGCGCCGGATCGGTGCGCCGTTCTTCTGATCGTTCACGGGGGTGAGCCTCCTCAGGCACGGGGGATGTCGGGGATACCGAATGTTTCGGCTTCGTTCCGGGAGTTTCACGATCGTACGTCCACAGACTACGTAGCGGAAGTCGCCTCCGAGCAGCCTTTTCTTGATCTTGGAAGCGGCGAAATAATCGGCACCGGCCTTCGGAACTTCCGGAAATTGGCAGCCCGGAAAGTGTTACGGGCGTGGAGCTCTGAGGCACCGCGCCCGTGCGCGAAGTGCGGTGGGACGAGGCCACGCGGGGGCGGCTGCCGGTCGATGCCTGACACCCACCCGCCCGGTAGGTCACATTGGATTACTCTGTCATGGTCCACTATGGTTCCGATCCGGCCGGGAGAGACATATGAGCATGCTCGGACGCATTCCGAGGGCAGCCGTACTGGCCATCGCGGGGACCCTGGCGATAGGCGTGACGGGGTGTGCCAAGGAGAACACCGGAGGCACCACCGACAGCGGTGTTCCGCTGATCAAGGCCGGTGCGCTGACCACGTGCACGCACCTGCCGTACGCCCCGTTCCAGTCCAAGGACCCCAGCGGCAAGGTCGTCGGCTTCGACGTGGCGCTCATCGACCTGGTCGCCGCGAAGCTGGGCGTGACACAGGAGATCGTCGACACGCCGTTCGAGGGCATCAAGTCCGGCTCCGACCTCAGCTCCGGCAAGTGCGACGTGGCCGCGGCCGGAATGACGATCACCGAAGAGCGCAAGAAGGTCCTGGACTTCTCCGACCCGTACTTCGACGCCACCCAGGCACTCGCCGTGAACACCGGCAGCCAGGTCAAGGGCCTCGACCAGCTGACCGGCAAGCGCCTCGGCGTGCAGGGCGGCACCACCGGCGAGGACTACATCAAGAAGCAGGTCGCCGAGAAGAAGCTCGACATCGAGGTCGTCTCCTACAAGGACCTCGCCGCGCTCCAGCAGGCCCTGTCCACTAAACAGGTCGAGGCGGCCGTCAACGACCTGCCGGTCTGGAACGAGTACATCAAGGCCAACCCCGGCAAGGTCGCCGTGGCGGCCGGCTTCGACACCGGCGAGCAGTACGGCTTCGCCGTGAAGAAGGGCAACGCCGAGCTGCTCAAGACCGTCAACGAGGCGATCGCGGCGGCCCGCACCGACGGCACGTACGACAAGATCTACGCGACCTGGATCGGCGAGAAACCGGCCGCATGAAACTGAGCCCACGCCGCCGGAGGAAGGTCTTCCGCGTCGCCGGTTACGTCGCCTTCACGCTGGCGATCCTCGCCGTCGTCGCAGCCGCCGACTGGACACGCCTGTCCGAGGCCTTCTTCCGGCTCGACGTCGCCGGGGAGATGTTCCCCGAGGCGATCACCATCGCACTGCGCAACACCATCACGTACACCCTGCTGGCCTTCGTCTTCGGCCTGACGCTCGGACTGATCCTGGCGCTGATGCGGCTGTCGTCGATCCTGCCGTACCGCTGGTTCGCCACCGCGTACATCGAACTCTTCCGGGGACTGCCGGCGCTGCTGGTGCTCTTCATGGTCGGGTACGGCGTACCGCTGGCGTTCCCGGACCGGGAGATCCCCGGCGGCGTCTACGGCTCGGTGACGGTCGGCCTGGGCCTGACCGCGGCCGCGTACATGGCCGAGACCATCCGCGCCGGCATCCAGGCCGTTCCGAAGGGACAGCTCGAGGCGGCCCGGACCCTCGGCATGTCGCACCCCCGCGCGATGCTGTCGATCGTTCTGCCGCAGGCGTTCCGCATCGTCATCCCGCCCCTGACCAACGAGATCATCCTGCTGACCAAGGACACCTCCCTGGTGTACGTCCTCGGCGTCACCGCGACGACCATCGAGCTCACCAAGTTCGCCGGGGACGCCCTCAACACCCGGGTCAACCCGACACCGCTGGTGGTGGCCGGACTGCTCTACCTGGTGCTCACCCTCCCGCTGTCGCAGCTGGTCCGCGGGCTGGAACGCCGGGCCGGAAGGGAGAGGTGAGCGCGATGTCGACAATCGAGATCAGCGGGCTGCACAAGTCCTTCGGCGCCCTGGAGGTGCTGCGCGGCATCGACCTGTCGGTGGAACCCGGCGAGGTGGTCTGCGTCATCGGGCCGTCCGGATCGGGCAAGTCGACACTGCTGCGCTGCGTGAACCTGCTCGAGGAACCGAGTTCCGGCTCCATCCGGGTGGCAGGCGTCGAGGTGACCGACCCGGACTGCGACATCGATGCCGTACGCCGTGGGATCGGCATGGTCTTCCAGCAGTTCAACCTGTTCGGGCACCTGACCGTCCGGGAGAACGTGACCATCGCCCAGCGCCGGGTCCTGGGGCGCGGCCGGGCCGAGGCCGACCGGATCGCCACCGCGAACCTCACCCGCGTCGGGCTTCTCGACAAGGCGGCCGCCTACCCGGCCCAGCTGTCCGGCGGGCAGCAGCAGCGTGCCGCGATCGCCCGCTCCCTGGCGATGGATCCGCAGCTGATGCTCTTCGACGAGCCGACCAGCGCCCTCGACCCGGAACTGGTCGGGGAGGTGCTCGCCGTCATGCGCGGCCTGGCCGCCGAGGGCATGACCATGCTCGTGGTCACCCACGAGATGGCGTTCGCCCGCGAGGTCGCCTCCCGGGTCGTCTTCATGGACGGTGGCGTGATCGTCGAACAAGGCCCGCCCGCGGACGTGTTCGGCCGGCCCCGCGAGGAGCGCACCCGCGAGTTCCTGCACCGCGTACTCGAACCGGCGAGCATCAGTGAGACCGAGATCGGCGTACGCAAGGATGGGTCGGCATGACGGCCGAAACCTTTGTCCTGCTCTCCGACCCCCGCATCGACGCCATCGAGGCGGGGGACTCGGACGAGCCGCTCGTCGATCTGCGCACGGTGCCGGGTCTCCGGCTGGACCGGCGGTACGCCGACGAGGCCGGCGCCTTCAGCCACCTCCGGGAGGGTGTCGTGTCGCGGCTGCTGGACGCCCAGGCCACGCTGCCGGGCGGCCTGCGTTTCCTGATCACCGAGGGGTACCGGCCGCTGGACCGGCAGCAGACGCTGTTCGACGGATACCTGCGCGAGCTGCGGCACCGGCACCCGGAGTGGCCCGGCGACCGGGTGTACGTCGAGGCCACCAAGTACGTCTCGCCCGTGCACGTGGCGCCGCACAGCACCGGCGGGGCGGTCGACCTGACGCTCTGCACCGAGGACGGCGTCGAACTCGACATGGGCACGCCGGTCGACGCGACACCGGTCGAGAGCGCGAACGCCTGCTTCACCGGGGCGCCCGGCATCTCGGAACAGGCGCGGAGCAACCGGTGGACCATGTCGTCGGCGCTGGCGTCGGCGGGTCTGGTGAACTATCCGACCGAGTGGTGGCACTGGTCCTTCGGCGAACGGTACTGGGCGTACGTGACCGGCACCCGTCGCGCCCGTTACGCCCCGGTCCGGCTCGCGCCCGCCACGGCCGGCTGACCACCACCGCGGGCTGATCGTCAGGGAACACCACGAAGGCCGGACCCGCCGCCTGGCGGATCCGGCCTTTTGCTTCGCGGGTCAGGCGGCCGGGGAGGCCGTGAACGTCACGGTGGCGGCCTGGCCGACCACTCCGGCTCCGTTCACCGCGGTCACCGTCACGGTCACCGGCGCGGCTCTGGTCGCGGTCACGGTGACCGGGGCCTGCAGCGTCGTCCCGTCGACCGTGGTGAACGCCTTGCCGTTGACGGCCACCCGGTAGCCGCTGATGCCGGACCGGCCCGCGGCCGGTGCCGTCCACGTGACGGTGAACGAGGTGCCGGCCGTGCTCTTCGCGACCGGGCCGGTGATGACCGGCGCGGCCGGCCTGGCCGAGTCGACCAGGACCGTGCCGGCCGGCGCGTCGGTGGTCTGGCCGGCCTGGTTGACGGCCTGCACGTCGACCTGCCACGACCCGTCCTCGGGCACCGCCAGGGTCGCCGACGTTGCCGTTCCCGGTGCGGTCGCCTTGACCGTCCGGGTGCCGTTGGTCGCGACGACCGTGTAGCCCCTGATGCCGGACTCGGGGTCCACGGCGGCCGCCCACGACACCTTGATCGCCTTGACCCCCTGGGTGGCGGGCAGCGGTGCCGGCTGGGCGGCGGCCGGAGCGGTCACGTCGAACCAGGCCGCCACGGACGACACGGCCGTGCTGCTGTTACCGGCCTTGTCGACGGCGACCACGGACCACACGTGCCGGCCGGACGGGGTGGTCACCGCCGCTGTCGTCGCAGTCGCCGGGACGGTGGTGACCCTGGCACCGTCCAGGTACAGCACATATTCGGCGACCCCGCTGACGCGGTCGGTGGCGGCCTTCCACGCCAGGGCGGTGCCGCTGCCGTTCACCGTGACCTGGGCGGCCGGAATCGGGGCCGTCTGGTCGTGGGTGAAGGCGGCGGTGGCGGCGGCGGAACGCAGGCCGGCACCGTTGACCGCGGTGACGGTGACCGTCTGCCTCCCGTCGACCGGCTTGTACGACAAGCTGGTCGACGTCCCCGGCACCGTGACCTTCTGGCTGCCGGCCGTCACCAGGTACACGGTGATCTCGCTGTCCGCGTCGGTGGCCGCCTCCCAGGTGACCGTCACCGGACCGGCCTTCGTGAAGCTGTCGGCCGCCGGCGACGTGATGACCGGCTGCGACGGGGCGGTCCGGTCGGTCCACGCCGTGAACTCGGTGGCCGGACCGGCGTTGCCGGCCGCGTCGACCGGGGCGATCGTCCACGTGTGCTTGCCGTCGGCGGCCGTGTTCGGCGCCTCGGCCCTGGTGACGGTGACCGGGGTACCGCCGCCGAACTGCACCTTCCACGAGACCGGTGCACCCTTGCCGGCGACCGCGGCCCAGGTGAGCCTCGACTGGTCGGCGGACATCCGGACGCCCTTCGCGGCCTCCGGGGCGAGCGTGTCGACCTGCACCGTCGCGGTGGCCGGCAGGGAGACGAGACCGGACATGCTCTTCGCGGTCACCGAGACCCTGTGGACGCCGTCGGTGGGCACCGTCACGGTCGCCGAGGTGGCGTCGCCGCTGACGGTGGTGGCCCTGCCGTTCACGGTCACCGTGTAGGACCTGATGCCGGAGCCGGGCGCGGACGCCGCGTTCCAGGTCACGTTCACCTGGCGGCTGTTGTGCCAGGCGCCGGGCGCCGGAGAGGTGACGACCGGCCCGGACGGTGCGGCCGGGTCGATCCACACCCTCGTCTCGGTGGCGGCGCCGACGTTGCCGGCCGCGTCCGACGCGGTCACCGACACGGTCCGCTGACCGGACGCGATGGTGAGGGTCGCGGTCGTGGTGCTCACGGTGGTGACGAGTGTGCCGTCGACGCGTACCGCGTACGACCGGGCCGTGCCCTTGTCGGTGGTGGAGGCGGCCCAGCTGACCGACCTGCCGTCCGCACCGACCTTCAGGCCGGTGACGGCGTCCGGGGCGATCGAGTCGCGCGTGAAGATTTTCGTGGTGCTGTTCCGCACCAGGCCGGCGCCGTTGACCGCGACCACCGCGACCGTGTTGCCGCCCTCGCTCAGCGGCACCTGCGCGGTCAGGGTGTCACCGCCGGTCTCGGCGGCGGTGGCGCCGTTGACCAGCACCCGGTAGCCGGTGATCCGGGACTCCTTGTCCTCGGCGGCGCTCCAGGTGACCGTCTGCCCGGCGTCCTTCGTCACGGCCGCCGCCGTGGTGATGACCGGGGCGACCGACGGGACGGTGGTGTCGGTGGACGTAGCGGTCGACACCTCGACCGTCGCCGTGTTCGCGCCGGCCGCGGTTACTTTGAGCGTCTGGCCGCCCGGGATCTGCCAGGTGCCGCCGACCGGCAGGTTCGCCGCCGAGAACGGCGTGGCGGTGCCGGGCTGCATGTCGAGCAGCTGGGTGGCGGGCGGGTTCGCCGTGGTGCGCAGGCGGACCTGCACCCCGGCCCAGTACGGGGCGCGGGTGTCCCGGCCGGTCGCCGGCCGGAAGTCGACGAACACCGTGCCGGCCGACGTCGCGATCTTCAGGCCGCCGGTGCCCGAGTGCGCCGACAGCGCCGACAGGTCGACAGTGGTCTTCTCCGACGGGGACGCGGTGACGGTCTGCTGCAGACCCAGATAGTCACCGAAGGCCGCGTTGAGGTTCCCGGACCGCAGGCCGCGCATCGCGTACCCCATCACGTCCGTGACGTCCTCGTACTGGCTGACCGTGCAGGTGGTGGAAAGGCTGACGCGGGCACCCGACGCCGTGCAGGTCGCCTTGTTGGCGTGCCCGAGACCCAGGTTGTGGCCGAACTCGTGGGTGAGCACGTCCTCCCACGGGTACCCGTTGATCCAGATGATCGGCCCGTTCACCGAACCGAGCCCGGCCCAGGAGCAGTCCGCCTGCTTCGGGAAGTAGACCGCCACGTGCTCGTTCGCGCTCGCCGGCGCGGACACGCCGTGCGCGGCGAGCGCCGCCTGGTAGATGCCGGTGTAGTTGCAGGTGCCCGTCGGTACGGTCGCCTGCTTCCAGTCGCGGACGTCCACGCCGATGTCGATGCGGCCGCCGGACTGTTCGGCCCAGTAGCTCTTCGCCTGGTTGGCGAGGGTGGTGAGCGACGCCTGGGTCTCGTTGTCCTTCACCGACCAGAACACCGGCAGTACGGTCAGCGAGTGCGCGCCGAGTGTCACCGCCTGCGTGGACGCGGCCTGTACCGAACCGGTCAGGGTGGCGTCCACGACGGCCGCCGAACTCGCCCCGGGAGCGCCGGCCGGCGTCGTCCCGGCGGCGTCCGCGAGTGCCGCGGCCCGGCTCGTACCGGGCCGTACGCGGAGCTTGACGGTGGCCTTCTGGCCCGAGTCGGCGCCGGCCAGCGAGCCGGGCGGCACCGGGAGCAGCAGGTCACCGACCCGCACCATCGCCAGTTCGCGGGTCGTGTGCGAATCGGCCGCCTCGTGTTCGGGGTCGGCGATGACGGACAGGACGGTCCCGGTCACCGACAGGATCTCGGTGCCCGGGGACGCGAACGCTGCGCCCGGCGCGAGCCATGCGGCCGCGATCACCGAGGTGACGATCGCGCCACCGAGGCTCTGGACGGACAACCGGCGGGGTCTCATGGGCCCAGTCATCGTCCGCGGCGGCTGGGATCTGAACGGAATGTCACACCGTCTTCGCTCCGGGTGACCACGTCGGACGGGGAAGCCGAGTACGCGGAACCCGGGGGACGCGCGACACCGCCACCGGGACACGGCCCGGCGGCGGCGCGGGAACGTCAGCGCAGCGCGGTGCCGATCGCCTGCGCCACCCGGGCATCGCTCAGGTACTCGGCGATGTCGTGGGCCCGGCCGTCCGCGTTCGCCGTGATCACGTCGGCGGCCTGCGGCCAGTCGTCGGCGAGCGGGCAGCCGATCGCGACGGCGTCGGCCGGGCTCCAGGCGTTGACCCACGTCCCGACCGGCCGGGCCAGCCGCGGCGGCGGCGTGAGCAGACGGTCCGACACGCTGTCCAGGCCCAGCGGGCTCCCGGCGGTGACCAGCACGTCGACGCTCAGCGCGGACGGCAGGCGGGAGATCAGATCCAGCGCCACCACCGAACCGAGACTGTGCCCGACGAGCACCAGCCGGCCCGACCCGGGCAGGCAGCCGAGCACCGCGCCGAGCACCCGCTCCCGCACCGCGGGCTGGTCGAGATAGGCCGCCACGTCCCGGAAGACGGTGGCGATGACCACCTCGTCCAGCCGGCTCCGGGCGGCCAGCCAGCCCAGTGCCCGGCGGGCCCCGTGGATCAGGTCGTCGCCGAAGCCCTCCCGGACCGCGCCGGCCGCCACCGGAACCGGCATACCGGCCCGGGCCGCGGCCTGCTCCAGCAGGTGCGCGTACAGGGCGCGGGTGGACTCCTCGGCCGGCGCCGCGACCGTGAACGCCGTGGTGCCGTGATCGATCACCACCTCGGCCGAGGGCCGGCCGGACAGCGACTCCGGCACCGCGGCGGCCAGCACGTCACCGTAGAACGGGAACCAGACGTCCGCCGCGTCCACCGAAGCGAACGCGCCCCGGCTCAGACCGGCGACCAGTCCGGCCAGCCACCCCGACCGCAGCCGCGCCGGATCACGGCCCTGCTGCGCGCGGCCGTGCAGGAACACCAGGTGCGTACCGGAGGCCCCGGCCGGACCGGCGGCCCGCAGCCCGGCACCGAACCGCTCGGTGCGCTCCGGTGCCGACGGCGCCGGCAACGCCTGCGGGCCCATCGTGGTGAGCAGCCGCCGCTGGGCGTCGGACAGCTCACGGCCGAGCAGATCCCGCAGCAGGACGCTGACCCGCACGCCCTCGTTCGCCAGCCACCGCACCCGGTCCGGGCGATCCGGATCGGCCGGGCCGCCGTCGATCGACAGCCAGTTGCCGTTGTCGTCGGTGGCCGGCACCCCGGCGTGGTGCAGTGCCACCACCTCCCACTGGTCGTTGTACGCCGGCGAGCCGGAGCTGCCCGGCTGCGTGTCGGCGTCGTACTGCAGGAAGTCGTCGAGCTGGTACAGCAGCGAGTTCTCCCGGATGGCGATCTCCTTGCGCCGGCCGGCGGGGTGACCGATCACGTTCACCGGCTCGCCGGTCACGATCTTGCCCTGTTCGCGGATCAGCCGGTTCCAGCCGAACGTGTCACCCGGCGCGGTGCCACCCGGGCCGGCGGTGACGGCCACCACCGTGTAGTCGAGCCTTTCGTCGGTCACGAACAGCGCCTCCGGGTCGAGGCGGTACGTGGCCACCACGGTCGGCTGGTGGTCGAGGTCGCGTTCGTAGTTGAGCTCGAGCAGCGCCGACGACGCGGCACCGGCGTCCGGGAGCACGTGGTTGTTCGTCAGCAGCAACGACGGCGCGATCAGGAATCCGGTGCCCCACGGCGAGCGCGGTTCGAGGCCGTCGGCCACGATCCGGCCCACCGTGGCGGCCACCCGGGCACCCCGGGCCAGGAAGTTCGCCGCCTGGAGCTCGCTGGTCAGGCCGATGATGCTCTCCAGCAGCACCAGCCGGTCCCCGTCGGGCGGCTGCGGTACGGTCCGCAGCAGCGAGCCGGTGTGCACCATGCCGGCCCGGCTCAGCCGGTCGACGCGGGCCGTCACCTGTTCGGGGGTGTCGACGACGCGGACGCCGTCCCGGGCCTTGCGCCGTTCCAGTGCGGCCCGTTCCTCGGTGGTGTCGCGATATCGCCTGGTGGCGGCGTTCACCTGGTCCGTGAGTTTCATGGCAAGCCTCTTTTCGATCATGAAGTCGAACGACCGCGGACCGGCCGGAGTGACGTCATCGGATGGCAGCCATCGGCGCGCGCCCGGCGGGGATCCGCCGGCGTGAGGCGGACGTTCCGCGCCGGGCGGTCGCCGGCTCGGCCGGATCGATGATCAGCGGCCGTGCGGCCTCGGGACCGGCGTCCCGGTGCCGTGATCCCTCGTCGGTGTCACGGCTCCCGCAGTGTTCGGTTCACGGTGTCCCGGGCGCACCGGCTTCCGGTCCCGGCGGGCCGGGACGGATGCCCGCGGCAGCCCGACGGCCGGTGAACCGCCGCCGCAGTGCGGGCAGCCACGGCGCCAGCCCGATCAGGAGCAGGAGGGTGAGCAGCGGCAGCCGCCACCACGCCGAGATCACCGCGGGCGGCGCGGCCGGGGCCGGTACGGTCCACGGGCCGGCCGCTTTCGACCAGGCCAGGAAGGCGTCGCCGACCGGGACCAGCCCGAAGGCGTACCGCTTGGTGGTGAAGGTGGACAGCGGCAGGCCGGCCAGTTCGCCGAAGTTCGCCAGCGCCCCGGCCAGTGCGGCGTCGCCGTTGACCCGGGCGGCACCGAGCGCGACCACGGTGGTGGACAGGCTGATGCCGAGGATCAGCGGCCCGGAGTCGACGTCGGCCACGCCGTCGGTGCCGTGCGGGTACTCCCGGATCGCCGGGCCGAGACCGAGCGGCCGGGCCAGGAACCGTTCGCGGAACAGCGGGTACTGCTCCCGCGCGAGTTCCGGATCCACGTCGACGAGGAACCTCTGGATGATCGCCTGGGAGGTGCCACGGGCACCGGTCAGGGCGGCGCCGGTCGACGGGTCGACCTGGTGCGGGAGCAGGCCGGTCGCCGGATCGAGCAGGCCACGGGCCCGGCCCACCCAGCGGTCCACGACCGGTGCGAACTCAGGCTTGCCGGTCACCCGGTCGGCCAGCCGCAGCGAGGCGGCCGCCACCGTGGAGTCGCACGGCCAGGCCTGACCCGGGTACGCCTGCAGGAACGGCGTGGAGGAGGCGTCGAACGCGGACGCCAGGGCCCGCGAGCCGGCGATCAGACGGGCGCGCTGGGCGGGGTCGTCGCGGATGGTGAGCAGGCCGCCGCGCAGCCAGTTGGTCCAGCCGGCCCAGAAGACGCCGTACGGCGGGACGGCCGCCGCGTCGAACGGTGCCCGGCCGGCCGGTGACTCCAGCCGGGCCAGTGCCCAGGCGGCCTCGTCGGCGGCCCGCCCGTCGTCGGCGCCGCGCCGGCCCAGTTCGACCCAGGTGAGGCCGTACAGCACGTTGAGGAAGTAGTAGCCCTCCGGGAACAGCGCCTGCGCCTCGGTGTCGGCTCCGCGTTCCAGCTCGTCGCGCAGGAAGGCCAGCTGTCGCCGTACGCCCTGGTCGCCGTCGGCCGGAATGGTCAGCCGGACCCCGCCGACCAGGGCGAGCACGGTGAGGATCGCGGAGATCGTCTTGCGGAACAGGGGCACCGGCCCACCCTAGAGCGGGCCGGCTCCTCGTCAGGCCGGCAGCCCGCCGACCTGGGTGTTGACCCAGGCGCGGATGGACGGCAGGTCGCCGTAGATGGACGGCGCGGTGGCGCAGGTCGAGCTGTTGTTGCCGGCCCGGCTGGTGACGCCGATCAGCACCCAGCGGCCGCTGACCGAGCGGACCTGCGGACCGCCGGAGTCGCCGTAGCAGGCGCCGGCGTTGCCGTTGGTGTTGTTGGTGCAGATCTCGTAGGGACCGTTGATGCCGAGGCAGCGGCTGTCGGCGACGATCGACGTGTCCAGCTCGTTGGCGATCCGGGGGGCCGAGCCGCAGCCGCGGGTCGGGCAGGTCTGGCCCCAGCCGATGATGCGGGTGGCGGTGCCGACCGCGCCGGAGGCGGTGGGGATCGAGGCCGGGGCGTGGGACACCGAGGATGCGAGTTCGAGCAGCTTGACGTCGATGCGCGGGTGGTTGACGGCCCGGCGGACCGCGACGACCGTGCCGCCGCTGGACCGGTCGATGCTGCCGACGCGGACCGACGACGGGGTGGGACAGTGTTTCGCGGTGACCGCCCAGTTCGCCTTGATCAGCGAACCGGTGCAGCCCGAGACGTACACCATGAACGAGTAGTTCTGGCTGGCCGGCTCACCGCCGACGACCTGGGTGGACGGGGTGGGGTCGGGCGGTGCGGCCATCGCCGCAGCCGGCGCGATCATGCCGGTGACGGCGACCGCGGCGGCCAGGAGGATCTTGGCGCAGGTGCGCATTCGGACGTCCCTTCTGCCAGGGGGAGGGGAACGGGCGGGTGCCCGCGGCAAATGTATCGGGACAGTTACATCTATCGATACATCCCGAGCGGTGCCTCCCCTCGGCGTGATGAAGGGCCTCAGTCGTCGGTCAGCCCGGCCAGACCGGCCGGGTCGAGAATCACGATTCGCCGGTACGCCGTACTGATCAGGCCGCGTTCCCGTAACTCGTGCAGCGCCTTCTGCACCGTCGCCCGGGCGATCGCGATCATGGCGGCGAGTTCCGGCTGGCTGAGGGCGACGCCGATCTCGATCCGGCCGTCCGGCAGCGGGCGCCCGCACACCTCGGCGATCTCCACCAGCAGCCGGGCCAGCCGGATGTGGGCCGGGAAGGCGGCGAAATCGCTGCGCCGCCGGTTGGCCCAGGTCAGCTTCCGGGCGATCGTCGCCATCACCAGATTCGAGGTGTCCGGATGCCGGCGCAGGAATTCCTCGAAGGCCGGCCGGGTCACGACACCGACCTGGACGACACCGCAGGCGGTCACCGTCGCGTTGCGAGGTGCCCGGGTCAGGGCGCCGATCTCGCCGATCAGCTCGCCCGGCATGCGGATGCCGAGCAGGGTCGCCATGCCCTCGACCGCCGTGGTCACCTTGACGAAGCCGCTCTCCAGCAGCACCACGTGCGACCCGACCGAACCCTCACGGAGGATGGCGCCGCCGGACTGGTAGCGGCGCCGCGCGCACAACCCCAGCAGTTCGTCCCGCGTGGACGGCGAGAGGCCGCCCAGAAATGTACCAGACGCCCAGCCGTTGGTGGGCCTCGAGAAATTCTGCGCCATGACACCCCCCTGCCGCCGACATCCTCCCGCATCCCGGCCCGGTTCTGTTCAGTGCGAATGTCCCGGCCGCGATTATCACGCGCCCAACGCCACGGCCCTCATTCTTCCGGTCCCTTCCACGAGCCGTCACGGTCACCGTACGGATCGGACTAAAGGCCTGGTGGCGGGGCTGATCGGCCGTACCCGGAATGCTTAGTCCGATCAGCGGCGCCCCCTAGCGATCCTCCGCTCCGTTGTGGACCGCAGGGCGATACGGTCCGTGCTGGAAAACTCCCAGAATCGGTGCCGTACCGGAATATCGACTTCCGGACGGACGGGAGTGCGACGTGTCGCAAGATCCATTGTTTCACTCGATCGTCGCCACCGATGTCGAGAAATCCGGCGACCGTGGTGACAACCTGCTGCTGCAGATGCGCACGGACCTGTGGCGGATCCTCACCGGCACGCTGACCCGCCAGGGCATCGACGTCACCACGCTGACCACCCTCGACGACGGCGACGGCTACCGGTTCCTGCTACCGGCGAGTATCCCGCCGCACTCACTGATCGAACCGTTCCTCGGCCGCCTCGGCATCGAGCTGCGCCGGCACCGCGAGGCCGCCAGCGCCGCCAACCGGCTCCGGCTCCGCGTCGCCGTCCACTCCGGACTGCTCTACCGCGAGTCCGGCGGGTCTTACACGGGCACACCGCTCAAGGACTGCGCCCGGCTGCTCGACGCGCCGGCCGGCCGCGAGCTGCTCGCCGGCTACCCGGACGCCGACATGGTGGTGCTGCTCAGCGACGCCTTCCACGGCGACGTCATCGCCGGCGGCACCTCTCTCGACCCGGCGTGGTTCCGGCGGATCCCGATCACTGTCAAGGAGGCCGACCGGCACGGCTGGGCCTACCTCCCCGGCGTGGTCCCACCTCGCGAACCGGAACCCCCGGCCCCGGCCGGACCGCGGCCCGCGCCGGTGCCGTCCCGGTCGTCCGCGGTGAACATCCGGATGGGCGGATCGAACAACGCCAATTCCATCGATACGGTGATCGGCGGCGACCACCATGGCCGACCCTGAGGAGCAGAAGCCGCCCGCCAAACCGGCCAAGCCGTCGCGGAGCACCGCCAACTCGCACTTCGACGACAAGGGCGACGGCGACACCCGGGCGGACGCCGCAGCCGGGGGTGAACGCAGCCGCGCCCTCAACGAGGGTCTGTCCATGTACGGGCTGCGGACCTCCGGGGTGAGCGTGGCCGGCGCGACCGTGAAGGTCGGCACCGCCATCGGCGGCGACGCGTTCTTCGGCCCGAACATCGCCGGGGACGTGTACTTCGGCGTCGAGGACAACCAGGCCCGCCCGATCCTCAAGATGCTCACCACCCGCATGGTCACCGAGATCCGCCGTGTCTACGTGCAGCCGGCCGGATTCAGCGCCCTGGGCGAGCCGATCAGCCGCACCGGGCTGCTCCTGCTGGGAACCCGTCCCCGCTGGGGGAACACCGCCACCGCGACCAGCCTGCTGGTCGGGTTCGAGACCGTCTACGAGGTGCACTTCACCGGCCGGCTGGCCGATCTGCCGGTGGACACGCTGCCGGCCGGCTGCGGCTTCGTCCTGGAGGCGAGCGACCCGCGGATCCTGACCGCGCTGACCACCCAGGACCTCGCCGACCTCGAGACCGGTCTGCGGGCCGCGGGCTCCCGGCTCGTGGTGGTCGCCGACGCCGATCGTGCTGCCGAGCACGGCGGCCGGCCCAGCTGGCGGGCACTCGCCGCACCACCGGACGCCTACGAGGTGACCCTCCGGCACCTCGACGACCGGCTCGGATCGGCGGAGCAGGCGGCCGAACTGCTCGACAAGGCCGGCATCGTGGACCAGCTCAAGGCCATGGCGCCGGGCACGTTCGACGTCCACCGCCTGGTCGAACTCGCCGTCGACCTGGCCGAGGCGGCCCGCGGCCGGGGCCTGGTCGCCGACGCCCTCGAACGGTTCGAGGCCCGCGCCGACCAGGCCGTCGAGCAGTGGTTCGACAGCGACGAACTGGCCGAACCGCACCGCAAGGCGCTGGTCCTCGCACTCGCGGTGCTGAACGGCATGTCGTACGACTCCGTCTCGCGGGCCGCGAAGCTGCTGCAGCGCCGGTGGCAGGCCGAGGACCCGGCCCCGGCACCGGGCACCCACCGGCGCCCCGAACCGCGCCGGCAGCGTCTCAAGGCGGCACGCGCCCGCCTGAACGAGGAGGTCCGCGGTACCCGCTACGGCGCCGCCGAGCTGGAGATCGCCTCGTTCTGGGATCCCGGCTATCCGGAGCGGCTGCTGCGCCACTACTGGCTGGAGCACGACTACGACCGTGACCTGATGCTCGACTGGCTGCGGGAGATGGCCGAGGACGTCGAGGTCGCGGTCGGCGTCCGGGCCGCCCTCGCGGTCGGTTTCCTCGCCACGTTCGCCTTCGACACGATCCGCCGTGACGTCATCGTGCCGTGGGCCGGCAGTGGCCGCGCCGACGAGCGGGAACTCGCGGTGGCCGCGCTCGCCATGCCGGCCCGCACGACCGGGACCGCGGCACGGACGTTCCGGCTGGTGGCGGACTGGACGTCGCGGGACGCCGCCGCGCCGCGGACGGCGGCCGTGCGGGCCCTCGGCGGCAGCGTCGGCGCGGTGCTCGACCCCGGGCCCGACGAGCTGCTGGCCAAGCTCGCGATCGGCGCGGACGGCCGCCTGGCGACGGCGATCGGGGACAGCGTCGGCGAGCTGCTGGCCGCGGCCGAGCCGGATCGCCGGTACACCCTGCTCGCGATGCTCAACGACTGGGCCGGCGAACCGCGCAGCGGCCGGCAGACCGCCGGGGTGCTCGCCTTCCTCCAGGCCTCCTTCTCGCACTGGGTACGCGACGAGGACGGCCCGGCCTGGCCGCTCGTGCTGCGGCTGGCCCACAGCGATCCGGCCGTCGCGGCGGTCGTCGCGAAGTTGTGGGGCCGGTCGCTCGTCGCCCGCGGCGCCGACAACGGCGTCCGGATGGTGATGCGGGACTGGGCGCTCGCGGCCGAGCGGGACCCGGCGATCCGGGCCGCCTTCGTCGAACTGTTCGCCGCCGTGCCCGAGACCAGACGGCAGGCCGACCTCCTGATGATCCACGCCGAGAAGCTGCGCACCGGCAAGCCGGCCTCCCCGGACACGGCCCGGAAGCTCCTGGACTCTCTTTCGAAGGTGGCACAGCCATGATCCGTCCGATCCTTCAGACGCTGGAGCTCAAGCGGCTGCCGTTCGCCCGCCGGCCCATCGCCCAGCCGGGCACCATCCTGGTCTTCCAGATGCCGGACAACCAGCTGATCGCTCCGCAGCCGCCGTACACCACCGGGGAGACCTGGTGGAAAGGACCCAAGCTGGCGTACGTGGTGGACAACCGCCCGCACGGCGGCGACTTCACGTGCCAGCTCCCGGCCGCCGGGGACGCGCTGTTCTTCGAGGCGACCGTGCGGTTCACCTGGCGGGTCAGCGACCCGGTCGAGGTGGTCCGGGAGCTGATCGAGGACCCGGAGGCGGAGTGCCGGACCTATCTCCTGACGAACCTGCCGACCATCACCCGCCGCCACCAGTACAACGAGCCGGCCGCCGCCGAGTCGGACGTGCAGAGGACCGTCGGCCAGCGCCCGCTGTCGCTGTCCGGCCGTGGCATCCGTATCGAGGCGCTGCACGTGGGGCTGAAGATCCCCGAGGCGCGGATCAGTACGTTCCAGGATCTGCAGTCGGCGCAGCACGAACAGCAGCTGGCGATGCTCAAGACGATGCACGAGCAGCAGATCCAGGCCCTCAAGCAGGACCGGATGAACGCCATCGTCACCGGCGGGCCGCAGGCGCTGTACGCGTTCGTGCTCGAGCAGGACCCGGCCCGCGGCCTGGAGATCGTCACCCAGATGCAGGGCTTGGCCGATCTGGAGAAGCAGCGCGCCATCGAGGCCATCAAGGTGCTCATCGACGGTGACGAGATCCGGGCCGGCGAGCTCGACGGCGCGGTCGCGGCCGCGGTCGAGGGCTTCCGCAACATCCTCGGCCAGTATGCCGGGCCGTCCGGGGCCCCGGCCAAGGCGATCACCGACACCCCGGCGGCCGGAACCCCGGCGGCCGGCTCCGACGGGACCGGGCCGTCATGATTCTGGACCTCGTCGCCGACCTGGTGCGCCGCGTCCTCGCGATGTTCCCGGCAGACACCGCCCAGGTGCTGTTCATGCCGGTCTTCGTCGCCACCGTGATGGTCGGTTTCGTGCTGGTGGTGCACAAGCTCGCCGCCCCGCTGACCCGGCTCGCCGCCACTCTGATCAGCTGGGTGATCACCGGTGCGAGCGCGTTCCTGCTGCTGGTCGACATGATCGTGGCCGACGTCTGCCGGCGGCGCGGCACGAAACCGCCGTCGGTCGTCTACAACCTCGGCGACGTCGTCGCCTCCTGGGCGGTCGGGCTGACCAACGGCACCCGGCAGATGCTCACGTCGGCCGCCGGTGTCCTGGCCCGCGCCAACGTGCTGCTGCTGATCGTGCTCTGCGGCGGCTGGATCTGGCTCTGGAACGACCAGTACTGCCCGGACGGCGCCGCGGGCTGCGCCCGCCCGCTCTCCGTCTGGTACCAGCAGGTCACCAGCGAGCAGGGCTGAGTCATCCGTTCTTCCCTTCCGCATGGAGGTGCCCGATGCGCCGTCCGATGACCCTGATGGCTCTGGCCGCTGTGAGCGTCCCCCTGGTCCTCCTGCCGGGACCCGCTCCCGGGCTGGCACGCGAGGACCCGCCTTCCCTGCCGCCCATGCAGGTCGTCGTGCTCGTCGACGAGTCGGGCAGCCTCAGCGACGACGACGTGGTCCGGGAGCGTGAGGCCGCCCGCACCATCGCCTTCAGCGTGCTGGCCCCGCAGTCGGAGATCTCCGTCGTCGGGTTCGGCAGCTCGAACGCCCCCGGCCAGAGCGCCGTGAACGTGGTCTGCAAACCGGCCGTCCTGGCCACCGAACAGGATCGCGACGCGCTCGCCGAGTGCATCTCCGGCCTGCACCGGCGCAAGCCCGAGGAGGGCGCCGACACCGACCACGCCGCCGCCCTCAAGCAGGCGCTGTCGATCGTGCGGGCCGGCGACGCCGGGCACAAGAAGGTGGTCTTCCTGCTCACCGACGGCGTCCTCGACGTGCGCGCCAGTACCAACTACGGCGACAACCCGGACCGCCGCAACGCCGCCGCCAAGGCGGAGGCCCAGCGCACCCTGGACCAGCTGGCCGCCGCGAAGGCCCAGGTGTGGCCGCTCGGCTTCGGCGCGGCCGACCAGGCGGCGCTCAAGGGGTTCGCCCGCGGCAAGAGCTGTGCGGCGGGCGCCGGTGACCCCCGCGATCGGGTCGTCTCGGACTCGTCGGAACTCACCGAGGCGGTCGCCGAGGCGTTCAGCTCGGCCGGCTGCGTGAAATACCGGCCGATCGCACCGCAGGACCTCGACCGGGGCAGCCCTCTCGATCTGCGGGGCACCATCCCGGCCGTCGCCAGCGAGGCATCGATCATCGTCTACAAGCGTGACAAGCGGGTCCAGGTCGAATACCTGGCACCCGGCGCCCGCAGGCCCGCGCCGGAGGAGGGCGGCTCGAACATCCAGATCGCCGGCCAGGCGACCGAGGTGGAGACCATCCGGATCTCCGACCCGGTGCCGGGGGAGTGGACCATCCGGCTCTCCTCGGCTGCGGTGTCCGTCAAGGACGTCGAGGCCACCGTGGTCTACCAGGCGGCCGTGCGGACCTATCTGACCGTCAACCCTCCCCAGCCGGTCGCCGGGCAGGAGGTCGACGTCGAGATGCAGGTCTGGGCCCGCAACCGGGCCATCACCGACGCCGCGGAACTCAGCACCCTCACCTTCGCCGCCACCATGTCCGGCTCCGGCGGCCGGCAGAAGATCCCGCTCACCGACCCCGACGCCGACGGCACCTTCAGCGGCAAGGTGACCGTGCCCGAGAGGGCGACCGGCGATCTCACCTTCACCGGGCAGGTCACCGGCATCGGCATCGGCGGGGACACCCGGGTGCTGAACACGCTCCTGCAGAGCGCCGGCAAGGTGGTGCAGGGTTCGATCCGGTTCGACGTCAACCGGGCCACCGCCCATCCGGGCGGGGAGATCACCGGGCAGATCACGGTACGCAACGACTCGGGTGAACCGGCCCGGCTGCGGATCGTCGTGGCCGACCCGACACCCGGCGCCGACTTCAGCATCGATCCGGCGGTCGTGGACGCCGCCCCGGGAACCACCAGGACACCGTTCGCCCTGAAGCTCGGCGGCCGGGCCGCCGAGGGCACCGCCTCGGCGACCGTCCGTCTGGTCGACGACGCCACATCGGCGGTCGCGGCCGAGCGGCTCGTCGCCGTCCAGGTGGTGCCGGAACCGACGTTCGTCACCCGATACCGGTGGTGGATCCTCGCCGCCGGCGTGCTGCTGGTGATCGGGCTCGCCTACCTGGCGGTCCGGCTGCGGGCCCGTTACGAGGCGAAGAAGGTCCGCGGGCTGATCGTGCGGCTCCACGCGACCGGCATGACGGGCGAGGAGATCGTCGGCGGCGACAGCATGGTGCTGCGGTTCACCGTCGGCACCGACTTCAGTGGGCCGAACCTGCAACCGGCGGGCGCCCGCGACCCCGAGGCGTGGGAGGTCCGGCGCTCCGGCACCGGGACCGTCGTCAACGGACCCGGGTCACCCCGCGCACCCTTGGCCTTCGGCGCCCGCCGACGCGTCGGCGAGGGCCTGGCCATCGTGATCACCGACGGCGGCACCGCCGAGACGGCCGACGACCATGCCGATACGGACCGTTACGACCCGTTCCAGGGCGCGCCCAGCTCGATGCCGGTACCCGGTCAGCGTGCCGAGGACGAGACCACCCGGTACGCGGCCGCGTCCGACCCCTTCGGCGGCGGACCCGAACCCGACCCGTTCCGGGCGGCCGATCCGGACCCGTTCGGCGCACCGGCGGATCCGTTCGCCGACTTCCACACCACCGACCCCGGCAACCCCTTCCGCTGAACCGCCGACGTGAGGACCCGCCCATGAAGAAGATCCACCAGCCGATGCTCTTCGTCGGCCTCGGCGGTACCGGCTGCAAGGTCGGCGCCGAATTGGAGAAGCGGCTCCGGGAGGGACTGTGCGGCCCGGACGGGACCGCCCTGCAGAACCGGATGCGCGACCGTAACCTGCTGCCGTACCAGCTGCCGGCCTGCACCCAGTTCGTCTACGCCGACCTGAGCGCGTCGGAACTGCAGCGGGTACGCCGCGAGGTGGTGCCCGGCCGCGAGCACGAGCAGGCCGCCCAGAAGACCATGCGGCTGATCACCGACCTGGTCCCGGCCGGTCTCGGCAACTCCGCCGAGGTCGCCCAGAGCCTGCGGATCAATTTGGACGCCGACACCATCGGCTGGCTGCCGTCGCGGGACACCGATCCGCGCGTCGGCCCATTGGTCCGCGGTGCCGGCCAGCTGCCCACCGTCGGACGGGCCGTGGTGTTCGAGACGCTGCGCCGCAACCGGGACACCGCACTCGCCGGCCTGCGCGAGGCGCTCGGCGACATCAACAAGTCCGCCGGCGACCTGATGGCCATCAGCGGCAGCACGCAGCGCCTCGACACGATCCTGGTGTTCGTCGTCTTCTCGGTGGCGGGCGGCACCGGCAGTGGCCTGTTCTACGACTACCTGCACCTGATCGGCGACATGATGATCCGCGGCGGCAAACGCGCCGAGATCTACCCGCTGGTGCTCATGCCGTCGGCCTTCGACGAGGTGCAGGGCGGCGGGCGGCCCGCCGAACTCAACGCCGGTTCCGCGCTCATCGAACTGTTCCGGCTCGTCGACGACCAGAACGCGCAGGGCTCCAACCCGACCTTCGAGGCGCGCAGCGCGCACCGTACCGTCTCGGTCCGCTATCCCGGTGGCGACGAGGTGCAGCTGCCGCCCAGCATGATTCAGACGGCGTTCCTGTTCGGCCGCCCGGTCGGCGGTGTCAGCCGCGACGACCTGCACCGGTCGATGGTGTCCCTGATGGACTCGCTGATCAGCGCCGAACCGCCGGACACCCAGGACACCCCCGGCATGAACACCAGCTATCCGACGTTCGCCGACGACTTCATCAACGGCACCGTCAAGCGCAACCCGATGTCGGACACCGGGGTCGGGCGGCGCGGCGTCACCACGAGCGCGGTCGCGGCCCTGACCACGCCGCTGCTGGAGATCACCGACATCCTCTCCTCGCACCTGCTGGCCCGTGCCGTCGACGAGCTGCTCAAGCCACCGGGCGCGGCGGAGAGCAACAAGGCGTACATCCGCAACTTCATCGCCGCGGCCGGGCTCGACACGATCCTCGAGGCGAAGCCGGCCCGGATCCCGCCGCACCAGAATCCGGCGGGCGTCCAGGCGGTGCTGGGAGCCCTGGCCGAACGCGCCAACGCGATGGCCGCCAACATCGAACGCGGCCAGGAGAAGCTGGCCGGGCCGATCGCGAGCGCCGCGCAGAAGATCCAGCCGGTCGTCGCCACCCGGGGGCTGCTGCGCGATCTCGACCTGTTCCGGGCCCGGCGGGTGCTGTTCGGGCACCCCGACCTGGTCGACCCGCTGGACCGGGGTGGCTTCCGGTCGCTGCTGGAGACCTGGACCTCACCGCCGCCCGCTCCGGGCGGGCTCAGCGCCGCCTCACCGCCGCTGCCGGAGAACCTGACACGCAGGCTCATGCAGCGGCTGCGGATCACCGACCCGGCCGTCCAGCAGGTGGTCCGCCGGCAGGACGCCTGGTACGCCTGGCAGACCCGCCGCCTTTACAACACGCTCTGGAACGACAGCCGCCGCCTGTGGGAACGGCCGTGGCAGGGGTTCGTCGACGAGTTCAACGCCGTCCACGAGCAGTTCCTGGCACACGCCGCCGAGGACCGGCAGACCTTCGACGCCCGCTGCAAGGACCTCTACAAACCCCGTGTCGGTGTGGCCTACCTGCTCCCGGCCGAGGATCGTGGCCTGGACGGCTTCTACCGGATCGTCCTGAACCGGATGCGCCAGGAGTACTCCCAGCAGCTGCCGCCCAACGCCCACGAGGGGCACCTGCTCAACGCGCTGCTCGGCACGGAGGGCTGGCTCGCCGCGTACGACGAGGGCCGCAGCGACCCGCTCAAGGCCGTCGGCTACGTCCGGCAGCGCATCAAGCACGTCGTCACCGAGCAGCTGCGCCCCGGCAACGCCGAGCGCCCCGCACTGATCCCGCGGATGGAGGACCTGCTGTCCAGCGCCGCGCTGGGCCGCGCCCGCAACGTCACCGACGAGGATCTGGGCCGGTTCCGGCAGAAACTCGCCGAGCTGGTGCCGGGCGGGTTCGCCCCGGACGGCCGGGCACCGTTCAAGACGCTGTTCACCTATCCCGCCGCGCAGCAGAACCAGGACATCGAACGGTTCCTGCGCCAGGAGGTGGCACTGCCCGCCGACATGCAGACCGAACCCGAGTTCCGTGCGGTGCCCGGCGAGTCCATGATGGTCGTCCTGCTGCGCAGCGCGATGGGCGTCACCGAGGTGCCCGAGGTACGCCGGGTCGTCAAGCAGTGGACCGAGGCCCAGCGCCGTCCCCGCCCGCAGGACTACCTGGCGTGGCGCCGCCGCCTCAAGCCCGACGACGGCTACTACCTGATGGGGCGCGAGGACCGCCGCTACGTGCTGCACCACCTGCTCTGCGCCGCCTGGGACGGCCGGATCGCGGTGGCCCGCGGCGACATGGGCAGCCCGGACCGGATCGTGATCCGCGCCGGCGCCGAGGAGGCGGCGACCATGACCCTCGACCTGTTCCCGCTCGGGGCCTTCTCCTCCTGGGCGTCGGTCCTGCAGGCCTACGAGCCGTGGATCCTCAACGACGACGACCGGGGCCGCCATGACCTGGCCGCCAAGCTGATGACCTACAGCCCGGAGGACGCCGACCGGACCCTGCGGCTGCCGGACCCGTCGTTCACCGCACTCGTCGACCTGGTCGAACCCGAGACCAAGAAGCTTCGCGAGGCCGAGCAGAACCGGGCTCTGAGCCGCGACCCGCAGCTCGCGGTGGTTCGCGAGTTCTGGCTGGAGACCATGCCGGAAGCACTGTCGGTGCCGGTCGGCCACTCCAGCCGCAGCCTGCTGGAACTGCGGGAGAAGGCCGAAGCCGCCTACGGGCTGGGGCAGTGACGTGACGGTGACCCTGCTCGACCTGCGGGATCCCGCGGCACGGCCACCGGCCCGCCCGGACGGCCGGATCGTCGTCCTGGACACGGCCGCCGCCCTGCCCCGGCACGTCCGCGACTACCAGGACCTGATCGGCCGGCCCACGGTCACCGGGCTGATCTGTGTGGCGTTCGGTGACGCCGGCCCCGACGAGCAGGCCTCCGGTGTGGTCCTGACCGTGCCGGCGCCGCTGCGCCCGGACGGCGAACAGCGCAGCGCGGTCGTCTGGATCGGTGACCCGTGCGGCCTGGACTGGGCGCCGCACACCACGCCGAGCTTCGCCGAACCGGACGCTGCGGCACTCGACGACCTGATCGCCGGCCTGCGGATCGACGAGGTGTTCGACGCCGTGCTGACCACCGTCGCCGGCATGCCCGGCGCGGTCGCCAGCCCGGCGGCCCGGCTCGCCTTCGGCCCCGCGCTGACGGCGTCGATCGGGGAGGCCGCCGCCGCGGCGGCACGATCCCTGGCCGAACCCGGCGACCGGGCGTCGCGCAGCCTGGCCGACGCCGTCCGGGACCTCGACGCCGAGCACGATCCGGGCACCGCCGTGCTGGCACCGCCGATCGCGGCCCGCGCCCGCGACGCCGAACGCAGATCGGCCACCGCCGCCGGCAAGGTCCGCGACGTCGCCAAGGGCTGGATGCTGTTCACCCCGGACCGCCCGACCGCCACCGTCGGCGTCGCCATGCAGGCGCTCGCGCGGTCCGTGCGGAGCTACCGGGCCGACGCCGCCCGGCTGCTCGACGACATGGACTGCCACCTGGAGGAACAGCGGCCGCCGATGCGGGACGTGGTCGCCCTCGGCGTTGCCGAACCGCTCCCGGCGCGTGGCACGCGGATCGTCACCGGTCTGCGTGAACTGGTCGGCGAGCGGCTCACCGACGGCGTCAGCCTGCCCGACCTCGTCCATGAGCTGCGGACGGCGTCGGCGTTCAGCGCACCGCAGGGCGTCGGCGCGCTCCACGAGCGGGTACGCCGCCTCACCGTTCCCGACGGTGACCTGCCGCCGTTCCCGCGCCGCCCGCTGAGCCTGTGGACGCTTCCGCTGATCGTGCTCAGCTGCCTCGGATGCGTACTCACCGCACCGGGGACCGACGGGCCGGTGATGGGCGGACTCCTCGCCCTGACCTGGTTCGCGGTCGGCTGGCTGCTGCTGGCCCGCCGGCCCGGCCCGGACGGGGAGCTCGGCTTCGGCCGGTCGGTGCCGGTCGCCCTGGCCACCTACGGCGCTGCCGGAGGGCTCGGCGTCGCGGGTGGCCTGGTGCTCGGACAACTCCTGACGACGGTGCCGCTTGTTCCGTACCCGATGGTGTTGTTCGTCGTCCTTGAGCTTCTCGCCGTCGCCGTCGGGCTGCGTGCCTGGCAGGCCGCGGCCTCCGGATGGGGCCGGAAGCTGCCGCTCGGCACGCTGAGCGGCGCGGTCACCACCATCGACCACGCCGTGGACCGGGCGTGCACCGCCGAGTGGCAGCCAATGCACCGCCGCCGGGCTGTCGCCGCCGTCGCCGACGCGGCCGCCGCCGGTGCCGAGGTGATCCGTCAGATCCTCGACGAGACCGGCGACAAGCTGCTGCCGGCCGTCGAGGGCCCGGACCGGCCGGAGACCGCCCTCCCGGAGCTGTTCCAGGTGATTCGCGGCGACCTCACCCGGCTGTGCCGGACCGCGCTGGAACCGGTGTGGTCGGCCGCCGGGATGCCGCACGGCTCGGCCGACGCCGAGGTGGCCCGCGAGTTCCGCGGGCAGCTCGACCGCTACCGCGCGCACGTCGCCGGCAACGGGCTGCTGAGCCCGATCGACCCGGACGCCGACCAGACGTCCCGGGAGGCGCTGATGACCAGGGCGTGGACCGGTTCGCCGGATGCCCGCGCCGCCCTGTGCGCCCGGCCCGGCGACCGCATGACGCAACTCTGCGCCACCGGCCACCTTGGGTTCCTGAGCAGCACCGCCGAACCGGCGCTGATCCGGTTCGCGCCCCGGCAACTCGCCGTCCTCCTCCGGCGCGACCCCGGTGACCAGCGGATATCCGATGATCCGTCGATTCTCTGGACCCGCGGCAGCGAGTTCGTCGGAACGCTGCGGCTGCTGCCGCTGAGGCCCGAATCCATCCGGTACGAGTGGGGCGGTGACGCAACGTGACGGATGAGGTGGTGTGCCGGGACATCAACGGCACCCTGCAACGGGTGCGGCTGGACGACCGCGCGGCCTGCTCCACCCCCGGGTCGATGCTGCACCAGCGGCTCGTCACCGGCCCCGGCGACGTCCCGTACCTGCGCAAGTCCGTGCCCGCCGAGGCCGGCCGCCGCAACCCGGCCCTGTACGACCTGCTGGACAACGAGATCCGCGCGGTCGCCCAGCTGACCCGCGTGTTCGGCGGCCGGTCCGGCGAGGTGCCGTCACTCATCGGGTACAACGTGGACGTCGACGAACCGTTCGTGCTGCTGCGCCCGTACGTGGGACGGCCCGCCCCGGACACCGTCCGCGGCCTCGACCAGGACGGCAGACGGAAGTTCCAGATCGGCCTGCTGCGTGCCCTGCATCTGACCGGCGAGGCCGGTGTGGTGCACGGCGCCCTGAGACTGGAGGCGCTGCGCTGGAACGGCACGATCGCGCAGCTCGTCGACTTCGAATGGGCCCAGCGGTCCGGCGACCGCCGCCGCGCCGGTTCCGGCCCCCGCCAGTCACCGGAACGGCTCGCCGGCCACGGCACCGCCGACCCGCGCGACGACGTGTGGTCGGCCGGTGTGCTCATCCGCGAACTGGTCCTGGGCGGGCAGGCACTGACCGCCCCCGCCGACCAGAGCAACGACCCGGTACGCCTGCGCGAACGGCTGCACGGCGTCTTCCAGCCGGTCGCCGAACGGCCCGCCGCCGCCGAACTGCTGCGCCGCATGCACGCGCCGGCGCCCCCGGTGCCCCGGCCCGTCGTGACGGCCGGTCTCGACGACGGCTACCGGATGTTCGACGACGCGTGCCGCCGCAAAGGAGGCGCGGCACACGACGCCGCCGACGGCACGCCCGCCCCGGCGAACGGCCGCCGCGGGCTGCGCCGGCTGCTCTCCGGAGGACTCACCGCACGGACGGAGACCCGATGACCGCCCCGTTCCAGCAGCCCGGCCGCCTGGTGCGCTGCCCGGTCTGCGCCGACGAGATCGTCTGGCCGGACGACGGCAAGGTGCTCGTCTTCGACGAGGGAAAACGCCGGTACGAGACGCTTGACGCCGCCCGGCTGTCCGAGGCCAAACGGGCCGGCGCGCGGCGCGGCGGCTACATCCGGTGCCCGAACCCGGCCGGCGACATGGCGGTGCACTACCTGCCGGCCACCTACGCCGACTACCGCGACCCGCTGATCGTCGGGCTCGTCGGCGCGCCGATGGCCGGCAAGACACACCTGCTCACCGCGATGATCAGGGAGGCGTACCGGGGTGGGCTGGCACCGTACGGGGTGAACACGGCCGCCCTCGACTTCCGCCGCCACGACGACTTCAACGAGCAGTTCGTCAGGCCCTTCGAGCGGGGCACGGCACTGGCCGGCACCGACAGCGGCGTCACCGAGGCCGCCGACATCCTGCTCGTGCGGGGGCCCGGCGGGCACCGTCCGGTCACGTTCTTCGACGTCGCCGGGGAGGATCTGGAGAGCACCGAGGCGATGAACCGGTCCACCCGCTACCTGCTCGGCGCGAACGCGGTCATCTTCGTGCACGCGTGTGAGGACGACGACGCGGGCAGCGCGGGTGCGGTCAACCCGGGCTGGTCCTTCGAACTCGCCGTCGAACGGCTGCTCGGCGTGCCGGAGAACGCGGTCCGCGTCCCGGTCGCGGTCGCCGTCACCAAGTCGGACCGGATGCGGTACGTCCCACCCGTCGAACAGTGGCTGCGGGCTCCCGCCGACGGGCTGGACGCGGCCCGCTTCCGTGACGAGAGCCGCGACGTCTACGCGTTCCTGCACCGTCGCGGCGCGGTCGGTTCGCTGCGCCCGTTCGAGGCGTTCCACCGCTGCACCCTGCACTTCGTCTCCGCCAGCGGCGGCGACGCCAGCCCCGCCGACTCCTCGAAGGAACAGGGTGAGCAGCGGTTCGTGCGCGGTGTCCGCCCCGCGAACGTGCTGGCGCCCCTGGTGGCGATCCTCGCGATGACCGGCGTGATCGCCGGACCGGAAGCCGGAAAGGTGGGTCTGCCGTGACCGGCGCGCACCCTCGGGAACGGATCGACCAGATGTTCTTCGGCTGGTCGCAGTACGACGGCGCGCAGACGGCGCTGGCCGACTCGTTCGGTGACCGCGACGAGCGGCAGCGCTGGGTGCACAACCTCAGGGCGCACGTGCGGCTGCAGCGGATGTCCGGTGCCGAACTGCCCGACGCCGCGTTGTCGTACTTCACCTTCGCCGACGGCACGGCCGCCCTGCTGCGCCGGGTCACCGCCGGAGTGACCGCGGGGCGCAACAACTCGCACGCCCTGATCGGCATGTCCGAGGTACTCACCCCGCGGGTCGCGCTCGGCCTGTACACCTGGAAGGGGTGGCTGGCCGACCCGCCGGCCGGACCGCTGAGCCCGATCCCGTCCGGCCTCGCCGGCAAGGCGGCCCTGCAGGCGGACAAGAAACTGTTCCCGGTCGCGTCGGCCCACAGCGCCACCCTCGTGCCGATCCTCGCCGGGGTGCTGGCCGACCCGCGTACCCCGATCACCGTGATCGGCTGCCCGGAGGAACTGAAGGCCGCGATGATCTGGGCCCTCGTCGAGATCTCCGAACGCAGCCCGATCGGCCTGACCGACCGCACCTTCTCCACCTACGAGAAGCAGCACGACGGCGGCGACCGGCCGCCGCACATCCTGTTCCTGCCGGAGCGGCCCTACGACCGGACGGAGGTCAGCCGTACGATCGTCGACCTGCTCCAGCCGGCCACCGCGGGCCGGGACATCGACCACGCCCGGATGCTGTGCCAGCAGCTCGTGACCGAGGACTGGGGATCCGCCACGCACCGGCCGGCGCCGCCCGAACCGGCCCGCGGACCGGTCGTCGACGGCACCCCGGCGAGTCCCGAGGAGTCACTGGTCGTGGCGTTGCGGGAGGCATACACGCTGCACGACTTCGACCAGGTGCTGACCGAGCTGCAACAGCGTCCGGCCGGCCGGCGCCATCTGGTGCGTTCCGCGCTCGACGCGACCGCCCTGGACGCGGCGGCGCTGCGCGTCGAGGTCACCTTCCGGGACGAGCTGCTGAGCCGGCTGCTGTCCGCCGCGTACGGCCCGGATCTGGCCGACCTGGAGGATCCGCGGGCGCAGAAACACGCGGCCGAGGTGGTCACCGAAGGTGATTCCGAGCAGCTGGCCCTGCTGCTGGCGACGGCGAAGGGCGCCAGCCGGACCCGGATCCCGGACGAGGCGTTCCGGCAGTGGACCGGCCGCGCCCGCAACACCCGCACCGTACCGGCGGCCCGGCTGCTCGGCCGGCTGCAGAACGCGCGCCGGGCCCGTTACCTGCCGGTCGCCGTGGCGATAGCCGTCGCGGCCGTGCTGACGGTGGCGTTCCTCAGCGGGCTGATCGTCGGTGGCCTCGGCACCGGTACGGCCGCCACCGGCGAGCCACCCACCCCCGTGGGCGGGCGGATCGCCGGTTTCATCGCTCAGACGGGCTGACCGTGCCGTAGCGCGTCGGTCAGGCGGCTCTCCGCCCGGGTGGCGGCCAGCCGCCCGCCGTGCAGCAGCGCGAGGTCCTCCACCGCACACGCCGGCGGCCGGTACGCGTTCGCCGCGGCCAGCGCCGGGTTCACCCGCGCCCAGGCCAGCAGCGCGTCGCGCAGTTCCGCGGGCACCGGATCGGCATTCTCGCCCTGCCCGGTCGCCACCTCCACGAACCGCTGCCGGTACGGCCAGAACGACCACACCTTCGTCTCGTCGATGAGTTGCTCGACCGGGCCGGGCCGCCCGTATCGCATGGCTATCTCGTGCGACCTGAGGCTGCCGTCGGCTATCAGGTCACCGACCATCCCGTGCCGTGCGTGCTGCCCGGCCACCTCGTAGAAGGTGCTGCGGCAGCCCCGGGGCCGCGTCGCGCCGACGATCGTCTTCCAGGTGAGCGGACGGTCCGGGCGGGCCGCGAGCAGTTCGGCGACCGCCCGGTAGTACATCGTCTTCGTCTGCCAGTGGTTGCGCTGGGTACAGGGGTTCCCGGCGAGCCGGCCATACCAGCCGGCGATGGCGGCACGCGCCAGATCCTCGCTGATCTCCGTCGACATCGTTCCTCTGTCCAATCCAGATCGGCTGAGAGATGTCGAGTCTCCCGAGCCGGTCCGGGTGGCGGCATCACGTGTTCTCGTATAACCGCCGCGGCGCCCCGGTCACCTCGTCGAGCACCGTGTCGCAGTCGGCGGGCAACTCGTCGGCGCACCACGCGACCCGCTGATCGGGCCGGATCAGCACCAGCCGGCCGGACCACGCGTCGGGTACCGGCACGCCGGCCATCGGCAGGTGCCGCACCGGGACGCCCCGCGCCCGCGCCGCCGTCACCAGCTGCCACCCGTCCTGCTCGGCGGTCCGGTCGGCGAGCGTGAACTGCGGTCCCAGCCGGTCGAAGAAGTGGTCCCCGCCGGCCAGCCGGAACGCCGGCGGGCGGAACCCGGGCGTGCCGGCCGTCTCCGCCGGTCCGGTCCGGTCCGGGTCCAGCTGCGGCGCCTCCTGTCGCAGCGCCTCCGCCATCACCTCGCGGTGCGCGCCCGACTCGACCAGCCGCTGGAACCGGCGGCGGGTCTGTTTCGCCCGCCCGGCCAGCTCCCGGTCCAGCACCGCCTGCTGCCGGCGTTCGGCCTGATAGCCGGCCAGCAGCTGCTCACCGGCCCAGCCGTGCACCGCGGCGGCCAGCCGCCAGCCCAGGTCGACGGCGTCACCGATGCAGGTGTCCATGTCGTCGGCCGGGGTTGCCATCTGGTGCGCTGCCCGGCCGGCCAGGAACACCCGGCCCCGCCGGTACTGGCGGGCCATCGACTGCGTACCGGTCCGCTGCGCCACGGCCACGATCTCCGGCGGGTCCTCGGGCAGGCCCAGCCGGCGGCGCAACAGGGCGACCGGATCGCCGACGCCGCTCTGCTCGTCGTCGGCGACCGGCAGGTGCGCCACGCACATGTCACCGTCGTGGCCGGCCAGCACGGTCGCCCGCGCGGTGATCATCGCCGACGGGTTCGGCCAGCGCCCGGCCAGCGACGGACTGCGGAAGTACACGGTGAAGTGCGGTGCGGGCGGGCCAAGCTGGTCCATCGCCAGGCCCGCGCATCGTCGTACGGTGCTGTCCGCGCCGTCGCACCCGGCCAGGAACGCCGCCTCGATCACGTGCCGGGCACCGGCCACGCCGTCGATCACCGTGGCCGCCACCCCGGCCGGGTCCTCGCGTACGTCGGTGAGGGTCCACCGGGTCCGCAGGTCGATCAGCGGGTGCGCGTGCAGCGCCCGGCGCAGCCTGATGATCAGGTCCGGGCCGGAGATCATCAGGTACGGCTCCACCGGCGCGGTGCCGTCGTCGGTCACGGCGTACGAGTCGAGCAGCTCGATGACCGACGGCAGCCGCCATGCCAACACCGGCGGCCGGGCCGTCTCCCGCCCCCACAGGATGTCGAACGGGCAGCTCGGGTCCACCCCGTCGGCTCGCAGGTCGCGGCTGAGGCCCAGTCGTCGCAGCAGTTCCATGCCGCGCCCGCTGATCAGTACCGGGTCCGGGAACCGCGGTGGCCCACCGGCCCGCTCGACCACGATGCTCGGCACGCCGTGATGGGCGAGTTCGAGTGCGGTCAGCGAGCCGGCGACACCGGCCCCGGCCAGAAGCACCGGCGTACGCAGGGCGGGTGTCGGCATCGGCGTTCCCTCGCAGGAGGTCGTGTGGCGGGCTGTACCGCCATGCTCGGTGCCGAGACGTCGTCCGTGAATCCCGTGTTCACGTGGTTGGGCCGCATTCCCGGGCGACACGGGCCGCCAGTTCGGCCCGGCGGCGCACGCCAAGCTTGGCGAAGATGTTGCGCAGATGCGCGTCCACGGTGTGCCGGGAGATGAACAGGGTGTCGGCGACCTCGATGTTCGTCTTCCCGGCCGCGACCTCCATGGCCACCCGCCGCTCGGCCGGTGACAGCTCCGGCAGGCAGGACGCGGCCCGCCCGCCCTCGGCGGGAGCCGTGCCACCCCACCGGTCGAGCAGGGTCGTCAGCCGCTGCCGGGCCGGGACGGCACCGACCGAGGACACGATGGACAGCGCCTCCCGGCAGCGGGTCAGCGCGTCCGCGGCCGACGTGCGGTACCCGAGCAGCGCCGCGTCCTCCAGTGCCGACGCCAGCGCCAGCGGCCGGCCCGCCTGGCGGAACTCGGTGACCGCCTGCAGTACCCGGTCCAGGTCGCCGCGGTGCAATCCGTCGGCGTGCGCGGCGGCACCGGCCGCCGACCGGGAACCGGGGTTGAGTGCGGCGAGGCGCCGGGCGGCCGCCACGACCGTCCGCGCCTCGTGCGGGGCCCCGCTGTCGCGGGCGATCCGGGTCAGCGCGGCCGCCGACGCGGGGTCGCCGGCCAGCAGGGCGGGCCGCTCCGGCAGGGTCGCGTAGACGTCGCGGAGCAGGGTGAACGCGGCCGGCCGTCCACTTGTCGCGTCGAGCAGCACGGCTTCCGGCCAGAGCACGTCCTCGGGTACCGCGGTCACCCCGTCGGCGGCCAGCCGCCGGATCCGGTCGAGGTGCCGCTGCGCCACCCCGAGGTCGCCGCGGAGCACCGCGAGCCGCAGCAGCGTGCCCAGCAGCGGCATGGCGAGCGCGTGCGCCGAGTGCTGCTCGGCCACGGCCAGCCCCGATTCGGCCTCCACCGCCGCGTCCTCCAGCCGCCCGGTGGCGTAGAGCAGGGCCGTCCGGAAGTGGTGCCACAGCGGCTCGGTCCAGGCCGCACCGGACCGGTCGGACTCCCGGCGGCCGGCCCGGATCACCTGCTCGGCCTCCTCGAACCGGTCGAGGGTGATCAGCGCGGCGGCCAGCCAGATCCGCGGATGCCGGTGTGCGGCCTCCCCGCCGAACTCGTCGACCAGCGCGGTCGCGGTCTGCGCGTGGGCCAGCGCGGCGTCGAGCCGCCCGGTGGTGAAAGCCACCAGGCTGCGCCCGGTCAGCCCGAACACGGCCGCGCCGTACTCACCGGCGGCCCGGCCCAGTACGTCGGCGCGGTCGCCCGACTCGTCCGCGGCGGCCAGGTCCCCGAGGTAGCACAGGGCGTGCGCCCGGACCGCGTGCAGGCGTGCCCGCAGCCCCTCGGACAGGCCCGGACAGCGCAGCGCGTCGTCGGCGTAACGGATCGACATCTCGTTCAGGCCGCCGTGCTTGCACGCCTCCGCGAGCCCGAGCAGCAGCAGCGCCTCGGTCTCCGGGCTCAGGCCCGCCCCGAGCGCCTCCCCGCCCAGCTTGCGGGCCTCCTCCAGACGGGCGGCCGAGGCCAGCAGCAGCACCGTGTCGGCGACCAGGGCCGGACGCTCCGGGTCAGCGGGATCAGCCGACTCCAGGGCCCGCAGCATCACGTCGGCGGCGGCGCCCGGCGCCACCCGCGCGATCATCCCGGCCATCGACCGGACCATCCGTACCGCGTCGGCCGCGCCGGACCGGCCGCTCTTGAGCTGGTGCTCGGCGACCTCCAGCGCCGGGCGCCCGGCGTCGGAGGTGATCGCGGCCGCCTCCCGGTGCAGCTGCTCCCGCATGACCCGCGGCAGCATGCTGTAGACGGCCTGCCGGACCAGGTCGTGCGCGAACGAGAGCCCGCCCAGATTGTCCTCCACCAGGAAGTCCGTCATCGCCTCGCGGACCAGCGGGTACAGCTCGGTGACCGGCCGCCCGGTGAGCCGGGCCGCCTCCTCCACCCCGAACGGCCGGCCGAACACCGACGCCGCCTGCAGCATCCAGCCGGCCTGCTCGGACAGCGTGTCGGCCACCTCCCGCACCGAATCGACGAAGCTCGACGGCAGGTCGTCGCCGACCACCGAGGCGACACCGCCGGCGACCACCAGCTGCCCCGTCGCGACCAGGGCCTTGAGCATCTGCTCGGTACGCAGCGGGTTGCCGCCGCACGAGGCCGCCAGCGCCACCACGGTGTTGTCCACCTCGGCGCCGACGATGTCCGCGCTGAGCCGGGCCACGGCCGGCTCGTCGAGCACGTCGAGCCGGATCGGGACCGTACCCTCACGCTGCAGGCGCCGGATCAGCTGATGCCCGGGTTTCTCCCGGTCCTCGGCCGACGGCGGCCGGTGCGCGAGCAGCCAGCGCACCGGTGACGACTCCAGAGCCGGGATCAGATCCCGGATCGCCAGGGCGCTCAGCTCGTCCATCCACTGCGCGTCGTCGATCACGATCAGCAGTGGCCGTTGCCGGGCCGCCTCCTCCAGCGAGGCCCGCAGCCGCTGCAGCGTCCCGAACGGATCGGACCGCTCCGGTTCCCGCTGCGCGAGCCAGCCGAACGCCGCGGTCTCCGGGGAGCAGTCCCGCAGCGCCCCGGCCAGCGTGACCAGCGGCGCCGCCTGGTCCAGATGGAACGCCTCCCGGGTCGCGACCGTGATGCCCCGGTCACCGGCCAGCTCGATCACCACACGCAGCAGCCGCGACTTGCCGATACCCGGAGGCCCGGACAGGGTGTGCCAGCCGCCCGCGCCGGCGGCGGTGTCGTCAAGGATGCGGGTGAGCAGTGCGACCTCGGCGTCACGGCCGAGAAGCCGCCAGCTCACGGGCGCCAGCCCAGGAAGATCATCATGCCGCCCCCGTCGAGGTGTCGGACGTGATGGCCAGATTTCCCCCGTGATGGCCGGTCCCGAATATCTATCACAGACGATCGGGTGATGCGCCGCCGACGCGCCCCGGCAACTACCCATTTCATCAGTACGGCGTTGCGCGGGAACGTGACCAGCGGAAACGTCTTCGGCCACCCGCTCGGGCAGTGGGCCGGCACCCGGCCCCGTCACTAACTTCGCCTTACGACCATCCGAAAAGGAGAGTTTGGCGATGTACCGCAACGAATCCTTCGGGCGGCGGCTACGCCTGGGGCATCTCGGCCGCCGCGGCGGCTCCGGACTGCTTCTGGTGCCGCTGGACCACGCGGTGGGCGCCGGCCCGCTGCGTGCCGCCGGTGACCTGGACACCCTGATCGCCCAGCTGGCCGAGCACGGCGCCGACGGTGTCGTGCTGCACAAGGGTGCGGTCCGCCGGATCCGCCCGGCCCGCTTCCGTGACCTGTCCCTGACGATCCACCTCGACGCCAGCACCGCGATGGCCGCCGACCCGGATGCGAAGTATCCGGTCACCACCGTCGAGGAGGCGTTGCGGCTGGGCGCCGACGCGGTCAGTGTGCACGTCAACGCGGCGTCCCGTACCGAGTCCGCCCAGGTCGCCCACCTGGCCCGGGTCGCCGACGACTGCGACCGCTGGTCGGTGCCGCTGCTGGCGATGATGTACGTGCGTGGCCCGGCCGTCCGTGACAGCCTGGCGCCCGACCTGGTCGCCCATGCCGTCGCGATCGCCGCCGAGATGGGCGCCGACCTGGTCAAGACGGCCCTGCCCGAGGACGAGGCGGCCACCCGGCTGATCGTCGCCGGTGCCGGTGTGCCGATCCTGGCCGCCGGCGGGGCACCGGGGCCCGACCCGGACGCCGTGCTCGGCCGGATGGCGGCCGCCATGCGCGCCGGCGCCGCCGGGGTCGCGGTCGGGCGCCGGGTGTTCACCGCCGCCGATCCGGGTGCCGCGGTGCGCCAGCTCGCCGCCGTCGTGCACGACCGCACCCCGGTGGCCGTCCGATGAGCGCCGCGATGCGCGACCGCGCCTGCTGGCTGGACCTGCGTGGCGCCGGGCCGTGGCGGCGCGAGGCCGCCGAGGAGGCCCTGCACCTGCGGTTCGAGGCGGTCGTCGCCGACGACCCGGCGGACCTGGCCGGACTGCCGCCGACGGTGACCCGGGTGCTCGTGGTGACCGGCGACGACCTGCCGGACGACACCGGCGACGCCGACCTGCTGCTGATCGACCCGGTCCGGCACGGCGACCCCGGCCGGCTCGCCGCCGGGCGGCCGGGCCTGCGGTTCGGCAGCCGGGTCGACGTCACTGACGCCGCGACCCTGGAACTGGCCTGCGAACGGGTCCGCCGCGACGAACTGACCGTGCTGCGCTTCCATGACCCGACGCACATCCCGCTGGAGATCGTGCTGGCCGCCGCCGACGGCGCGACCGGCCGGATCATCACCGAGGTGGACGGCGTCGAGGAGGCGTCGGTGCACCTGACCGTCCTGGAACGCGGCCCCGACGGCATCCTCCTGCGACCCGGCGGGCCGGGCGACGCCACCAAGCTCGCCGAGGTGGTCCGGCAGGGCTCGCCCGACCTCGAACTCGTCACGCTCACCGTCACCGGCATCAGGCACTGCGGCTCCGGTGAACGGGCCTGTGTGGACACCTGCTCCCACCTGGGACAGGACGAGGGCATCCTGGTCGGGTCACGGTCGCGGGGACTGCTGCTCTGCGTGAGCGAGACGCACCCGCTGCCGTACATGCCGATGCGGCCGTTCCGGGTCAACGCCGGAGCGATCATGTCGTACACGCTGGCCGGCCACGAACGTACCCGCTACCTGTGCGAACTCGAGGCCGGCAGCACCGTCCTGGCGGTCCGCGCCGACGGCCGGACCCGTCCGGTCACCGTCGGCCGGGTCAAGATCGAGACGCGGCCGCTGCTGGCGATCGACGCGGTCGCGCCGACCGGCGAACGGCTCAACCTGATCGTGCAGGACGACTGGCACGTGCGGGTCCTCGGCCCCGGCGGCGTGGTGCACAACTCCACCGAGCTGAAACCCGGCGACGAGGTGCTCGGTTACCTGCCCGGACGGGAACGCCACGTCGGCTACCCCATCGACGAACTGTGCCACGAGCGGTGAGCGGGCGGCTGCCCCGGATCGGGGACTGGACGGACTTCGACTCCCTCGCCAAGGTGCAGGAGTCGCTGCTGGCCGGCACCCTGGCGGCCGCGTCCGCCTCGGCGTTCTACCGCACCCGGCGCGACGGGGTGCCGGCGGACCGGGCCGAACTGGCCGGCTATCCGCTCACGAGCAAGGCCGACCTGCGTGACGCGTACCCGTTCGGGATGCTCGCGGTGGACCGGACCCGGCTCGCCACCTACCACGAGTCCAGCGGGAGCACCGGCACGCCGACGGCGTCGTACTACACCGGCGCCGACTGGGCCGATCTCGTCGACCGGTACACGCGGATGCGGGTCGGTATCAAGGACACCGACACCTTCCTGGTGCGTACGCCGTACGCGCTGATGCTGACCGGCCATGTGGCGCACGCCGCGGCCCGGGCGTGCGGGGCGACCGTGGTGCCCGCCGACAACCGGTCGCTCGCCACCCCGTACGCCAAAGTGGTCCGTCTGTTGAAGGACCTGGACGTCACGCTCACCTGGTCGTTGCCGACGGACGCTTTGGTGTGGGCCGCCGCCGCGGCGCAGGCGGGGCTGCGGCCGGACCGCGACTTCCCGGCCCTGCGCGCGCTGCTGGTGGCCGGTGAGCCGTTGAGCGAGGCCCGCCGGGACCGGATCGCCGCGGTGTGGGGTGTCCCGGTCGTGCAGGAGTACGGCGCCAGCGAGACGGGCGGGCTGGCCGGTGAGTGCCCGCACGGCGAGCTGCATCTGTGGGCCGACCGGGCGATCTTCGAGGTGTACGACCCGGCGACCGGCCGGATCACCGCGGACGGCTCCGGCGAGCTGGTGGTGACACCGCTCTGCCGGGAGGCCATGCCGCTGCTGCGCTACCACATCGGTGACCGGGTCGAGGTGAGCTACCGGGACTGCCCGTGCGGCTGGGCGCTGCCGATCGTCCGGGTGCTGGGCCGGTTCTCCGCCGGTGCGGGACTGACCCAGGTCGGCCTGGAGGAGCTGGTGTTCCGGCTGCCGGCCGAGTACGGCGTGCTGTTCTGGCGGGCCCGGCACACCGGTTCCGGGCTGCGGGTGCAGATCGAGGTGGAGGTCCGCCACGGGCCGGCGGCGGCCGGTGAACTGACCGCCGCCATCGGCGCCGCCTACGGCCTCGACGCGACGGTCGAGGCGGTGCCGCCCGGAACCCTGGTGCCGCCGGGCGTGCTCACCGCGATGCCGGAGGTGATGAAGCCGCGGGGCCTGTTCACCGCGGACGAGGACTGGGACCGGGCCCTGCGCTACTACTGAGTCGCTGGCGGAGAGGAGAAGCCTGTGCGACGGATCGCCATCGTGGGCGCGGGGATCGGCGGGCTGACCGCAGCGATCGCGCTCACCCGCGGGGACGTCGAGTGCGTGGTCGTCGAACAGCGGCCCGCCCTTGGCGTCGACGAGGGAACGGGAATCCAGATCTCCCCGAACGCGGGAGCCGAACTGCTGGACCTCGGGGTGTCCCTGGACTCCGCCGTCCCGGCCGGGCATCGGGAACTACGCCGCTGGCAGGACGACCGGGTGCTGGGGCACACCGATCTGAGCCGGTACGCCGTGCCGTACCTGACGATGCCGCGCGGCGCGCTGATCGGATCGCTACGGAAGGCCGCCGGTCGAACGCGGGTGATCCTCGGCCGCCGCTGCGTGGCCGTCCGGGACGACGGTACGAGCGTCGTACTGGGCTTCGACGACGGCACGGCGGGCCGGTTCGACGCGGTGGTCGGCGCGGACGGACTGCGGTCGGTCGTGCGTGGACTGACCGGCTCGCACACCCCGCGGCACAGCGGTCTGGTGGCCGGCCGGGCGGTGCTGCCGCGCCGTGCCGCGAGCCGGTTCGTCGAGACGGACCGGGTGGTCGTGTGGCTGGGGCCGGGACGGCACTGCGTCACCTACCCGATCAGCCGCGACCACGTGAACCTGGTCGTCGTCGGCCCCTCGTTCGTCTTCGACGGCTGGCACCCGTCGGTGCGCGGCCTGATCGCGCTGGCCGGGCCGATGCGGCCGCGGCCCCTGTACGACCTGCCGCCCCTGCCGTTCTGGCAGCACGGCCGGGTCGTCCTGATCGGCGACGCGGCCCACCCGATCCTGCCGTTCATCGCGCAGGGTGCGGCACAGGCCGTCGAGGACGCGGTGACGCTCGCCGGATGCCGGGACCTCGCCGATCTCCAGGCCCTGCGCGAGGAGCGGATCCGGAAGGTGTACGCGATGTCCCGGGCCGGTCTGCGGGTGCACCACCTGCCGGACGGCGCCGAGCAGCGGATCCGGGACCGGGCGCTGGCCGCCGCCCGGCCGGACGCCCACGACTGGCTCTACGGTCATCGCGTCGCCGCCTCCCTGCGCCGCAGCAGCGACACCAGCTCCACCCGCGACGAGAGGCCAAGCTTCTGAAAGATGTGCCGCAGGTGGTAGTTGACGGTGTGCGGCGAGCGGCCCACCCGGTCGGCGATCTGCCGGTTCGTCAAAGCCATGCCGACCAGCTCGGCGATCTCCAGCTCCCGGCCGCTGAGCGCGTTCCAGTCGGCGTCGGCCGTGCCGGGCGGGCGGGGCTCGCGGCGGGCGGCGGCGGGACGCGGGCGGGTGCGGCGTTCGCTGCGCAGCGCGGCCACCACAGCGCACGGCATGGCCGCTTCGACGACCGGCCGGACCAGATCGTGACTGAACGACAGCGCCTCACCCGCGGTGGTCAGCAGCCCGGACTCGAGCGCCTCCTCGATGGCCGGCAGCAGCCCGAGGACCGTGCTGCCGAGCGAGGCGCTCAGCCGGTCCGCCGGGAACGGCGACGGCAGGGCGGTGGCCGCCTGCACCAGGTGCCGGGCGGCGGGGGACAGGTCGGCGAACCGGGCGGCCAGCCGGGCGCGGGTACGTTGCGGCAGACGGCCCGGCAGCGGTACGGCGGACCCGTCCACGATCCGCAGCAGGCCCTCCTCGCGCAGTCCGGTGATCAGCCGTACCAGGGCACCCGGCCGGCCGGCCGCCACCCGGGTCAGGTCGAGCAGCCGTGCCCCCGGCCGTGTCCCCGGCAGCGCGTGAGCCAGCAGCCGGCGGACGTCGGCGGGGGAGAGCGGGCCGAGCCGGACCCGGTGCACCTCAGCCGGGACGGTCTCCAGCCCGGCCGTCGAAGTGGCGACGATCAGGACCGGCGCGGACGCCACCAGCCGTCCCGGAGCCTGCGCGTCGACCGGCCCCGGATGGTCACGTACCAGCACGACCCGGTCCCGGCCGGCGGCGGCCACGGCGCCGAGCCGCCGCCCTTCGGCGGCGCATTCGCGCAGCAGGCGGGCCCGGCCGCTGTCCGGCGGCCCGTCGACGAGAAGCACGGCGGCGCGGTCCGGCGCGACCCAGCCGAGCAGTGTGGTGAAGCTCCGCAACTCACCGTCCCGGCCGATCAGCGGAAGTGACGATTCCATCGGTCCTCCTCATCCGTCGGACTCCGATGGTGCGGGCCGCCGCGCCGGCAGACCCGCCAGAAGTAGCCCATTCGCACGGACCGCGACCCTCGGGTAGCGCAACCGCCGATGCATGTGGTTCGATTTGAAGGGAAAGGCCGGGCATCTTCCCCCGTGGATGCCCGGCCTTTCTTTACTTCATGCCCGGCCTTTGACCTGCGGTGTGGATCGCGCCACAGATTGCCACGCGAGGCGGCGCCGTCGTGGGCTCGGGCGGGAGAAAAAGGGGCAAGGGGTGTGATCGTCTCGCCGCGTCGGCCACCCGTGCCCGGCGGCGCCGACGCGGATGGTTCGGCGGGTTGATCGGCTCGTATGATCGCCGCCATGTCGAGCCAGCCCGACCCCGAGCAGACCGCGCGCATCTCCCTGCCGGGAGAGGAGCCGCAGCCGCCGGCGCGCACCCGGAAGCGCCGTGCGCTGCGGTTCGTTCTCATCGCTCTGCTGGCCGGTGCCCTGCTCGGCGGGGGCGGGGCGATCGCCGGTGGCTTCTATCTCCGCTCGGTCGAGAAGGACATCGTGCGCGTCGACGCCTTCGCCGAGGTGCCTGACGAGGGCCGGCCGGAGAAGGTCGTCCAGAAGGCCCGCAACATCCTGATGCTCGGCAGTGACTCCCGGGACCCGGACAACGCCGGGGGTTCCCGCAGCGACACCATCATCGTGGCGCACCTGCCCGCCGACCGGTCCAGTGCCCAGCTCATCTCCATCCCGCGGGACACCTGGGTGCACGTGCCCGCGGCCAGGAACGGCAAGAACGGCAACCGCGACGCTAAGATCAACGCCTCGTACGCCTGGGGCGGTATCCCGCTGGTCGTGCAGACCGTCGAGAAGTTCACCGGCGTGCGCATCGACAACGTGGCGATCATCGACTTTGCCGGCTTCCAGGAGATCGTGGACGCGCTCGGTGGCATCGAGCTCTACATCGAGCAGGACATCACGTCGATCCACGAGCCGTTCCGGAAGTTCAGCCAGGGCGAGCAGCACCTCGACGGTGCCGCCGCCCTGGACTACGCCCGGCAGCGCAAGCAGTTCGCCGACGGCGACTTCGCCCGCATCCGGCACCAGCAGCAGGTGATCGAGGCGATCCTGGACAAGGCCGCCACCGGCGGGACGCTAGCCAACCCGGGCAAGCTCAACAGCTTCCTGCGGGCCACTGCCGACGCCGTCTCGGTCGACCGGACCATGTCCATCTTCGACACCGTGACCGAGATGCGTGGCCTGCGCGGCGGCAACCTCACCTTCCTGACCAACCCGACCAAGGGCACCGGCAAGGTCGGCGGCGAGAGCGTGGTCTTCCCGGACAAGGCGAAGGCCAAGGCCCTCTACGACGCGGTACGCGAGGACAACGTCGACGACATCATGCGCGCCTCCGGCGAGTGACCGCCCGGCGTCACCGGCGCCCGAGCCGGCGGACGTCGGCGACCTGCAGGACCAGCGTGGTGGCGAACTCGATCGAGGCCATCCGCACCGCGAGCCCGCGCGTCGGGTGCCGGTGCCCGTTGCGCGTCAGCCGCGCCAGCCACCGCTTCTCCAGCTGGTGACGGCCGACGAGCGTCGCCACCGACAGCCCGACCACCGCGGCGCCGATGATCGCCTTGCGCTTGTCGAAGGGCACCTGCGGTTCGGCCGCGGGCGCCGGAGGCTCGGTGACGAGGTACGGCTTGTCCGCGACCACCAGCTCGGGTTCCGGCTCCGGCTGGTCCGGAGCGACGGCGTAACCGAGCGCGGCCACCGCGGCGACCGCGCCGAGACGGGTCAGCCGCCGGCGCGCCGGCGAGAGTTCCCTGGCGGCGATCCAGGTGCCGCTGAAGCACGCCTGCAGGGCGGCGGTCGCGACGGCACGCGGGTAGGAGACAGAAGACATGGCAGAACCGTAGCCCCGGAGGTCAACGCGACCCGGCGGAAATCCCTCGTACATCTGCCACCGCGAGTACGAACAGGCGCTGCGAGCCGCCGCTGCGGACCAAATCGCCGGGAGTGGCCTGGAAAGCTGAGGTGCGGGGCTCCGCGGGCGGTTACGTTACCGGTATGCGCCGGTTGCTAGCCCTCGCTCCGCTCCTGCTCCTGACCGCCTGCGGCGGCAAGCCCGCCACTTCGGCGCCGGTGGCCCCGCCCGCCGTACCCGCGGCTCCGTCCGCCGCCGCGCCCGGGGCCGGGCCGGCCGAGGCGACCACGGCGCAGGCCGGCTCGGCCGCGGCCACCCCGTCTGCGGTCACCGGGCCGCAGTACGCCGTCCTCAAGTCGACCAAGCCGTCCACCCGGGAGATCACCTACGACCTGGTGGAGTGGTACGAGGGCAAGGCGGCCGTGAAAGCGTGCGCTGCCGACGGCGAGGAGCCGGCCGAGAACGACTGGTGCACCGGCTACTACGTCCGTAACAACAACAAGAAGCTGCGCACCGTGAAGGTGGCCGCCGACGCGAAGATCCGGGTGGTGGTGAACGGGGAACCGAAGCCCGCCGGGCTGAAGACCCTGGACTCCGGCATGCTGTTCAAGTTCACGATCAAGAACGGTCAGGTCGTCGAGCTCGAGCACATCTTCCTGCCCTGAGGGTATTGACAAACTTGACAGTCCCGAGGTGGGTCCGGAGACTCTGAGGAATCCCTGTGAGCGCTCACATTCCCCGATGTGAGCCGACCTTCCCCGAAGGAATCCCATGAGTTCCCCCGATCCCCATCGGCGGTGGCGCGCGGCTCTGATCGCGCTCGTCACCACCTCCCTGGCCGTCGCGGGCGCCGCGTTCGGCCTCCAGCAGGCGAACGCCGCCACGGTCAACACCTCGGCCTGGTACGTCCTGGTCAACCGCAACAGCGGCAAGGCCATGGACCTCTACAACCTGGCCACGAACGCGGGCGCCGGCATCAACCAGTACACCCGCAACGACGGCAACTGGCAGCAGTGGCAGTTCACCGACGCCGGCAGCGGCTACTACAAGATCAAGAGCCGGCACAGCGGCCTCGTCCTGGAGATGCCGAACGCCACCGACGGCACCCAGCTCGTCCAGAACCCGGACAACGGCTCCACCCGGCAGCAGTTCACCCTGAAGGACTCCGACGGCGGTCACGTGCGGCTGCTCAACCGGCACACCGGCAAGGCCGTCGAGGTGTGGGAGCACTCCACCGCCGACGGCGCGGTCGTCGCCCAGTACGCCGACACCGGCAACGCCAACCAGCAATGGCAGATGGTCCAGGTCGGCACGGGCGGCGGCAGCACCAGCGCCTGCGGCAGCGGCACGTTCCAGTCCGAGGTGACCGTCAGCGGCAGCACCTGGACCGCCCGCAACGCCGCCGGGTCGGCCGTCTACACCGGCACCGACTTCCGCGCCGCCGTCCAGGCCGGCATCGGCAGCCTCACCGCCGGGCGTACCTCCATCCAGCGGGTCGTGGTCCGCGGCAACGGCAGCATGACCGCCGGCAGCCGGATCTCGCTTGCCAGTCACACCTCCCTGTCGGTGTGCGGCACGATCAACGTGACCGGTTCGGGCAGCGGCGACTACGCACCGATCTACGCCCGCGGCGTCAGCAACATCGAGGTGCCCTACCTCAACCTCACCGGCGCGCCGATCTACGGCATCTTCATGCGCAACGTCACCAACGTGTGGCTCGGCCAGATCGACATGCGGCTCAGCGCCGGCCTCGGCGTCCGCATCGACAACCGCGGCGACACCAGCCAGTGGACCCGCAACGTCCGCATCGACAACGTGTACGTGCAGGGCGCAAGCTCGCACGCGGTGGAGACGTATGGCGTCGACGGCATCACCATCGGCACCGTCACGGCCCGCAGCGTCGGTGAGTCCGGCCTGCTGCTCAACCAGACGATCAACGCCACGGTCGGTACCGTCGACGCCGACAACGCCGGAGCCGGCACCGGGTACGCCGCCTTCCGGATGGCCAACCGCAACGGCCGGGTCGGCAGCTCGTACCCGAACAACATCAAGGTGGGTACGGTCAAGGCGCGCGGCGGCGGCCGGGGCATCTTCTGCGTCTCGGAGAGCGGCGGCGCCACCATCGACCGGGTCGACATCGCGAACACCGGCAACAACGCGATCCTGCTCGAGAACTGCTACAACGTCACCGTCGCCGGCGTGTCCGGCACGGTCAGCGGCGGTGGTGAGGTCCGCATCTCCGCCCGC
Organism: Actinoplanes sp. NPDC023801; assembly: GCF_040639655.1. NCBI lineage: Bacteria > Bacillati > Actinomycetota > Actinomycetes > Micromonosporales > Micromonosporaceae > Actinoplanes > Actinoplanes sp. NPDC023801. Next base: position 260,739 of record NZ_JBFAAI010000003.1, on the reverse strand, counting down.
ACCGAGTTCCCGCCGTCCTCGGGCATCCGCTTCCAGAACCTGACGGTGAGCAACACCGGCATCCGATGGAGCCCCTGTACGGGCAGCAACAACACCATCAGCAACGTCACCCGGACGAATTCCACATTGACCTGGTGCTGACGGCGATCAGCGGGGCGCTTCCCGCTCGTGGGAGCGTCCCCGCTGACGTGACTCCCGCCGGCCGGTCGCCGGTGCGTTGTCGTTACCGGCGTAGCCGGGCCCCGCAGCGCCGCCGGATCACCGGGCTGCCGGCTGTCAACTGATTGACAGGCGTGTGTGTGAATCGGATAGCGGACATGCGCCGGGAGGTAACCGATCCATCGATTCCGGCAATGATTCATCCGACGGCGCGTCCGCGCGGTCCGCCGAATCCTCGTCCGGAGATCGACTTCATGCCTGCTGAACTCAGCACCCCCGCCCGCCGGGCCCAGAGCACCCGGCTGATCGCGATCGGCCGCGCGTGATCGAGCAGGACCAGCGGCGTGCGCTGACCGAGCTGCGGAGCGTGGACCGGGCGCCGGCCTCCGAGGACGTGTGGACCGACCTCGACGTGCACCTCGGCGAGCTGAACCAGGAGGCGGGCGAGGCCGTCCTGTTCGCCTTCGAGGAGGCCGCGGCACGGCGTACCGGAAGCCCTCCGGGTGTGGTCGTCGAAGGCCCGCCCGGCTCCGGCAAGACCCACCTGCTGCGCTGGGCGCGGGAGAGGGTGCAGCAGCAGGAGGGCTACTTCTTCCTGATGGACCTCGCCGGCGGGCACACCGTCCGGCCGGGCGTCGTGCACATCCTGCTGGACGGGCTGCGGCGGTCGGGACACTACCGGCACACCCAGCTCGCCATGCTGCTGGAACGTCTCGGCGAACGCGCCGAGCTGCCGAACGCACTGCGCCGGCAGATCCGCGGCCAGGAGCCGCTCACCGCGGCCGCCCTCGACGCCTTCGTGGCCGGGGTCCGGATCGCCGACCCGGAGACCGGCCGCGACTGCCGGTTCGCGCTGCGCGCGCTCGTCCTGCTGGCCGCCGCCGACCATGAGATCGCCGGCGTGGGGCAGTCGTGGCTGCTCTCGCTGCCGGAACCGGCTGACGCGGAACAGTGGGGGCTGCCGCGGCCCGGCAGGTCCGGACCGGACGTGGCCGTGGAGATCTCCCGCCTGCTCGCACTGACCGGGCCGAGCATGCTGGCGGTGGACGGGATCGACGGCGTCGTCGCCCGGAGCGACTCCGGCGTGATCGCCACCGACCCGGGGCACGGGCTGATGGACCTGGGGGACACCCTGTTCCGTACCGTGACCGTCGTCGCCTGCCTGCCGGAATCCTCGCAGCGGATCCGGGACGCCGCGCCCGGCGGCCGGTTCCGTCAGGAGACCCGGCTGGGGCCGGTGCCGTCCCGGGAGGTCGCCGGGAGACTGATCGCCGCCCGCTTCGCGCCACTGTTCGAAGCGGCCGGGTTCGAGCCGCCGTCGCCCACCTGGCCGATCCCGCCGGAAGTCCTCGACGAGGCGCCCGGCCACACCCCGCGGCGGCTGCTCGAGCTCGCCGGCGAGCAGGTCCGCCATCTGCTGGATCGTGACGAGGTCGTGCCGCCGGCCGATCTCAGCGAGCACCGGGAGGCCTCCACCGGCCCGCGCTGACCGTAGGCTGGCCGGATGTGCGTGGGATCTGAGCGGCAGGTCCGATAAGGACTTCGTGGTGATCGCCGCCGTCTTCATCCCCGGGCTGCACGGCGACTCGGCCGCGCTGCGGGTGATCCGGATCGCCCGGGTGCTGCGGCTGGTCCGGTTCTCGCCCGGCCTGCGAACCATCGTGTCGGCGCTGCTGCGCAGCCTGCCCGGTGTCGGCGGTTTCCTGGCGCTGGCCCTCGTGACGCTCTACGTGTACGGGATGGCCGGCTGGCTGATCTTCGGTGAGTCCGATCCCGATCAGTACGGCACCCTCGGCCGGGCGGTTCTGACACTGTTCGTGCTGCTGTCGCTGGAGACGCTGCCCGACCTGATCGACCAAGGGCTCGAGCTGTCCCCGTGGACGCTCGTCTACTACGTCAGCTACGTGCTCATCACGGTCAATCTGCTGGTCAACATCCTGATCGCGGTCATCGTGAACTCGATGGAGGAGGCCCGCCGCCTCGAACTGACCGAGCACCTGGCCACCGACGACGATCATGACGGGATCCCGGACGAGATCGACCGCATCATGATCAGTCAGCGGCTCGACGATCTGCGTACCGTGCTGGCCGAGCTGGAACGAGAATTGCGGATCGATCGCACCGAACGGTGACAATCACCGCGCCAGTCGTGCGATCGTGGGCCGGGAAGGCGTTCACTGGCATCGACACCCGTGCATCGCTGAAGCTGTAGGGGGAGACATGTCCGCCCGATACGCCACACCGGCCGCCGCGCTGCTGGCCGCCGCACTGATCACGGTGATCCCGCTGAACGACGCCGGAGCCGAGGCTCCCGGCCGGGACCGTCCCGCCGTGCGCAACATCATCTTCGTCAACGGCGGACGGGATGTCGGCCGCCCACCGCGAAGCCGCCCGCCTCTTCCACGCGGGCCTCGACGGGCAGCTGACCATGGACACCTTGCCGGCCTCCGGTCAGCTCACCACCAGCCCCGACGACCCGGAGTCGGCGATCACCGACTCGGCGGCCGGGGCGAGCGCCTGGGCCACCGGCGTCCGCACCTACAACGGCGCCATCAGCGTCGACCCCGACGGCAACCCGCTGCCGACGCTGGGCGCGCTGGCCAAGGCCGCCGGGAAGTCCACCGGTCTGGTCACCACCGCCCAGGTGACCGACGCCAGCCCGGCCGCGTTCTTCAGCAACGCCGTCGATCGCGGCGCCCAGGACGACATCGCCCGCCAATACCTGTCGGTCACCAGGCCGGACGTGATCCTCGGCGGCGGCGAGGACTGGTGGCTGCCGGCCGGCAGCCCCGGTGCCTACCCCGACCAGCCCGCCGAGGACCCGGAGGAGGGCAGCCGCGGCACCAAGGGTGACCTGATCGCACAGGCCCGCCGATCCGGCTACCAATACGTCTCCACCCCCGCCCAGCTGGCCGCCGCCGGCAACGGCAAGCTGCTCGGCCTGTTCGCCAACGAGGAGATGTTCCAGCAGCGCGCCGAGGGTGCGGGCGACATCTACGACCCGGTGGTCAGCCTCGCCGCAATGACCGAAAAGGCCCTGACCAACCTGTCCGCCGACCGTGACGGCTTCTTCCTGCTGGTCGAGGAGGAGGCGGTCGACGAGTTCGCCCACCGCAACAACGGCCGCCGCACCCTGCAGGCCATGGGTGAGCTGGACCGGGCGGTAGCGGTCGCGGTCGCCTACGCGCAGCGCCACCGCGACACCCTCGTCGTGGTGACCGGCGACCACGAGACCGGCGGCCTGTCCGTCGAGGACGTCGACACCGGCGACGAGTCCGGCGACGGCACCTCCGCCGAGGACGGCCCGTTCGCGGTCAAGGGCACCGGGTTCCGCTTCGTCATGGACTGGACCACCACCGGCCACACCGGCCAGGACGTGCCGGTGACCGCCTACGGCCCGTTCGCCGGCCGCTTCAGCGGCAAACACCCCAACACCCACGTCTTCAAGATCCTCGAACCCCTTCTCTAGTACGGGACAGAGCCCGCCCAACCGCACCGGCGACGTTCCAACGGCATCGATCGCGTCAGCGATGGCAGTCCACGAGCCGTTCCCGGCAGCGGTCCGATACAGCGCTGGACGCCGGCCGGACGGGCCGTGACGGTCGGGCCGGGGCCGTCACGGCCCGTCCCGGTGCGTCAGGCGGGGACGGTCCGGGCTCGGCGGGCCCAGGCCCGGACATCGGCGTCCGGGTCTTCGGTGGCCGCCGTGTGCAGGACGGTCGCGACGCCGGGGTGGTCCGGCCAGCCGGCCAGGGCGCGGATGGCGGCCCGGCGTACGTCGAGGTTCGGGTCGCCGGCGGCCGTCAGCAGCGGTGGGACGGCCACCTCGGGCGGGGCGGCCGCCAGGGCTTTCGCGGCGCCCTCACGGACCTGCCAGGCGGGCTCGGCGAGCGCGGCCACGGCCAGTGACGGCAGCGGACCGGGGCAGCCGATCGGGGCCGCCGCCTGCCACGCGGCTGCCCGTACCAGCGGGTCGTCGTCGGTGATCAGGCGGTGGAGCGCGGATGCGGCGGCCGGGTCGCTGACCGTGCCGAAGCCGTGTGCCGCGGCGACCCGTACCTCGCGGGCCGGGTCGAGGGCGGCCGCGGCCAGACCGGTGACGTCATCCCGGCGGACCAGGCCGCGGACCGCCTGCAGCCGGACCGCCACCTCGACGTCCTCGGCCGCGGCCCGGAAGTCCTCGACCGTGCCGAGTCCGATGACCCGCAGCAGTTCGATGACGACCTCGCGGACTCCGGCGTCGGTGCTGCCGTAGGCGGTCCTCAACCGGGCCGCGAGCGAGTCGTCCGCGGGCAGCACGTCGGCCAGCTCCCGCAGACCGGCCGCGGCTGCGGCACGCACCGAGGAGTCGTGATCGGTGAGCGCGTCGACCAGGGCGCCGGCCGCACCGGGCGGCGCCACCTCGGTGAGCGTCGTGACCGCGGTCCGCCGTACGGCGGCGTCCGTATCGGTCAGGTATGCAGCGAACGCGGCCAGCCCCGGATCGTGCCCGCCCGACGCCGGCTGAGGAAAGCGCACCCCGCCGGGTGAGCCGTTGCCGGGCGCTTCCCTGGCACGATCGGAATCGGACGCGACGGCGGAGAGCTGGTCGGCCAGGGCCAGCACGGCGACGATGCGGGCCGCGGCGCCGGCCGACGTGCTCCCGGACGTACGATCGCCGGCCTTCCGGGCCGAGGCAGTGGTGAATCGGCGTGGTTCCGGGGCCACGATCGGGGCGTCCGCGGCCGGAGGCCGGAAGCCGTCGACCGGGAAAAGGTATTCGGCGACCGGCCGTTTGACGAACTCCATCTCCCCGTCCGCACGTTTGCGCAGATTCAGGTGGTAGAGCCAGGACTCGTCGTCACGTTCGGGATGGTCGGTGCGGTCGTGATAGAGACCCCAGCGGCTCTCGGTACGCACGAGCGAGGCGCGGGCCGCCATTTCGGCGCAGTCGCGGATGAAGGTCACCTCCACGCAGCGCATCAGTTCATGCGGGGTCTGTCCGCCCATGCCGTCGATCTCGGACGTCATCCTCTGGAACGTCTCGACCGCGATCTCGAGTTTCGCCGCCGATTTGGGCGGGGCCACATAGTCGTTGACGAATCGCCGTAGCTTGTATTCGACCTGCTGCTGAGGCGGGCCGTCCGGATGGGACCGCGGCCGGTAGACGAGTTCCCGCGCCGCCGCGATCTGGTCCTCGGGCAGTGGCGCGGAAGGGCGGGCCGGCAGCCCGGCCGCGTGCGTACCGGCCAGGTCACCGAAGACGAACGCCCCGATCATGTAGTTGTGCGGCACACAGGCCAGATCCCCGGCCGCATAGAGTCCCGGGACCGTCGTCGCCCCGTTCTCGTCGACCCACACGCCGGACGCCGAATGGCCGCCGCACAACCCGATCTCGGAGATGTGCATCTCGATGTCGTGGGTCCGGTAGTCGTGACCGCGCCCGGCGTGAAAGGTCCCGCGCGACGGCCGTTCGGTGGTGTGCAGGATTCCCTCGACCGCCGCGATCGTCTCGTCCGGCAGGTGACTGAGTTTGAGATAGATCGGCCCCCGGTCGGATTCGAGTTCCCGCGCCACCTCGGCCATCATCTGCCCGGACCAGTAGTCGCAGTCGACGAACCGTTCACCGCGGTTGTTGACCTGATAACCGCCGAACGGGTTGGCGACATAGGCGCAGGCGGGTCCGTTGTAATCCTTGATCAGCGGGTTGATCTGGAAGCATTCGATGCCGGAGAGTTCCGCACCGGCGTGGTACGCCATGGCGTACCCGTCACCGGCGTTCGTCGGGTTCTCGTACGTCCCGTACAGGTAGCCGCTGGCCGGGAGCCCGAGCCGCCCGCACGCCCCGGTCGCCAGGACGACCGCGTTGGCGGCGACCGTCACGAACTCGCCGCTGCGGGTGTCGAAACCGGCCGCCCCGACGGCCCGGCCCCCGTCGGTGAGCACACGGACCGGCATCACCCGGTTCTCGATCCGGATCTTCTCCCGCATGTCGCGCCGCCGCAGCACGCGATAGAGGACCTTCTTGATGTCGCGCCCCTCCGGCATCGGCAGCACATACCGGCCGGACCGGTGCACCTGGCGGACCGCGTAGTCGCCGTACTCGTCCTTCTCGAACTTGACCCCGTACTTCTCCAGCCGTTGCACCATGGCGTGGCCGCGGGTCGCGGTCTGGTGGACGGTGCGCTGGTCGACGATGCCGTCGTTGGCGCGGGTGATCTCCCGTACATAGTCCTCGGGTGTCGCCTTGCCGGGAATGACCGCGTTGTTCACACCGTCCATGCCCATGGCGAGGGCCCCGGAGTGCCGCACGTGGGCCTTCTCCAGCAGCAGCACGTCGGCACCGGCGGTGGCGGCCGACAGGGCGGCCATCGTCCCGGCGGTGCCGCCGCCGATCACAAGCACGTCGGTCTGCAGGTGGCGGGTCATGCGGCACTCCGTGAGAACAGGGCGGCGAGCAGCGACTCCCGGGCCGCGCGGACCAGGGGAGTGCCGCGCGTCGCGGGGTCGCGGGGTTCGGGGACGTCGACGAGCGTGCGGATGCCGTCGGGGGCGAGGACGGCCACCCGGTCGCCGATGAACAGCGCCTCGTCGACGTCGTGGGTGACGAAGACGACGGTCGCCGGGGTGGTCCTCAGGACGTCGGCGAGCAGCCGCTGCATGGCGCCGCGGGTCTGCGCGTCGAGGGCGCCGAACGGCTCGTCCATCAGGATGGCGCGCGGACCACCCGCGAGGGTACGGGCCAGTTGCACCCGCTGGCGCATGCCGCCGGAGAGTTGCCGCGGCCGCCGGTGCGCCTGGTCGCCGAGCCCGACCTCGGCCAGCCAGTGCCCGGCCTGGGCGCGGCGTTCGGGGCGGGGGACCCGGCGGATGGCCAGTGGCAGTTCGACGTTGCGGCGTGCCGAGCGCCACGGCAGCAGCGCGTCGTCCTGGAACACCATGGCCCGGTCCGGGGACGGGCCGGTGATCGGGGCGCCGTCGGCGAGCACGATGCCGCCGCGCACCGGCAGCAGCCCGGCGAGGGTACGGAGCAGGGTGGACTTGCCGCAGCCGGAGGCGCCGACCACGACCAGCACCTCGCCGGGCCGGACGTCCAGGTCGAGCCCGCGGACCGCGATGTCCGTACCGTGGCCGAGGCTGACGTCGTCGAGGTGGAAGGCGAGGCTCATCGCTCACCCACGATCCGCCGGCCGAGCAGTTCCACCAGGCCGGCGGTGAGCCAGCCCAGCACCCCGATGGTGATCATGCCGACCAGCACGGCGGGGTAGTCGACGATGGTGTACGCGTGCCAGGTGCGGTAGCCGACCCCGAAGTCACCGGAGATCATCTCGGCGGAGATCACGCAGATCCACGACACCCCCATCCCGACCGACAGGCCGCTGAACACTCCGGGCAGCGCACCGGGCAGCACCACGCTGATCAGAACCCGCCACCGGCCGCCACCCATGGTGCGGACCGCGTCCTCCCAGACCGCCGGTAGTGCCCGGACCGCGTGCCGGGTGCTGACCAGGATCGGGAAGAACGACGCGGTGAACGTGATGAACACGATGCCCTGCTCGTTGCGGGGGAACAGCAGGATCGCGACCGGCACCAGGGCGATCGCCGGGATCGGGCGCACCACCTCGAACAGCGGCTGCAGGATGTCGGAGAGCAGCCACGAGCGGGCCACCGCGATCCCGGCGGCGATGCCGGCCAGTGCGGCGAGGGTGAAACCGGTCAGGATGCGGACCAGGCTCTGCGCGATGTCCAGGTAATACAGCGGATCGCCCAGCAGCGTCCACAACTGCCCGGCCACCTCTACCGGCGTCGGCAGCCGATCGAACCGGATCCATGCGATCACGTCGGTGACGGTCAGCCATTCCCACACCAGCAGGGCGGTGAGCAGGGAAGCGATCCGGATCAGCCAGCGTCTCGCCGGACGGCCGGACGGCCGCTCAGGGCCGGGGGTGGTCCGGGTCCGGCCGGGCGGTGCGGCGACGGCGGTGGTCATTGCTCGTTCACCACCTGGTCGTACGAGAGAACGCGCGACCCCGGATGCCCGGTGCTGTACGTCTTCGCGGCCGCCTCGGTGACGAACGGCAGGAACCGGTCGCCGTCGTGCACCCAGGTGCTCTTGTCGGCGAACCAGCGCGTGCCGGTGGTCGTGTCCGGCACGTACGCGGCCCGGATCTGTCTCCCTGCCGTCCTTGCCGCCCGGACCGCCTTGATCAGGCACGTCGGGTCGGTCGTCGCGGTCGTGGTGTTCTCGCCGGTGAGCCAGAGCTCACCGGCGAGCGCCGGATCCGTGACGGCGGTCCCGCAGATCGCGTCGGTGCCGCCGAGCACGGCCCCCGGTGCGCCGCCGCCGGCCGGCACGAGGCTGTCGTCGACGAACGCGTCCAGGTCGATGCCCTGCAGCACGCCGATCGACTTGAGGAACGGCACGTCCTGTTCGAGGGCGGCCCGGAACTCGGGCCGGATCGGCAGGTCGAAGGTGGCGATGCCGTTGGCGCCGTTGTAGAGGTAGACCACCTCGGCGGGCAGCCCGGTCGCCTTCGCGACGATCTCGGCGGCCTCCAGCGGATGTCTCCAAAGGAACTCGGTGGCGTCCTGCTGAGCCGAGAGGAACGCCTTCACCACGTCGGGACGCTGGTCGGCGAACTGCTGCCGGACGACCGTCCCGTGCAGGGTCGGCACCTGCAGGGCGCCGCCGTCGTAGAGCACCTTCGCCTCGCCGCGGTGCACGAGCAGACCCGGCCAGGCGACGAACTGCGACAGCGCGTCGACGTTCCCGGACTGCAGGGCGGACGCGCCCACCTGCGGCTGCTGGTTCTCCACCTTGACGTCGGTGGGGGTCAGTCCCTCCTTGCGCAGGGCCTGCACGAACAGACCGTGCGCGGCCGAGCCGACGCTTGTGGAGACGACCTTGCCGCGCAGGTCGGACAGCCGTTGAACGGGCGAGTCCTTGGCGACCACCACGGTGTTCAGCGCCCCGCGCCGGTTGTAGCCGGTGATCGCGATCATCTTCGTCCGGGTCTTCTCCGACTGCTGGCCACGAGCCCCGTTGATGAGCAGCGGGTAGTCGCCCATCGATCCGATGTCGATCTTCCCGGCCATCATCTGTGCGGTGATCGGCGCGCCGGTGTCGTAGTCCTGCCAGACGACGTCGTACTTCTCGCCGAGCCGCTTCTCGAGGAAGCCCTGGGCCCGCAGCAGCGTCCCGGCGGTGACCGTGTTGATGGTCTTGGACTGGTAGCCGACGACCACCTGCTCGACGCCGGCCTGCGCCTGGTTGCCGGCCACGGTGCAGCCGGTGAGCATCAGCAACGCCGCGGCGGCCGGAGCTGCCCGCCTCATCGGATCAGCACCGGCATGTCGACGGTGACCGCTCCGGTGGGGCAGCGGGCCGCGCACGGCCCGCAGTACCAGCACTCGTCCACGTGCATGTAGGCCTTGCTGGTCTCCGGGTCGATGGCCAGCGAGTCGAGCGGGCACATGTCCACGCACAGGGTGCACTCGTCGATGCAGAGGTTCGGGTCGATCGTCACCGGTACGTCGACACGCTGATTGACCAGAGGCATGGGGGTCTCCCGGTTTCGTGGATTGTTCGAGGATCAGAGGCGGTGCAGTCGGCTGAGCAGCGTCAGCCGGTCGCCGCGGAACCGGATCCACTCCAGGTCGACCGGGCGTCCGTCGGCGAGATGGGTGAGCCGGTCCACCATCAACAGGGCGGCTCGGTCGGCCACGCCGAGCAGGTCGGCGCTGTGCGCGTCGGCGTTGACGGCTTCGATGCTGATGTCCGCGTGACCCAGGCTCTGCCCGGTCAGCTCCTCGATCAGCACGAAGACGTCCCGGCCCGCGAGGTCCGCGGCCAGCAGCGGGACGCCGATGTCCTGCGGCAGATAGGTGAGGTCGAGCGAGACCGGCGTGCCGTCGAGGCTGCGGACCCGCTCCAGGTAGACCACCTGCTCACCACCGGGCACCCGGAGCCGGCGGGCCACGACGGCCGGCGGGTCGACCAGCCCGACCGTGCGGACCTCGTTGGTGATGCTGCCCTGGTGGTGCAGCGTCTCGGCCAGTCCGGCGAGCCGGTCGAGGCCGTGCGCGTACTTGGCCGAGCACACCAGGGTGCCGACGCCCGGCAACCGTTCGACCAGGCCTTCGGCGGCGAGCAGGCCGAGGGCCTCGCGGACGGTGTTGCGGGAGGCGGTGAAATCGTGGCAGAGCTGCGACTCGGAGGGCAGTGTCCCGGCCGGGAAGGCGCCGGACAGCACCTGGTGGCGCAGCAGGTCGGCGACCTGCCGGGCGCGGTCGGCCCGGCGTCGGCGCGGTTCCGTCATCTGTGTCATCCGGTGGTTCACCCCCTCGCCGTTAAACCTATTTAGTTCATAGGAGATGGGGGAAGTCGTGCCCGGCTGCGCCACCCGCGCCGGTCTTCGATCAACGGTTGACCTGCATCGCCGCTGCGGTGAGCGGTAGTTGCGCCGGGGAACAGTCCCACATGCTGGATTGGGCGGTGTGATCCGACTTATATTTACGAACGGTCGGTCGTTTTGTAGGTTGAGGGTATGACGCGGGACGGCAGGCTCCTTCGCGGGGAACGGACCCGCAGCGCGGTGCTGGAACAGGCACTCGTGCTCGCCACCGTGTCCGGCCTCGACGGGCTGTCACTGAGCCAGGTCGCCGACGCGCTCGGCGTCAGCAAGTCCGGCCTGTTCGCGCACTGGCGCTCCAAGGAGGCCCTGCAGCTCGCCGTCATCGACCAGGCTCGGGTCCAGTGGACCGACCGGGTCATCCGGCCCGCCCTCACCGCGCCGGCCGGCGTCCGGCGACTCTGGGCGGTGCACGACCGGCGGATCGCGTTCTACGAGGCGAGGGTGCTACCCGGCGGCTGTTTCTTCGCCAACGCCCACTTCGAGTTCAACGCCCGCCCCGGCCCCGTCCGCGACCGTCTCGCCGCCCAGCAGACCGACTGGATGACCTTCCTGACCGGCCTGGCCTCCGACGCCGTGGCACTGGGCGATCTGCGGCCCGATGCCGACCCGGCGACACTCGCCTACCAGACCGAGGCCGTCGGCATCTGCGCCGTCATGCAGGCATCCGTCCTCGGCCCCGAGACCACCTATCGCCAGGCACGCCGCGCCCTGCTCGGCCACCTGCGAGCCATCACCACCGACCCGACGATCCTTCCGGAGCTCTCATGACCAGCGCGACCATCTCCTACGGCGTCGTCGAGCACACCCCCGTGCACTTCGACGACCTCGACGCCATGGGCATCCTGCACAACTCGCGGTATGCCGTACTCGTCGAACGCGCCGTCAGCAAGTGGTGGACCGAGCGGGGCGTCTCCTTCACCGGCGGCCGTCCGACCACTCCGGACGCCTTCAATGTCGTACGCGAGTACGCGATCACCTTCCACCGGCCGGTCACCGGCGTCGGCGACATCGCCATCCACTTCTGGCTCGACAAACTCGGCACGACCAGCGCGGCGTACGGCTTCCGCGTCACCTCACTCGACGGCGCCACCGTGTACGCCGAGGGCCGCCGCGTCAACGTCCGCCTCGACGCCGCCACCATGCGCCCGGCCCCGTGGACCGACCACGCCCGCGAGACTGCCGCCCCGCTGATCCGCGCCTGACCTCCTCCGGGAGACCGGCGCTAGTCGATCAGCCCGGAGCGGTAGGCGAACACGACGAGCTGGGCGCGGTCGCGGGCGCCGAGCTTCACCATGGCGCGGCTGACGTGCGTACGCGCGGTGGCGGTACTGATCCGGAGTCGTTCGCCGATCTCGTCGTTGGTGAGGCCCTCCGCGGCGAGCACCATGATCTCGCGCTCCCGGTCGGTGAGGGCGCCGAGCCGCGGGTGAGGCGTCCTGGTGCCCGGCCGGAGAGTGACGAACTCCCGCAGCAGTGTGCGGGTGACCGACGGCGACATCAGTGCGCCGCCGTCGGCCACGGTGCGGATGGCGTGGAGGAGCTCCGCCGGCGTGGTGTCCTTGAGCAGGAAGCCGCTGGCACCGTTGCGCAGGGCGTCGAAGACGTACTGGTCGTGTTCGAAGGTGGTGAGCACGATGACGCGGGTCCCGGCCAGCCGGGGGTCGCCGGTGATCCGGCGGGTCGCCTCCAGTCCGTCGATGCCGGGCATGCGGATGTCCATCAGCACGATGTCCGGCCGGGTACGGATGGCCGTCGCTACCGTGGCGAGCCCGTCGGCGGCCTCACCGACGCAGGTGAGGCCGTCCTCGTCGGCGATGAGGGTCCGCAGCCCCAACCGGATGAGGTCCTGGTCGTCGGCGATCAGGACGCTGATCATGTATCGCCTCCGGTCGGGATCCGTGCGTGGACCTCGAACCGCCCGTCCACCGCTCCGGCCTCGAAGTCACCGCCCAGCGCCTCCACCCGGGCCCGCATCCCACCGATGCCGGAGCCACCGCCGGAGGGCGGCGCTCCGGTGATCGGGTTCGCGACCGTGATCGAGACACCGCCGGTGGTGTACCGGACGGTGACGTCGGCCTGCTCGCAGCGTCCGTGCCGCAGTACATTCGTGAGGGATTCCTGAACGATGCGATAGCCGGCCAGGTCGACGGCCGGGGGAAGCGTTCCGGGACGTGTCCCCGTGGTGTGGACGCGCACCGTCACGCCCGCGTCGGCCATCCGCCGGCGCAGGTCGTTCAGGCGGCCGAGGCTTGCGGTGGGCGCGCGGTCACTGGCGTCGACCCGCCGCACGGCCGCCAGGGTCGTGCGCAGCTCGTCGAGCGCCTGCTGGCTGGTCTTGCTGATCGCCTCCAGTGCCACCTGAGCCTGCGCGGGCCGGCGGGGCATGACGTGCAGGGCGATGTCGGCCTGCATCTTGATGGCGGCCAGGCCGTGTCCCACGACGTCGTGAACCTCCTGAGCGACACGGAGCCGCTCGTCGTCGAGCCGCTGCCGGATCGCCTCGGCCCGTGCCTGCCGCCCGGCCTCGTGCCGCAGGCGCAGACCGTGGCCCAGGGCGCCGGGGACGACCACCCACGCGACCGCCGGCACCACGCCCAGCCACCCCGGAGCGCGGTCGGACGTGAGCAGATGGGGGAGCAGCAGTATCGCGGCCACCGCCGCGCACCAGGCCGCGGCCCGTGGCGGAGCATGCCTCGCCGCGCTGTACACCGCGATCATGACCACCAGGATCACCGGACCGTAGGCGTACCCGAGGGCGAGATACCCACCCGTACACGCCGCGGCGACCAGCAGCGTCACGAGCGGCCGGCTGCGACGCGCCGCCAGGCTGAGCGCCGCCACCACGACCAGGACATAGCCGGGCTCGTCCATCGGCACCGACGGGCGTCCGAGCCGGTCGGCCACGGCGCTGCCGGCGGCGGCCGACACCGCGAGCACGATCGCCGCAGCCAGGTCCGCTGCCGACGACCGGATCCACCTCATCCGGCGATCCTTGCAGGGCGATGGCCGGGCCGCGTACGCGAATCTGCGTACGACCGCCGCCGCGATCGGGCTGACGCCGGCGACGTGGCCCCTCGGCATGCTGCATCGGTGCCCGATCGTCCGGCGCACGGTGCCGCCCGCAGCGCATCGCGGCGGTGGCACCGATCGCGAATCGACCCAGGAGGAAACGATGACCGGCGTTCCGGGATCCACCCCGGCCCGTGGACCTACGGCCGGACGGCTCGCCCGGGGCGTATGGCTGATGCTCGTCGCCGCCGTGATCGTCACTGTCGTCCTGGTCAGCCCGTACGTCGGGCTCGACATCGACGACAGCCGTCTCGACGTGGGCGGGTCCCTGCACTACACCGTGCTCGTGGCGCACATCTTCACGGCCGCGGTCGCGATCGTGCTCGGCCCGCTGCAGTTCATGGACACGGTACGGGCACGCCGGGCGGTGCACCGGACGATCGGGCGGGTCTATCTGCTCGCCGGCGTCCTTCCCTCGGCGGTGACCGCGATCCCCGTCGCGCTGTGGTCGGGCCGCATCGTCACCCGGATCGGCCTCGTCACCGCGGCCGTTCTGTGGCTGATCACCGGCGGGCTCGCCTACCGTGCCGCCCGCCGCCGCGACTTCGCCGGCCACCGCGACTGGATGATGCGCAACTACGCGCTGACGTTCCTCGCCGTCACCTCACGTCTGCTCACCCCGCTGTTGCTCCTGGTGCAGCTTCCGTTCGGCTCGGGCGGCGGTGGACCGGCCGGGGATCGCGTCGCGTCCCTGATCCCGATCGGCCAGACCCTCGGGTGGATCGTCAACCTTGCCGTGGTGGAGGTCGTCATCCGCCGTCGCCGCCGGTGGGGGACCGGGTGGAAGGAGGCGTCCCGGGGCCGGCCCGCTGGGCGCGACGGGACCGCCGCGCCCGGCCGGTGAGGGTCAGATGCGGTCGGCGGCGATGAGCAGGTAGTGGAAGCTGCCCTCCTGGTAGGCGGTCAGGAACGCCTCCTCGATGCCGGTGGCGACCTCGGACTTGGCGCGAAGCTGCCAGTACGGGATGGTCGCCGCGGTCAGGTCGACCACGTTGATCGGGACCAGGCCGTTGGCGGCCAGCGCCTTGAAGTACTGGCTGCGCGGGTGGATGTCGCAGGTGTAGTGCTCGTTGATCTTGCTGACGGCCTTGGAACGCAGGCCGGTCACGTCGTTGGCGCAGCCGGTGATGCAGACGTAGCGGCCGCCGAACTTCAGCAGGCGGGCGAATTCGCGGTAGAGATCGTCGAGGTCCACGTACATGGTGGTCTCGTTGGTCCAGATCGCCTGGCGGGTGCCGGCCGGCAGCTGGGTCTCCAGCATGTTGCGGAAGTGGAAGCGGACCCGCGCGCCGATCCCGCGGCGGGCGGCCTGCTCGTTGGCGAAGCCGACCTGGTACTCGGAGATCGAGACGCCGTCGACCTCGCAGCCGAAACGCTGGTGGGCCATGATGCTCGTGCCGCCGCGACCCGAGCCGCCGTCCAGCACCATGTCGTCGGCGGTGATCGGGCCCAGGTGGTCGAGCAGCAGATCGGCCTGTGCGCTCTCCAGGCGGTGCAGCTCGGCGATGATCCGCTGCTCGCGGGTGTCGGCCGGGGCGTCCAGGACCGCCGGATCGTACGGGCCGACGCCGTAGTGGTGGTGGTAGAGGTCGTCGACCTCGCCGAGGCGCAGGTTCACCGGGTCGTCCCGGTTGGTGTTCCAGTAGGCGGCGACCGACTTCTCGAAGTGCGTACGCAGGATGGTGCTGGTCATTATCGGCTCCCGTTCTCGTTGTATCGGCCGGTGGTGGCGTGCCAGCGGCGGCTGCCGCCGAGCCAGGCCCAGGTGTCGGCGAGGTAACGCCGCAGGTTCGGTGATCCGGCGGCGCTGAGTTGGGCGGCCAGCCCCACGAAGGTGTGCATGAGCTCGTTGTGGATCGCGACGGTCCGGGCGACCGCCTCCTTCGCCGGCAGGCCCTCGTTGAGTTGCAGCACCCGCGGCAGGCTGAAGTCGTTCTCGGACTCCCGGGAGCCCGAGTGCAGGTCGTTGACGAGCACTGCCGCGTTCGCTGCGGTGGTGTAGGCGCGGCGCACGTCCGGGTGGTAGAACTCGTGCGCGGACAGCTCGTAGCCGGCGAGCACGTCGACCAGGAGCATCGGCGGCAGGTAACTGTTGAGGTGCCGCTGGACGAGGTACTCCCAGACCGGCGGGGTGCGTTTGTTGACGTGCCAGTCCGCCTCCTGCGTCCAGGCCAGGAAGAGGACGGCCATCTGGTGCTGGAAGCGGCCCAGCTGTGCCGGAGTGGCGTACCTGGCCAGGTGCTCGACCGCGGTCCGGAACGCTTCCGAGATCGGCTGCAGCCGGTGGTATCCGGCCATGTCGGCGGCGTAACGCGGCACCATCCGGGCCGGGTCGACGACCGACAGCAGGCGGGCCATCCGGGAACCGACCACTGCGGGGTCGGCGCCCAGCTCCACCTCGTCGACGTAGTAGTCGTCCGCCGCCCATTCGGCCACCAGGCACTTCGTGGCCATCAGCAGGCGGTCCGGGTCGGTGACGGCCGGGTGGGCGAGCATCATGAAACGGCCGAAGCCGTACGATCGCAGCTTGTCGAGTTTTCCCTCATAGATCCCGACCTGTTGCGCCCAGCCGACAAGCATGTCGTCGACCAGGTCGCCCAGGGCCGGGTCGTCGCGGATCGCGTCGGGGCAGAACAGCCGGTCGTCGCGGGGCGGGGTGATCAGCGGTCCCGCGAAGGCGCGCATGGCCGACATGCCGAATCCCGGCAGCAGCCGATGGAGGGAGGCCGGCGGTGCGCCCGAGACGTCAGAGATGACCGACATCAGTGGGAGAGCTCGACGTGGTCGAGGATGCCCAGCGCATCCGGCACCAGCACGGCCGCCGAATAATAGGCACTGACCAGGTACGACATGATCGCCTGCTCGCTGATGCCCATGAACCGCACGTTCAGCCCCGGCTGATATTCGTCCGGCAGCCCGACCTGGTGCAGGCCGACGACACCCTGATCCGCTTCCCCGGTCCGCATCGCCAGGATCGACGTGGTGTGCATGTGACTGATCGGGATCTTGCCGGACGGCAGGATCGGCACGCCACGCCAGGACGGGACGGTGTGGCCGTCCATGACCACCGGCGGCGGGTAGATGCCCCGCTTCGTGCACTCCCGGCCGAACGCGGCGATCGCCTGCGGGTGCGCCAGGAAGAACTTCGTGCTGCGCCGCATGGACAGCAGCTCGTCGAGATCGTCCGGGGTGGGCGGCCCGCTGCGGGTGTGGATGCGCTGCCGGAGGTCGGCGTTGTGCAGCAGGCCGAACTCACGGTTGTTGACCAGTTCGTACTCCTGGCGCTCGCGCAGCGCCTCGACGGTGAGGCGCAGCTGCTGCTCGAGCTGGTTCATCGGCTCGTTGTAGAGGTCCGCGACCCGGGTGTGGATGCGCAGCACGGTCTGGGCGACGCTCAGCTCGTACTCGCGGGGGTGAAGCTCGTAGTCGACATAGGTGCCGGCCAGCGTGGGTTCACCGGTGTGGCCGGCGGCGACCGCGATCTCGGCCTCGCCGTGCTTGTTCTGCGGGCGGCGGCTCTTGTCGCGGACTCCCTCGACGTGCTGGCGCAGTGTCTCGCTGCGGGAGGTGATCTCGGCGAACGCGGAACGCGGCAGGGCCAGAATGGTGACCGCGGTCATCGCCTTGGCGGTGTACCCCCAGATCGGTTCGTCCTCGATCAGCACCCGTTCGCCGAACTTCTCCCCGTCGGCGAGCACACCGATGCTGATCGGATCGCCGTACGGGCCGACACCGACCTTGTCCACCTTGCCGTGTGCGATCAGGTACAGGTTGTCGGCGACCGAGCCGAACTCGACGATCACCTGGCCGGGCTGGTATTCCTGCTGGACGAACCGGTCGGCGATGGCGCGCAGCAACTCCTCGTCCTCGATGCCGGCGAGCACCGCGATCTCCCGCAGTTCGCTCGGGACCACCTGGACCGACGCGCCGGTGTTGGTGAAGGTGAGCCGGCCGTCCCCGACCCGGTAGGTCATCCGCCGGTTCACCCGGTAGGCGCCGCCGGCCACCTGAACCCAGGGAAGCTTCCGCAGCAGCCAGCGGGAGGAGATCTCCTGCATCTGCGGGACGGACTTGGTGGTGTGGGTCAGGTTCCGTGCGGCAGCGGTGCTGAGACTCTGCCGGTACTTCCGGTCCTGTTCCTCACGGGTTTCCGCCGGTTTCACTGAACTGGTCACGGTGAGTAACGCCCCGTTTCATCCGGAATATGGCTTAGGTAAAGCCCGTTTTATCCCAGCTCACAGCTCTTTTTCCGGTCTTTGCCGATACCGGGATGCTCCGGCAACGCTCACCCCGGCGTCCCGCACCCGGGTACGCGCCGGCCGGGTTTCTCAGGCGGACAGGAAGTCCTCGACGAGCTTTCCGAACAGCTCCGGCTGCTCCACCCACGGGCGGTGACCGGATTCGGACATCATCTCCAGCCGGGCGTACGGATGAGCGGCCGCCACCACCCGCGCCGGAGCCGTGCCGATCATTCCGTCCGACGCCCCGGCCAGTACCAGGACCGGCGCGAGCACCGGCCCCGGCGTGGCCGTACCCGCATAGAAGGCGTCCCGGAACCACGGCAGCGGATTGGCGTGCCCCGGCACGTACTCCCGCCGCCGCTCCGGCGTCCACCGATGCCAGTGGAACGGGATCATCCGGGCCGCCGCGAACGGTCCGGTCGCCGCGGCGGCCTGCGGATACCACGGCTCGCCGGCGCGGGTGGCCCGGATCGCGGCCACCTCGGCCCGGTCGATGTCGCGCCCGGCGCGGCCGATCGGCGTCACCAGGATCAGCCGCCGCACCCGGTGGGGATGGCGCACCGCGTACTCCTGGGCGGTCAGCGACCCCGCCGAGTGCGCCAGGATGTCGAGCCGGTCCAGCCCCAGATGCTCACGCAACCGCTCCAGGTCGCCGGCCTGCGTCACGAACGAGACCGTCGTCCGGTCCTCCGGCACCTGCGATCGGCCGCCCGCCCGGGCATCGGCCAGGACCAGCCGCCGGGTCGACGGCAGGCCGCCGAGATCGCCGAGATACCGCACGTCCATGCCGGGCCCGCCGGGCAGCACCACCAGCGGCGGGCCGTCCCCGGCCACCTCGAAATGCAGGCGCAGACCGTCGGCGGCGGAGTAGTACGGCATCCGGCGATCCTGCCACGACGATTGGAAACCACGTCTCCGGGCAATCTTGGGAGGGTGAACTGGCTCGAATTCGCTCTTGTCCACGTCGACGAGCCCTGCACCGTCCAGGTGGAGGCGCCCGGCCGCGGTCCGGTGCCCGTCGGCCCCTGTGTCATCGCCCACCGCCCGGACGGCGCCACCGTGCTCTGCCCGCCGGACACGGTCGCCCCACCGGGCTCGCGGATCACCCTGCCGGCCGGTGAGACGGTCGAGGTGGTCACCACGGTGCACCTGGACGCGTTCGGCACCCGGCTGCCGGAGCACCAGCAGCTCGACGTGACCGACCGGCGTCCGGCGCGCGGATTCTGCCGGACCACCGGAAGACCCGCCTGACAAGCAACATCCCGGTCCGGGTTCCGGTCGCGCTGGTCTGATGCCGCGGCACCGGCTGCCCGGACGCAGTGAACACGGGATGGCTGCTGCGCCGCGACATGGGCCGGAAGGCTGCAGCGTGATATCGGCCGTCGGCCCTCGGGGGTAAGGTGAAGTCCCGGCGCCCTAACTTTCAGAGGTGAGGGAACACGGACGCCACCGATTGGGGAGCAGTCCGATGAACCCTGACCCCGCCACATCACGCCTGCGGATCACCGTCGGGCCTCCGGGCCTGGTGCTCGCCGGCGAGCTCGACCGTATGGAGCACGTGCGCCTG
The DNA here is from genome assembly GCF_040639655.1 of Actinoplanes sp. NPDC023801. Classification (NCBI taxonomy): domain Bacteria; kingdom Bacillati; phylum Actinomycetota; class Actinomycetes; order Micromonosporales; family Micromonosporaceae; genus Actinoplanes; species Actinoplanes sp. NPDC023801. The sequence continues at coordinate 241,309 of NZ_JBFAAI010000003.1, read as the reverse complement.
CTCGATGCCGTCACCAGCGTGGCGCGGAGCGACCCCGGCGGCGAGATCGGCATCGACGCCACCGAGGTGACCTTCATCGATTCCGGCGGCATCCGGGCCCTGCTCATCTGCCGTGACGAGGCGGTGCAGGCCGGCAGCCGGCTCAGCATCGTCGCCGCCGGGCCCGTGGTGCGTCACGTCCTGGAGGTCACCGGCCTGCGCGAGGTCCTGGGACCGCCGACGACCCGGCAGGCGAGCGTCTGAGCCTTCCCCCGGCAGCTGGTCCGGTCCACTGCGCCACTTGTCCGGTCCACTGCGGCACTTGTCCGGTCCGCGCCGTGGCATTGACGAACGACGCGCCCCCGGCGTGTGCCGGGGGCGCGTCGTCGTCAGTTCAGGCGGCCGTCCGGGCGACCTTGCGGACCTGCTCGTCGATCAGCTGGACGGCGAACCGGATCACCTCGGCGTCCCGGCCCTCCGGGCTGAAGTCCCGGCCCGGCTTGACGTCGGCGACCCAGCGCTCGGACCGTTCCACCAGGCGCAGCAGGTCGGTCACCGCGCCGGGGTGCTTACGGCACAACTCCACCGCCATCCGCATCCGGCGCTCCGGCACACCTTTCACGTATTCCGGCATGCCGGCCTGCCATGCGAGCGGGTGCACCAGGTAACCGGCCGGCAGGTTGCCCGGACCACCCATGTTCGCCAGGATCTGCAGCGGATCGAGGCTCAGCGGCGGCGCCTTCACCCCGGTGTAGGCGAGCCCCGCGACCGCGAGCACCATCACCACGAAGATCGCCAGGAGCGGGTTACCGGTGCCGATCGCCAGGATGATGCCGAAGGCCACCAGCACGAGCCCGCCGCCGGTCAGTGTCCCGGCATTGCCGGTCGTGTCGCACGCGTCGCGCCGGGCCTCGTCGATGTACTTCTGAATCACGCTGTCCAGCGTCGGGTTCACCGGTCGCCACCGGTCACCCCGCACCGGAACAGCGCGATCGGATAACTGGGTCATGGGGGATCTCGGGTCCTTCCCGCTCGTCCGTGTGCGGTGTCCCGGCCGTCCTTGGCCGAGTCCTTTCCGGTAGTGCCGCGAGAATCGGCATCCCCCCGCCCGACTTGAGCGCTTCCCGCGGTCAGGACAACGGCGAGGTGAACTCCCGGCCGGTCCCGGGCACCGGGGTCGCCAGCCCGCGCCGGGCCCGCTCGGCCCGGACCGCGACCTCGGCGATGTCGTAGATCGCCCCGGCCACCGCGATGGTGATGGTGACGCCGGTCAGCCAGGCCAGCGGATCCTGCGTGCCCCAGTCCAGGCCGGCGATCCACGCCGGGTTGAAGAACCGCCCGGTCGCGGCCAGCCATGCCACCGGCACGGTGAACAGCACCCCGAGCGCGGCATTCGCCGCGGTCACCGAGTGCGACCAGGCGCCACGCCGGAAGACCCACACACCGTAGAGACCCTCCAGGGCCAGGACCACGATGAGGTACGGCCACCAGAACGACCAGTTCGCCGGGTCCAGAACCGGTTCCTCGGTGAACGAGAACTGCTGCAGCACCAGGGCGGCGATCAGCAGCACCGGCCACAGCACGGTCGCCCCCAGCTGCGCCGGCGTCAGAAGGCCCGGCTCGTGACGCGGCAGATCCTCCGGGGTCCACGCCCGCCGGCGCAGATCCGCCTTCTCCACGCCGGCCCGGTCCAGCAGCCCGAACGTCAGTGTCACCCAGAACACCATGTGTGCGCCGACGGTCAGCGTGGTGCTCACCGCCGTGCCGATCACCTCGCCGAACGTGGCGTCGCCCAGCACCCGGATGATCACCCCGACCGTCACCACCGCCGGCAGCACGATCGACAGCAGCATCGTCAGCACGCGCTTCCACTGTGGGTAGAACATCGGGCCGATCAGGTACTGCGGGCGGTCCGCATAGCCGTCGGCCAGCCGGTCCGGGTCGCCCAGCTCCAGCAGCGCCGCCTCGACGGCCGCGTCCCGGCCCTCACCGCCGTCCACCCGTGCATCGACCGCGTCGTCGATGGAGGTGCGCAGCTCACGCTCGATTTCGGCCCGCTGCTGCTCGGGAACCCGGCGCAGCACGGTGAAGACATACCGGTCGATGAGGGTGGTCATTTCTCGCTCCCTGAAGTGGAATCGCCGTGGTCGGGGGTGTCGAGGCCGCCGATCGCCTTGTCCAGCCGCAGCCACTCGCCGCGCAGGGCCGCCGCGATGGCGTTCCCCTGCTCGGTGGTGCGGTAGAACTTCCGCGGCCGTGCCTCATCGGTGTTCCACGAACTGGTCAGCAGGCCCTGCGTCTCCAGGCGCCGCAGCAGCGGGTAGAGGGTGTTCGCCTCCACCTCGAATCCGGCCGCGCTCAATGTCTCGAGCAGCGAATATCCGTACCCCGGCTCGCGGAGGACGGTGAGACTCGCGACGACGACCGTGCCACGCCGCAGCTCCTGCAGATGCCCGGAGAGCGTCGCATCCATTGTCATGCCCGCAACGATACTGTGCGACACACACTATTGCAACCGACGCTGCCTAGTTCCTTGCACTTCATCGTGTTGGAGGGTTTCCCGGGTTGTGCCGTGCTCCGCCCGGCCGACGCCCTGGGGATCAGGGGAGCGGAGGAATGCGGGTGGTGACCCAGCGGGCCAGGGTGGCGCGGTCGACGAGGGTGATCCGGCAGCGGCGGGCCACGTCCCGGGCCTGACGGGTCGGATGGCCGGTGGTGACCAGCAGGGCGACGTCGGCGCCGTGGATGTCGCGGGCGGTGCCGGCGAACTTCTGGACATGCGGGCTGCCCAGCGGTCCGGTGTAGCGCTTGCACTGCACGACCACACGGCGGCCGTCGGGTGCCTTGGCCGTCACATCGGCGCCCATGTCGCCGGCGCCACCGGACACGCGTACGCCGCGGTACCCACTGGCTCGCATCAGCCTGGCGACGAAGTGCTCGAACTCGGGACCGGTCATCGTGTCGGTGACGGAGATGTTGCGCTCGTGCTCGGCCAGCCGCCGGTCGGCTTCGGAGCGCAGGTAGAGCCAGGCGCCGCCGGCCGCGAGCACGGTGGCCGCGATCGCGGCGGCGATCCACGGATGGTCCCGGATCGCCTGGACGAGCAGGGAGAGGGCGAGGAATCCGCCGCCCAGGGCGGCCACTGCGGCGGGCGGGCTGACCCGGTTCCGCCGGCGTCCTCGTCGTCTCGCCACCGCAGATCCCCTCTCGCCGTGTCGTCGTACGCATACGCAATGTAAGCGAAGGGTCCGACAAGAAATCGCGGCACGAACTCGTGACCGGGCCGAGAGAGTTTCACTAGTAGGCTCGCTCCTGTTCTGGTTCGGGGCTTGGGTAAAAGGGACGGATATGAGTGACGAGGCCGAGTTCCACGCGGACCGCACGCAGGAGTTCTACGTGTCGGCTGTGGTCCCGGCCGTGCCGCCGAAGCACGGTGGTGCCGAGGTGATCGAGGTCGCGGCCTACCGTGGTGAGACCAAGTTCGAGAGCGAGGTGGTCGAGAAGATCGCCTCCAAGGCGGCGCGCTCGGTGCCCGGCGTGGTCGAGCTCGGCGGTGACGTGGCGCGGTTCTTCAACTCGGTGCTGGACAAGATCGGCCTCGACAAGGTCGGCGATGCCACCCGCGGCGTGTGGGCCAAGGTGGACGGGACCGATGTGGAGATCACCGTGATCCTGGTCATCTCCGCCGGTGAGGTGGTGGCCGACGTCACGGCGGCGGTCCGCACCGAGGTGATCAACGCGGTCGAGCACTACGGATTGCACGTCAGCGAGTGCACGGTCAAGGTCGACGACATCCGGTTGCCGGAGCACTGACGTCCGCCGGCCCGGAAGGCTGCCCGGGCACTGACTTTTCCGGTACGCCCGGAAACGCCGCCCCACGACCGGTAACGTGCGGTTCGTCGACGGGCGTATCACCGGGGGGAATGATGATCACCGTGCCGGCGGGGAGCAGCCTCACGCTGCGGTGCCCGGGTACGCAGGCCATCGTCCTCGTCTCGCTCGCCGAGGTCCGGGCGCCGTTCCTCGCCGAGCTGCCACCGATCCCGGTGCTCAGCCTGGACGGGCCCGGCGTGCGCCGGATCGGGGTTCTCGAGCTGGTCACCGCCACCGGGGTGACCTGGGTCGAGGCGGAGCTGCGCAACGATCTGATCAACGTGATCGGCGACGCGCCCACCGACGTGGTGCAGCGACGGTCCGCGGCGCGACGGCCCGGCGCCTATCCGGCGGTCGGCACCGCACAGGTCGAGAACATCGACGGCCGGCACCTGGTCGCGCTGACCGGCCGGGTCGAGGACATCTCCGCCGACGGCCTGCTGCTGCGGGCCACCGCCGACGACCGGCTGCCGTCACTCCCGTCCGGCATCGAACGCGCTCTTCTGCATGTGGCGATGCCGTGGGGTGAACTGACCGCCGCGATCGTCACCGTCGACCAGCGGGCCGATCTGCTGCGCGGCACCTTCGAATGGATCGACCCGGACGACGCGGCCGAACTCACGAAGTTCTGCGCGACCCGCTGAGATCGGGGCGGCCACCGGGATGCCGTACGGTCACGCCGGACGCCGCGACCGCCTCGCGTGCGGCGGACTCGGGGGAGTCGCCGCGCAGCAGGGCCGCGGTCAGTGCCGCCGTGAACGCGTCACCGCCACCGGTGGTGTCGACGACCTTCTCGTCGGTGAGTGGCAGGAGCGCGTCGCCCGTACCCCATCGGGGGTCGTCCCAGGCGAACAGGTTGCCGTCCGGCAGGCCCAGCGCCACCAGGCCCGGTCCGGCGTCCAGCAGCTCCCGCGCGGCGGCCCGCAACCGGTCCGGATCGCCGCCCGGCACGCCGGTCAGCAACTCCGCCTCCTGGTCATCGGCACGCCACACGTCGGCGAGGGCCAGCAGGGCGGTCCGGTCACTTTTCTTCTCCGGTACGCCGTCCAGCACCACGAGAGCATCCCCGGCCCGGCCGTGGTGCGCCGCGGCCAGGACCGCCTCGGACGGCTGCTGAAGCTGGACGAGCACGGCCCGCGTGGACCGGAGCAGATCTGCGGCACGGTCCACGTCGGCGGCGGTGAGCAGCATGGGCCCGGGGAGGTGCTGCAGGTAGCGCCAGTGCGCGCCGCCGTCGAGGACCTCCACGATCAGGCCGGTGGGGGCATCCGCCCGCCGTACGACGTGGGAGACGTCGAGGCCGTCACGGCCGGCCTGCGCGAGCAGTTCGTCGCCGGCCAGGTCGGTGCCGCAGACGGCCACCAGTGCCGGCCGCACGCCGAGCTGCGCCAGCGCGACCGCCTGATTGGCTCCCTTGCCGCCGAGCATCTCCCGGCGCAGGCGCACGTCGGTGGCGCTTCCGGCGTCCGGCATGTCGTCGATGAGCAGCACCAGGTCACGGGCCAGTTGGCCGACGACGACCGCATCAGGGTTCACGGACGCCAGGCGTACCCGGGAAATCTGGGGGAAAAACCGACGGCCCGGCCGGCTCCCCCGAAAAGGAGCCGGCCGGGCCGTCACATCAAGACCGTCACATCAGATCAGCGAACGACCAGGGTCTTCATGATCTTGTCGGCGAAGGTCTGCTTCTTCGCGTCCCACAGCGGGAACAGCCAGCCGACGTAGCAGGCCAGGCTGTCGACGATGTGGGCGAGGTCGCGGACGAACGCGTTGCCGGCACCGATCGGCTGGCCGGTGGCCTCGCTGACCAGGCGGATGCCGAGCGCCTTGCGGCCCCAGGTCTGACCGGTCTTGCCGGCCAGGAACCAGCGGTTGTAGCCGGAGACCACGACGGCGCCCAGGATGCCGATGAAGTAGAACGCGTTGAGCGTCGGCACACCGGTCACGGGGTCGGTGTCCATGCCCAGCACCAGCGCGATGATCACGAACGGGATCGTGACCAGGCTGTCGACCAGGTACGCGCCGAAGCGGGCACCCCAGCTCGCGAACTCGGCGGCGGGCTGGCCGTAGGGAGCCTGGCCGTAGGGCTGCTGACCGTAGGGCTGCTGGCCGTACGGCTGCGGCGGAACCTGGCCCTGGTACGGGTCGTTGGCGGGCGGCGGGGGGTAGCTCATTCTTGATCCTTTAATAGGGGAGGCTCGGTCGGAGCCGGTGCAGTTGAAAAAGCCAGCTCGCGGCAGCGAGTAGCCCAGCGACCCAGCCCATCTGTCGCCGACGCGCGGGCGACCAGGGACTTGGCGGCTCCAGTACGCCCGCGGCGCGCAACGCCAGGAGCGGACCGGCGGCGACGGTGACCGCCGCGAGGCCGAAGATCAGCGGATTGGCGTGCAGAGCCGTGTCGAACTGGCCGCGCACCAGCGCCACGGCAGCGGTCGTGAGACCGCAGGCCGGGCACGGCACCCCGGTGACCGTCCGCAGCGGACACGGCAGAGCCGCGCCGGTACTGGCGGTGACCATCGGCCAGACCACCGCGCCGGCGGCGGCCATGACGCCGAAGGCGCCCAACCGCTCGGGCACGGACAACTCACGCATGCAAACACCTCGAGATCTATAGAGCTCGAGGATCATAAGGGTGGCCCCTGACATGCGGCGACCCCATAACCAGACAGATTTCAGCAGGTCGATTTGGAACACCTGTTCAAGGCTGCCCGATTCCGCACCTCGTGACCCGATCCCGTGATGGCTCCTCGGCACCCGGAACACCCATGTCGGTCAGGGCGTGCACGTTGAGTGGTCGGTGGTGTGCGTAGCGTTGCTGAGGGTGCTGTGGGACCACCTTCGCCGGATAGCCGGTCGAGGGTGGCTGCTGGAAGAATCCACATTGCACGCTGTCGGAGCTGACGGCGCGGAAGGTTCGGGGGAAGACTTGAGTTCAGCCAGCCATCGGTCCGGCGCCCGAGATGTGGCCCTCCAGGTTCGTCAGGTAGAAGCGGCCCTTCGCGCTTTTTATGTGGATTCCGGCCTCCTCAACCTTGACGATCTCGACGGGAAGCCAGAGGAGGAGCGTGCCCCACGGGCGCTTTCCCGAGCGCTCGCTGCGCAGGCGGTCCGTATCGCCACAGGGTGGAGTCAGCAGGATTCGGCACTGACTGTCATTGACGGAATTGCTGATCAGGGCATTGACGCCATTGCGGTCGTCGAGGGGCCTGAACCGCACGTCTATCTGGTCCAAGCCAAGTGGAACAAGAACGGCAACGCCTCAGCCGATCGGTCCGCGGTGATGGAGTTGCTCGCCGGTCTCCGCCTGATCGACGATGAGGACTTCGCCCCGTTCAATCTTCGTGGGCGTTCGCTGGCGGCAACGGCGAAGAGCGTGATGTCGCAGGGCATGGTGCCGGTGACCCAGGTGATCGTCCTTATGCGAGCCGAACCCGTGCCGGTCGGATTCGAGGACGCCATCGGCCTCGGCGAGCGAGAGTTCAACAGGCACGGCGATGTGCTTCACAGCCGGATCATCCTCGCTCCCGAGCTGTGGGCCTCGGTTCGGGAAGACCAGTCGCCGCGTCCCGTGGAACTGGAGGCCGAACTCTTCCCCTGGTTCGCGATCACTACACCGTACGAGTCGTACCAGGGCGTTGTGGAGGCCGAACAGGTGGCGAAGTGGGTCGAGCACGGTACGAATCTGTTCCATCTGAACATCCGGAATCCGCTCGGGCGTACCGCGATCAACAACGAGATGATCGAAACTCTGACCGGGGAACCGGCTAATTTCTGGTATTTCAACAACGGGATCACGATTCTGTGCGAATCCGTCGAGCGGGTTCAGCGGGCGATGCGGACGCCGCAGGGCAAGCCTCTGGGTCTGACTCTGCACAACGCGAGCGTGGTCAACGGTGCGCAGACCGTCCGATCGGTTGCCGAGGCCGTGGCCGCGGACGAGGAGGCCGCTTCAGCGCAGGTCGGTGTACGGATCATCGTGACCGGCAAGTCCCAGGAATTCGCCAAGCGGGCCACCCAGGCGACCAACCGCCAGAACCGGGTCGAGGCGCGGGACTTCATAGCCCTCGATCAGGTGCAGGCGGCGATCCTGGAGGACATGCGGGCAGAACTCGGTCTCGAGTACAGCGTCCGTCGCGGTGAACTCGAGCCGGAGCCGGACACCGGGTGCTCGGTCGTCGAAGCAGCCTGTGCGCTGGCCTGTGCGCATCCGGACAGTCAGTACGCGGCTCGTATCGCGACCACTCTCGACGTGTTGTGGGAACGTGGATCCCAGGGTATCTACGACGTTCTGTTCCGTCCTCAGCCCGGCGTCTATTCCCTCTGGAACGCGGTGCTGGTGCTGCGGCAGGTGCGCCGGGTCCTGCACGAGTTGCGCCCTCGCTACACCGGACGCGGTTCGGCCCTTGCCGAGCACGGCGTTTATCTTCTCGCGCATCTGGTCTTCCGTAGCCTCGACACCGAGGCGATCGACGAGCCCGACTCGAAACTGGAGTGGGCGCGCCAAGCTGTGGAGCGGGTCCAAGCACTGGTGGAGGAACTGCTGCCCGAGGTCGTCACAACAATCGACGATCTGTATTCCGAGCGTTCTCAGATCCGGGCAGTCTGCTCGGATGTGACACGTGGTCGTGAGATTACTCAGCGTGTCCTCGACCCGAACCGCAAGGTGCACTCGCCGACGGCGGACCGATACCGCCGGCAGCCACCGGATCGCAAACGTCGTCCGACTGCCGTCTCCGTACTGGTGGACAAAGCCGTCATCGCCGAAGGTGAAGCGCTCACCCTGTACACGCCGTTTCCCGGCGAGGCCGACGCTCTTCGGGCGTGGCTCGCCGAGAATCCGGCGCGGGGACGAGCGACCTGGGTGCCTCATCGTGGGCGGCCGATCCTGTGGGCCGCTGACGGCAAGCGTTATTCGCCGTCCGGCCTGATCTCCCGCATGTGGGAGTTGGCCGGTTGGGAGAAGCGTCCGGTGGCGAATCAGGGAACGGCGCGCTGGAAAGTGAGTTCGGGCGAAACTCTTGCCGAATTGGCCTGGCGGACCCTGGGTGAATTGGACGCCTCAGACGAGGATTCGTAATGACACCGTCACCAAGGGTTGCCGTTTGCGGATGGTGACCCTATGGTGACCGGGTGTCGTCGACTGGTGTCGATATGTATGCGGCCCGCCGGGAGATCCGCGCCGGGAGCGAGATCTTCCACCTGCGCGGCCGTGCGGAGACCGTGGCGCCCGACGGGTCGTACCGGGTGCTGCGCGCTGACGCCCGGCAGGCCAGTGCGGGCTCCCGCGATGTGTGCCTGACCAGGCTCGACGTCATCCGGCCGGGGATCTGTGCCGAGGAACGGCGGGCCGGGCTGCGGAACGAGGCGCGACTGCACGACAGCATCCCGGGACTGCCGAGAGTGCTGCTCCGGGTGGACGACCGCGCGGCGTTCACGTTCGTCACCGCGATGCCGCCGGGGGCGATTCTTCCGGAGCTGTACGGGCGGCCGCCCTACCCGGGTGCCGCGCTGGTGGCGGTGTTGCGTGCGTTGCCACACGTGGCCCGTACGCTCGAGGGGTTTCACGCGACCGGGAAAGCGCATCGCGCGTTGCGGCCGGAAGTGCTGATCGCATCGCGTGACCGGCTGTGGCTGCGGGACGCCGGGCTCGCCGCGACGCCCCCGGTGGCGCGGGAGGGCCCCGCCGCGTACCGGGCGCCGGAGCAGAACCGGGCGCGTGCCACCCCGGCGACCGATGTTCATCAGCTCGCGGCGATGATCTACCACCTGGTGACCGGGGAAGCCCCCGCCGCGGACCCGTTGCCGGTGGCCCGGCTGCGACCGGAATGGGCCGCCGCGCTCGACGGGCCCCTGCGGGCGGCGCTGCACCCGGATCCCGGACAACGCCCGCACCTTCGTGATCTCACCCACGCCCTGAGCGGTGCGGTGCCCGGCTGAGGGCGACGTACCGTTGGTCGGGTGAGCGACGCAACCACTCCCGCCATCGTTCTCGGGCACCGGTTCGCCGACGAGGTGCCGGAGATGGCGATGCCCTGGCAGGCGGCCGAGCCACCCGCGCCGCGCCTGCTGGTCCTCAACGAGCCGCTCGCCGCCGAGCTGGGTCTCGACGCCGGCTGGCTGCGCACCGACGACGGTGTGCGCTTCCTCGCCGGCGTCAACGTGCCCGCCGGGGCGAAACCGGTCGCGCAGGCCTATGCGGGGCACCAGTTCGGTGGCTACTCCCCGCGGCTCGGCGACGGCCGGGCGCTGCTGCTCGGCGAGCTCGGGGATCGCGACCTGCATCTCAAGGGCTCCGGCCGCACCCCGTTCGCCCGCGGCGGCGACGGGCTCGCCGCGGTCGGGCCGATGCTGCGGGAATATGTGATCAGCGAGGCGATGCACGCCCTGGGCATCCCCACCACACGGTCCCTCGCGGTGATCGCCACCGGTAAGTCGATCGTCCGGGAGAATCTGGCGCCCGGCGCTGTCCTGGTCCGGGTCGCGGCGAGTCACCTGCGCGTCGGCAGTTTCCAGTTCGCCCGCGCCACCGGCGACGACGACCTGCTGCGCCGCCTCACCGGCCTCGCGATCAGCCGTCATCACCCCGGCGCCGGCGACGCGCTGGGCCTCTACCGGGCGGTCGTCGGCGCGCAGGCCGGCCTGATCGCACGCTGGATGCTCACCGGCTTCATCCACGGCGTCATGAACACCGACAACATGACCATCTCCGGCGAGACCATCGACTACGGTCCGTGCGCGTTCATGGATGTGTTCGATCCGGCGACGGTCTTCAGCTCCATCGACGAGGGCGGGCGGTATGCGTACGGCAACCAGCCGGCCATCGCCCAGTGGAACCTGGCCCGGCTCGCGGAGGCGCTGCTCCCGCTCCTCGACGACGATCAGGAACGCGCCATCGAGAAGGCGACCGAGTCTCTCGCCGAGTTCCGCGGGCAGTATGCGGCGGCCACCCTCACCGGGTTCCGCGCCAAGCTCGGCCTCACCGGCCGTGACGACATCGACGACGCGACCCTCACATCGCTCTCCGAGGACCTGCTCGGCCTGCTCAAGTCCGAGAAAGCCGACTTCACCTCGTTCTTCCGGACGCTTGCGGCGGCCGAGGACCTCGGTGCTTTCGAGGACTGGGGCAAACGCTGGCGCGCCCTCGGCCCGGACACCGGCGCGATGAACCGGGTGAACCCGGTCTACATCCCCCGCAACCACCTCGTCGAGGAGGCCCTCGGGGCGGCCACCGACGGCGACCTCGACCCGCTTCACCGCCTTCTCGAGGTGATCACCCAGCCGTTCACCGAACGACCGGGTCTCGACCGCTTCGCCGAGCCCGCCCCACCCGACTTCGGCACTTACCGCACCTTCTGCGGCACCTGACCACCCTCATCGGGTACGGGCTGCGGGCTCTATGCCGACTTCACCAGCAGTGTGTATTTCACGTCCAGACTGAAGGAACCCGACCGGCCCCGGATGCGGATCTCGTGCTCGCCTGCGCGGAGCGGTTCGATCCGTGCCCAGAGCCCGCATCCCTGTCCTTCGTGCTCGCCGGCCGTCTCGGTCACCGGATTGCTGGGCGCGGCGGTGAACATGATCGGCTCGTGCTCGACGCGGTCCAGCCTCAGTTTCGCGCCGTCCAGTTCGATCGTGGCGGACGCGTCCGCCATGTAGGCGCGGCAGTCCGCCCGGTCGCTGCCGACCAGGTTGATCCCGGGCACGACGAGAGGCACACCCGCCGGGACCGTGCAACGCCGCTGTGCCTGCCCGCCGAACGACCCGGCCAGAAACCACACGTCGCCGGGCTGGTTGCGTGCGCAGTGCTCGCCGGTGAGGTCGGCCACCGGATTGGTGGACTCAGGCTCGGCCGCGGCCCACTCCCACCAGCGGGCCTGGAATGACCTGCCGGCCGCCGGCGACGCCCCGGCCGGAGATGCGATGGCCGGTGACGCGACGGCCGGTGACGGCGTGGTCGTCGCGGTGCCGGTCCCGGTCTGCCCGGTGCAGCCGGTCAGGACGACAGCGCACGACAGTACAGCTACGAGCCGATTCCACATGATCGGAAACCATAACGGGCGTATCGGCGGCCTGCTGTCCCGTCCGGACCCCACTCCGTCCGGCTCGTACCGCGCCGCCTCGGTGACGCCGACGGCGGGGCGGCGCCGCCGGCTGGGCGGTGCCGTTGGTGGTGTCGGTGCCTGCGGGTTGTGAGGTGGCGACGCCCGCGGGTTGTGCGGTGCCGGCGGGCCGGGGGATGGCGGCCGTCAGGTGAGCACGGTGCTGAGGCGGCGGACGGCCTCGTCCATCGCGGCCGGCGGTGCGGCGGCGTAGGTGAGCCGCAGGTACGGGCGGGGCGGCTCGGCGGCGTGCCATGGCCGGCCGGGAAACACGACCACGCCGGCCGCGGCAGCCGCGGTGGCCACCGCCACGTCGTCGGCACCCTCCGGCAGCGGCGCCCACAGATGCAGGCCGCCGGAGGGAGGCGTGGGTGGAACCAGTGCCGGCAGGTGCCGGTGCAGGGCGGCGAGCAGCGCGTCGCGGCGGGCGCGCAACTCGGTGGCCAGCCGGCGGCGGTGACGCGGCCAGGCCGGGCTCGTGACGAACTCGACGGTGGCCTGCTGCAGGGGACCGGCCACGAAGAAGTCGTCGAGCAGCCGCGCGGCGCGCAACCGGGCCCCGGCCGGCCCGCGGGCACCGAGCGCGGCCACCCGCAGGCCGGGTGCCGCCGATTTGGTGAGCGAGCGCAGGTGGATGACGTGCCCGTCGGGGTCGTCGGCGGCGAGCGGGCGCGGCGGTTCGCCGTCGATGGTCAGGTCGCGGGCGTAGTCGTCCTCGATCAGGAAGGCGCCCGCCTCACGGACGGCGGCCGTCACGGCCGGGCGGCGGGCCGGGGCGAGGGTGGCGCCGGTCGGGTTGGCGTGGAGCGGCTGGCAGTAGAAGAGCCTGGCGCCGGTACGGGCGAACGCCGCGGCCAGCTGGCCGGGCAGCACACCGTCCCGGTCGGCCGGGACCGGAACCACACGCAGCCCGGCCGCGTGTGCGGCGGCCAGCGCACCGAGGTAGGTGGGGGACTCGACCAGGAGCGTGTCGCCCGGCTCGGTCAGCGCGCGCAGTGCGGACGACAGCGCGGCCTGCCCGCCGGGGCAGATCACCATGTCCTCGGGCCGTAACCCACCGGCAGTGGCGGCCAGGCCGCTACGGGTCTCGCGGGCGAACCACGCTCGCAGGTCCTCGCGGCCCTCGACCGGCCCGCGCTGCCATGACGCCGGCTGGCGGGCGGCCCGGGCGAGGGCGGTACCGAGCGCGTCGACAGGCTGCAGATCGGGATCGAGGTAGCCGCCGGACAGCGGGATCGCACCGGATGGCGGTAACGCCAGTAACGCCTGCATCTCCTCCTCGCCGAACCGGCGCGGCCCGAGCGCAACCGTCTGCCAGGACAGGTCGGCCGGCGGCGCGGTGGCTGCGGCCGGCCGGGCGGCGACGAACGTGCCCCGGCCCGACCTCGTCTCGACCAGCCCGTTCGCGACGAGTTCCCGGATCGCCGCGGCCACGGTGACCGGTGATGCCTGGTGGCGGCCGGTCAGTTCACGCACGGACGGCAGCTGGGTACCGGGCGGGGCGGCAGCCGCCAAGGCGCGCAACTCTTGGACGACCCGATCGGTTGCGTTACTGTTGACCATGAGAGACAAGAGTAGCGCTACTGCCGCCGGAGCGATAACGCTCGGGGCACTGGGAGTGCTCGCCTTCAGCATGTCGCTACCCGCCACCCGCGTCGCCGTACAGGAACTGGACCCGTGGTTCGTCGCGTTCGGGCGGGCCGTCGGCGCCGCGGCACTGGCCACGGCCTACCTCTGGCTGAGCCGGGCACCACGGCCGAGCCGGGCACAGTGGTGGCGGCTGGCGATCGTGGCGCTCGGCGTGGTCGCCGGGTTCCCGCTGTTCACGTCGCTCGCCCTGATCAGTGCCACCTCGGCCCACGGTGCGGTCGTCGTGGCCGTACTGCCGGCGATGACCGCGGTGTTCGCGGTGGCCCGCGCCGGGGAACGGCCACCCGTCCTATTCTGGATGGCCGGCGGAAGCGGCCTGGTCGCGGTGCTGACCTTCCTGGTCCTCAGCGGTTCGGTGCACGGTGGTCTCGGGGTCACCGACCTGTACCTGCTCGCGGCGATCGGGCTGTGCGCGCTCGGCTACGCCGAAGGTGGCGTGCTGGCCCGGGAGCTCGGCGGTGCCCGTACGATCTGCTGGGCTCTGATCGTGGCCCTGCCGGTGACCGTCCCGTTCACCGCCGTCGCCGCGATCAGCCATCCGCCGCACGCCTCCGCGGCCGGGTGGGCGGCCTTCGGCTACCTCACCGTCGTCTCGATGTTCCTCGGCTTCTTCGCCTGGTACGCCGGACTCGCCCGCGGCGGCATCGCCCGGGTGGGACAGATCCAGCTCGTCCAGCCGGTCCTGACGTTGATCTGGTCGGCCCTGCTGCTCCGTGAGCCGGTCGGTGCCGGATCGATCGCCGCGGCCTCCGTGGTTCTGGTCTTCGTCGTTCTCACCCAGCGCTCCCGCATTCCGCGGCCACCGGTCACCTCGCGTGTGCCGGCCGGCCCCGCCCTCGACACCGTGGCGCCTCGGCGGCCTGGCGGGGTCTTGCCGGAACCGCTGGGACCGGTCGCCGTGACGATCACGGGACCATCCTCGCCGGTCGCGGAATGGGTTAGGGTGCGGGAATGAGACCGGTCGAGGCCATCGCCGCCGCATATGCGGGGTGGATCACGCCTGACCTGCCGCTCTACGGCAACGATCACGATCGGGCCGACTTCGCTCCCTGACCGGCACGGGTTCCCCGCCGCCGTCGATTTTCCCTCGAACCGGGAGCGATCCGTCATGCCCGCTGTGGCCTCCACGCAACCGTCCGCCCTCAAGTCGGTGCTGCGTACGACGTACGTACGCCGCCTTCTCGTCTTCAGCCAGATCGGCCGCCTGCCGATGGCGGCGGCCCCGCTCGCGCTGCTGCTGTTCGCCCGTGAGGAACACGGGCTGGCCCTCGCCGGGCTGGTCGTGGCCGCCTACACCGTCGGCATGGCGATCAGCGCGCCCCTGCTGGCCCGGATCGTCGACCGGTGGCGGCAACCGCCGGTCCTGTGGGCGTCCGCGCTGGTCTCCGGCATCGGGTTCGTCGCGGTGGCGGTCAGCGGGCACGGCCTGCCCGTCATGATCGCCGGGGCGGTGCTGGCCGGGTTCGGGACACCGCCGCTGGAGGCGTGCCTGCGCGCCCTGTGGCCGATCCTGGTGCCGGCCGACAGGGTGGCCGCCGCCTACTCGCTCGACCTGGCCGTCCAGGAGGTCATCTACGTGACCGGGCCGCTGGTCACGCTTGGTGCGATCGGTCTGGCCGGCCCGGCCGCCGGACTTCTCGCCGCTGCCGTGTTCCAGCTTGCCGGGGTCGCCGGATTCACGCTCACCCCGGTCGTACGGACCTGGCGCGGCGAGGCGGGGGAGCGCCATTGGGCCGGGCCGTTGCGCGTACCCGGCTTCGTCCTGATCGTCGCCGGGGTGATCTGCGCCGGCGCGGCCGTGGGCAGCCTCCCGGTGGTCGTCACCGGCTACGCCGAGGCGGCCGGGAACCGTTCGCTGAGCGGCTGGCTGCTGGCCGCGCAGGCGGCCGGGGCGCTCGCCGGAGGACTGCTGTACACGCGTGCCGCACCGGGCGGACCCGGCCGGCTGCCCCTGACGGCGGTGGCGTTCGCGGCCGGGTACGTGCCGTTGCTGCTGGTCCCCGAGCCGGTTCCGATGGCGGTACTGCTGGCGCTGAGCGGGCTGTCGCTGCCGCCGCTGCTCACCGCGGTGTTCCTCAGTGCCGACCGGCTGACCCCGGCCGGGACCGCGGTCGAGGCGTTCGCCTGGATCATCACCGCGTTCACCGTGGGCAGTGCGGCGGGTGCCGCGCTCACCGGTCCGCTCGTTTCCGGAGGCATCCGGTACGGCTTCGCGTTCGCCCCCGTCGCGGCCGCCCTCGCCGTTGTCGCCATGGCCGCCGTCACGGTCTCGACCGCAGCCCGCCGGCCGTAGCGAGAGCGTGGGACGGCGGCGCGGAGAGGTGTCCGCGCTACGACCGGGGAGTCCGGGCGATCCGGAAGCCCACATCGTCGAGACGCAGGGTCGGGTGGCTGCGGCGGCGCACCGAGGCCCGGCAGCTCCAGTGCTCGTCGAACCAGCCACCGCCGCGCAGCACCCGGTAGCTCCCGTACACCTCGGGGTCGTAGAAGTCCCAGCACCACTCCCACACGTTGCCGAGCATGTCGTGCAGTCCCCACGGGTTGGGCCGCAGCGTGCCCACCTCGTGCGGACCGGCGCCCGCGTTGCCGCGATGCCAGGCGACCTCGTCGAGCGGGCCGTAACGGGGCCCGGCCGTCCCCGCGCGGCAGGCGTGCTCCCATTCGGCCTCGGTGGGCAGCCGGTAGCCGTCGGCCGCACGATCCCAGGTGACGCCGCCGCGGATGTCGCCGCCGGGCAGCAGGCCGTCCTCGGGTGGCAGCCGATGATTGCGCTCGATCGGCCCGCCCGGTGGCAGCGAGCCTGGCACCGGCCGGGACGTCGCGGCCGCCGGCGCGCTCAGCAGGTAGGCGGGGGTGAGACCGTCCCGTCCGGACAGCGCGTTGCAGAAACGCAGGGCGTCCCACCAGGACACCGATTCGACCGGCAGGTGGTCGCCCCGGCTGCCGCTCGGGTGATCCCCGGTGACGCCGGCGAAGACGCTCTGAGTGACCGGGACGGCGGCCAGCTGGAACGGCCGGACCTCGACGGTCCAACGGCGCTGGGTACGGCGATCGGAGAGGACGACCTCACCCGCCGGTACATCGATCATGGGGTCGCCGAGTCTATCCTGACGGCCGCGCCCGGCGAGAAGGCCGGACCGGGGGTTTGACTTGGAGCGCGCTCCAGGTCATAGCGTCGCTCCCATGAGCACAACGCGTATCGGAACCATCGAACTGGGACGGACCGGCCAGCAGGTCAGCAGCCTGGCGCTCGGGGCGATGCAGATGGGCAGCGCCACCGCCGAGCCCGAGGCGGTACGGATCCTGGATCGCTACCGGGAGCTGGGCGGGTCGTTCGTAGACACGGCCGACTGCTACGAGTGGTGGACGAGGCCGGGCAGCCGCGGCGGGGAGAGCGAGGAGCTGCTGGGCCGCTGGATGCGCGACCGCGGGAACCGGGACGAGATCTTCCTGGCGACAAAGGGCAGCGCCCTGCCGGCGTACTCGCCTCAGCTGTGGGCGGCGGACGGCACCGCGAACTGGGACCTGGCCCGGAACACCTTCGCCGGGGCGGGCGGGGACACGCTGCGGCACGCGGTGGACGGCAGTCTGCGGCGGCTCGGCGTGGACCACATCGACCTCTACTACGTGCACGTCGACGACCGTTCGACGCCGCTGGAGGAGACCCTGGAGGCGCTCGCCGGGCTGGTGACGGCCGGCAAGGTGCGCTATCTGGGCTGGTCGAACGTGCGGACCTGGCGCCTGGAGCGGATCCGGCAGCTGTGCGACCGGTACGGGTGGCCCGCGCCGGTGGCGGTGCAGCAGCAGCATTCCTACCTGCGGCGGCGGGCCGGGCTGAACCACGCCTCGATCGTCGACGACGAGCAGCTGGACTACCTGACCGAGCACCGTGACCTGACGCTTGTCGCCTACTCGCCGATCGTGAAGGGCATCTACGACGATCCGGCGCGGCGGGCCGAGCACTGGATGATGGAGTCGTACGCCGGGCCGGACACCGATGCCCGCCTGGACGCGGTGACCGGGCTGGCCGCCGAGCTGGGGGTGACACCGAACCAGCTGGTGCTGGCGTGGCTGCTGCACCGTTCGGAGCCGCCGGTGCTGCCGCTGATCGGGCCGCGTACCCCGGAGCAGTTCGAGAACCTGGTGCCGGCTCTCGGCATCAAGCTCGACGCCGCCCAGCTGGCCAGGCTGGATGAGGCAGGAGCCTGATTTCCGAGTCCAAGCGCCTGAATCGGTATTAGCTGGACACCAGGAGGTGTCCGATGGCGCGGAGAAGTGGCTGGGCCGACCTGCCGGTCATGGTCAAGGTGTTGTGCGCGGTGTTCGTCGCCGCGCTGGCCGCGGCCCTGGCCGGCGGGGTCGGCATCATGAAGCTCGCTGACGTCGACGAGGCCGGTGGGGGCATCTTCGAGCGCAACCTGATCCCGGCCGTACGGCTGGCGGATGTCGACGGCCTCGTCAACGAGATCCGCTCGACCACGCTGCGGCACGTGATCGCGGTCAACGAGACCGAGATGGCCGCCCGGGAGGACGAGATCGCGGGCTTCCGCGACGAGCTCGAGACGGCGTGGGAGGCGTACACGGCTAATCCGGCGGTCGACGGCGAGCAGCAACTCCGGGACGACTTCCGCGCCGCTCTCGACGAGATGTACGCCGCAGCGGACGAGCAGGTGCTCCCGCTGAGCCGGCAGGAGAACCGTACGGAAGATGCGGCGCTGGCCGAGCAGAAGTCCTTCGACCCCGCGTTCGACAAGGTCAGCGCCGCGCTGACCGGCCTCGGGGAGATCCAGGCCCGGGAAGGTACGGCCGCCGCGGCGCGAGCCGAGGACCTCTACCGGTCGGCGCGCAACCAGTTGATCGTCATCCTGGTGGTCGGCATCGCCCTGGCGCTGGGCATCGGTGTCTACGTGGCCAGGTCGGTGAGCGGCCCGCTCGCGAAGGTGGTGGTGACGCTGCGCCGGGTCGAGCAGGGTGATCTGACGGCGACCGCCGACGTGCACTCCCGTGACGAGCTGGGCCAGCTGGCGTCGGCGTTGAACGCGACGACCGGGCGGTTGCGTACGGTGATCGGCGGCGACATGTCGGGGACGGCGTTGAGCCTGTCCGCGGCAGCCGAGGAACTGGCCGCGGTCAGCGCCCAGCTGCAGGCCGGCGCGGGTGACGCCTCGACGAAGGCGACCAGCGCGTCGCACGCCTCCGAGGAGGTCAACGCGGGCGTGCAGTCGATCGCCGCCGGAGCCGACGAGATGAGTGCCTCGATCACCGAGATCGCCTCGAACGCCGGGCGGGCCGCGCAGGTGGCGTCGAAGGCGATGTCGGTGGCCGAGCGCACCAACGCGCAGGTCGCGGAGCTGGGCGAGGCGAGCGCCGAGATCGGCGAGGTGGTCAAGCTGATCACCAGCATCGCCGAGCAGACGAACCTGCTGGCACTGAACGCGACGATCGAGGCGGCCCGGGCCGGTGAGCTCGGCAAGGGCTTCGCCGTGGTGGCCGGTGAGGTGAAGGAGCTGGCGCAGCAGACCGCGAAGGCGACCGAGGAGATCACCGCCCGGATCTCGGCGATCCAGTCCTCCAGCGGCGCGGCGGCCTCAGCGATAGCGGAGATCACCGAGGTGATCGGACTGATCGGGGACTACACGACGACGATCGCGTCGGCGGTGGAGGAGCAGACCGCGACGACGGCCGAAATGAGCCGGTCGGTCGCGGACGCGGCCGGCAACAGCGGGGACGTGGCCCGTACCATCTCGGGGGTCGCCGACGTGGCCGCCTCGACCGCGGAAGGGGCCCGGACCACGCAGCAGGCCGCGGACGAGCTGAGCCGGCTGGCCGCCGACCTCAACGCGATCGTCGGGGGCTTCCGGCACTGATCGCCGACGGCGCGGTCAGCATCTCCAGGATCCCGTCGCTGTCGACCGGATGGGCGAGCAGGTAGCCCTGGGCGTACTCGCAGCCGAGGTCGGCGAGGACGGCCAGGTCGGCGTCGTCGTCGACGCCTTCCGCCAGGGAGGTCATGCCGAGCGCGTGCGCCATGCCGATCATGGCGTCGGCCAGGGCACGGCGGGCCGGGTCGGCGGCGATGCCGTTGACGAACGTGTGGTCGATCTTGACGGTGTCCCAGGCGTGGTCGGCGACGCGGGCCATCGACGAGTAGCCGGTGCCGAAGTCGTCGACGGCGATCCGCACACCGGCGCGGCGCAGCGGGCCGAGGGCGGCCTCGACGGTCTCCGGCATGGCCAGGCCCATCTCGGTGAGCTCCAGGGTGAGCGCGGTGGTCGGGGTGCCGGCCCGTTTCAGGGCCGCGAGGACCACGTCTGCGGTGCCGGCTTCGAGCTGGCGCGGGGACAGGTTGACCGCGACCGGCACCCATCGTCCGGTCTGGTTGTACCAGGTGCGCTGCTCGTGCAGGGACTGTTCGAGGACGACCGCGAACAGCTGGCCGACCGTGCCGGTCGCCTCGGCGACTCCGACGAACGCGGCCGGGGGCAGGATGCCCTCGGCCGGGTGCTGCCAGCGGGCCAGCGCCTCCACCGAGCTGAGGCTGCCGTCGTCGACCCGGAAGACCGGCTGGAAGACGCAGAACAGCTCACCCGGGCGGGTCAGTGCCCGCCGGAAGTCGGCGTCGCGCCGCAGCCGCTGGGCCGCCTCGGTGCGGCTCTGCACGTCGAAGCGGACCACCCGGCCGCGTCCGGCGGCCTTGGCCTGGTACATCGCGGTGTCGGCGTCCTGCAGCAGGGCTTCCGGATCGGCGTTGAGCTGGTCGGTGGTGCGCAGCCCGATCGACAGGGAGGCGAAGAAGTCGCTGCCGTCGGCGAGCCGCATCGGCCGGCCGAGTTCGGTGGCGACCCGCTCGGCCACGGCGGCGGCCTCGTCCTCGGTGACCGCCGGCATCAGGATGACGAACTCGTCGCCGCCGAGCCGGCATGCCACGTCCTGGGGCCGGACGGCGCCGCGCAGCCGGTGAGCGATGGCCACGAGCAGCTGGTCGCCGGCGTCGTGGCCGAGGCTGTCGTTGACGTTCTTGAAGTGGTCGAGGTCGCAGAAGAGCAGGCCGACCCGGGCCGTGCCGCCGACCGGCAGCGAAGCCAGGGCGAGGGCGAGCCGGTCCATCAGCAGCGCCCGGTTGGCCAGTCCGGTGAGCGCGTCGTGGCCGACCCGGCGGGCCAGGTCGTGGATCGGGGCGACCAGGCGCAACGCGACGAGCGCCACCGACACCCAGGCGCCGGCGACCAGGGGCAGGTCGTCCGCGGGCTCCCAGAACAGGTGCAGGGTGGGCAGCAGCAGAGCGGCGGCGAACAGGGTGACGGCGCGGGTCACGGTGAGCGTGCTGACGGTCGAACGGCGGGGCGTGGTGTAGACCATCGACGGGTGCAGGCCGGCCGTGGCGATCAGGATCGGCATCGCCATCCAGCCCAGGTCGATCAGCTTGCCCTCGGCGTACGTGCCGGTCAGGCTCTGATGGGTGTAGAGGGAGTCCGAGACGAACCAGGCGATCAGCCCGCCGAGCAGCCAGCGGACGCCGGGGGCGCGCAGTTCCACGCCGAGCGCCAGGGCCAGCGAGCAGTACAGCACGACGAGGGTGCCGGCCGGGGCGGCCACCGCGACGAACTGGGCGAGCGGGGTCCCGTCCGTGGTGACCAGCGGATTCACCACGAGAAGCCAGGCGATGCTGGCGAACGGGGCGAGGATGACCGCCGAGTCGAGGAACGCGGTACGCCCGGACCGGGACGCGAGCAGGGCCGCACCGGCCGCGATGGCCAGATGGGCGAGCAGATACAGCGCGTCGGCAACGGAGGGGAACGGCGCGGAGAGCCCGCGTGCGGTGTAGGACGCGAAGATGATGTCGCCGATGCCGGACAGCGCCAGCCCGAGCACGATGATCTGCCAGCCGAGGCGCCGTTTCGGGGCGTTGCGGGTGAGCCCGATCCAGGTGGCGATCGGGGCCGTGCAGTTGAGCAGCACGTACACCCAGCGGGTGGCGTCGTTGAACGGCGTCAGGACGTACGCCGCCGCCGCCACCGAGGCGAGGGTCAGGTAGATCCACCACAGGTGGCGGAGGAACCCGCTCATTCGCATGCCGGCTCTATCGGCAAGCGGGCAGCCGGCAGGAGGGTTACCCGGCTCATCGTCAGTGGTGTGGCCGGCCCGCCGCGAGCAGTGCCCGCCGCGCACCGGTCAGGTGGATGAACAGTTCGCGGCGATTCTCGCGGTTGCGTTCCCGGCTGACCAGGCCGTCGTGGGATGGCTCGACGGTGTCCCGCTCACGTGAGAGATTGACGAGTATGGAGGTGAGCGGCAGGGTTGCCATCGTGACCGGCAGGGGCCGGGCGGCCGGGTCCGGCGTATGCCGAAATACTTTCCACCCCCACTCGTCCGGAGCACGAACAGCCTGCTCGAGGACAAGGTGCTGTTCGGTTCGGACTACCCGGTGATCACCCCGGACCCCTGGCTCGCGGACTTCGCCGCCCTCGATTTCGAGGACGCGGTCCGCCCCACGATTCTCGAAGAGATCGCCGCCCGCCTACTTCTCAGGGAGCAGTCTTGACCACCACCGTGAACGGCCTCGACGGACTCAGGAGCCTGGCCGGCAAGGATCTCGGCCACACCGAATGGCTGGAGATCACCCAGGAGCGGGTGAACACGTTCGCCGACGCCACCGACGACCACCAGTGGATCCACGTCGATGTGGACCGCGCCGGGCAGGGACCGTTCGGCGGCCCGATCGCCCACGGGTACCTCACCCTGTCACTGGTCATCCCGCTCTTCGTCGAGCTGCTGACGGTCGAGGGCATCACGATGGGCCTCAACTACGGCCTGGAGAAGGTCCGATTCCCGAGCCCGGTCAAGGTCGGCGCGAGGATCCGGCTGGCCGCCAAGGTGGTGAGCGTCGACGACGTGCCCGGAAACGGCGTGCAGAGCACCTTCGACTTCGTCGTCGAGGTGGACGGCCAGGACAAGCCGGCCTGCGTCGCCCGCCCGATCTACCGGCACTACGCGTGAGGACCGGTGATGCGCGACGCTGGGCTGGGGTCGTGGCCGGACGACGTCCGCGACGACCTTCCGCGTACCGGCTCCGGCAAGGTGCGCAAGGGCCCGCTCCGCGACGTGCCGCTGCCCCGTCCCGCCGGTAGGGGATCGCCGGATCGGCGGTTCCTCAGCCGGGACGGTAGAGCATCGTCAGGTCGATCAGGACGATGCCCGGGTCGCCGGTCGCGGCCTCACGCAGTTCGCCGGTGAAACCGGCGCCACTGAAGCAGGCGAGCCGTGCCGTCCCGGCGCCGGGACGGCCCTGGGCGGTGAGCAGCGTCCGGATACGGCGGAGCCGGTCCAGATGACCCGTCCCCATCACCTCGCCCCACTTCACCTCGCCGATCGCCAGCAGCGGCTGACGGTTGTCGTCATCCAGCCCGAACACCGCGACGTCCACCTCGTGCGACGTCCGGCCGGCAGGGTCGTTGACGGTGCCGCTGCCGACCCGGTTCGGGTAGTCCCCGAAGACCTCCGGGCCGGCCAGATGCCGCGACCAGTAGCGGCAGACCTGCTCGAAGTGCGGTCCGAGGACATTACCGGTGAACCGGCGGCGGCTGCGTTGCCACAGGCGACCGGCATCGCGGGTGTGTTCCAGGTCGGACCAGATCGGGCGCATCACCGCGTGGTAGAACGCGACCAGGGGCTCGGCGATCCGGAACGCGGTCCGGTTGTCCCGGAACACGTCCGGTTCGCGGGTGACCAGACCACAGTCCTCCAGGACGGTCAGCGGATGGGCGAGGTCGCCGGCCTTGCGGCCCAGGAACGACGCGATGCCGCCCCGATGGGAGTTGCCGGAGGCGATAGCGGCCAGGACGGAGTGGTAGAGCCCGGCGTCGCGCAGGTCGGGCTCGTCGGCGAGCAGGTAGCGGGCCTCCCGGAACAGTGGGCTGCTCGGTGACAGTACGGTCCGTACCACCCACGCGTCGAAGTCGTCCGGTCCGGCGGGCGTGTCGTCGCGCGCGAATTCCCGGCGGTACGCGGGAGTACCGCCCACGACGGCGTTGGCCATCAACGCGGTGGCGTGGTCCTCGATGCCCCAGAACTCGGCGGCGAGCTGGTGATCCAGGGTCGGGACCACCAGCTCCAGACCGGCCCGGCCACGCAGTGGCGCATTGCCGCTGAGCAGGCGGCCCATGAACGACATCGCGGACCCGCAGAGCAGCAGGCTCGCACGGCTCTCGTCACGTTCGGTCCGTAGCGGGGCCAGCGCGTTCTGGATGATCGAGGGGATCCGGGAGTTGGCCCGCACCAGGTACGGGAACTCGTCGATCACCACCGGGATGCGCCGCTCCCGCCCGAGGCCGAGAAGCGCGTCGACCGCCTGGTGCCAGCCGTCGAGGGCCAGTGGCGCGGGTGCACCCGTGAACTCGGCCAGCAGCACGCCGAGCCGGTTGAGGGACTCCCGGTCGGCGGCCTCGTCAGCCGGGAAGTAGAAGCCGCCGGTTGCCTGACACAGCGACCGCAGCAGGAACGTCTTGCCCTGCCGGCGCCTCCCGGATACGACGCCGAGCAGGGCGCCGGGCCGGGGATCGGTCGCGACCGCCGTCAGGGCGGTCCACTCGCGCTCCCGGTCGAACATCTCCGCGGGTCGTTCCAGCATGGCGTCACCCTTTCATAACCACAGTTATGATAGCTGTGGTTATGAAAGCAATGGTGGGACGCCTCGATCAGGAAGGTGGCCAGGCCGCTTCGACCAGGGCGGGCAGCACCGTCGCGGCGGTGCCGGGCAGGTTGATCGCGGCGACCTCGTCGAGCGGGGTCGGCTGCGGGTTCACCTGGATCACGGTCGCGCCGAACCTCGCCGCCACCACCGGGATGTCCGCGGCCGGGTAGACCAGGCCCGAGGTGCCGATCGTCAGCAGCACGTCGCACTCGGTCGCCGCCTGCACCGCGGACTCCAGCGGTTCGACCGGCAGCGCCTCACCGAACCAGACGACGCCCGGGCGGACCGGGCCGCCGCAGTGCCCGCAGCGCGGCGGGGCCAGGCGGCGGCCCTCCTCCGGCTCCGGCTGCCGACTCGGCTCGGCCGGCCCGGAACAGGCCGCGCAGCGTGGCGTGAACAGGCTGCCGTGCAGGTGGATCGGTGCGGTCGAACCGGCCTGCTCGTGCAGGTCGTCGACATTCTGAGTGATCACGACGGTGTGCGGGGCGTGCCTCTCGATCGCGGCCACCGCCTCGTGGCCCGGGTTCGGGCGCACCCGCAGTGCCAGGGAGCGGCGCCACTCGTACCACCCCCAGACCAGGTCGGGGTCGTCCTCGAAGGCCTGCGGGGTGGCCAGCGCCTGGGCGTCGAACCGCTCCCAGAGCCCGGTAAGCGCGTCCCGGAAGGTGGGCACACCACTCTCCGCCGAGATGCCCGCACCGGTGAACACCACCACCCGGCCGGCCCCGGCCAGTGCCTTCGCCGCGTCCCGTACGTCGACCATCGGATCCCCCGTTTCCCCGTCTGAGTTATCCAACAGCACCGGCGGGCGGCACAGAAACGAATTACCCCCTTGGTCGTTGGAGGTGTCGTGCCGTTGGTCCCGGGTGAACGAGCTCGCCGCCGGCTGCGTCATGCGGGCGATCGCCTGCTGACCGCCGTCGGCGACTGGACCGCGCCCAGCGAGCGGCCCGCATCGTTCGACGAGAACAGCATGAGCACCCTGGTCCGGACCGTCACGGCGGTGGCCGGCGCGGTCTTCCTGGTGGCCATGCTGCTCATCTGGCTGTTGCGCTGATCATCAGGCCGCGGCGCTGAGCACCGCCGCGGCGCAGGCCTCCGGGTCGTCGGCGAACGGCAGGTGGCCGCAACCCTTGAGGGTGATGTGCCGTGCGGACGGGAGCACGGCGCGGGCGCGGCGGGACTGCGGGAACGGGAGCACGGCGTCGCGGGTGCCCCACGCGATGGTGGCCGGGGCGCGCGTCTGCTCGTACCGCCAAGGGGGCAGATCGCCGAAGGCGTCGCGTGCGGCGGCGAAGCCGGGTGCCGCGGCGAGGGCACGCGCGGCCGTGACGGCGTCGTCCGGGTCGAGGTGGCGCGGGCGGGCGTAGAAGAGCGAGCAGAACGCGGCCCGCCCGGCGCCCGACGCCATGATGCGGGGAAGCCGGGCGTCGAGGCGGCCGGCGGCGATTCGGGCCGCGGTGACGACGCCCTGGCACCAGCGCCGGCCCGCACCGGTCCAGAAGCCGACCGGCGCGAACGCGGTGACCGCCCGGGCCCGGCCGCGCCGGCCCAGTTCGAGGGCGATGCCGCCGCCCAGCGAGCTGCCGGCCACTTCGGGGTTCCCGATGCCGAGCCGGTCCAGAAAGGATTCGACCTGATCGGCGAGGTGGCCGACGGAGCCGGCGTGCGCGGCGGGCGCCCAGAGCGGGGACTCGCCGAAACCGGGCAGGTCCAGGGCGATCACGTCGCGGTGGCGGGCCAGGGTCGCGACGATCGGCGTCCACACCTGACGGTGGCTGCCCAGGCCGTGGATCAGCAGCAGCGGCGGGCCGGATCCGCGGCGTTCGTGGGACAGCTCGGTCACCCGTCATTTATGAGACTGATTCGCGCTTCGCGCAAGACCTGGAAGCCCGTTGTTGACATGTTGCCAATAACGATGTGATGGTACGGCGATGTCGTACGACTACGACGTCCTCGTCATCGGCTCCGGGTTCGGTGGCAGCGTGACCGCGCTGCGCCTGACCGAGAAGGGCTACCGCGTCGGCGTCCTCGAAGCCGGTCGCCGGTTCACCGACGAGCAGTTCGCCGGCACGTCCTGGCGGCTGCGCGACTACCTCTGGGCGCCCGCGCTCGGCTGCTACGGCATCCTGCGGCTCACCCTCCTGCGCGACGTGATGATCATGTCGGGGGTCGGTGTCGGCGGTGGGTCGCTCGGCTACGCCTGCACCCTCTACGAGCCGCCGGACACCTTCTACGCCGACCCGCAATGGGCACACGTCACCGACTGGAAGACCGAACTCGCCCCCTACTACGACCAGGCCAAGCGCATGCTCGGGGTGACCGTGAACCCGGTCGCCACCGCCTCCGACCACGCGTTGCGAGCCGTCGCCGAGGACCTCGGGGTCGGCCACACCTTCCGGCACACGCCGGTCGGTGTGCTCTTCGGCGACGTCCCCGGCGCCCCGGTGCCCGACCCGTTCTTCGGCGGGGCCGGACCGGACCGCCGCACCTGCACGCTGTGCGGATCATGCATGACCGGCTGCCGCGGCAACGCCAAGAACACCCTGGTCAAGAACTATCTGTACCTGGCCGAGAAAGCAGGTGCCGTGGTCCACGAGCGGACCACGGTCAAGGCCGTGCGCCCGCTGCCGGACGGCGGCTACGCGGTGCACACCCGGGGACGGATGTTCACCGCCGAGCAGGTCGTCCTCTCCGGAGGCGCGCTCGGCACCCAGCGGCTGCTGCACCGGATGCGCGACCGCGGACATCTGCCGCACGTGTCGCCCCGGCTCGGCGAACTGAGCCGTACCAACTCCGAATCGATCCTCGGCGCCCGCACCCGCCGCCGCGACCGTGACTACACGCACGGCGTCGCGATCACCTCGTCCATCCACCCGGACCCGGTCACCCACGTCGAACCCGTCCGGTACGGCCCCGGCAGCAACCTGCTGGCCCTGCTCGCCACCGTGCTCGTCGACGAGGGCCGCCCCCGCTGGTGGCACGCCCTCAAGACGCTCGCCCGGGCCGGCCGTGACCTGCGGCTCTACACCTCGCCGCGGAACTGGTCCAAGGAGACCATCGTCCTGCTGGCCATGCAGCCGCTCGACAACTCGATCACCGTGCACACCCGGCGCGGACTGTTCGGCCGGCGGATCACCAGCAGGCCCGGCATCGGCGAACCCAACCCCGTGTGGGTGCCGGCCGCCCACGACGTGGCCCGGCGGGTCGCGGCCCAGATCGACGGCGTCGCCACCGGCGCGTTCACCGAGATCATCAACCGGCCGGTCACCGGGCACTTCATCGGCGGCTGCGCGATCGGGTCCACACCGGAGAACGGTGTCGTCGACCCGTACCACCGGCTCTTCGGCCATCCCGGCCTGCATGTCATCGACGGCTCGACGGTCGCCGCCAACCTGGGCGTCAACCCGTCCCTGACGATCACCGCCCTCGCCGAACGGGCCGTGGCGCTCTGGCCGAACCGTGGCGACGCCGATCCCCGCCCGTCGTCCGGCTATCTCCCGATCGAACCGGTGGCGCCGCGCGACCCGGTCGTGCCCGCCACCGCCCCCGCGGCACTGCGACTGACCATCGGAAGGCGGCCATGACCCGGATCGCGATCATCGGTGCCGGTTTCGGCGGGGTGGCGGTCGCCGCCGAACTGCTCAAAGCCGGGTTCACGGACATCGTCGTCCTGGAGAAGGCCGACCGGATCGGCGGCGTGTGGCGCGACAACGCCTATCCCGGGTGCGCGTGCGACGTACCGGCGCCGCTGTACTCCTACAGTTTCGCGCTGAACCCCGGCTGGTCCCGGCGCTACCCGCCGCACGACGAGATCCTTGCCTATCTGGAAGACGTCGCGGACAGATCAGGCGTGTCGGGGCTGGTGCGCCTCGGTGCGGAGGTGGCCTCGGCGCGGTGGGCCGGCGGCACCTGGGCGATCTCGCTCGCCGACGGCGAACAGCTCGACGCGGACGTCCTGATCCCCGCGGTCGGCCAGCTGTCCCGCCCGTCGATTCCCGCACTGCCGGGCGCCGACACGTTCGCCGGAGTCGCCGTCCACACCGCCCACTGGACGTCCGGTGTCCCGATCGAGGGCGGCCGGGTCGCGGTCGTCGGCACCGGGGCCAGCGCCATCCAGCTGGTGCCCGCCATCGCCGGCCGAGCCGCTCACATCGACGTCTACCAGCGCACCGCCCCCTGGACGGTGCCCAAACCGGACCGTCGCTACAGCCGGTTCCGCAAGGCCGCGTACCGCCGGATCCCCGCCCTGATGTTGCTCTCCCGCGCCGCCACCTGGGGACTCACCCTGGTGCCCGGCGCAGCGCTGCGCGGCAACCGTGCCGCGAACGGCTTCATCCGCGCGTACGCCTGGGTGCAGCGCCGGTGGCAGATCCGCGACCCCGAACTACGTGCCAAGGTCACCCCCGACGAGGCGATGGGCTGCAAACGGCTGCTGTTCACCAACGCCTGGCTGCCCACCCTGGCCCGCCCCGACGTCGACCTGATCACCGAGAAGATCGTCGCCGTCACCCCGGCCGGCATCCGCACCGCCGACGGCGTCGAGCATCCGTGCGACATCCTCGTGTACGGCACCGGCTTCGCCGCCACCGAGTTCCTCGTCCCCATCGAGGTCACCGGCCAGGACGGCCACCGGCTCGCCGGCGAATGGCGCGACGGCGCGCACGCCTACCTCGGTCTCGCGGTCCCCGGCTTCCCGAACATGTTCCTGGTCTACGGGCCCAACACCAACACCGGCAACACCTCCGTCATCTACTTCCACGAGGCCCAGGCCCGGTGGATCACTCAGGCGGTGCGTGCGGTCGCGGCCGGAGACACCCTGGCGGTACGTCCGGACGTGGCGGCCGGCTACGACAGCGAGATCCAGTCCCGCCTCGCCGGAAGCGTCTGGACGACCTGCCAGTCCTGGTACCGCACCGCCACCGGCCGCGTCGTGACGAACTGGCCGGGCAAGGCCAAGGAGTACCGCCGCCGAACCGCCACCCTGAACCGCGCCGACTTCCTCCCCAGCGCCTCTTCCAGCGCCTCCTCCGGTGTCGACTCCGGAGTCACTTCCGGCGAAGCGGCAGGCTGATCGGGACCCCGACGAGCGCGATCGGTACGCCGAGCCAGGGCCGTTCCGGCGAATCCCGACGCCCGTGCTAGGTCAGCTCCGGCTGTCGCGCACCGTGGTCTCGCGGGTGTGGTGGCAGCGGTGTTGTCCAGCTGTGTAGGTCTGGCTGCGGCGCACCGTTGTCTCGGTCAGCTGGCGAGGTGTTCGGTCGATAGTGTGCCGACATATCCAGGAGTGACTCGTCCAGGTTGGAGAAGGGGCTGGGAGTTTCCGTGAGTGAAGGTAACGCCCGTTTCAGGATGGTGAGCCTCCGATCTGAGTCCGGCGTGCCACCATGGCTGGCTGCCAGGTTGCTCGACCCCGGAGTGCCCGAAGATTTCATTGACGGCCTCTACGCCGTGCTGGATACGGCGCAATTTGAGGAGGGCCCTGATCTCGGGAGGGTCTTGTTCGGAAGTGCTGCCTGGGGTGGGAAGTTCATAATAGACCTGGACAGCCTGAAGATTTCGGTTGTCAATGATCTCGGAAGCGTGTCCCCGGCGAATTCCTCGCTCGATCAATTCTCCGAATGTGTTCGAGTGGTCAGCGAGTTGTGCTGGCCGGACTGGAGCATGGTTGAGGATTTCGACTACTGCGATGTGATCGCCGATCATATTCGAGAGCGAGTCCTGGCTATTGACGATGTCGTTTTCTCGTCATCTGCTGAAAGCTTCTGGGAGACGTTCTACTACGATGTCAGGACTGGCGTCTATCTCGAGTGACGGGTGCGGCGGCTGCGGTGAGCCGGTGATGTCACTCCTGATGAAGGAAGCCGAGCATCAACCTGTGGTGTTTACGCGGGCTTGGGCCTACTCTGCTGATCCCCTTGCTGGAGTATCTGGAGGCAACTGCGCAGGCGTTTCTTCTTCATCGGTCTCAATCCGGGCAACATATGTCGTGATCGCTGCCATTCGTCGTCGGTGGCCGTGGTGGGGAGTGACGTTGATTCGCCTGGATGATCTTCTGGTCGTCATCGATCATCCTTTCGGGAGTGGAGAGGTTCCGCTGAGCCAGTGGATGGCGAACGGGCCCGGCCCGCGTAACGCGCGGCCGGTGCAGGTCCGGTCGAAGTCGACGGGGGAAGAGCTTCCGCTGACCGTCATCCCCTTGGCGTACCGCAACAGCCGTGAGTCACGCGCCCTGATCCAGGCCGGTCGCATCGCCTCGCCCTGGCCCGGGCGGGGCGGTGACCCACCGGCTTTCGACGGGGAAGTGGCGGGCCCCGGAGAGATCGACAGTGCCGTCGCGTCTCTCGTCAGCCTGCTGCCCCGAGGTCCTCTGGACGGCGAGGCGGTACGGGAGGCGCTGCCCCTGATGCCGGGGCCGGAGTTCGCGCTCCTGGCGCCGTCGATGGTGCGGCGGCTGGCTGCCCAGGGACGCTGGGCGGAGTTCGAGGCGATCATCGGACTGGCGGGCGCGGCCGGAGTCGCCGAGGTGGGCCCGGTGCTCTGCGAACTCCTCGATTCGTCCCTGCGCGTACCGAATCCGTGGCATGTCATCGACGTCCTGGCGCAGGTGAGATTCGACGACTCGGTGGAGACGCTGGAGCGGCAGTTTCTGCGTTTCGTGTATGCCGACAACGATCTGCCCAGTGCCCGGCGGTGTCTGCGGGCGTTCGCCGCGATCAACGGGACAAGGTCACGCGTCTTCCTGAACCTGATCTCGTGGGGTGACTGGCCGCCGCCCATCCGGGAATGGGCCGTTCAGGAACTGGAGGCCATCGGCGCACGCGTTCCTTCTCCGCTCGAAGCGGGCGAGACACGTGATGGTGCGGGGCGAGACACGTGATGCCGATCGGTGCCGGATCCATGTCGCCGCCACCTCCGACGGTGGAGTGATCGGGCCGGCCGCGTGCCGGGGCGGTCACCGGGTCGGCTGGGGAGCGCCGAGCTCGTCATGTCGACGGATGTCCGGGCGGAGGGTGCGCAGCAGGTCGAGCGGGTCGGTCCGGATGCCGAGGTGCCGCAGGGCCCGGGTGGCGGCGTGCAGCCCGGCCATACCGTGCACGCCCTGGCCCGGCGGTGTCGAGGCCGAGCATAGGTAGACGCCGGGCAGCGGCGTCTCGTACGGGTCCCAGCGCGGTACCGGGCGCATCAGCAGCTGCCGCAGCGTGGTCGCACCGCCGGAGATGTCACCGCCCACGTAGTTGGCGTTGCGCGCCTCCTCCGCGGTGGCGGTCGAGACGTGCTGGGCCAGGATCAGGTCCCGGAAACCTGGCGCGAAGCGCTCCACCTGGGCGATCACCAGATCGCTGACGTCGCGCTGCGAACGGTTCGGCACGTGGGCGTACGTCCAGAAGGTCTGTTTGCCCTCCGGTGCGCGGCCCGCGTCGACCACCCCGGGCTGGACGGCCAGCACGTACGGCCGGGGATGGTGCCGGCCGGCGGCGACAGCCTCCTCGGCGGCGATCGCCTCGGCGCGGGTACCGACCAGGTGCAGGGTTCCGGCCCGGTGGCAGTCGGGCGCCGACCAGGGGACCGGTCCGGACATTGCGAAGTCGACCTTGCAGACGGCACCGCCGTGGCGGAACCGGCGCAGCTGGCCGGCGTACCGTGCGGGCAGTTCCGGTCCGGCGACGCGCAGCAGCTCGCCGGGCGCCGTGTCGAACAGGACCGTCCGCGCCTTCGGCAGCTGGGCCAGGCTGTCGATCCGGTGCCCGGTCACGATCCGGCCGCCGTGGGCGGTCAGCGCGGCGGCCATGGCGCCGGCGATGGCCGCGCTGCCGCCGCGGGGGAGTGGCCAGCCGACGGCGTGCCCGAGGGTCGCCAGGACGAGGCCCGCGCCGACCGCCGCCGGGGCGCGGGGTGAGGTGATCGCGTGCGCGTTCACCCCGGCCAGCATCGCCGGAGCGATCGGGCCGTGGAAACGGGCCCGGCTCAGCGGTGTGGCCTGCTCGGCCATGCGCGCGCCGAGCCACAGTGCGGCCGCCGGGTTCCGCGGTACGCCGCGCAGATCCGACATGACGGTGTCAATCAGCGAGGGCCATCGCCGGACCAGCGGGGCGAGCATGCCACGCCAGGCGGGCCCGTCCGGGCCGAGGCTGTCAGCGGTACGGTCCAGGTCACGCCAGGCGATGCCGGCCCGGCCGCCGTCCAGCGGATGGGCGTAGGAGACCTCCGGGTACAGCAGTTCGACGCCGTGGCCGGCCAGGTCGAACGCGGCGAAGAACGGTGACGCCACGGCCATCGGGTGGACCGCCGAGCACACGTCGTGCCGGAACCCGGGCAGGGTCAGTTCCTCGGTGCGCGTGCCACCGCCGTACGTCCCGGCTGCCTCGTGCACCTCCACCTGCAGCCCGGCGGCGGCGAGGACGAGCGCGGCCGCCAGCCCGTTCGGCCCGGAGCCGACCACCACCGCGTCGACGGCCGTCATGATCCGGCTCCTTCCGCCTCGTCGCAGCCCGGGTGGCCGCCGGAATGATCAACGGCCGGCGGTTACGGGAGGTGCGGGTGGACCGCCCGGGTGACGACTCGCCTGGTGGCTCAGACGGCAGCGTAGGAGCCGGTGGACAGGCCGGGCAGGGCCGGGACGAGGTGCGGTGGCTGGGGGCGGTTGAGGCCGAACCCCTGCAGCAGGTCGACACCGGCCGCGGCCAGTGCGGCGGCCGTCGGTTCGTCCTCGACGCCCTCGGCGACCACGGTCAGGCGGAGCGCCTTCGCGATCGCGATCACCGAGTTGATGATCGTGGCGTGGGCGGGTGAGTCGAGCATCCGCATCACGAACGACCGGTCGATCTTCAACTCGTCGATCGGCAGCTGGGGGAGCAGGCCCAGCGATGTGTACCCGGTGCCGAAGTCGTCGATCGCCACCCGTACGCCGCGCGAGCGCAACTCGGCCAGCTGCGCCGCCACCTGATCCTGCCGGGTGAGGACCGCCGTCTCGGTGATCTCCACGGTCAGCATCGACGCCGGTACGCCCTCCAGGTCGAGGAGGGCCAGGATGGTCCCGACCGCCCGGTCCTGGGCCAGGTAGGCGGGCGGCAGGTTGACCGACACCGGCAGGTGGTGGCCTTGGGCACGCCAGACCGCCGCCTGGCGCAGCGCCTCGGCCAGCACCCAGTCGGTGAGTTCCAGGATGACGTCGGAGCGTTCCGCGTCGGGCAGGAAGACTCCCGGCGGCAGCAGACCACGCTGGGGGTGCTGCCAGCGCACCAGTGCCTCGGTGCCGTGCATCACCCGGCTGCCGGCGTCGTGCAGCGGCTGGTAGTGCAGCCGCAGGTTCCCGGTACGCAGCCCGGCGCGCAACTCGGTCAGCTGCCGCAGGTCGACCCGCTGGTTGGTGTCGAGACTCGGGGTCCACTCGACGACGCCGGTACGTTCGTGCTTGGCCCGGCGCATCGCGGCGGCGGCCCGCCGCATCAGCACCGTGACGTCGTGGTGGTCGGCGTGGCTGATCCCGATGCTGGCCTCCACGCTGATCGGCAGGCCGTCGATCGGGTGCGGGCCCTGGATGCCGGCGGCCAGGCGGCGTCCGGCGCTGTGCGCGGTCTGACCGGCCGGCAGGTCGGACAGCAGCACCACGAACTGGTCGCCGTCGAGGCGTGCGGCCAGGTTGCCGGGGCCGAGAGCGGCCCGCAACGCGGTGGCGACCCGGTGCAGCAGCGTGTCGGCGCCGTGGTGGCCGAGCACGTCGTTGGCGTCCTGGAACCGGTCCAGACCCAGGTGGACGACCGCGATCAGGCTTCCCGCGTCGAGCCGCCGCTGGCCCTCGGCGTGTGCGGTGGCCCGGTTGGGCAGGCCGGTGAGCTGATCGGTCCGGGACAGCCTGGCGAACCGGCCGGCCATGGCGGCGAGCAGGTCGACGATGGGCGCGATGCCGTGCCGGCCGTCCGGCCAGACGACAAGTACCGGTTCGTCGCGGTCGGCGGCCGGGCGAGCCAGGGCGGCCTCGGCGGCGACGTCGATGTCGGTGTCGGCGGGCAGTTGCAGGCCGGTCCCGCCGACCAGCTCACCGGCGGTGCGCGGGAGCGCCGGGACGCCGCGGAGCCGGTCGACGGCCGTCCGGCTGAGCAGCCGGTGTCCGTCCAGGGATTCGATGATCACGCCGGGGGCGAGATTGTCGGCGGCGAGCCCGGCCACGATGTCACTGAGGGCGGCCGAGGCCGGCAGCGGCTTCATCGGAATGCCGATCTCGCCGAGCTTGCGGGGCAGACGGGGGCCGGGTGGTGCGGTCATGCCGATCCGCCGAGCGTGGGCCGGCCGACCCGGAAGCAGGAGATCGCGATGTCGTCCCGGCCGCTCGGGCGCAGCCGGACCAGGAGCCGGCTCTCGTGCCCGGCCAGCAGACCGTCGGCTCCCTCGCCGCGCAGCGCCGCACGCCACAGGTCGAACAGCGACTCCTGGTCTTTCCCGGTCACCAGCGCGGACAGTGCGGGAACCGGCTCGGGGCCGGCCGGGACCGACACGGACAGTACGGCGAGGCGCTCCACCAGGCCGGCGAGATCACCTCGCAGGGCTTCCAGGTCGAGTTCGGTGTTGCGCTCCCGGGTCCGGTCCAGCAGCATGCCGTCCCAGACGGTCGCGCCGCCGGGCTCACGGTGCGGGCGGGACACGCCGTGCAGCCAGCGCCGGGAGCCGTCGGGGAGGATCACGCTGCCGTGCCAGTCCCACGGCTGCAGGGTCTGCGCCGATGCCAGCACGCTGCTGTTGAACCCGTCCCGGTCCTCCTCGGTGATGGTGCTCAGCACGAGGTCGGCGGACTGGACGAGCGCCTCGGGCTCGGCCTGCAGGACGTCCCGGGAGCCGTCGGAGACGAAGGTGAACGACGTCTCGCCGGACGGCTCCATCCGGAACTGGTAGAGCATGCCGGGCGCGTTGTTGACGGTGTTCCAGAAGCGCTGCTCGCCGGCCGCGATCGCGTCCTGGCTGCGCCGCCGCTGGGTGTCGTCGATGGCGATGGTGCAGACCCCGTAGACGGAGCCGTCCGGGTCGGTCAACGGCACCCGGGTGACCACGTACTGGCGGATCTCCTCACCGAACGGCAGCTCCTCGAGGACCGTCTTGGCGGTGCCGCTGGCGATGACCTCCTGGTCGTGGCCGCTGCCGACCGCGGCGACCGAGGCGGACACCAGGTCGGCCTCGACCCGGCCGACCATGTCGGCGGCGGTGACCTGGAAGATCCGCTCGTACTCCCCGTTGACGAAGAGGTAGCGGCCGTTCAGGTCCTTCGCCGAGATCATGGCGGTGGTGTGCTGCAGGATCGCGCTGATCAGCGTGTTGCTGCGCTGCAGTTCCTGCTGGGCCCGGTGCCCGTCGGTCCGGTCGGTGACGAACGCGAAGAACCCCTCGTCGTCGAGCGCGTCCACGGTCAGGGTGATGCGCAGCTCGGAGCCGTCGCGGTGGACCGCCGGCACCTCCATGGGATGTCCGAGGCCACCGCTGTCGCCGCCGACCAGCCGCCGCGCGAACCCGGCGTGGTGGGCGGACCGCAGCGCCGGTGGAATGATCGTGTCGGCCAGGCGACTGCCGATGATCTCGTCACGGGTCCAGCCGAACAGCCGCTCGGCGGCCGGGTTCCAGTCCTGGATCACTCCGGACCGGTCGACGTGCATGAACGCCAGCGCTGACGCGTCCACGGCACGGTCCCGGAGGCCGGCCGCCGGCGGGGCGGTGATCTGGGGGGCTTCGACGGTGAACACGCCCCGCCCTATCGACCCGGCAGGGGCCGACCTGAGGGCCTGTTCAGGCTGCGGCGGGCGCCGGGACCGGCCGCCACTGCTCCGAGCCGAACACCTCGTAGCGGATCCGCTCGTCGGGGACACCGCGCAGGTGCAGCCCGGCCCGGACCGTCCGCATGAACGGCGCCGGCCCGCACAGATAGACCACGGCATCCGGGTGGACCGGGATGAGGTCGGTGTCGACCCGGCCGGGGTACGTGCCCGGCTCACCGGCGTGCTCCTCGTACCAGTACAGGCTGCGGAACGAGCGCAGCCGGGACCCGTTGACGGCCATGTCGGCGCGCAGCGGGTGCCGGTCCGGGCTGCGATCGGCGTGCACCGCGGTCACCGCCCGGGTCGGCTGGGTACGCGCCACGTGTTCCAGGATCGACGCCATCGGGGTGACTCCTACGCCGGCGCTGATCAGCAGGAGCGGCTCGGTGCCGGGGTGCAGGACGAGGTCGCCGTACGGGCGGCTGATCGAGATCTCGTCGCCGGCGCGGACATGGTCGTGCAGGAATCCGGAGACCACCCCGTCCGGGGCCCCGCCGGTGCCGCGCACCCGCCGGACGGTGATCCGCAGGGTGCCGCCGGTCGCGGCCTGCGACAGCGAGTACTGCCGGAGCTGGCGGCCCGCGCCGGGCAGGTCGGCCGCGACGGTCACGTACTGCCCGGGACGGAAGTCAGGTGCCGGGCCGCCGTCCGCCGGCACCAGCACGAACGAGACGGTGTCGTGCGCCTCGGTGATGCGCTGCGCGACCGTGAAGGTGCGCCACGGGTCGCGCCCGTCCACCCCGGCCTCGGCGTAGATGCGCGCCTCCCGGCCGATCAGCCGCGCCGCGAAGATCCAGTAGACCTCGTCCCATGCGGCGCCGATCTCGGGCGTGACGGCGTCGCCGAGCACCGTGCCGACCGCGCGCAGCAGGTAGCGGCCGACCATCGTGTACTGCTCGGGGCGGATGCCGAGCGCGCAGTGCCGTTGCGCGATCCGTTCGACGACATGCTCGAACGCCACCCCTCGTGGGCCCGCGCCGATCAGGTGGGCGGCGTAGGCGGCGACCGCCCCGGCGAGCGCGCTGCGTTGCTCGCCGGTGGCCTGCGCGCTGCGGCTGAACAGGTTCAGCAGCTCTGGGTTCTCGCCGATCATCGTCCGGTAGAACTCGGCGGCGATGGTGTCGAGGTGCTCGCCGACGACGGGCAGGGTGGCCTCGATGACCGGTGTGCTGGATGCGGACAGCATGAGGAATCTCCTCCACGAAGGCGACGCTTCAGGAACCGAAGCGGCCGAGGGTGAGCAGGACCTGCCGGACCGGTGGGAGAGTCCTCTTATTGAGAAAGAGATCACGAAGGGCGCGCCGTTGTCGCGGCGCGCCCTTCGCGGGAGGAACCTAGCTCAGCCGGAACGCCGTCGCCTTGGCGGCGACGGTGAGCTGACCGTTGCGGTGGTGCAGGAACTGGCCGGGTGCGACGCGGATGTTCACGCCGCCCCCGCGGGCGGCGATCCGGGTCACCGGCGTGCCGGTCGCGCCGAGCGACACGGTCGTCCCGCTCACCACCAGGAACTTGGTGGGCTGGTCGACGGACTGGACCGTCTCGGTGCCGTCGGCCGCCTTGACGAACCGGAACTGGGTCAGCTCCAGTTCCCGCGGCGCGTGGGCGACCTGGAACGCGTCACCCACGTGCTTGACGAACGAGCGCGGCCGGTCCGACGGCGACAGCCGCACGATCGGCCCGCCCGACCCGACCGGGATGCCGAACAGCGGCGTCCCGTCCTCGTGCCAGTAGAGCTTCTGCACCCGGGTGTGCCGGTTGGGGTCGTACAGCGGGTCGCCGGTGATCTGCTTGTAGTCCCGGGCGTGGTAGACCAGCACGTCGGTCTTCCCGTCCGCGGCGACCGTGAACGAGTTGTGGCCGGGGCCGTAGCGCTTCGTCTTCTCGTTGGAGACGAAGATCGGATCCGGGCTCTTCGTCCAGCTCTCCCGCTTCAGCAGGTCCGACGAGGCGGACGCGGTGAGCAGGCCCATGCAGTAGTTGGCGTCGGTGGCGCTTGCCGAGTAGGTGATGAACACCTTCCCGTTGCGGATCAGCACCGCCGCGCCCTCGTTGACCTTGAACCCGATGATCTCCCAGCTCTTCGTGGGCGTGGCGATCCGGGTCGGCTTGCTCCTGAACGTCCACGGGTTCGCCATCTCGGCGATGTAGAGGCTGGTGTTGACCGCGATCTCCGGCTCGCTCTGCGCCCACACCAGGTACTGCTTCCCCTTGTGGGTGAAGCTGGTGGCGTCGAGTGTGAACCCCTCCCACTCGGTGGCGAGCTGGCCCTTGAGGACCCAGCCGGCCGGGTCGCGCGGGTCGTCGAGCGCCGACTCCATCACGTACGTGCGGATCCGGAACACGTCGTCGGAGTCACCGGCGGCGAAGTAGATGTACCACTTGCCGCCGATCCGGTGCAGCTCCGGCGCCCAGATGTGCC
This sequence comes from Actinoplanes sp. NPDC023801, assembly GCF_040639655.1. Classification (NCBI taxonomy): domain Bacteria; kingdom Bacillati; phylum Actinomycetota; class Actinomycetes; order Micromonosporales; family Micromonosporaceae; genus Actinoplanes; species Actinoplanes sp. NPDC023801. The sequence continues at coordinate 202,798 of NZ_JBFAAI010000003.1, read as the reverse complement.
CGCCCATCTTGCCGCTCGCGGGCCGGCGCCAGATCACCGACTCCTCGGCGGTGGCCAGGCCGTCGATGGTGGGTGCCCCGCGTACGACCAGGCGGTCGTACTCCGGGACCGAGCCGGTGAAGTAGTAGGTGCCGTTGACCGGCCTGGTGATCCACGGGTCGGCGCGCTGGCTGATCAGCGGGTCGGCGGTCGGCACACTGTAGATCTCAGCATCATCGGGCAGTGCGCCGGGCTGCGGCGCGCCGTCGGCACTCACGGGCAGGACGACGGCGAGGGCACCCACGGCGCCGCCCGTCAGGATGGTTCGGCGGTTCATGATCGGGCTCCTCATCGGGTCCGGATGCGCAGGAAGGTGACCGAGTTCGCGGGGAACTCCCGTGTGAAGGTGGAGCCGATGCCGCCGACCGTCGACGTGACCGGCAGGATCGGCTCGGCGGACCGGGTGTTCTGCTCGCCCGGGTCACCGGTGATCACGGTCTGCTTCGCGGTACGGGCCACCTTGCGCCCACCCAGGTCGATCTTCGTGACCGCCGGGGTGTCCTGCGCGTTGACGACCTTGACGATGATCTCGCCGCTCTTGGTGTCCTCCGTGACGACCTGTGCGAACGGCTCGGTCACGCCGTTGTCGTCGAAGGAGGCCCACTCGACGCCGTCCAGGATCAGGGTGACCTTCGTACCCCGTACCTGAACCTTGAGGTCGTAGGTCTGCCCGGTCGTGACGGTGTTCGGCTTGGTGAGGATCTGCTCCTTGGCGGACGTGATCCCCTTCTCGACGGCGCCCTGGGTGTTGTTCCAGCCACCCAGGTTCCACCAGTAGAACTGGCCGGTCTCCTTGATGCCGAACGCGACCAGGAAACCTTCGGCGCCGGCCGTCTTGGTGGCCTTCAGGGTGTAGTCGTAATCGGTCTCGCTGATGGTCGCGGCCTTGACCATGGTGTCCTCGGTGTCCGTGGTCGTCTGGGTGTAGCCGCCGCCGGTCACCGCCCAGTTGCCGCGGTTGGTCACCGAGGTCCAGCCGTCCGCGTTGCCGTCGCCGAAGTCGTCGCTGAACAGCACGGTGCCGTCCGGCCGGGTGACCTTGACGTCGTCGTAGACCGCGGCGGTACGCCAGGTCGAGAGCCCGATCGCACCGGTGATCGGCTTCGGCTGGGCCACCGCGCCGGTCGCCGTCGACGGCAGGACCTTGTCGCCGACGTTGTTCATGAACAGCTTCTGCACCTGGTAGCTGGTGGAGCCCCACGACTCGTCGTTGTCGAACCAGATCATGTCCGGCTTCCACTGCACGTTGTCGATGTTGGCGAGCAGCGGCGCGTAGGACGCCATCTTCACCACGTCGGCGTTGCGCTCGAGGCCGGTCATGTAGGCGGCCTCGGCCAGGGAGTTGTACAGCTTGTTGTCCAGCGACGCGTATTCGCCGAGGAAGACCTTGGGACCATTGCGGTCGTACGCGTCATAGCGCCTGTTGTTCTGCAGGAACCAGGCCGGGCTGTTGTAGTAGTGCTCGTCGACCATGTCGGAGCCGTGCGCCCGGTTCTTGGCCCACAGGTTCTCGAACGTGCTGCCCTGGTCGTCCGGGCCGGAGTTGCTGACCACGACCATGTCCGGGTGCTTCGCCTTGATGGCGGCCTCGAACTTGAGGAAGTTCGCCCAGTACTCCTCGGGCAGGTTCTCCTCGTTGCCGACGCCGATCGTGGTGAGGCCGAACGGCTTCGGGTGGCCCATGTCGGCGCGCAGCTTGCCCCACGTCGTGGTGGTCGCGCCGTTGGCGAACTCGATCAGGTCGAGGGTGTCCTGGATGTACTGCTGCAGCAGCGCCTCGTCGACCGTGGCCCGGTTCTGCCCGCAGCCGGTCACCAGGGCGGGCACCACCGGCAGCGGCATGGCACCGATGTCCTCGGAGAACTGGAAGTACTCGTAGTAGCCGAGTCCGTAGGTCTGGTTGTAGCCCCAGAAGTTCTTGTTGGTGGCCCGCGTCTCGACCGGCCCGACGGTGTCCTTCCACTGGTAGGACCGGGCGCGCGGGTAGTTGTTGGCGGCGGTGTACTGGTACATGTCGCCGGTGTTGACCAGGCAGCCGCCGGGGAAGCGCACGAAACCGGGCTTGAGCGCCTCGATCTTCTCCGCCAGATCCTTGCGCAGGCCGTTGGCGCGTCCCTGGTAGGTGTCCCGCGGGAACAGCGAGATCTCGTCGAGCCGCGCGCTCCCGGAGGTCCGGACCGTCAGCCGGGCTGCGTCGCTGGTGGCGGTGGCCCGCAGGGTGCCGGTGTACTTCTTCCACATGTCGCCGGAGACCGTGACCTTCAGCGGCGCGGAGAGCGCGGTGCCGTCCGCGGTCTGCAGCGCGACCTCGAGAGACGTCGCCGCCCCGGCCCGCGCCCAGACGGAGAACCGGTAGTGCTCCGAGCGGGCGACGGCGAGGCCGGTGTTGTATCCGGCGTTGGTGAGGCCGGTCGCGCCGGTCACCGTGAGGTAGTTGCGGTTGCGCTCGTTGAGGCGCTGGTCGTCGTTGGTCACCGCGGCCGAGCCGGCCACCGTCCACGCGGTCAGTCCGTGGTAGCCGGCGGCGTCGGTGGCGTTGAACTCGAACGAGCGGTTGCGGACCAGCTCGGCGTAGAGGCCGCCGTCGGCCGCGTAGTTGATGTCCTCGAAGAAGACGCCGTACATGGACTTCGGGATGGCCGCGCCGGTCGCGGCGGGGTCCACGGTGATGGTGTAGTCCGGTTCGGCGGCGTAGGCGACGACCGGCGGCGAGACCGCGAGCGGGAGCGAGACCAGAACGGCGGCCGCGCCCGCGAGGCGGTAGGGGATTCTGCGCATGTGGGGTCCTCCGGTGCGGATCGCAACGGTTTCAGAAGTGTTTCCGGTGGACGGGTTCAGCAATGTGTACGCAAACATCGATACCGCTGTCAAGAGTTCTGGGTCGATGTTTGCAGCGCTGAAATGCCAGGAAACTTAACTTGTTAGCGTTAACGAGCGTGGATCCGCTGTTATCGTCGGCGCATCCTTCCGCGAATCGCGGTGGCACTTGAGGGACCAGACGGACGTTCATGCCTCGTTCACCTGGGTTCCACCCGAGCTGGGTGCTCGGCGTCCACCGGGCCTTCTAGCGTCCGCTCAGCCCGTCATCGCATGGTGACGATGGACCGAGGAGAACGAACCGATATGCCAGACTTCAGCCGTCGACTGCTGCCGCTGCTGGGACACAGCGGTGGCAGCCGCGACGCGATGACCTGTCTGTACCGATGTGGCAACGCGTGTGACCACCCCGTACCGAACCAGTCGGACAACCCGTACCTGGGTGATGTGGTCAACGCCGAGATGAGCCGCCGTGGGGTCGTCCGCGCCGGTGCCGTCGGCGCCATGGTTCTCGGCTTCGGTGGTTCCGCACTCGCGGCCGCCTCGCCCGCCGCGGCCGCTCCGGCCGTCGGCGGTGCTCTCGGGCACGGCGGCGGCCGGCATCACCACAGGGCCGGCAAGCTGACCTTCGAGACCGTCCCGCCGAACACCCTCGACCAGGTCACCATCCCGGCCGGCTACGAGTCGCACGTGGTCATCCGCTGGGGCGACCCCGTCGTGCCCGGCGCGCCCGCGTTCGACATCGACAACCAGACCGCGGCCGCCCAGTCGAAGCAGTTCGGCTACAACAACGACTTCGTCGGCGTGATCCCGATCCCCGGTGACAAGGAATGCGCCCTGCTCGTGGTCAACCACGAGTACACCAACGAGGACCTGATGTTCCGTGGCTTCACCAGCCTCGACAACCTCAGCGTCGAGCAGCTGAAGATCGCCATGGCGGCGCACGGCCTCTCCGTCGTGCAGATCACCCGTCCCGGCCGCAGCGGCAAGTGGGAGGTGTACAAGGGCAAGGACCGGCGTTACAACCGCCGCATCACCGCGCTGGCGACCGAGTTCAAGCTGACCGGCCCGGTCGCCGGCTCCGCGCTCGTGAAGACCGCCGCCGACCCGTCCGGCAAGATCGTCATCGGCACGCTGAACAACTGCGCCGGTGGTGTCACCCCGTGGGGCACCGTGCTGTCCGGCGAGGAGAACTTCAACCAGTACTTCGTCGGTGGCGACGCCGTCGCGGCCGACGTCAAGCCGAAGCTGGCCCGCTACGGCATCTCCACCACCGCCCGGTACCCGAGCGGCAACCGCAAGTGGGAACGCGCGCAGGAGCGCTTCGACCTGGCCCTGCACCCCAACGAGGCGAACCGGTTCGGCTGGATCGTCGAGGTCGACCCGTTCGACCCGCACGGCCGCCCCCGCAAGCACACCGCGATGGGCCGCTTCAAGCACGAGGGCGCCAACGTCATCGTCGCGAAGAACGGCAAGGTCGTCGCGTACATGGGCGACGACGAGCGCTTCGACTACCTGTACAAGTTCGTCTCCGACAAGAAGTACATCGACAGCGACGCGCCGTGGGCCCGCAAGCACAACCTGACCCTGCTCGAGTCGGGCACCCTCTACGTCGCCAAGGTCACCGGCGACAGCCCGGCCACCGAGATCGACGGCACCGGCAAGCTGCCCGCCGACGGCAAGTTCGACGGCAAGGGCCAGTGGATCAAGCTGGTGTCCGGCAACCGGTCGTACGTCCCCGGCATGACCGCGATCGACGTGCTCACCTTCACCCGGCTCGCCGGTGACGCGGTCGGCGCCACCAAGATGGACCGTCCCGAGGACGTCCAGCCGAGCCTGCGTACCGGCAAGATCTACGCGGCGATGACCAACAACTCCAACCGCGGTGTCGGAACGAACGCGGTCGCCGACGAGGCCAACCCGCGCAACGCCAACAAGCACGGCCACATCCTCGAGATCACCGAGGACCGCGGCGACCACACCGGCACCACCTTCTCGTGGCAGCTGCCGATCGTCTGCGGCGACCCGAAAGCCGCCGACACCTACTTCGGCGGGTACGACAAGAACGCCGTCTCCCCGATCTCCTGCCCCGACAACGTCGCCTTCGACAGCGCCGGCAACCTGTGGATCTCGACCGACGGCAACGCGCTGGGCAGCAACGACGGCCTGTTCGCCACCCCGATCGAGGGCAAGGAGCGCGGTCACCTGCGCCAGTTCCTGACCGTCCCGAAGGGCGCCGAGACCTGCGGCCCGTTCATCACCGCGGACGACAAGTCGGTCTTCGTCGCGGTCCAGCACCCGGGCGAGATCACCGGTGCGACCGTCGAGAAGCCGGCCTCGGTCTGGCCCGATGGCGACTTCGCCAAGCCCGGCGTCGTCGTGACCTGGCGCAAGGACGGCGGCCCGATCGGCAGCTGACCCTCCGCCGGACGGCCGCGGTGCATCCGGCACCGCGGTCGTTCGCGCCGGCTGCCCGCGCCGGACATCGCCGGTGGCGCTTCGTCCGTACGCTGCACTGGTGATCGTCTTCTACGGGCTGGCCGCCCGGCACCGATGGTGGTTTCTGCTGGGCGTCCTGCTGGTGACGGCGGCGCTGGGGACCGCGGTGCAGGCGGTCGAGATCGTATGGGTGAGCATCGGCGCCTTCTTCGGTGCGTTGTTCCTCGCCGCTGTCCTGTTCGTCGGGCATCTGAATCTGAGGACACACCTCCGGATCGACGCGGGACCGTCCGGATTCGTGATCAACGAGGTCCTGCACACCCCGCTGCTGATGGCCGGTGCGCTCACCGTCCTCTGGGGCACGGTGGTATTCGCCGAGCGGATCGGCGACCTGGTCCGGAGTGACCGGTTGTGGCTCGGTGAGGTGTGGTCCTGGCTGCCGACGCTGCTGATCCTCGTCTTCCTCGTGTCCTTCTGGTTCGCCGCGCTGCGCGGCTCCGGGGTGCGCCTCGACCGGAACGGGGTCCGGATCCGCCGGCCGACGGCTACCAAAGAGGTCTTGTGGGAGGCTCTCGCCGGTGACGGCGTGACCGTCGTGTCGACCGGTACCCGGATCCGCCGGTTCCGGGCGGTGCCGTCCGTGGTCCGGCTACGGGACGCGCGCGCGGGCGCCGATGTCGACATGCCCTCCGGCGACCCGGAGTACCTGGCCTGGATCCTGCGGCAGTACGTGGCCGACCCGGCCCGCCGCGAGGCCATCGGTTCGGACGCCGAGTTGACCCGAATCCTGCGATAGCCTCGCCGGAAAGTGCCATCGCCGTCACGAATGCGGCGCTTCCGCTGACTAATGACGTCGACTGTGGGAACCCGGGTGCGGCTCGAATGATCCGCACCACCCCCGTTCGACGTGTCACTCACCGATGGGGACGGGGCATCAGCCGGGGGTGACAGGGTGAGCGACACGCAGACCAGAACGAGACCGGAGGCGGTCGCGGTGACGAGCCGGGCACCCACACCGGCGCTACCGAGCCGGCCGCGGCGCCCCGACTGGCTGGTCAGCGTCCTGCCGGGCCTGCTCATGCTCGCTGTCGGCCTGTTCCGCGCCGACCGTCCCACCCTCAGCTGGGACGAGGCCACCTCCGCCGAGGTGTCGTCCCGCACGGTGGCGCAGATCCTGGACCTGCTTCCCCACCTGGACGCCGTCTTCGGCCCCTACTACCTGATGCTGCACGGCTGGTCGGCCCTGGCCGGCACCTCCGAACTGGCGCTGCGCCTGCCGTCGATCATCGCGATGGCCGCGGCCGTGGCCACCACCGCCGAACTCGGGCGCCGGATGTTCACCCCGCTCACCGGGCTCACCGCCGGCCTCATCCTCTGCCTGGTCCCCAACACCTCGCGGTATGCGGCCGAGGCGCGGCCGTACGCCTTCGCCTGCTTCTTCGCGGTCCTCGCCTTCCTCCTGCTGGTCGAGGCGGTCCGGCGGGGCGGCACGAAGATCTGGATCTGGTACGGCCTGAGCGTGCTGCTGCTGGGCCTGTCCCACCTGCTCGCCCTGACCACGCTGGCCGCGCACCTGGCGCTGATCGTGCTGGAGGGGCGCCACCGGGCGCGGCGCTGGGCGGCCGTCGCCGGTGCCGCGATCGTCCCGATCCTGCCGATCGCCTATCTCGGCAGCACCCAGCAGGACACCCAGCTGCACTGGGTCGACCCGATCACGCTGGGCCGGATCCGGGCCATGCCCGCCGAGATCGCCGGCTCCCGGGAAGTGGTGTGGCTCCTGATCGGCCTGGCCGTGCTGGCGGTCTGGCGGCCGCCGCCCCGGCTGGTCCCGCTTGTCGTGCTGGCGGCCGGCCCACCGGTCGTACTGGCCGTGGTGTCGGCCCTTGCCACACCGATGTGGGTGGCCCGCTACCTGCTGGTGATCCTGGCCCCGCTGGCGATCCTGGCCGCCGTGGCCCTGACCGGGCGCGGCATCGGACGCCCCCGCCACACCGTCGCCCGGATCGTGGCTGTGCTCCTGGTGCTCGCCGTCGTCGCGGTGCCCGGCCAGCGTGCGGTCCGCCTCGCCACCGCCAAGAATGGACCCGACTACCGCACGATCGCGAAGATCATCGGAGCTGAGGTGCGGCCGGGTGACGTGATCGTCTATCCGGCGAAGAACCGTGCCATCCGGGCCGGAACCGATCACTACCTGGCCCGTCAGCCGTCCGCCCCGGCCGACCCGCTGGTCCGGGTGCCGTCCGCCCGGTCGGGCTGGCTGATCGCCGAGGAGCACCAGGACGCGATCGGGCATCTCACCGGGGCCCCACGGATCTGGCTGGTCGTCGGCGACCGCCGCGCCGACCCGATCAGCGCCCGCCCCGAACTGCGCCCACTGCTCGGCACCGGATACCGCCGGATCGGCTTCTGGCAGCCGAAACGAGCCACCGTCGCCCTGTACGAGAAGCGCGGCTGACGCCGGTCCCCGCCGTCAGCCGACCTGCCGGCGTGCCGGGCGAACTGGCAAGCTGGCCGCCATGAAGGTTCTGCTGCCCGACACCGTCGAACTCGATCCGAAGCTGCCCGCCGGCGTGCAGACCGCCGTCTACGACACCCGTCGCCCGCTGCCCGAGGAGCACCTCGACGCCGAGGTACTGGTGGTGTGGGGCAACACCCGGGAGAACCTGACCGACGCCGCCGAGCGGCTCGAGCGGGTGCGCTGGGTGCAGACCCTCGCCGCCGGCCCGGACGCTGTGCTGGCGGCCGGGTTCGCCCCGGACGTACTGGTCACCGCCGGTCTCGGCCTGCACGACCAGACCGTCGCCGAACACACCCTGGCCCTGGTGCTGGCCGGCGCCCGCCGGTTGAATCTGCTGATCCGGGCACAGATCGGGCACCGCTGGGCGGGAGAGCTGGGCGGACTGCAGCCGGTCCGGGACGCGGGCTCCTTTCGTACGCTCCGCGAAGCCAATGTCCTGATCTGGGGTTTCGGGGGCATCGCCGCGACGCTCGCCCCGCTGCTGGCCGCCCTCGGGGCGCACGTGACCGGGGTCGCGCGCCACGCGGGGACCCGGCACGGCTTCCCGGTGGTGACCGGCGCCGACCTGCCGGGTCTGCTGCCGTCCACCGACGTCCTGATCAACATCCTGCCGGCCACCCCGGAGACCGCCGGGGTGCTGAACGCCGCGATCCTGGACCGCCTGCCCGCCCACGCCTGGGTCGTCAACGTCGGCCGGGGCACCACCCTCGACGAGAACGCCCTGCTCACAGCGATCCGGTCCGGCCGTCTCGGCGGCGCCGCCCTGGACGTGTTCGACACCGAGCCGCTGCCCGCGGACTCCGGCCTGTGGGACGAGCCGAACGTCATCATCAGCCCGCACGCCGCCGGGGGCCGCCCGCTCGGTGCCTCGGACCTGCTCACCGAGAATCTGGCCGCCTTCGTCGCCGGGACGCCGCTGCGCAACGTCGTCAGCCGCTGACGTGCCCCGGTATTTTGAAGCCGGTGTCCGTTCATGGTTCGGGAGGTGTGTATGACTGCCGGGATGGTCACGCCGGCCTGGATGCATGAGCTGGTGACGGCCGAGCAGTACGCGACGTGGACCCCGGAGCAGTGCGCGGGCATCGAGATCGTGGATGGGATGGTCCTCGTGAGCCCGAGCGCGTCGAAACGGCACAACCGCCTGGCCCGGCTCCTGGCGAACGCCCTGGATGCCGCCGCGGGTCCGGACTGGAACGCCGACACCGACTTCGACGTCCGGCTTCAGGACGTGCCGCTCAACAACCGCCGTCCGGACGTCACGGTCTACCGGGCCGACACCATCGACGTCACGCCGACCCGGCCCGAGCATGTGCTTCTGGTGGTCGAGGTCGTCTCACCCGGATCGGAGACGACCGACCGGATCGTCAAGGCCGAGCAGTACGCGAAGGCGGGAATCCGGTTCTACTGGCGCGTGGAACAGGCCGCGGCCGGTGCGCCTCTGGTCTACACCTACATTCTCGATCCGGCGGCGGGGCGCTACCGGGAGAGCGACGTCTTCGCCGGCGTCGTCAAGCTGACCGTGCCCTTTCCCTTGGAGGCCGATCTCAGCCGGATATGAGGCGGCGGGTCAGGACCCCGTGCTGCGGGCCCGGACGTGGAGGCGTTCGCCCTGCGGCCCGAAGATGTTGATCAACTCGGCGGGCTCGGGGCCGGCGTTCGACAGCGCGTGCGGCAGGCGGGTGTCGAACTCGGCGGCCTCGCCCGCTTCGAGCAGCAGATCGTGGTCGCCGAGCAGCAGGCGGACGCGGCCGGAGAGGACGTAGACCCACTCGTACCCCTCATGGGTCTGCTGTTCCTGTCCGCACGGCGCCGGTCCGGGCGGCAGGATCTGCTTGAAGGCCTGCGGCCCGCCCGGTCTGCGGCTGAGCGGGATGAAGGTGTGGCCGTCGCGCTGGATGGGGCGGGCGCGGACGCGTGGGTCGCCGGTCTCCGGTGCGTCCACGAGTTCGTCGAGGGTGACCTGGTACGCCTCGGCCAGCGGCAGCAGCAGTTCGAGGGTGGGCCGGCGGCTGCCGGACTCGAGCCGGGACAGGGTGCTCACCGAGATGCCGGTGGTCTCGGCCAGACGGGTGAGCGTGATGTCGCGTTGCTGTCGTAGTTCACGTAGCCGGGGACCGACGGCGGCGAGCGCTTTTGCCATAACGGCAACGATAGTTGCCAACCTTCCGGGGCCGGAGCACGGTGGGCGCAGAGACGGGCGAGAGAGGACGACCAGCGATGGAGAAGACGTACGACGTCGTGGTGATCGGTGGCGGCGCGGCCGGGCTGAGCGGGGCGCTGGCGCTGGCCCGCTCCCGGCGGTCGGTGCTGGTGGTGGACAGCGGCGAACCACGGAACGCGCCGGCCGCACACATGCACAACCTGCTGGGCCGGGACGGCACCCCGCCGGGTGAACTGCTGGCCGCCGGCCGGGCCGAGATCATCGGGTACGGCGCCGAGGTGCTCAGCGGTCAGGCCGAGTCGGCGGTCCGGGACGGCGACGCGTTCCGGGTGACACTTGCGGGCCACGGCACGGTCCGTGGCCGCCGGCTGCTGATCGCCACCGGCCTGGTCGACGAGCTGCCGGAGATCCCCGGACTGGCCGAGCGCTGGGGGCGGGACGTGGCGCACTGCCCGTACTGCCACGGCTGGGAACTGCGCGACCACCGGATCGGTGTGATCGCGACCGGGCCGCTCAGCTTCCACCAGGCGCAGATGTGGCGGCAGATCTCCCCGCACGTGCTGATCCTGCTCAACGGCGGGGTCGCCCCCGGCACCGAGCAGAGCGAGGAACTGGCGGCCCGGGGCATCCCGGTGGTGCCGGGCGCGATCGAGGGCCTGCAGATCTCCGGGGACAGGCTGACCGGCGTACGCCTGACCGACGGTGACGTGGTGGCGGTGGACGCGGTGGTCGCCGGCCCCCGGTTCACCGCGCGATCCGGGGTGCTGGAGTCGCTGGGCCTGGAGTCGGCCGCGTTCGAGATGCACGGCCATCTGCTGGGGCGGCGGGTGTCGTCGGACGAGAGCGGCGCCACCACGGTGCCGGGCGTATGGGTGGCCGGGAACGTGACGAACCTGGGCGCGACGGTCGCGGCGGCGATCGCCGGTGGCCAGTCCGCTGCCGCGGCGATCAACATGGATCTGATCGCCGAGGACACCCGGGTCGCGGTCGCCGCCTACCGGGAACGGATCGCCACCATGTTCACCGAGAGTGCCTGGGAGGAGCGGTACCGGGGCCGGGACGCGGTCTGGAGCGGCCGCCCCAATCCGGTGCTGGTCACCGAGGTGAGCGCGACCACCCCGGGCCGGGCCCTGGACGTGGGCTGCGGCGAGGGCGCGGACACGGTGTGGCTGGCGCAGCGCGGCTGGGAGGTGACCGCGGTGGACATCTCGACGGTGGCCCTGGAACGGGCGGCCGGGCACGCGGCCGAGGCGGGGGTGGCTGAGAAGATCACCTTCCGGCACGCGGACCTTCAGAAAGACCCTGCAGGAGAGGGTTACGACCTGGTCAGCGCTCAGTTCATGCACCTTCCGCCGGAGCCGCGCCGGGAGTTGTACACGCGTCTCGCGGCGGCCGTCGCGCCCGGCGGCACCCTGCTGGTGGTCGGCCACCATCCGTTGGACCTGGCCACGTTCGTCGGCCGGATGCACTTCCCGGACATGCTGTTCACCGCCGAGGAGATCGCGGCACTGCTGCCGCCGGACAGCTGGAAGGTCGTCACGGCTGAGGCCCGCCCCCGCCCCGGGACCGATCCGGAGGGCCGTGCCATCACCATCCACGACGCTGTCCTGGTGGCCGAACGCCGCCCGTGACCCCGAGCCCGCCGGCCGTGCTGGAGTACGGCCGGCGGGCTGGATTCTGGGCTAAGCGGGCAAATCGGCAACGTAGCACCGATCGCCTTGCTGGAATGGGCACATGCGGCCGGATGATGCTGAAGGACAGACCGGCCCGGGCGACGACGTCCGGGCCGCGCTCGCGGCCTGGCGCGACGGGATCATCGACCCCGCCGGTGCCAACCGTCTCATCGACCTGCCGCGGGGTGGCGCCGACCTCGTGGAGATCGTCGCCCCCGATCCGGCCGGTGTCGTGGACGCGCTGCGCCAGGGCCGCGACTGCCCGCTGACCGGTACCGGCGCGAAGAAGAGCGCCGGTGCCCTGCGGACCGACCTGCCCGACGGGGTGCTCGAACCACTGCTGCGGCGCCTGCGCCGGCACACCCAGCTGGAACAGGCGGACCGCGGCGTCGACGTGCTGTACCTGGCCGTCGGCCTGCTGCACTGGCAGGACCCGGCCGGTACCGCACACGCCAGCCCGCTGCTGCTGATCCCCGCCGAACTGGTCACCCTCGGCCCCGGCGAGGTGCCGCGGCTGCGGGCCGGCGCCGGTGACCCGGTGGTCAACCCGGCGCTGACCGCCCGGCTGGCCCCGCTCGGCGTCACCCTGCCCGAGGTGGACGACCTGCTGGACGGCGCCGGGCTGGCCGACTTCGACGTGGCCGCGCTGACTGCCGCGATCGGCGCGGCCGTCAGCAGGAAGTCCGGCTGGCGTACCGCCGGGATCGCCGTGCTGGCCCGGTTCGACCCGGCAGCCGAGGCGATCCGCCGCGACCTGCTCGACAACGAGGACCGCATCCTGACCCATCCGGTGGTCCGCGCGCTGGCCGAGGCGGACGGCACACCCGGTGCGTTCGCCTTCGAGCCGCTCTCCCCGGCCGAGATCGACGTGCTGGCCCCGCCCGACGACGTGCCGCTCGTCCTGGACGCCGACGCTGCCCAGCGTGCCTGCGTCGCGGCCGCCTGCGCGGGGCACAGCTTCGTGGTCGACGGTCCGCCCGGCACCGGCAAGTCGCAGACCGTCGCCAACATGATCGGCGCGCTCACCCACGCCGGCAAGCGGGTGCTGTTCGTCTCGGAGAAGGCGTCCGCCCTCGACACCGTTCAGCACCGGCTGGCCGCCGCCGGGCTCGGCAACTATCTGCTCGACCTGCACGGCGCCCGTGCGTCCCGCAAGCAGGTGGCCGCCGCGCTGGCCGCCGCGCTGGAAGCCACGCCGCTGCCCGCGCCGGGCATGGACCCGGCCGCCCGTGACCTGCTCCGCACGCGGCGGGAGCAGCTCAACGCGTACGCCCGCGCCGTGCATGAACCGCGGGAACCACTGACCCGTAGCCTGCACGACGTGATCGGGCGTTTCGCCCGGCTGTCCGGGGTGCCGGAGGTGCCGGTGCCGGCCCTGCAAGCCACCGCCCTGACCGACGCCGCGCTGACCCGGATCCGCGGTGCCGCCGACCGCCTGACCGGGGCGTGGCGGCCCGCCCTCGAGCGCAGCGGGTTCCGGTGGCGTGAGGTGGCCGAACGGGAGCCCCTCGCCGAGGCCCTGCAGGAGGCGCTGCTCGCGCTGGAGGACCTGGCCGCCGCCGCGGCCGTGAACGCGCCGGTCACCAACGCCTTCCACCTGCGTCTGCCAGCCGATGCGGCCACCCTCGCCGAGATCGCCGAGCATGCCGCCCAGCGCCCGCCCGGCGTCGCCGACTCGTGGCTGACCGCGACCACCCTGCGCCCGGTGCGGCAGGCCGCCGAGGAACTCGCCCAGCGGATCGAGGTGAGCCGCCGGGCCGCCGAGGCGGTACGGCATCGCGCCGGTGTCGCGTGGGAGACCCTGGCCGTCCCGATGGAACTGGACGCCGTGCCGCAGCCGCCCCGGCTCGAACCACCGGCCGTACGCCTGGAGCCGCTCACCGCCGCCGAGGCGAAAGCGCTGGCCAGCCGGTTCACCGCCGACGCCGACGAGCTGGAGCACCAGCAACGGAACCTGGACCGGGCGACCAGCCGGCTCGGCCTGCCCGACGTGATCACCTTCTCCGACGTCGAGCTGGTCCACCTGATCACCGAACTCGGCGCCCGGCCGGACAAGCCGGACCGGTCCTGGTTCGCACCCGGTGCGCAGTCGGCCGTCCACACGGCCGCCGGAACGTTGCGGCTGCACGTCGAGGCGGTGCAGGAGGCCCGCGCGGGAGCCCGCGAGATCTTTACCGACGCGGTGCTCACCGAACCGGTCGAGGACCTGGCCGACCGCTTCGCCAACGTGCACCGCGGCGCCCGCAAACTGCTGGCACCGCACCGGCGCGACAAGGAGGCGGTGGCCGCGTTCACCCAGCCCGGCGTCGGCGTCGACCAGGCGGTCGCCGAGCTGGGGCTCGCGGTCGCCTGGCGGCGTGCCCACGAGGGCCTGGTCGCCACCGAACGGCAGCACGCCGGGATGCTCGGCCGCTACTGGAAACGGCTCGACACCGACTTCCCGGCGATCGGCCGGGCCCTGCAGACCGTCGCCGAGGTGCTGCGGGTGACCCCGCCCGAGGCGCTCGGCCAGGTCGTCGAGTACGTCTGCGCCCCGCACGTGGCCGGCGACGAACTGCACCGGGCGGTCACCGAGGCCCGCGACGTGTTCCGGCACTGGCGGGCCACGCTGCGGCCGGAACCCGAGGCGGCGGCCCGCCCGGAACTCGGCCATGGCCCGGTGCAGCACGCCGTCGCCTGGATGCGTGCCCAGGTCGCGCCACTGCGCGACACCGCCGCCGTGCTGCGGCAGCTCGGCGACGCGGTCGGCCGGGACCTCAACGTCGCCGAGGCGATCGGGGTCATCGAGGTACGCCAGGGCGTCATCGACGCCGAGCAGGCGTTCACCGCGGCCGGGCCCGGCTACGAATTCACGCTCGGGCCGGTGTATCGGGGCAAGCAGACCGACCTGCGTGCTCTGGAGAACGCCATCGAATGGACCGCGCACGCCCGTACGCTGCGCACCGGCACCGACGCGGCCCTCACCAACGATCAGGCGCACGCCATGACCGCGGGCCGCCCGACCCCCGACCTGACCGGACTGTTCGAGACCTGGCACACCGCCCGGCAGCGGATCATCGACGCGTTCGGCCCGGCCCGGCAAGTCCGGCTCGGCACCGCTCTGGACCGCTACGAGACCGCCCGTGACCTGCTGCGTGACCTGCTCGACGACGAGTCCGGCCAGCGTGAGTGGTTCGACTATCTGGCCGCCCGTGGCGTGCTGGCCGAGTACGGCCTGGACACGGTCGTCGACTACTGCGCCGACCACGCCGTGGACGTGCGGCAGCTCGGCGACGTGCTCGAGCGGGCCGCCCGGCGGGCCTGGATCGACGCCGTCCTGGCCGAGGACGAGCGCCTGCAACCGCTGGCCTCGGCCGCCCGCGACGAACTGGCCGACGAGTTCCGCCGCCTCGACGCCGAACTGGCCCAGGACGCGGCCGGCACGGTGATCGAGGCGCTCAACGCCCGGCGGCCGGAGGTCACCGGCGCCGGCGGTCCCGCCCTGATCCGGGCCGCCGGCCTGCGCGCGGACGGTCACCCGCCGGTCCGCGACCAGCTCGCCGCCGCCTGGGACACCGTGGCGGCCCTCAAGCCGTGCATGGTCATGCCGCCGTCGGCGGTCAGCCGCCTGCTGCCCGAACAGGCCACCTTCGACGTCGTGGTGATCGACGAGGCGTCCCGGATGACCCCGGCCGCCGCCGTGGCCTGCGCCTACCGTGGCACGTCGCTGGTGATCGTGGGCGACGACGCTCAGCTGCCGCCCGCCGACGACCAGCCGTCGGTACTGGTGGTCGCGAACGACTGCGGCGCCTTCACCCGGCTCGGCCTGACCGGTCACTACCGCAGCCGGCACGAGAGCCTGATCGCCTTCGCCAACCAGGCGTTCTACCAGAATCGGCTGGTCACCTTCCCGGCCGCGCACGACCCCGGACCGGACCTGGGCGTACGGCTGCACCAGACCGGCCCGGAGAACGAGGCGGCCCTGGTCGCCGGACGGGTCCTGCACCACCTCACCACCCGGCCGTCACTGTCGCTGGGTGTCGTCACGCTGACCGCGGCGCACGCCGACGAGATCGCCGACGCGGTGGAGGCCGCCCTGTCCGGTCGTCCCGATCTGGAGAGCTTCCTCGGCGACTTCGTGGTCGAGGGTGCCGACGCCGCGCAGGGCGACGAACGCGATGTGATCATCCTGTCCACCGGTGCCGACCTGGGCGCGGCCGGCGGACCGACCGGCGTCCGCCGCCTCGACGTGGCGATCACCCGGGCCCGGCAGCTGGTCGAGGTGGTCTCCGCGATCAGTACCGCCGAGCGGGAGCCCGCGTGCGAGGGCGAACGCCGCCTGGCCGCATACCTCGACTACGCCGCACGCGGCGGACCGGCCGGCGAGCCGCGGGCGCTCAGCCCGCTCGAGGAGTCGATCCGCGAGACCCTGACCGGCTGGGGACATCCGGTGGACGCGCTGTCGATCGGCATCGGTGTACGCCTGGACGGCTCCTACGTGCTCGGGGTCCGGTGCGACGGCTCGGCGCCGTCGGCCCGCGACCGGGACCGCATCCAGGACCAGGTCCTCGAAGGGCTCGGCTGGCGGCTGCACCGGGTGTGGAGCGTCGCCTGGTACACCGACCGGGAGGCCGAGGAGGCGCGGCTGCGGGTTGCCGTCGAGAACGCGCTGGCCACCCCGGACGTCTTCGCCGACCTGCCGGAGGAGACGCTGACCGCCCGCCCGGCCCAGCGTCCGGAGTGGGCGCTGCCGTACGAGCGCGCCGAAGTGGCACCGCTGCCCGCGGCCACCCGCCTGGACGACGAGACGGCCCGGCGCCTGCTGATCCGTACGGTCGAACACATCGCCGAGGTGGAAGGCCCGGTGCACCTGACCGTCCTGACCCGCCGGATCCGTGAGGGCTGGAACATCAGCCGCCTCACCCAGCAGATCAAGGCCGCGATCGAGGCTGCCGTCCGGCAGTCCCGCACCGGTTTCGACGGCACGTTCGTAACCGCTCCGGACGCGCCGATCCCGGCCGTGCGCGTGCCGGCCGGCGACGTGTCCCGCAAGCCCGACCAGGTCGCCGACGCCGAGCTTCAGCTCGCCCTGGAATACCTGGTGCTGGACGCCGGCCTGGTCGAGGGTGAGGACCTGCTCGCCGCGGCGGGCCGGCTGTTCGGCTGGAGCGGCAGCCGGACCGGCGCCGCCCGGCTGGCCGCGATGCTCGACGACCTGGTGTCGGCGGGCCGGCTCATCGCGCACCGCAACGGGCTGATCGCCGCGCCCGAGAACGACCTGCTCGACCTGCCCGACCCGGCGACCCTGCCGCGCCGGGACGACGCCGACGCCGGTATGCGGATCGAGGTCAACCTTTGACGTAGTCGTCGTGCGGGATGCCGGCCGCCCACAGGGCGGTCCGGACCCGGACGCAGTGCCGCACGATCGCCGGGTCCTCGGTGGCGGCACCGGAGGCGGTGGTGCCGTCCGTCGCGAACAGGGTGAACACCACCCGCCGGTCGTCGAAGAGCCAGAAGTCGTCGTCACCGACCGGCAGTCCGCCGGCCACCGGCCGGGGCAGCCACCGGATCTCCTCACCGGCCTCCACGTTGAACCCGGAGATGTGCAGCAGCCACCGGGTGTAGTCGGCGTGCGGCACCGAGACCACGCGTAGCCGGCGTACGCTGCGGCCGCCCTCGGTCACCTCGCGGACCACGTCGAGCCACGGACGCTGCCAGGCGGCGTCGTCGGGCTCGCCGTCCAGGAACCGCTGGAACGGCGCGGCCTCCTCCGGCGTCCGGTAGAGGTCGCGCACCTCGAGGTGGAACGCGGTCCGCTCGAAGGACCGGAACATCGCGTGGAACGCGCCGGCCGGTAGCAGCAGCATGTTCCCAGCCTGGCCACAGTGGACGACGTGGTCCACTCCGGCCGAACCGTTGACGCAAGGGGAGGAAAACTCGTGTTCAGAAGTTGCGGCGGCCTGCCGCAGCTCCCCGGCGCGCCGATCAGCGGATCTGCACGCCGGAGACGGCCCGGGCGATCACCAGCCGCTGGATCTCGGAGGTGCCCTCGAAGATCGTGTAGATCTTGGCGTCCCGGTACATCCGCTCGACCGGGTGCTCGCGCAGATAACCGGCGCCGCCGAGGATCTGGATCGCCTTCTCGGTCACGGCGACCGCCACCTCGCCGGCCTTCAGCTTCGACATCGAGCCCTCGCCGGCGGTGAACGGCTTGTCGTTGCGGCCCATCCACGCGGCGCGCCACACCAGCAGGCGGGCAGCGTCGATCTCGGTGCGCATGTCGGCCAGCGCGAACGCGATCGCCTGGTTCTCGATGATCGGCCGGCCGAACTGCACCCGGTTCTTCGCGTACTCGAGCGCGTACTCGTACGCCGCCCGCGCGATACCCAGCGCCTGCGCCCCGACCGCCGGCCGGGACAGCTCGAACGTGCGCATCGCGGCCTGCCCGGACCGCCGCTGGCCCTCCCGGGCCCGCGCCAGCCGTTTGTCCAGGGCCTCCTTGCCGCCGAGCAGGCAGCTGCCGGGCACCCGCACGTCGTCGAGGAACACGTCCGCGGTGTGCGAGGCCCGCAGTCCCAGCTTCTTCAGCTTCCGGGTGCCGGCCAGGCCCTTCGTGCCGGGCGGGACCACGAACGCGGCCTGCCCGCGGGAACCGAGTGACGGATCGACGCTGGCCATGACCACGTGGATGTTGGCGATCCCGCCGTTGGTGGCGTAAGCCTTCTGGCCGCTGAGCACCCACTCGTCGGTCGCCTCGTGATAGACCGCCCGGGTCCGCATCGACGCCACATCGGAACCGGCTTCCGGCTCGGTGCTGCAGAACGCCGCCACCTTCGGGTCGGCCGCGTCGCCGAAGCACTGCGGGATCCACTCGGCCATCTGGTCCGGCGTGCCCGACCCGAAGATCGCCGCCACCGCGAGTGACGTGCCCGAGATCGCCATCCCGATCCCGCCGTCACCCCAGAACAGTTCCTCGTTGGTGATCGGCAGGCTCAGGCCGCTCGTGTCCGCCCAGGTGTTGGCGAGGAACTCGAAGCCGTACAGCCCGATCTTGGCGGCCTCCTGCAGGATCGGCCACGGAGTCTCCTCCCGCTCGTCCCACTCGGCCGCGGCCGGTCGCACCACGGACTCGGCGAACCCGTGCACCCAGTCGCGCAACTCGGTTTGTTCGTCGTTGAGATCGAGCCAGAACTCCACGGACAGCCCCTCCGCCAGCAGGTTAACTCGTCGGTAACCTTACGAGTGCGCCATCGCCCTGACAACCACATCGATCAAACCCGATCATGCCGTACGGCGGTACTCCGGGCCGGTTCTGCCTGTCTCAGGTGCGGCCGGCGGTCGGTGGGGGAGCGGGCGTCACGGTTCCGGTGAGGTGGGGGTGGCGGGACGTCAGGGCGAAGGTCCAGCCACCGTCGGCCGGGGTGGCGGTGAAGGTGGCGCGGCCCGGAAGCAGCACCGGCTTCCGGAAGGCGACATCGACCGTGAAAGCGTCCGGCAGGCGGCCCTCCAGCGCGGCCAGAGCCCGGGCCTTGCTCCACATGCCGTGCGCGATCGGCCGGGGGAACCCGAACAGCCGCGCCCCCAGCCGGGACGTGTGGATCGGGTTCCGGTCGCCGGAGACGGCGGCGTAGTCGGTGCCGACCCGCTCCGGCACCCGCCAGAGACTCCCGCCGTCCACCGTGGCCGCCGCGCTGTCACCGGACGACCTGTTCACCGGAGCACCGGCCGTCCGGGGCCCGAGACGCAGATAGGTGGAGACACCACGCCAGACCTCGGTGCCGTCGATCGCGGCGGTCGCGACGACGTCGAACTGACGGCCCCGCGGATGGTCGCGCAACGCCTCGGCGCGGACCGCGAGGTCGAGGGCGGCACCCGACGGGATCGGACGGCCCATGGTGATGCGGTTCTGGATGTGGACCAGGCCGATCAGCGGCAGCGGGAAGTCCGGGGCCGTCATCAGGCGCATGGCCAGCGGGAACGCCAGCACGTGCGGATAGGTGGCCGGCAGCGTGTCGGTGAGCCGGAACCCGCAGACCCGGTCATAGGCGCTCAGATGCGCCAGGTCGGCGGTGACCCCGCGCTGCCGCAACTCGACGTCGGGCAGCGTGCCGCCCCGGGGTGCGAAGCCGGGGACCAGGCCGAGCGCCGCCCGGGCGTACGCCGCCGTGGTGCCCGGCCCGGAGCTCAGTTCGACGACCGCCACCACGTCAGGCCCCCAGCAGACTCTGGCCGCACACCCGCACGACGTTGCCGGTGACCGTCGCCGAGCCGGGCGACGCGAGCCAGCCGATGGTCTCGGCCACGTCGACCGGCAGGCCGCCCTGCGACATGCTGTTCAGCCGCCGCCCGGCCTCCCGCAAGCCCATCGGCATCTTCGCGGTCATCGCCGTCTCGATGAAACCCGGCGCCACCGCGTTGATCGTGACACCCCGCCCGGCCAGGATCGGCGCGTACGCCTGGACCAGCCCGATCACCCCGGCCTTGCTCGTCGCGTAATTGGTCTGACCCCGGTTCCCGGCGATGCCGGCGATCGAGGCGACCCCGATGATCCGCCCGCCGGCCGGAATCAGGTCCCGTTCCAGCAGCACTTCGTTGACCCGCTCGGGGGCCGTCAGGTTGACCGCGAGCACCGAGTCCCAGCGGGACCGGTCCATCCGGGCGATCGTCCTGTCCCGGGTGATCCCGGCGTTGTGCACCACGATGTCGACACCGGCGTGCGGTCCGGCCGCCAGATATCCGGCCAGCCGCGCGGGCGCGTCCTCAGCGGTCAGGTCGAGTTGCAGCGCTCGGCCGCGGGTCTCGTTGGCGACGCCGGCCAGCGCGTCGCCGGCGGCCGGCACGTCGAGGGCGATGACTTCGGCGCCGTCGCGGGCCAGGACCCGGGCGATGGCCGCACCGATACCCCGCGCCGCGCCGGTGACCAGGGCCAGTTTGCCGTCGAGCGGGCGGTCCCAGTCGGCCGGCGTGGGCACCGTGCCGGCACCGATCCGGATCACCTGGCCGGAAACGTACGCGGAACGGCCGCTCAGCAGGAACCGCAGCGTCGACTCGGCGGCCGCCTCGCCGCCGGGCGCCACGTGGACCAGTTGCGCGGTCACCCCACGCCCGAACTCCTTGCCGATGCTGCGGGTCAATCCCTCCAGGCTCCGCTGCGCGATCGCCTCCGACGGCGATGCGGTGGTCTCCGGAGGCGTTCCGAGCACGATCACCCGGCCCGACGTCTCCAGGGCGCGGGCGTACGGGTGGAAGAAGTCGTAGAGGGAGCCGAGTCCGGCCGAGTCCCCGATGCCGGTGGCGTCGAAGACGAGCGCGCTGACCCGTACGCCATCGGTGGTGTGGTCGGTGACCTCGACGCCGGCCGCCGCCAGCAGCTTGCGGATCGGCTCGGAGAGCCGGCCGCCCGGCGCCGCGCCCAGCAGGACCGGCCCGTTGGTCAGGGGATCGCCGGGCCGGAAGCGGCGCAGGCGCGGCGGATCAGGAAGCCCGAGGCGCTTGACCACGGTCCGGCCGAGACCGGAGTTGGCGAAGTTCGCGTACCTGTCAGCCATAGCGGTAGCCTACCGGTGAGTAACCCTATGAGCATTCCTGTGTCGATCTGGAGGATAGCCGTGCCGAACGTGCGCCGTGTCGCCGTGCTGGGCGGGAACCGGATTCCGTTCGCCCGATCCAACAGCCGTTATGCCCAGGCGTCGAACCAGGACATGCTGACCGCCGCCCTGGACGGGCTGGTCGCCCGGTTCGGGCTGGCGGGCGTCCAGCTCGGCGAGGTCGTCGCCGGCGCCGTGCTCAAGCACTCCCGCGACTTCAACCTGACCCGTGAGGTGGTGCTCGGTTCGCGGCTCGACCCGCGGACCCCCGCCTACGACATCCAGCAGGCCTGCGGGACCGGGCTGGAGGCCGCGATCCTGGTGGCCAACAAGATCGCGCTCGGGCAGATCGACGCCGGGGTGGCCGGTGGCGTGGACACCACCTCCGACGCCCCGCTCCAGGTCAATGAGGACATGCGCCGCGCGCTGCTGGAACTTAACCGGGCCCGGACCCTCGGCGCGCGCCTGCGGGCTGTCGCCAAGCTGCGCCCGCAGCACGCGGTTCAGCCGGAGCTGCCCCGTAACGCCGAACCCCGCACCGGCCTGTCGATGGGTGAGCACGCGGCGATCACCGCGTTGAGGTGGAACATCGACCGGGCCGCGCAGGACGAGCTGGCGCTGACGTCGCATCAGCGGCTCGCCGCGGCGTACGACAGTGGTTTCTTCGACGATCTTCTGACGCCCTACCTGGGACTGACCCGGGACCAGAACCTGCGTCCGGACTCCACCCTGGAGAAGCTCGCCTCACTCAAACCGGTGTACGGCACGGAGAACGCCACCATGACGGCCGGCAACTCGACGCCGCTCACCGACGGCGCGTCCGCGGTGCTGCTGGCGTCGGAGGAGTGGGCCGCGGAGCGGTCGCTGCCGGTGCTGGCGTGGTTCGCCGACTCGGAGACCGCCGCCGTCGACTACGTGCACGGCGACGAGGGCCTGCTGATGGCGCCCGCCTACGCGGTCCCGCGGATGCTGGCCCGTAACGGGCTGACCCTGCAGGACTTCGACTACTACGAGATCCATGAGGCGTTCGCGTCGCAGGTGCTGTCGACGCTTGCGGCGTGGGAGTCGCCCGAGTTCTGCAAGGACCGGCTGGGCCTGGACGCGCCGCTCGGCTCGATCGACCGTTCGAGGCTGAACGTCAACGGGTCCTCGCTGGCGGCCGGTCACCCGTTCGCCGCTACCGGTGGCCGGATCGTCGCCACGCTGGCGAAGCTGCTGGCCGCGAAGGGTTCCGGCCGTGGCCTGATCTCCATCTGCGCAGCCGGCGGCCAGGGCGTCGTCGCCATCCTGGAACGCTGACCGCCTGTTGCGTGGTGACCCGCGGTCCGTATGTGGGCGCGGGTCACCACGCGTGGGTCAGCGGGCGGTGCAGGTCAGCGTCGTCGACGGCGGGTTGCCGGTGCCCTGGAAGCCGAACGACGTGCTCGCGCTCCCGGCGAGCGTGCCGTTGTAGCCGACGTTCGTGAACGACACCGCCCCGGAGTTGCCGCTCGCGGTGGCGCTCCACGTGTTCGTCACAGCGGCGCCGGTCGGCAGGGAGGCGCCGGCGGTCCAGCCGGTCAGAGCCTCGGTACCCGCCTTGACCGTGACGGTGGCGACGAATCCGCCGTTCCACGCGTTGATCGCGACGGTCGCGGCACAGGTCTTGGTGCCGGGCTGCTGGCTGGTCGACGGCGACACCGACACGCTGGTCGAGGGCGACGGTGAGGACGTGCCGCCGCCGAAGGCGGTCAGCACCGCGTTGTACGCCGGCTTCGGGTTGCCGTTGCCGTCGAACAGCAGCGGGGTGCCGCTGGCGCGCCACGAGTCGGTGTCCCGGATGCCCCAGACGGTGATGCCGTTGCACCGGGTGACGGCGAGGCAGTCCTTGACCACATTGCCGTACGTGGTGGCCTGCGTGGTTCCGGAGCCCTCGATGTCGAGCTCGGTGATCTGCACGTCCACGCCGAGGTCGGCGAAGTTCTGCAGCGTGGTGCGGTAGTTGCCCGGGTACGGCGAGCCGCTGTTGAAGTGCGACTGGAAGCCGACGCAGTCGATCGGCACACCGCGGGCCTTGAAGTCCTTGACCATGTTGTAGACGCCCTGCGTCTTGGCCCAGCTCCAGTTGTCGGTGTTGTAGTCGTTGTAGCAGAGCTTGGCGGCCGGGTCGGCGGCGCGCGCGGTCTTGAACGCGTCCTCGATCCAGTCGTTGCCGGTGCGCTGCAGGTTGGAGTCGCGGCGGCCGCCGTTGCTGTCGTCGAACGCCTCGTTCACCACGTCCCACGAGTCGATCTTGCCCTTGTAGTGGGTCATGACCTGGGTGATGTGGTTCTTCATGGCGTTGCGCAGGGCGGTGCCGCTCATGCTCTGCATCCAGCCGGGCTGTTGCGAGTGCCAGGCCAGGGTGTGGCCGCGGACCTTGGCGCCCATCTCGTTGGCGCGGGTGATCAGCCGGTCGGCGGTGGTGAAGTTGAACTGGTTCTGCTGCGGTTCGAGAGCGTCGATCTTCATCTCGTTCTCGGCCGTGACCGAGTTGAACTCGCGGTTGAGGATGCTCGAGTAGGTCGAGTCGCTCAGCCGGTTGAGCGAGACCGCGGTACCGAAGTAGCGGCCCTTCTCGGCTGCGGCCGCGCCGAGGGTGGTGGCCGCCTCGGCGGATGGGGACAGGACGACGAACGTTCCGGCGGCGAGCAGGCCGGTGGCCAGCACGCCGAGGACGGTACGGGGACGGGTCATGGGGGTCTGCCTTCGGTCCAGTCGATTCGGGGTATCGACGGATGGCTCTGGACGGCCGAAACTTTAGTTATCCCGACCGTGATCCACCAAGTTCAAATTGTCCTTTCTCCCCGGTAATGATGAGGATGGGAGCGCGCCCATGCTGAGGAAGGGCCCCGAAAGTTTCGGAACTACTCGGCGGTTCTCAGAACTTCAGCGACCGCTGCGGCGGCGGACGGCGCGTCGTCGCCGTCGGCGTGCACGGTGACCGTCGCGCCCGCGTTCGCACCGAGCGACATCAGCCGCAGGGCACTGCGGGCGCTCGCCGACCTCTCGCCGTACCGGATCTCCACGGTCGCGGTGAACCCGGCGGCGGCCCGTACCACCGCGCCGGCCGGGCGGGCGTGCAGGGCCGCCGGCAGCACGACGGTCTCAGAACTTGGGGACATCACGGGCCTCCCGGGCGGCGTCGGCGACGGTGTCCAGGTCCGCGCCGGTCGAGGCGAGCACCGCAGCCGCGACCGCGCCCTCCACGAACGGGGCGTCCACCAGCCGCGGGCCGGGCGGCAGATCCTCCAGGACGGTACGGGTGGTCAGCACGGCACTGCCCAGATCGGCCAGCACCAGCACCCCGGCCCCGGCCTCGGCCCGGCGGACCGCGCCCTCGATCAGCTCCGCACTCGTGCCCAGCGTGCCGTCCTCGGTGCCACCGGCCGGTTCCACCCGGACGTCCGGGCCGGCGACCTGCGCGAGCAGATCCCGCAGGCCGGACGCCAATGACGGGCTGTGTGACACGAGCACGATCCCCACGTACGCCATGGATCCCGATCGTAGTCACGCCAAAGGCTTGGCCGAATCACTCAGCGCGACCATGCTGAGGGAGGGACCGAGGCAAAGGAGCCGGCCGTGAAGAAATTCATCAACGATCCGAACGACGTGGTGGCCGAGGCCCTCGCCGGGCTCGCCGCAGCCCACCCCGAGGAACTGCGGGTGGACACCGCCGAGCGGTACATCTGCCGCGTCGGCGCGCCCCGGCCCGGCAAGGTCGCGCTGGTCTCCGGGGGCGGCTCCGGGCACGAGCCGCTGCACGGCGGCTTCGTCGGCCCCGGGATGCTCGACGCCGCCTGCCCCGGCGAGGTCTTCACCTCCCCGGTTCCGGACCAGATCCTCGCCGCCACGAAGGCCGTCGACGGCGGTGCCGGGGTGGTCCACGTGGTGAAGAACTACACCGGGGACGTGATGAACTTCCAGCTCGCCGCCGAGCTCGCCGCCGACGAGGGGATCAGCGTGGAGAGCGTGCTGGTCGACGACGACGTGGCGGTGGAGGACTCGACGTGGACGGCCGGCCGGCGTGGCACCGGCGCCACCCTGCTGGTGGAGAAGATCGCCGGCGCCCGTGCCGAGGAGGGCGGCAAGCTGGCCGAGGTCGCCGCGATCGGGCGCGAGGTGAACGCGGCGTCCGCGTCGTTCGCGTACGCGCTGACCGCCGGAACCACCCCCGCCGCCGGACGTCCCGGTTTCGACCTGCCGGAGGACGAGATCGAGGTGGGCGTCGGCATCCACGGCGAACCCGGGCGCCGCCGGGAGAAGCTGCGTCCGGCGCGGGAGCTGGTCCGCTCGGCTCTCGACGCGATTCTGGAGGCCAAGCCGGTGGGCGACGGCGACCGGGTGATCGTGCTGGTGAACGGGCTGGGCGGGACTCCGCTGCTGGAGCTCTACCTGGTGTACGGCGAGGTCGCCACGACACTGGCCGAGCGCGGCGTGCGGATCACCCGCCGGCTGGTCGGCAACTATGTGACAAGCCTCGACATGGCCGGCCTGTCGATCACCGTGACCCGGGTGACCGACGAGATGCTGCGCCTGTGGGACGCTCCGGTGCGTACGCCCGGACTGCGCTGGGGCGCGTGACGTGGACGTCGCTCTCGCCACCGCCTGGCTGCGCGCGGCCGCCGGCGCCGTCACCGCCGAAGCCGACCTGCTGACCCGCCTGGACTCCGCGATCGGCGACGGCGACCACGGGGTGAACCTGCGGCGCGGCTTCACCGCGGTCGTCGCGGTGCTGGACAGTACCGAGTTCCCCGGCGTGGGTGACGTGTTCGTCCGGGCCGGCGCCACCCTCATCTCGAAGGTGGGCGGCGCCTCCGGCCCCCTGTACGGCAGCGCCCTGCGCGCCGTCGGCAAGGCGTTGCCCCCGGGCCCGTCCGCCGGCCTGGCCGATCTGGCCCACGCGCTGCGGGCGGGCCGGGACGCGGTGTCCAAACTGGGTGGGGCGGCCCCGGGTGACAAGACCATCGTGGACGCCTGGGACCCGGCACTGGCGGCCTTCGAGGAGGCGGTGGCCGGAGGTGCCGCCCTGCCCGAGGCGGCGGCCGGCGCGGCCCGGGCGGCCGGTGACGGGGCCCGGGCCACCACCGCCCTGACCGCCCGCAAAGGCCGCGCCTCCTACCTGGGCGAACGCAGCGCCGGCCACCAGGACCCCGGAGCCACCTCGACCTGGCTGCTCTTCCAGGCGCTGGCGGACGTCACCGCGCCCTGACGTCCCACCCGTCCCTCCCGTCAATCTGAACGACTCGGCACGCCGGAGCCGCCCGCCCCGGAAGACTGGGGACGGGCGCCTCCTCAAGCGCGCACCATCGGTGCCGATCATGCGGTCGAAGGCCGGACGATGAGAGATGGGGACACCGGGGATGGCGCTGAGCAGGTGGTTCGACGACCGGTCGCTGCGCACCAAGATCGGGGCCGCGGCGATGACCGCCACGGTCAGCGGACTGATCGTCGGTGGGCTCGCCGTGAACACGATCCACGAACTGAACCAGAACGCCGCGTCGGCCCACCGGCAGTCGCTGGCGATCGAGTCGGCCGTCGGCTCGTTCAGCACCAACATCGAGGCGTTCAGCGGCAACATGTCCTCGATGCAGCTCTACCCGTCGCTTGCCGACCGGATCAAGCAGGGCATGGCCGCCAACCAGGCCGCGGTCACCGAGGCCTTCACCACGCTCGACAAGCACCTGCCCGGTGACGAGGCGGTCGCCAAGGCCAAGGACGACTGGGCCGACTACCTGGCCTTCATCAGCGCTCCCCCCAAGGGCACGTCACCCGCCGACTTCGCCGAGTCGGTCAAGCAGTACGACAAGCTGCGTACCGCCCTCAGCGCGGACCAGACCGCTCTGCGGGAGCGGGCCGTCCAGATGGCCGAGAAGAGCATCAGCGACGCCGAGGAGTCCGGCTCCTCCGCCGCGTGGACCGTGGGTGTCGTGCTGGTGATCGGCATGATCCTCAGCCTGGTGATCGGTTTCCAGGTCGCGGCCCGGGTGCGCCGTACCGTACGGGCGGTCGGCCGGATCGCCGAAGGGCTCGCGGAGGGTGACCTCACCCGTACGTCCGGAGTGAACAGCCGCGACGAGATCGGCCGGATGGCTGCCGCCCTCGACCAGGGCGTGGCCCGGCTCCGCGAGGACATGGTGAACCTCGGCGGCAGCGTCGGCACCCTGCAGGACGCGGCCGGCCGGCTGACTTCGGTGGCCGGCGGCGTGGACGCGGCCGCGAGCGAGGCGTCGGTGCAGGCCGGAACGGTCGCCAGCGCGGCCGACACGGTCTCGCACAATCTGCAGGTGGTCTCGGCCGGCTCCCAGGAGATGGGTTCCGCCATCCGCGACATCAGCATCTCCACCTCGGAGGCGTCCGAGGTGGCCGCGCAGGCCGTACGGGTGGCCGCCGAGACGAACGCGATCGTGGGCCGGCTCGGTGCCTCGTCCGAGGAGATCTTCACCGTGGTCAAGGTGATCACCAGCATCGCCGAGCAGACGAACCTGCTGGCCCTGAACGCGACCATCGAGGCGGCCCGGGCCGGCGAGGTGGGCAAGGGCTTCGCGGTCGTCGCCGGTGAGGTCAAGGACCTGGCCCAGGAGACGGCCAAGGCCACCGAGGACATCTCCCAGCGGGTGCAGGCGATCCAGGCCGACACCAGCGGCGCGGTCACCGCCATCGGCGAGATCACCGAGATCATCGAACGGATCAACGGGATCCAGCTGACCATCGCCTCAGCCGTCGAGGAGCAGACCGCGACGACCGCCGAGATGAACCGCACCCTCAGCGAGGCCGCGAACGGTGCCGGGGACATCGCGATGACCATCGGCTCGGTCTCCGAGGCGACCCGCCGGACCACCGACACCGTCGGCGAGACGCGGCACGCGGCCGAGGACCTGAGCTCCACGGCGGCCCAGCTGCAGGCCGTGGTCTCCCGCTTCCGCTACTGAGACCCGTCCCCGGTCGCCGAGGGCCATCGAGAGCATTGAACGTTCGCTCAGGGGATGCCAGGGTGGAGGCATGTACCCGCCCGAGCCCTGGCACCTGCGCGGACAGATGTACCTGTCGGTGTTCCTGATCCCCCGTCGTGACATGCCGGCGCTGCCGCCGGTCCTGGCCGCGGCGGTGCGCCCGCTCACCATCGGCGGGCGCGTCGCCGTCGGTGCCGCCTGGGTGTCGTACGAACCCGGTGGCGTCCTGCACTACCGGGAACTGCTCAGCGCCGTCCTGGTCCACGAGCGCGGCCGGCCGCGGGTCAGCATCACCGACATCTGGGTGGACAGCGTCGCCTCCCGTGAGGGCGGCCGACGCCTGTGGGGCATCCCGAAGGACCTGGCCGACTTCCGGATCGACGCGGACACCGAGCCGCTTGTCGACGCCACGATCTCGGCCCCGGAGGGTGAATCGTTCGGCTCCGCGCTGATGCGCCTGAAACGGCGGCTGCCGGGCCGATTCCCGCTCGGTCTCACGGTGGCGCAGCAGTTGGGCCAGCAGGTGCGCCGGACCCCGGTGCGGGGCCGGGCCGGACTGCGGACGGCCTCCGCGGCCTGGCGGCCCGCAGCGGACGGCCCGCTCGGCTACCTGGCCGGCCGGCGTCCCGTGCTCAGCCTGGCGATCACCGACTTCTGGCTCGTCTTCGGCCGCTCGGCCGAGGACCGTGCCAAGCGCACCCGCACCCGCTCGGCCTGACCCCCGGCCAGCCGGGTTTTGGTCCGGGTTTTGCGGGCCGTTGGCTCAGCGCCGCTGAGACGGCGGTGCGCGACAGCCGGGTACGGTTTCGCGGGAACGATCCGCCGCCGACCGCGTCGAGGAGCACGATGAGCACCGACCACCATCACCACGCGCACGGTGACCTGCCGCAACTTCCGCAGGGGCGGCGGCTCACGCTGATGCTCCTCGTGCCGGCGGTGCTGCTGACCCTGGTGGGGATGCTGCTGCTCTGGCCGCGGGACACACCGTCGGTCGAGGGCGCGGACGGCCCGGTCACGGCTGCCGGTCAGGTGGTCACGGTCACCCCGCAGGAGTGCCCGGCGGTGCCGGAGGGGGAGAAGCCGCTGGAGAACTGCGGCACCGTGACGGTCCGGCTGGAGGACGGGACACAGATCACCACGGACATCCCGTCCGGCCCCGGGGCGCCGGAGGTGGCGGCCGGTGACGACGTCACGCTGCTCGTGCTCAACGAGCAGGACGGCAGCAGGAGCTACTCGATCTCCGACCACCAGCGGGGCAGCCGGCTGTGGCTGCTCGGGGCGGCGTTCGCGCTGGCGGTGGTCGCGTTCGGCCGGTGGCGGGGCCTCACCGCGCTCGCCGGGCTCGGCGTCACGTTCGGCATCCTGCTCTGGTTCATCGTCCCGGCGATCCTGGACGGCCGGTCGCCGGTGCTGGTGGCGGTGGTCGGCGCCGCCGCGATCATGCTGACCGTGCTCTATCTGACCCACGGGCTGTCGATCACCACGACGATCGCGGTCGCCGGCACGCTGGCCAGCCTCGCCATCACCGCGGTGCTTGCGGCCGCCGCCACCGCCGGCACCCACCTGACCGGGGTCGCCGACGAGACGTCGAACTTCCTCACCATCTCCTACGGCGACGTGAACATGCGCGGCCTGCTGCTGGCCGGCATCGTGATCGGCTCGCTCGGGGTGCTCGACGACGTGACGGTCACCCAGTCGGCGACCGTCACCGAACTGGCGCTGGCCAATCCGGCGTACGGGTTCCGGCAGCTCTACCGGGCCGCCACCCGGATCGGCCGGGCGCACATCGCCTCGGTGATCAACACGATCGTGCTCGCCTACGCGGGTGCGTCGCTGCCGTTGATGCTGCTGTTCGCGGCCGGCGACACCCCGCTCGGTGAGCTGCTCACCTCGCAGATGATCGCGCAGGAGCTGGTACGCAGCGCGGTCGGCACGATCGGCCTGGTCGCGGCGGTGCCGATCACCACGGCGCTTGCCGCTTTCCTGGCGGCCCGCCGGCACACCGTTCCCGGCGGTCCCGTCGCTTCCGCCGCATCCGGCACTGCCGCCCGGCACGCCGCTCCCGCCGGGCCGGCGGGGTTCGCGGGGCCGACCGGGTCCGCCGCTCCCGCCGGGGAGAAGGAGCGGCGGCACCCGCCGTCGGAGGAGGACCGCTGGGCGGCTTTCGTGGACCGCGACCGCTGAGGCACACCGCGGCGGCCGGGGTGCAACGGCTTACTTGCAGGACTTCCAGGCGACCCGGTACAGCGTGTTGATCGCGGCGTCGGTCGAGTCCATCGACACGAAGTTGGTGTGCTTCTTGGTGTCCGACGTCCCGCGGTTGACCCGCAGGGCCGTGTTGATGTTGAGGTGGCGCTTCTCACCGCACGGCAGGAAGCTGGTCGAGGTGATCGCCACGTGGTCGGTGCGCTGCCAGTCGTCCTCCATCGGGCCCTTGAACTTGTGCGTGCTCTTGGTCGACTGGGAATGTCCCTGGAAGTAGTAGATGCTGCTCTGCTCGCCGTACGCCCCCGGCCGGAGGCTGGCGTATCCGCGGTAGTCGGCGCTCGCGATGGCGAACGTGAATCCGGACGGCACCTGGATGTCGAGCAGAAGCTGGCAGTTCTTCCGGAAATCGAGCGGCGTCGCCTTCGGGCCCACCGAGGCGGTGTACTCGGAGTAGGTGATCGTGAAAGCGGTGTTGTCCGGTGACACCTGGATGGCCGCGGTTCCCTTAGGGCAGCCGGAACCATTGGCGGACGCCACCTTGATCACCATCATCTTGTCCGGTTTAGGGGCCGGATCAGGCGCGGCGTACGCGGGAGCGGCCACCGCGAGCGCACCGAGAAGTGCTGTACCCATCGTCATCGAACGAAACATGAGAATTCCCCCGTTGGTTCCCGCAGCCCCATTTCCGAAACCGGAGAATGGTTCGGAAATGGGCCTGAAGAATGGCTTGTAATGCCAACCCTAGCGATCCTGGGAAGTGCCGGGAGCGGGGCGGGAAACAGCCGTACCAGTGTGCCGAGAACAAGGCCGTTCGGCCGGATTTCCGGAATCACCGCCCACGTGTCCGTCCGATGTGCTACCCCGTGTGCCGGCACATGGCCCGGAGCCTCTCAGCCCAGCCGGCGGGTCAGCGCGGTGTACCGGCGGCCCGCGCCCACCGTGCGCACGGCCGCGGCCAGGGCCCGCCGGGAACCGATCAGCACGACCAGCCGCTTCGCCCGGGTGATGGCGGTGTAGAGCAGGTTGCGCTGCAGCATCATCCAGGCGCTGGTGGTCAGCGGGATGATCACGGCCGGGTACTCCGAACCCTGCGACCGGTGGATCGTGATGGCGTAGGCGTGGGCCAGCTCGTCCAGCTCGTCGAAGTCGTACTCGATCAGTTCGTCCTCGTCCGTGCGTACCGTCAGGGTCTGTTCCTCGGGCGACAGCCCGGTGACCACGCCGACGGTGCCGTTGAAGACGCCGGCCGCGCCCTTGTCGTAGTTGTTCCGGATCTGGGTCACCTTGTCGCCGACCCGGAACACCCGCCCGCCCATCCGCCGTTCCGGCAGCCCTTCCCGGTGCGGGGTGAGTTCCTGCTGGAGCAGGTTGTTGAGCGCGCCCGCCCCGGCCGGGCCGCGATGCATGGGCGCGAGGATCTGGATGTCGCGGCGCGGATCGAGACCGAACTTGCGGGGGACCCGGCGGCAGGCCACGTCCACGGTGAGTTCCGCGGTGGCCTCGGTGTCGTCGCAGGGGAACAGGAAGAAGTCGGTCAGGCCCTCGAAGCGCGGCGGTTTGCCCTGGTTGACACGGTGTGCGTTGGTGACCACACCGCTCTCGGCGGCCTGCCGGAAGATCTGGGTGAGCCGCACGCGGGGGATCACGTCGGCGGCCAGCAGATCGCGCAGCACCTCACCGGCACCGACCGAGGGCAGCTGGTCGACGTCGCCAACGAGCAGCAGGTGCGCGCCCGGCGGTACGGCCTTGACCAGCTTGTTGGCCAGGATCAGGTCCAGCATGGAGGCCTCGTCGACGACGAGCAGGTCGGTGTCGAGCGGGTTGTCGCGGTCGAACGTGGCGTCCCCGCCGGGCTGGAGCTTGAGCAGGCGGTGCACGGTCGCGGCCGGGTGGCCGGTCAGCTCGGCGAGCCGTTTCGCGGCCCGGCCGGTCGGCGCCACCAGCTGGATCTTGGCGTTCTTGGCGGCGGCGAGTTCGACGATCGAGCGTACGGTGAAACTCTTGCCGCACCCGGGCCCGCCGGTCAGGACCGCGACCTTCGAGGTCAGCGCGAGCCGGACGGCCTGTTCCTGTTCGGGCGCGAGTGTCGAGCCGGTGCGCTGGTGCAGCCAGCCCAGGGCCTTGCCCCAGTCCACCGCGCCGAAGTGCGGCATCCGGTCCGCGGTGCCGCGCAGCAGGGCGACGAGCGAGGAGGCGAGGGACTGCTCCGCCCGCTGGAAGGGCACCAGATAGATCGCGTCGTCCTCGCGGACCACGCCCTCCTCCTCGACCAGTTCGTCGAGACATGACGGGATCAGCGTGCCCGGCACCTCGAGGATCTTCGCGGCCTCGGCCATCAGCTCGTTGGCGGGCAGGAAGCAGTGCCCGTTGTCGGTGGCCTGCGACAGCGTGTACTGCAGGCCGGCTTTCACCCGTTCGGGACTGTCGTGCGGGATGCCGACCGCCTGCGCGATGGTGTCCGCGGTCTTGAACCCGATGCCCCAGACGTCCGCGGCCAGCTTGTAGGGACTGTTCTTGACCACGCTGATGCTGGCGTCGCCGTACTTCTTGTAGATCCGCACGGCGATCGAGGTGGACACCCCCACGCCCTGCAGGAAGACCATCACCTCCTTGATCGCCTTCTGCTCGGCCCACGCCGCGGTGATCTTGGCGGTACGTTTCGGGCCCAGCCCGGCGACCTCGATCAACCGGTCGGGCGCGGTCTCGATGATCTCCAGGGTCTCGAGTCCGAAATGGTCCACGATGCGTTCGGCGAACACCGGCCCGATGCCCTTGACCAGTCCGGACCCCAGGTAGCGGCGGATGCCCTGCACGGTGGCCGGGAGCACCGTGGTGTACGAGACGACCTCGAACTGCCGCCCGTACTGCGGATGCGACGACCACCAGCCGCTCAGCCGCAGGCTCTCACCCGGCTGCGCGCCGAGCAGCGCGCCCACCACGGTCAGCAGGTCCGAACCGCTGCGCGAGGTGGCGACCCGGGCCACCGTGTAGCCGGTCTCCTCGTTCACATAGGTCAGCCGCTCCAGGACGGCTTCGAGGACGTGGGGAGCGGGGCGGGTGGCTTCCGGTGGCACGCGCCCATCGTGCACTCGGGGGGTGGAGAAGGCCAACCCCGGCGCCTAGCGTGATCGGCATGGCGCTTTTTGACCTCCCGCTCCCCGAATTGCGCGAGTACCGTCTCGCTCGCTCCGAGCCCGCCGGCTTCGACGACTTCTGGTCCGGCACCCTGGCGAGTGCCCGCCACCTGGCCCGGTCGCCGAAACTCGCCGAGGTCCGTACCCCGCTCCGTGGTGTCACCACCTACGACGTCACCTTCACCGGCTACTCCGGCCAGCCGATCCGGGCCTGGCTGAACCGTCCGGCGGGTGCCACCGGGCCGCTGCCGGTCGCGGTCGAGTTCATCGGGTACGGCGGTGGGCGCGGCCTGCCGATCGACTGGCTGGTCTGGGCCGGTGCCGGCTATGCGCATCTGGTGATGGACACCCGCGGCCAGGGCGGTGCCTGGCGCGGTGGCGACACCCCGGACCCGGACGACTCCGGAGCCGGTCCGTCCACCCCGGGCTTCCTGACCCGTGGCGTGCTCGCCCCCGAGACGTTCTACTACCGGCGGCTGGTCACCGATGCGGTACGGGCCGTGGAGACCGCGGCCGAGCTGCCCGGCGTGGACCCGTCCCGTCTCGTGGTGACCGGGAAGAGCCAGGGCGGGGCGCTCGCGCTGGCCGCTGCCGGTCTGGTGCCGGACCTGGTGTCGGCCGTGGTCGCCGGGGTGCCGTTCCTCTGCGACATCCAGCGGGCGATCACGATCACCGACAGCAATCCGTACGCCGAGGTGGTGCGGTTCCTCCGTGCCAACCCGCGGGCCGCCGAACAGACCTTGAGCACGCTGGACCACGTGGATGCCGTCCACTTCGCCCGGCGGATCACGGCACCGTCGATCCTGTCCGCGGCGCTGATGGACGACGTGTGCCCGCCGTCCGGCGTGTTCGCCGCCTACAACGCGATCCAGGGGCTGAAGGAGATCGAGGTGTACCCGTGGGACGACCACGCGGGCGGCCGTAGCTTCTTCGATACCGCGGCTCTCGAGTTCGTGGAGGATCGGCTGAGCTGAGCCCCTATGTAGAGAAACGGCAGAGGGTGAGCTACGGTGTCCCGCATGATCCTGACCCGGCTCACCCGGCAGGCGTTGCGCCTGGCAGCCCGGCGCTGGCCCGCCGGCCTGCGCGAGGAACTCCATCAGGAGTGGCTGGCCGAGCTCGCCCACCTCGAAGCGCGGCCCGGCACCGCCGGTAAGCGCCTCGGGTTCGCGATCAGCCTGCTCACCTCACCACCCGTGCGGGACGCCGCCGGTGTTCCGCGCGGGTGGGCCGAGGCCCGCCCGGCGCTGAGCCCGGCCGCGGCCCTCATGCTCGCCGCACTGCTCGGTGTCGGCGTGGTCCAGCTGTCCGGGCCGCTCTGGCAGCTGATCTTCGGCATCCTCGGCCGCGAGGTCCCGATGTGGCTGTACTTCGACGGCGCCCCGGTGACCGACGCGGTGATTCTGACGCTGTGGTGCGTGCCGGTCGCCCGGTGGCTGGGCCGGCGCCTGCCGATGGCCCGCGACGGCCGCCTCGGCGTGGCCGGGCCGGCCCTGCTCGCTCCGCTGGCGGTGGTGCCGGCCCTGCTCCTCGGCGGGCTCGGCGAGGGACGCCTGCTGCCACACCCGACCACCGCGATCGGGGCGGTCGCCTGGACCGTGCTGACCGCCCTGACCGGGGCCGCCGCAGCCCGGGCCGGTCGTCCGGCCGCGACCGCGCTGGTGCTGGCCGGGGTGCCGGTGGTGGCGGCGCTGGCGACCGTGCTGGCCACCGTCCCGGTGCTGCTCGCCCAGGGCGGGAAGGCGGCCGTGGCGTCCCTGTCGATGTCCTTCGACACCGACGTGCTGCGGCCGGACGCCTCCGGGCTGATCGTCCAGACCGGCGCGCTGGCCGGGACGTTCCTCGCGTACGGGTGGCTCGCCGTCATCTACGGGCGCCGGGCGGCGTACGCCCCGGAGCGTCCGATCCGGATCCCCGAGCCGGCCGCCGCCGGGGGAACCGTCCGGGCCGGGCTCCCCCCGGTGGCCCTGACCGCCGGCGTCGCGGCCGTGCTGTCCGGTGTGCTGGCCTGGGCGTACACGGTCACCTACCTCACCCCGGCGATGCCGGTGATGTCCGAGAACGCGCCGATGCCCGGCGGCGACGGCGAGATCTACCTGTGGGTGGCCGAGCTGCGCTGGGCCGCGATCCTGCTCACCGCCCTGGGCGTGCTGATCGCCACGGCCGACCGGCGGTCCGGACCGCGTGCCGCCGCCGTGGTCGCCGCCGGCCTGCTCGCGGCCGAGTCGGTGCTCCTGACCCGCGACGTGACCGGCATGGGCGGGTTGCGCATCGCCCTGCTGACCGCGGCCGTGATCATCGCCGCGGGCTGGGCGCTGGCCGGCCGGGCCGCGGAGGCCGCCGCCCGCCTGCGCACCACCGCCGCAGCGATCGCCGCGGCCGGGCTCGGACCGCTGCTGTTCGCGCAGGGCACCCCGCCGGAGAACCATCCGTTCATGCCGGTCGGGCTGCCGGTCACCACTGCCGGGGTGGCCGTCGCGATGGTGGTGCTCGGCACGGTCACCGCCGTCGCGACCGGTCCGCACCGGCTGCGGCCGGTGGCGATCGCGCTGCTGACCGTTCTGCCGGCGGTGCTGCTGGCCGGGTTCGGCGTCTACCTCGGCAACGGCGCGACCGGTGAGATCGCGATCTACGGTGTCGCGCTGTCGCTGCCGCTCGCCGTGCTGGTGACCGCCGTGCTGCGACGGCACCGGCCCCGGCGGCGGGGACGCACCGCGGCGCTCTGGGCGCTGCTCACCGTCGTGGCGGTGCCGGCCACCATCCCGTTCTGCCTCGCCGCGATCATGCCGCTCATGTTCGTCGCCGAGATCCTCTTCACCATCGACGGGACCGGTTACCCCGCCGACGGGCTGTCGGTGCTGCCGGGTGCCACGCTCCTGCTGCTGCCGGCCGCCTTCGTGCTGGCGGGCCGGGCCGGCGGCGCCCCGATCACGGAGACGCCGCCGGAACCCGGCCCGCTGCCACAGCCCGTCAGAGGAACGAGCGGATGATCGCGATCAGCAGGAAGACCACGATGAACGCCAGGTCGATCGACACGCCGCCGGCCCGCAGCGGCGGGAGGACCTTACGCACCGGCGCCAGGAGCGGCTCGGTGATCGTGTAGATCACGTCGAGTGCGCGGGCCCGGAAGGAGCCGGGCATCGCCGGGCCGGCCAGCATCACGCTCCAGTCCAGCACCACCCGAACCACCAGCACCAGCTGGACCAGCAGCAGCGCGAGACTGACCAGAGCGAGAACGCTCATCGGAGACCTCCGTGTGAGGGGACGTGCCACCCACTATGCGGCGATTTCCTGTGAAGTCGCTTGATGATCACTGAGGCTAGTTGAAGTGGTCCGGGTGCGGCCCGGTCCGGCCGTCGTTCTCCAGCGCGTCGATCGCGGCGATCTCCTCGCCGGTCAG
This sequence comes from Actinoplanes sp. NPDC023801, assembly GCF_040639655.1. NCBI lineage: Bacteria > Bacillati > Actinomycetota > Actinomycetes > Micromonosporales > Micromonosporaceae > Actinoplanes > Actinoplanes sp. NPDC023801. Next base: position 165,872 of record NZ_JBFAAI010000003.1, on the reverse strand, counting down.
CTCGAAGTCGAAGATCCGCAGGTTCTCTCGGATCCGGGAGGGGGTCACCGACTTCGGGATGACGATCCGCCCCTGCTGTACGTGCCAGCGCAGCACCACCTGTGCCGGGGTGCGGTCGCGGTCGGTGGCGATCCGCTGGACCGCCGGATCGGAGAGCACCGCGGCCTGGGCGAGCGGGCTCCACGCCTCCGTCACCACGCCCAGCTCGGCTCCGGCGGCCTGGGCGTCGCGCTGTTGCAGCGCCGGGTGCACCTCGATCTGGTTGACCGCGGGCACCGTGCCGCCGAGCGCGGCCACCGCCCGCAGATGCTCCGGCAGGAAGTTGGAGACACCGATCGCCCGGACCCGGCCGTCGGCCAGCAACTTCTCCAGCGCGCGCCAGGTGTCGAGGTACTTGCCCCGCTTCGGGGTCGGCCAGTGGATCAGGTACAGGTCGAGCCGGTCCAGGCCGAGGCGGGCGATGCTGGCGTCGAACGCGCGCAGCGTCTCGTCGTACCCCTGATCGTTGTTCCAGACCTTCGTGGTGACGAACAGCTCGTCGCGCGGCAGCCCGGCCGCCTGGAGTGCGGCGCCGACACCGGACTCGTTGCGGTAGATCGCCGCCGTGTCGATGCTGCGGTAACCCGCCTCGAGTGCCGTGCTGACGGCGGCGGCGGTCTCCGCCTCGGGAATCTGGAAGACGCCGAAACCGATCTGCGGAATCGTGACGCCGTTGTTGAGCGTGATGACAGGCATTTCGCCCATGGAGAGTGTTCTCCCTCTTCAGCGGTGCGGCCGCCCGGCCCGCCACGGTGACCGGCGAGGCGAGCGATGTGCCTCACTTCTACCCTGACAGACGGGCGGTCCCCACCATCGCCCCACGGCAGCCCACCGCGGTGGGTATGCATCACCCGCGGCCGGTGAAGTCCCGGATCCGTTCCGTGACGGCGTTGTAAAACAGCGGACCACCGGCGTTCGGCCGGTTCCGGGCCCTGGTGGTGGGCGTCCCGCATGCCGCGGATCTGGTGGCGGAGTGTCCCGTCCGGCTCCGCAGGCGCGTCCCGCACGCCAGGAAACCGATGGCGGAGTGTCACGTCCGGCCGGACGGACATGCCGGGGCGTCGTACCGCGGACGCCGTCCGCCCGTTTTGCGTCAATGGTCACGCTGCGCGATTCGCCTGTTGCCGGCTCGGCCGCTCCGGCGGGCCGGGCGGTGTGCGTCATCGGCGTGGCGCGGCCCCGGTCAGCGGCGGCGGCCGTCAGTCGTTCCGTGCCGCGCCGCGGGCCGCGCCGGGCGCACCGTGGCCGGCACGCGACGCCGCCGGTTCTGTCTCGTCCGTCCCCCGTGACGGCACGTGGGTGATTGTCCGAGGGCTCGGAGCGTCCCCGGTCGCGGCGCGGCGGCCGTGCGATGCGTGGCGGGCCCGGGGCCCGCGTCGTGGCGCTCACAGGGCCACCACGCGACGGGCGGCGATCGCGCCCCGCCGGCGTCCGGTCCGGCGGGTCACCGAACCGGACCCGGTCCGCGTCTCCGCGGGCGCTCCCGGCCACTGATCACCGCGTGCCGGAGGAGGTGCGGGTGCTGCGGGCGGGCACGGGTGCGCCGCCGGCCGTACCGCGATGGTGGTTCCGCCACCCGCCGGCCGGACCGGCGTGGTGACCTCCGGGAGAGCCTGGCCGGAGGCAGGCGGCAGGGCCGCCGGCACTCGGCCGATGGGGGGCTCGGTCGTGCTCCGGGACCCGTCAACCGGTATCGCCTCGGCTCGATGCATGGCGCTCATTATTGATGAACGTGCATTTATCGCAAGCCTCTCAGGGCGCCTGTAACGGCATGGAAACAACTTTTCCCGGAGCGGATGAACGCAAGTGCTGTGACGCACAGTGACCAAGTGTGCCCGGTGAACACCCCGATGCCGGCCCGGCCGGGTGCTCAGCGTTCCGCGGTCAGCATGCCGTCATCGCCGGAACCGGGATGTCTCCGATCAGGAAGTCCACGAGCCGGGTCGCGGCAGCCGCCGGGGTGGACGACGTCTCGCGGGCCGCGTCGAGGATGCCGGACAGGGTGTGGCCGATCCCGTCGATCCGGGCCGCGACCTGCTCGGGGGTCTCATGGTGCAGTTCGGTGGCGACCGCGTGGATGATGCCGCCGGCGCTGACGACCACGTCCGGTGCCCACAGGATGCCGGACTCGTACAGCAGGTCGGCGGTCTCCGGCCGGTCGAGCTGGTTGTTCGCCGGTCCGGCGACGGCCCCGCACCGCAGCGTGGGCACGGTCGTGGCGGTGAGCAACCCGCCGAGCGCGGCCGGGACCAGCACGTCCACCTCGGCGGTGAGACAGCTTTGCGGATCGGTCCAGGTGGCGCCGCGGGATTCGGCGACGGTACGGCGGGAGGCGTCCACATCCGACGCGATCACCCGCATGCCGGCCGTGGTGAGCAACTCGATCAGGTGGGTGCCAACCCGGCCGACCCCGAGGACGGCACAGCTGCGTCCCTCCAACCGCGGTGATCCGAACCGGTCAGCGACGATGGCGCGGAGGGCGGCGACCGCACCGGCGGCGGTGCCGGGGGAGGAGTCGCCGGAGCGGCAGAGCACGTGATTCGTACGCTCGCCGATGGTCTGCATGTCGTCGGGCCCGGTGCCCACGTCGGGCCCGGTCGCGTAGACGCCGCCGAGTCCCTGGATCACGTCACCGACGTCGTGCAGGACCGCCCGCCGGTCCACCGTCTGGTCCGCGGGCAGTGCCACCACGGTCTTGCCGCCACCGTTCGGAAGCCCGGCGAGCGCGGTCTTCGCGGTCATCGCCTCCGACAGGCGCAGCGCGTCGTCGAGGCCGGCGCGCCAGTCCGGGTAGACGGCCAGGCGGCATCCGCCGAGCGCCTGCCCCAGTGCGGTCGAGTGCACCGCAACGATGATCGGGAACCCGGATCGCAGACCGCGTTCGACCACGACACGCTGGTGGATCGGCATGTACTTCTCCCGTACAGATGAAGGGCTGTTGGTTTGGAACCTAGAACTCCCGCCGGGTGCCCAGCGATCTTGCCGAACTAAGTTCGGCGAATGGGCCAGAATGGTGGCCGTGGATGACATTGATTCGGCGATCGTGCGGGAATTGCAGTCGAACGCGCGGCTGACGAACCGTGAGCTGGCCGCTACGGTCGGTATCGCTCCGTCGACCTGCCTCGAGCGTGTCCGGCTCCTGCGCGACCGCGGCGTGATCACCGGTTATCACGCCGACGTCAGCCTCACCGCGCTCGGCCGCGAGGTCCAGGCGCTGCTGCACGTGCAGGTCCGGCCGCTGAACCGCGAGGTGATCGAAAACTTCAAGTCGTACGCGGCCGGCCTGCCCGAGGTCCTCTCGGTGTTCGTACTCTCCGGTGGCGACGACTTCCTCGTGCACGTGGCGGTGCCGAGCGTCGAAGGACTGCACGCGTTCCTGATGGACCGGTTCTCGGCCCGCCGCGAGATCGTCGGCTTCCGCAGTTCGGTGATCTTCCAGCACCACCGCAACCGGGTCATCGATCCGCTGGATCCCGCTGGAAGTGCCAGATGACCACGAGCGGGAGATCGCCCGTCGCCGCCGCCCAGGCATGCGGAACCAGCTCGGTCAGCGACCACGGCCACCGGTCCCACGGCCCCGTCTCGCCGCCCGGTGCCCGTGCGCGCAGGCCGGCACCGGGAACCGGCGCACCAGATCAAGAGCGGACAGCGGCGCCGTCGCCGTCCGGCAGAGGTAACGGCATCCCGGCAGGCCGCCCCGCCCCGCCCTCCCCGCCATGCCTCGCAGTGAATGCGAATCGTGCCGCGGTCCGCCGGGCGGGGCCGCTCCCGGACGTGGCAGGTTGTCGGGATGGACTACCGCCGTACGTACCGCTCGGCCGCCATCGCCTTCGCCGACCTGGTGTCCCGCATCCCGTCGTCCGCTCTCGACGGCCCCGGCCTCGACGAATGGACCCTGCGGGACCTCCTCGGCCACACCGTCAGCTCGGCGCTGCGCCAGGTACCCACCGTTCTGGCCGATCGCGCCCCCACCCTGCTGGTACCCGCTCCCGAGGCCTACTTCGCCCTGGCGCGCACCGCCCCCGCCGACCTGGTGGCCGCGGCCCGCAAGGCCTCCACCGACGACGCCCGCGCCACCGGAGCGTCCCTGGGCGACGAGCCCGCCACGGCTGTGAGCGGCTACATCGGCCAGGCGACCGCGGCCCTGGCCGGCGCCGCCGACGACGATCTGGTGGCCACCCCGGCCGGCGGCATGCGGGTCCGCGACTGGCTTCCCACCCGCACGTTCGAACTGGTCGTTCACGCCTCCGACGCCGCCGTGGCCGCTGACCTGCCGGTCGGTTTCGACTACGACACGCTGGCCGAGACCGCCGCACTGGCCGCCCGGGTGGCCGCCGCCACCGGGCACGGGCTCCCGGTGTTACGCGCCCTCAGCGGCCGGGCCGCGCTCCCACCCGGCTTCTCCGTAGTCTGACCAGCCCGCTCACTCTCTTGGCCGCCCGCCGGCGGTCGCGCTCGCCGGCCGTGTGCCAGGCACCCTTCCCGGCGGATCTGGCAGGCGTCGGTCCGGCCGGCCGGGAGAGCGATGGCACGAACGTGTGAGGGAGCGATCACCCCGCGTCGCCTACGTTCGGTGACGGAACGGCACGGACATGCGGGCCGTCAGGGGACACACGAGGATCGTCATGCTCAAGAAGGTTGTTCTTGTCGCTGCCGCCGGGCTCACGGCAGTAGCCGTCACCGGCTGCACCGGGTCGTCCGGGGAACCGGCCGGGGCGGGTGGCGGCGTGCCGTCGGCGAGCGCACCGGCCGGGGCGGCGAGCGCACCGGCCAGGGCCACGAGTGCACCCGAGACCGGCAGCAGCAACGGTGGCGCGGCCCAGCCGACGCGGACCTCCGACGCCGGTGACGGCGGCAACTGGTTCGCCAACCTCGAGGCCTGCCCGAACGAGGGTCAGAAGGCAGAGGTCCAGAGGCTCGAGTTCGCTGACGTGACCGGCGACGGCGTGGACGACGCCCTGGTGGCGCGCACCTGCGAGGCGTTCACGGCGTACATTCCGAGCACTGTCGAGGTGTTCGACGGCACCACCGCCGGCGACGCGAAGCCGAAGCGGATCGGCGTGCTGCTCAAGGACGCGGGGCAGGCCGACCTGCCGTGGTTCACGTCGATGAGCGCCAAGGGCGGCACGGTCACGATCAAGGCGTACGGCGTTGCCGAGAACGGCATCCAGGCCTGCCCGGAGCTCAAGCTGACGTACGTCTACCGGTTCGGCGACGGGAAGTTCGAGCGGACCGGCCGGACCGCGACCAACGCCGGCGACTGCCTGCGGATCGCATGACGAAGGGCCCTCCTAAGAGGGCCCTTCACCGCGGATCGGCGGGTCAGAGAACCGCCGCCGCGAGCGGGAGCGGGTTGCCGAACCGGTGTGCGGTGATGCTGACCGCCTGCTCGCGCAGGAAGGGCAGCATCTCGACCCGTCCGGCTTCGGTGACCGGCCCGGACCAGACAGCCAGGTCGGGCCGTCCACCGGTGGCCGCGGCGAGTGCCGAGGCGTCGCCGCCGACGAGCCGGACCCGCCCGGCGGTGAGGCCCGCCGCGAACGTCGCGTCGTCCTCGACGGTGACCGCGCCGGAGGTGAGCCCGGCCGGCAGCGGGACGGCGCTGGACACCCGGATCCCGGCTCCGGCGAGCAGCCCGGCCGCGAGCACCCGGACCAGGTCGGCGACCGAGCCGTCCGCGGCGAGGCGCACGGTCACCGGCGCCGGCAGGTAGCGGAACACGTTGCGCTCCACCTGCAGGCCGCTGACGTCGGCCGGGGTGCGGAAGTCGAACGCCGCGTCGCTGCGGGCGGCCCGTTCGATCGAGGCGTACGCGTCCTCGCCGACGATCCCGCGGGCCCCGGCGAGCAGTGCACGCACGCCGGGGTGGCTGATCTCGGCACCGGCGGTCGCCGGGCGGGGCTCCCAGCCGGTGAGCCCGACCAGGTAGTTCGGTCCGCCGGCCTTGGTGCCGGGGCCGACCGCCGAGCGCTTCCATCCGCCGAACGGCTGCCGCTGCACGATGGCGCCGGTGATGCCGCGGTTGACGTAGAGGTTGCCGGCCTCGACCCGGTCGAGCCAGGTGCGGATCTCGCCCTCGTCGAGCGAGTGCAGCCCGGAGGTCAGGCCGTAGTCGACCTCGTTGACGATGTCGATGGCGGCGTCGAGGCTGTCGGCGGTCATGATGCCGAGGATCGGGCCGAAGTACTCAGTGCGGTGGTAGGCGGACCCGCGGCGCACCCCGTCGCGGACGCCGGGGCTCCACAGCTTGCCGGAATCGTCGAGCTTGCGCGGCTCCAGGAGCCAGCGCTCGCCGTCGCCGAGGGTGGTGAGCCCTTCGAGCAGCTTGCCGGCGGCCGGTTCGACGAGCGGGCCCATCTTGGTACGGGCGTCGGCCGGGTAGCCCACCTCCAGCGACGACACCGCGTCGAGCAGTTGCGTGCGGAACCGCTCCGAGCGGGCCACGCTGCCGACCAGTACGACGAGCGACGCGGCTGAGCACTTCTGTCCGGCGTGACCGAACGCGGACGTCACCACGTCCTTGACGGCCAGGTCGAGGTCGGCGCTCGGGGTGACGATGATGGCGTTCTTGCCGCTGGTCTCGGCGAGCAGCGGCAGGTCCGGGCGGAACGAGCGGAACAGCTCGGCCGTCTCGTAGGCACCCGTCAGGATGACGCGGTCCACCAGCGGGTGGACGATCAGCTCGCGGCCCAGGGTGCCCTCGTCGACCTGGAGCAGGGTGACCAGGTCGGGGTCGGCGCCGGCCGCGGAGAGGGCGTCGCGCAGGATGCCCGCGAGGACGGTGCCGCAGCGCTCGGCCGGTCCGGCCGGCTTGAGTACCACCGAGGATCCGGCGGCCAGGGCGGCCAGCACCGATCCGGCCGGGATGGCGACCGGGAAGTTCCACGGCGGCGTGACCAGGGTGAGCCGCGCCGGGACCGGGACGGCACCGTCGGTCTCCGCCAGATCGAAGGCCCGCTCGGCGTAGTAGTGGGCGAAGTCGACCGCCTCGGACACCTCGGGGTCGGCCTGGTCGATGGTCTTGCCGGCCTCGGCGGCCATCACCTCGAGCAGCGTGTACCGGTTCGCCTCGAGCGCGTCGCCGACGGCGTGCAGCACGGCCCGGCGGTCGGCGGCGCCCCAGCCGGCGGCGGCCGCCTTCTCCAGGGCCTCATCGAGGTGCTGGCGGTCGCTGATCCGGGGCACGTCGACGCCGAGGTCCGAGGAGTCCACGCGGGACAGGACGGCACGCATCCGCGAACGGTTGGAGGCGACGGCGGGGTCGGTGTCCGGGGTGTTGACGAACAGGCCGGGGACCGGGCGGGGCACGGCAGCGAACCGGTCGGCGACCCGGTGCGGCTCCGGTACGAGGGGATCCAGGTCACGCAGCGAGGCGAGGAACCGTTCCTTCTCCCGCTCGAACAGGGCCGAGTCGGTGTGCAGCTCGAACACCGCGGACATGAAGTTGTCCGGGCTCGCGCCCTCCTCGAGGCGGCGGATCAGGTACGCGATGGCGACGTCGAACTGCTCCGGGCGTACCACCGGGGTGTAGAGAAGCAGGCCGCCGACCTCGCGCCGGACCGCTTCGGCCTGACCCTCGGCCATGCCGAGAAGCATCTCGAACTCGATGCCGTCGCGGACGCCGCGCCGCCCGGCGAGCACCCAGGCGTAGGCGATGTCGAAGAGGTTGTGCCCGGCCACCCCGAGGCGGACGTTCCGGATCCGGTCCGGGTGCAGCGCGTAGTCGAGGACCCGCTTGTAGTTGGTGTCGGTGGCCTGCTTGCTGTCGCAGGTCGCGACCGGCCAGCCGTGCAGTTCCGCCTCGACCCGTTCCATCGGCAGGTTGGCGCCCTTGACCAGGCGGACCTTGATGCCGGCGCCGCCCCGCTCGCGGCGGGTGGCGGCCCAGTCCTGCAGGCGGGTCATGGCGCTCAGTGCGTCCGGCAGATATGCCTGCAGGACGATGCCGGACTCCAGGCCGAGCAGTTCGGGGCGGTCGAGGAGCTTGGTGAAGACCGCGATCGTCAGGTCGAGGTCCTTGTACTCCTCCATGTCGAGGTTGACGAACTTGCCGGTCTTGGCGGCCAGGGTGAAAAGCGGCAGGAGCTGTTCGCTGATCTCGGTGACGGCCTCGTCGAAGGCCCACGGGTTGTGCGGCGCGACGGCCGACGACACCTTGATCGACACGTAGTCGACGTCCGGCCTGGCCAGCAGCTTCTCGGTGCTCCGCAGGCGGTGGGTGGCCTCGTTCTTGCCGAGGACCGCCTCGCCGAGCAGGTTCAGGTTCAGGCGGACGTTCCGCTTCCTGATCCGCTTGATCGCCTTGCCGAGCCGTGCGCCGCTGGCGTCGACGATCAGGTGCCCGACCATGTGCCGCAGAGCGCGCCGGGCGACCGGCACCACGACCCCGGGCATGATCGGGGCCAGCACGCCGCCGGCCTTCACCGCGAGCCGGAGGTGCGGGGGCAGGAACCTGGGGATGTCACGCGACAGGCTCGCCAGGGTGCGGGCGCTGACCCGGGCATCCTCCGGCCGGATCACCCCGTCCACGAAGCCGACGGTGAACGCCAGCCCGCGGGGGTCGCGGAGCACTCCGGCCAGCTGGGCGGCCGAGCCGCCGACCGGGACGTCCGCTGCCTCGCGCAGCCAGCGCCGGACCAGGGCGATGGTCTCATCGGCGATCTCAGACATCGGGAGGCTCCTTCCATTTCTCGCAAAAAGGACTTCTCGCGGCGGCCGGAACCGTCACGCAAGGACTTTCGTCTTGATGCGACCGGAGAGAAGGTCGCGAACGGACCCAGTCTGTAGTCCCGGATCCGTAAAGGAAAAGCGATGCTTTATGAGCGATGTTCTTAAGTTCAGCTAACGTTTGCGGAGTGCTGGAGATCCGCCGTCTCGTCCTGCTGAGAGAGCTCGCCATCCGCGGCACCATCGCCGCGGTCGCCGAGGCCCTCAACTTCACCCCGTCCGCGGTCAGCCAGCAGCTCAGCCAGCTCGAGAAGGAGACCGGCACCCAGCTGCTGCGCAAGGCCGGGCGCCGGGTCCAGCTCACCCCGCAGGCCGAGGTGCTGGTCGCCGAGGTCACCGAGGTCCTCGACACCCTCGAGCGTGCCGAAGCCAGGTTGCAGGCCGCCGCCACCCGGGTCACCGGCCGGGTGCGGGTCGCCGTCTTCCAGTCGGCGGCGCTCGCCTTCATGCCCGCCACGCTGCGCGCCATGGCGCTGCGCTACCCGGACGTACGCGTCGAGATGGTCCAGCGCGAACCGGAGGAGGCGCTGCGCGAGACCTGGGCCCGCGACTTCGACATGGTCATCGCTGAGCAGTACCCGGCACACGCCGCGCCACACCATCCCGGCCTCGACCGGCGCGACCTGACCACCGACGCGATCCGCCTGGCCCTGCCCGCGTCCTCGGAGTCGCTGCACCCCGTCGACTCGCTCGGCACCGCACGCCACATGCCCTGGGTGATGGAACCGCGCGGTGCCGCATCCCGCCACTTCGCCGAACAGGTCTGCCGCGTCGCCGGCTTCGAGCCCGACGTCCGCTACGAGACGGCCGACCTGCAGGCCCACATGCGCCTGGTCGAATCCGGCAACGCCGTCGCGCTCATCCCCGACCTGATCTGGGCCGGCCGGGCGACGTCCGCCAGGCTCCTGCAGCTCACCGGGGCCCCGCGCCGCACGATCTTCACGGCCCAGCGCCTGGCGGGTGCGGCCTCACCCGCGGCCCGCGCCTTCCGCGAGATCCTCGAGCAGACCGCCTCATCGGGTACGCCCGGAGCCTCCTGACGACGCGGCGGTGTGGTGATCGGCGAGCCGCCGGTCGCCACACGGAAGCGGCGACGGTACCGGCGTGGTGACCGGTGGCCCGCCGCGGGCCGCCGATCACCACGCGGGACAGGTCAGGCGGGGCAGGGGTCCTGTCCCGGGCGTACCGCCGAGGTGAAACGGCAACCGAACGTCGCGGACGAGACCGCCCGCCGGTCGAGGATCGCGTCGCCCGGCGGGCGGTGACCCCGCTCCACCCAGGTGACCAGGTCGTCGAAGCCGCGGCTCAGTTCGGCCTGGGTGAAGCCGCAGTGGCTGACGTCGCGGACGGCCCGCGAGACGAACAGCCGGGAGCGGCCGTTGGTGTGGGCCCGGCGGGCGTACTCCTGCTCCATGGAGAACGGCACGAACAGGTCGCCGATGCCGTGCAGCGAGAGGACCGGCACCGGCGGGCGGCCGTCGACCCGCGGTATCCCGGCGAGTCCCGGATCGGCGGAGGCCGTCCGTGAGACGCGCAGAACCGACGCGTTGAGCCGGCGTTCGGCGGCGCTGAGCCACCAGCGGTCGTCGGCCTGGTAGAGGCTGCGCCGGTTGTCGGTGACGTTGCCGGGCGCGATGCCGGTCGTACCGCCGCTCAGGCCGGGGTAGACGCTGAACAGGAACGGCAGCCCGTTCTGGCTCGCCGCGTTCCAGTAGGTGTAGGCCGCGTCGAAGCCGGGCCGCTCACCGCCGCTGCGTCGTTCCAGCACGTCGGACCAGGTGCGGCCGGCCTCGCCGGTGAGTCCGGCCCGGATCGCGGCGACCTGCCCGGCCCAGCGCGCCGGATATGCCGCGTCCGGCTGGGCCGGGAACTCGATCGGCACCCCGGCCAGCGCCGCCGCGGTCACGTTCGCGTCGAGGAACCAGTCGAACAGCTCGGTGTCGCCGAGGACCCCGCAGTACGGCATGGCGCCGTCGAAGGCCCGCGGGTACTCCTCGATGGCCACCGCGGTGACGTGCCCGCCCATCGACGCGCCGCTGAGGTACACCTTGCGCGGATGTCTGCCGGTGACGGTCCGGAAGACGTCGATCAGGGCGTACGAGTCACGGACGCCCTGGCCGACGTCGTAGCCGTTGGTCGCGTAGCTCGACGCCGCCCAGGCGAATCCCCGGCTGATGTAGTGCGCCCGCAGTTCCGGATTGCCCACGTAGACGGTCGTGCCCTGCCCGCGGTAGCCGTGCGCGTAGACGACGAGCCGGCCGTTCCACTGCTGCGGCACCTCGACGCGGTAGGCGGCGCCGGCGCGGACACCGGTGTGCACGGTGGCACCGGGCAGTGCGGTGAACGGCGTGCCGTTGAGCTCGCAGTCCGGGTCGGCCACCAGGTAGCCGGGTTGGGTCTCACTCGGTGTCGGCGCCGTGCACGCGGGCGGAGCCGCTGCGGCGGGCGTGCCGGTGAGGAACCCGGCGATCAGAATGGCGACGATTGCGGCACGGCGAACGATCATCGTGTTACCTCCCGGTAACATCAAATGGCTGTCGTCGATCCCTGTCAAGCACCCCCTTCAGTGCCGCCCACTGCAACAGCATGATCGTCTTGGCGTCCGCGATCTCCCCGGTGTCGATCATCGTGAGCGCCTCGTCGAACGGCAGCTCCACGGCCGCGATGTCCTCACCGTCGTCGGCCAGCCCGCCGCCCGCGCCGGTCCGGGAGGCGGCGGAGTACTCCGCGGCGAAGCAGTGCAGCCGCTCGGTCACCGAGCCGGGGCTCGTCCACGCGGCGAACACCGGTGTCAGCTCACCGACCGTCACCCCGAGTTCCTCGACCGCCTCCCGCCGGATCGCCGCGGCCGGATCGTCGCCGTCGAGCAGCCCGGCCGCGGTTTCCAGGAACATCCCGTCGGGATGCCCGTTGACATACACCGGATAGCGGAACTGCCTGGTCAGCAGCACGGTGCGCCGCGACCGGTCGAAGAGCAGCACGGTCGCGCCGTCGCCGCGGTCGTAGGTCTCGCGCTGCTCCCGCGACCAGGTGCCGTCGCGCCGCCGGTAGTCGTAGGTGGTTCGGCGCAGCACGTGCCACGCCGCCGCGAGCAGTTCCACATCGCGCACGATCACATCGGGGTTGCCGGTGAGGTCTCGCCCAGCACGGTCCAGCCCGGTGCGGCCGCGCGCGTCGGGGACGTCCACGCCGGCGATCACGCGGGGATCTCCTCGACCGAGTGGTAGACGGGAATTCCACGTTCTTGCGCGATTGCCACGTCCTGGTCGGCGCCGGCCGACTCGCCGGGCAGCCGCAGGACCGCGTCGCAGTGCGCCAGCAGGCGCTCGGCCGCCGGATACATGATCTGCTGCGCCACCGGGTCGGCCACGCTCGTGCCGCCCGCGCCACGCAGGACCGGCAGGGCCACCCACTCGCCGATCATCGGCACGTGACCGACCCGGAAGATCGGCCACGCGGCCTCCTCCAGACGGCGCAGATTGGCGGCCAGCAGGGCCGGGTCGTCACCGGTACCGGATCGGTACGGTCCGGCGATCAGGATCATCATTGGCTTGTCCATGCCGGGCAACCTACACTCGACATCGCGCAACAGTCGACAACAATGAGGAGAAACACGTAATGCTTGCGGCCGAACGCCGAGACTTCCTACTGGCCCGGCTGCACGCCGACGGCAAACTTGTCGCCAAGCAGATCGCCACCGAACTGGGCGTGACCGAGGACAGCATCCGCCGCGATCTGCGGGAGATGGCCGCCGCCGGGCTCTGTCAACGGGTCTACGGCGGGGCGCTGCCCGTCTCCCCGGCGATCGCCGACTACGCGACCCGCACCACGGTTGCCACCTCGAGCAAGGAACGGGTCGCCGCGGCGGCCGCCGCCCTGATCCGGCCGGGCCAAACCGTGCTGCTCGACGGCGGGACCACGGCACTCGCCGTCACCGCGGCCCTCCCCGCCGACCTGCGGGCCACCGTGGTCACGCACAGCCCGACCGTGGCGGCGGCCCTGGTCGGGCACCCGGCCGTCGACGTCTACGTGCTCGGCGGCCGCCTCTTCAAGCATTCCGCCGTCACGTGCGGGGCCGCCACGGCCGAGGCGGCCGCCGGGATCACCGCCGATCTGTTCCTGCTCGGCGTCACCGGGGTGCACCGCGAGGCCGGCCTCACCACCGGCGACCCCGACGAGGCCGCGATGAAACGCACCCTCGCCGGGCGGGCCGCCGAGACGTACGTGCTGGCCAGCAGCGAGAAGATCGGTGCCGCGTCACCGTTCTTGGTGCTGCCGGCCGACCGGGTGACCGCGATCGTCACCGACGCCCCTGCCGGCCATCCGGCTCTCACCGGCCTCCCCGTCCTGTCCGCCTGAGCCGGGGCCGTCCTGCCCGCCTGAGCCGGGGCCGGGCCCGGCCGGCCTGGACCACGTCGAGGCCGAACCGCCCGGCCCGGAGACGAGGCGGCCCGCATCGCTGCGTGGGCAGGCGATGCGGGCCGTCCTCCTGGCGGCGGGTCAGGCCCTGCGCAGGCGCAGCGTCACCGCATCGCCCCGGTGGAGGAGGTCGGCACGGTAACCGGGGGTTGTCACGACCACCTTCGCGAAGCGGCCACGGACCCGGCGCGCCTTGAGCACCGGCACCGGCGAGTCGTAGCTGTCGTTCCCGGTGACCTCGACCTCGAGGACCGCTCCGCCGCCGATCACGACGTCGTCGCCGACGGTGAGCGGGGCGGCGCCGTGCGGGCGTACCGCCACCGCGAGCGTGCCGGAGCTGATCCGGGCCGAGCCGCTGACGTGCACCTTCGGCGCGGCCAGCCGCAGGGTGCCGCCGCTGACGGTGACGTCGCCGTCGCCGAGCGCCTTCTTGTGCGCGGCCACGAGAGTGCCCCCGGCGACCGTGGTGCCACCGGAGTAGCAGTTGTCGCCGGACAGCGTGAGTGTGCCGGTGCCCAGCTTGACGAGACCACCGCGGCCGTCGATGTCGTTGCGCCACGTGTCGGCGGCCGCGAAGCCTCCGGCGGCCGCGTCGAGGGCGACCGCGACGTGCGAGTCGAATGTGCCGTAGCCGTCGGCGGCGGTGAACAGGTCGAGCCGGCCCCACTGCTCCGGGCCGTCGAGGATCGGGTTCCCGGCGGGCAGACCGGTGGTCCGGAGCACCTCCCGGCGCTGGGCGGCGTCCAGGTAGGGCAGTCGCGTCTCCAGCAGCACCTCGGCCCCGGCCGGGACGACGAAGGGCGCGTTCGAGCGGCGCGCCGGTAGCCCGTACGTCTGCCGTGGCTTGACGATCTCGAGGTTGGCGTCCCGATCGGCGCCGGATCGTGCCGCGGCGACGAGGTCGGGTCCGAAGGCGCTCCGGAAGTACGCGAGGGCCTGCGCCCGGGCCTCGGCCTTGAGTGCCGCGTTGGCCGGGTCGCCGAGGATCGCCGCGGCGAGGGCGGTGCCGAGGACGCGGCCGCCGATCACGTCGGCGGGGGAGTGCATGCCGCTGACGATCCGGGTGTGCGCCAGGTCGTAGGCCGTGGCGACCATCTCCTGGAAACGCTCCGGTACGGCGTACGCGAAGGCCAGTGCCGCCATGTACAGCGCGTTGGTGTGGCCGCTGACGTAGCCGCCGTCCCCGGCCGGATCGGTGCTGCGCTGGCGCAGCAGTTGCGGGGTGACGACGACGCCGGAGTCGTAGACCGGGTAGCCGAACTCGTCGATCGCCCCGGTGTCGACGATCCGGCTGTCGTCGGTCATCCGCCAGGGCCGCGGGTACTGGTAGGCGAACTTGCTCGGATTGCCCGACGACCAGTTGCCACGCACGGTGTTGACCAGGGTGACCACCTTGCCGAGCGCGGAGGCCGGGTTGCCGGCGCCGAGCGCCGCGCCGGCGGGCGCACCGGCCGGGACGGCGTCGCTGACCGTGGTTGCGGGGGTGGTCTCCGGCGCGTGGGTGATGCCGGTGACGGCGAGTGCTCCGGCCTTGTAGGCGTCGGCGAACGGGCCGAGCCCGGCGATCACCGAGTAGCTCTGGTGCTGCCGGTCGACGACGAACGAGCGGGCGGCCTCGGCGGCGGTCCGTTCACGGGTGGTCCTCACGACGTAGCGGATGTTCGCCCGCAGGAACGCCGCGTCCAGCACGGTCCCGTTGTTCCAGGCGGTGCCCGTGCTCCACGCCTTCCGGAAGCCGGAGAGGATGCGGACCGCGGCGTTGGTCTCGACGGTCAGGTTCGCGGTCGTGTTGGTCTTGTAGGAGTCGACGAACGCCGTGCCCGTCGCCGCGGCGGCGGCTCGGCCGGTACCGGTGCCGGTGACCAGGCCGGCGGCGGCGCCGGCGAGCAGGAGAGTACGGCGGCTGACGTTCACGTGGGCTCCACAGAGGCGCAAGGGGACGAGATCGGCGTTCAGCCTTGGTGGATCAAGCGACCTATTACGGAACGCGCGCTGATGTGAACGTGAACAAAGCTCGAAGGTGCTTTCGGTCAACGTCGATCGATGGCTACTGTCCGGTAACCCGTTCCGTCCGTCCGCCGGAAGGTTCTCCCCGATGAAACGCGCTCTCGTGGCCCTCGCCGCCCTGGTGAGCCCGCTCCTGCTGGCGCCGGCCCCGGCCCACGCCGCCGGTGGCACGTTCACTGTCCTCACGTACAACGTCGCCGGACTCCCCGACATCATCTCCAGCGCGGAGGTCGACCGGCAGACCGCGCACACCGCCATCGGCCAGCGCCTGGGCCCGTACGACGTGGTGCACGTCCAGGAGGACTTCAACTTCCACGCCCACCTGTACGCCGCCGACACCACCCACCCCCACCGCACCCCGACCAGCGGCGGCGCCGGCATCGGCTCCGGACTCAACACCCTGTCGAAGCTGCCGTACGACACCGGCGACTTCGAACGCGGTGACTGGAACTCCTGCCAGTGGGACTCCGGCGACTGCCTCACCCCGAAGGGCTTCACCTTCGCCCGGCACCGGCTCGCCGAAGGCGTGTACGTCGACTTCTACAACCTGCACACCAATGCCGGCACCAACGCCGGTGACCAGCAGTCCCGGGCCGACAACCTGAACCAGCTGACCGCGTTCATCGCCGGCCACTCGGCCGGTAACGCGGTCGTCGTCATGGGCGACACCAACACCCGCTGGACCCGGGCCGCCGACACGATCCGGGACTTCGTGGCCGCGAACGGCCTCACCGACGCATGGGTGAAGCTGGAACGCGGCGGCACCCCGCCGGCCGCCGGCGCCGACGCGCTGGTCTGCGACGCGGCGGCGGTCACCGACAGCTGCGAGGTGGTCGACAAGGTCCTCTACCGGGGCAGCCGGTTCGTCACGCTCGACGCGACCGGCTACCACAACGAGGACGCCGGGTTCCGGACCGCCGACGGGAAGATGCTCTCCGACCACTTCCCGATCAGCACCACGTTCACCTGGTCGACGAACAGCGCGTACGAGTTCAGCGAGCAGTTCGGCGGCCCGCACGGCGCCCACTTCAACGACATCGGCGCGGTCGCCACCCGGCCGGCCACCGTCGGGCTGCGCGCCGGATCCCGGGTGGACCAGGTCAGCCTCGGAGCGCTGGCGCACGGCGGAACCGGCGGCACCGCGAAGACACTCACCCTCGGCAGCGGCGAGTACGTGACCAGCGCCCACCTGTGCCGGGCCCAGTACAGCGGGCACACCCGGATCTTCTATGCGAGGTTCACCACCAACCTGGGCAACAGTGTCGCCGGCGGAACCACCACGCCGGACTGCGTCACCAGGACCGCGCCGGCCGGCTTCCAGATCGCCGGGTTCCACGGACGATCCGGCACAGCCGTGGACAAGCTGGGATTCATCTACACGCGGCGCTGACCCGTAGTCGCATTCCCGCGTTCGGCGGCACCCGGCCGGGTACCGGGTGCCGTCGTTCCGGCGTGCTCGCCGCGTCCCCGCTGTTCTTCCTCGGCGGCGGCCCCATCGAGAAGGCCGCGAAACTCCCCCGGCCGGCCACGTCCTGTGGACGGAGCCTAGGTTGGTGCCATCGACGACGGCGAGTGGTGCTACGACCCGCCCGGCACCCTGGCCGGGGCGTTGCAGCGCGGCCTCGGACGGGGCGCCGTCGGAGCCCGCCGCGGGCACCGCGACCCCGCCACCGCCGCGACGGTGATGGCCTGCCTGGTCCGCGACCACCGCTGGTGGTGGATCGACGAGCGGGCCACCTATCTCGCCGCAATGGACCAGCTGGGCCGACCGCGACGACCGGATCGCCCGCGAGGTGGCCGGCCACCCGCCCCGTGACCGGGAACGCCCCCTCCGCGACGAGCCGGACGAGACGCTGCTGGCAATCGTCGCGGACGCGGATGTGGACCGGCGGCGGGCGGCGCTGCGGGAGCTGAACCGCCGCGGTCCCCGGACGTCACTGC
Source organism: Actinoplanes sp. NPDC023801 (assembly GCF_040639655.1). Lineage (NCBI taxonomy): Bacteria > Bacillati > Actinomycetota > Actinomycetes > Micromonosporales > Micromonosporaceae > Actinoplanes > Actinoplanes sp. NPDC023801. Next base: position 148,739 of record NZ_JBFAAI010000003.1, on the reverse strand, counting down.
TGCCGCTGCTGGACCGTCTCCCGCCCGGCGAGCTGGCGAGCCCGATCTCCGGCGCCCTCGACCTGCTCGGTACGGCCGCCCGGCCGGTGACCCGGTCCTGGGCCGCGAACCCCGGCCATCCGCTGCACTGGCGCTCGATCATGCACCTCGGCGCCCACGGCGACGAGTCGGACGTCCCGGTCCTGCTGGCCGCGTGGGACTGGCTGGACGGCCGTCCCGACGATCTGTGCGGCTATGACGCCCTGGCCACCGGCCTCGCCCGGATCGGCGGCGACCGGGCCCGTACCGTGCTGCCGCGCCTGCACCGGCTCTGGTTCACCCCGCACAGCCACGAACGTGCCGCCTACCTCAAGGCACTCCTCGTCCTCGACCCGGACAACTGCGAGCGGAAGCTGACCGAGGGCGTCTTCGACTGCGAGCCCGGGGTCCGCCTCGTCGCCGTCGAGCACGCCCCGCTCACCCCGCTGATCCGCCGGCGGCTGCTCGACCTCGGCGCCGACCCGCTCGAGGACGACGAGGTCCGGGCGGCAGCCGGCACCCGCCTCTGAGGGCCAGGGCCGTGGAACTGGCCCGCGACGACCGGGCCGGCCGCTCCTACCGTTCAGGTGTGCAGTCATCTCTCGCCGCCGATCTGGCCGACCTTCCCGCCCTGTTGCAGGCCACCCGTGACTACGCGGTCTCCGTGCTCGCCGGCCTCGACGAACGCCCGGTCGCGCCCGCCCCGGGCCGGGTCGCGCCCGTCCCGCTCCCGGCCGGAGGGGCCGGCACCGCCGGAGCGCTCGCCGAGTTCCAGCGGCGCTGGGCGCCCGGCTTCTCCGGCAGCGCCGGCCCCCGATACCTGGGTTTCGTGACCGGTGGCACAACCCCGGCCGCGCTCGCCGGGGACTGGCTGACCGGCGCCTTCGACCAGAACGGCTCCAACCGTTCCGGTTCGTCCGCCGCGGCACTGGAGGACGAGACGGTTTCCTGGTTGCGCGACATGTTCGGCCTGGGTCCCGCCCACAGCGGCGCCTTCGTCAGCGGCGCCACCATGTCGAACCTGGTCGGGCTGGCGATCGGCCGCCAGTGGATCGGTGACCGGCTCGGCGTCGACGTGGCCCGGCAGGGGGTGGCGGCCCTCGGCCCGGTCACCGTCCTGTCCGGCACCGCCCACAGCAGCGTCTACAAGGCACTGTCGATCCTCGGCATGGGCCGCGACGCGCTGCGCCCGGTGGCCACCCTGCCCGGCCGGGAGGCCGTGGACGTGTCCGCGCTGGCCGACGCACTGGCGGCGCTCGACGGCCGTCCGGCGATTGTGGTGGCCAACGCCGGAACGGTCAACACCGTCGACTTCGACGATCTCCGGGCGATCCTGGAACTTCGCGGGCGTTACCCGTTCTGGCTTCACGTGGACGCCGCGTTCGGTGGATTCGCGGCCCTCTCACCCGCACACGCCCACCTCGTGGACGGCCTGGCCGAAGCCGACTCGGTCTGCGTCGACCTGCACAAGTGGCTCAACGTGCCGTACGACTCGGCGGTCCAGTTCACCCGCCACCGCGACCTGCAGACATCGGTGTTCCAGAACTCCGCCGCCTACCTGCCGGCTGTCTCCGGCGACCCCGACTTCTTCCACCTGACCCCGGAGAACTCCCGCCGCCTCCGGGCGCTGGCAGCGTGGTTCACCCTGGCGGCCTACGGCGTGGACGGCCACCGCGAGATCGTCACCCGCGCGATCGATGCGGCACACCGGCTGGGCGAGCGCCTCACCACCATTCCCGGCGTTCGACTGCTTGCGCCGGTACGCCTGAACGTGGTCTGTTTCAGCGTCCCGGCCGACGTCCCCACCCTGGTCGATGCGATAGCGGACTCCGGCGAGGCCTTCCTGACCCCCACCGTCTACGAGGGCGGACCGGCCTTGCGGGCCGCGTTCAGCAACTGGCGGACCGCCGAGGCGGATGCCGACCGAGTACACGCCCTACTCCAAAAACTCCTGCCCTGACCCCCGGCCGGCCCTCACCGTGGTCTTGAGCCCCGGGAGGCGGCGGTGGCTGCCGGCCGGGTTTGGCCGGCTGGCTCTCACCGTGGTCTGGGTGGGGGATCCGGGCCGGAGCGGATGCTCCGGCCCGGATCCGCGGCGGTACGGCGACAGCCGGGGGACGGATCGGCCGTGGTTGGGGCGGCCCGTGCGCTCCGCGGGGCGACAACCGGGAGTGCTACGGGACAACCTCTGCGCGTACCGCCGCGTCGGCTTCCCGCCTTCGGGTGACGGGGAGCCCGGGGATGGATCAGGCGGCGATGTTCCACTGCTGGCAGGCGTTGCCCAGGGAGGCCCACTGCCGGACCGCGACGCCGTTGGCGGTGCCACAGTCGGTGACGTCGAGGACCAGACCGTTGCCGCGGTTGGCGATCAGGTATCCGCCGTTGATCGGCGTGAGACTCCACTCCTGGCAGGCGTTCCCGAGACTGGCCCACAGGTTGAGGGCCGTGCCGTTGGCGGTGCCGCAGTTGACCGAGTCGAGGACGGTTCCGCTGTTCACGTTGGTGATGCGGTAGTAGTTGCTTGTCGTCCTCGTGAACGTCCACTGCTGGCAGGCGTTGCCGAGCGACTGCCATTGGCCGATCGCGGTGCCGTTGGCGGTACCGCAGTTGACGGCGTCGAGGACTTTGCCGCTGGCCTGGTTGGTGAGGCGGTACCTGGTGCCGGCGACCGGGAACGTGACCGTGCCGCCCGGGTCACCCGACGGGGCCGTCAGTGTGGCCGAGAGCTTGTCCGGCGTACCCAGGTTGGGGCTGTCGTCGCTGTTGAAGTTGACTTTCTTGATCCGGGTGGTCCGGGTGCCGCCGCAGCCCTGCGCCGTGGTCTCGTTGGCGTGGTAGGCCATCCACGTCTCGGTGCCGTCGGGTGAGGTGAAGAACGAGTGGTGGCCGGGGCCGTAGACACCGTTGGCGTCGGAGCGCTGGAAGATCGGCGTGCTCTTCTTGGTCCACGACGACGCGGCGAGCGGGTTGGCACCGGTCAGGGTCAGCATGCCGATCTTGTAGTCCGGCGTGTTGCAGGAGCTCGCGGAGAACGTGAGGAAGGTCTTCCCGTTGCGCTGCAGCACGTACGGGCCCTCCTCGGTGTTGCCGCCGACCTTCTCCCAGTCATAGGTGGGGTACGAGATGCGCGTGCCGTAGGCGGAGACCGTCCACGGGTTGCTCATCGGTGCGATGAACAGGCTCTGCAGGTCACCGACCCACGATGAGTAGAGGAAGTAGTTCTTCCCGCCGATCGTCGCCACGCTGCCGTCGATGGCCCAGCCGTTGTTCGCCTGCACGTTGAGCTGACCCTTGAACGTGTACGGGCCGAGCGGGTTGTCACCGGAGCTCTCCAGCACGAACGACCGCTGGCCGTCGCAGCAGGCCGCGGTGCCGGCCGAATAGTAGAAGTACCAGCGGTACCCGTTCGGGCCGTTGAGCCGGTGCATCGACGGCGCCCACACGTTGCAGCAGCTCGCGGTGGCCGTCCCGGTGAAGATGACGTTCTCGGTCGCGCCGGGCAGGGCCGCGACCGAGGTGGCCCGCTTGATCACGATCTGGTTGTTCCAGGTCGTCGCCGCCAGGTAGTAGTAGCCGTTGTAGTGGCCGAGCCAGGGGTCGGCGCCGTAGGGCGCGGCCGCGACCGGGTTCGTGAACGTGGCGGCGGCACGGGCCGGTGCGGCCGAGCGGGTCTCGACGGCGACGGCGATCGTGAGCAGCAGGAGCAGGACGGCTGCGGCGGATCTGAGGCGTGCAAGAGACATGGCAGTCCCTCCGGGGAAAGGAACGCGGGGTGAGCTTGACCCGCCGGTGGGCAGGGGCGCGGCGCTCCGTCCGGGACGGTGGGGAAGAACGGCCGGCGACTCACGTGTTGCCGCTATGTTAACGATCACAAATATGGTGTCAAGGGTGCTGACCTCGTACGCCCGGCCCGCGGGACGACGATGTACCCGCGGGGCCGGACCGGGTGCTCCCCATCTCCCGGTGACCGGTTCGGTAATATCGGCATCCTGCGGCCGGAGTCAGTCACCGACGACACCGGCGCACCAGCGTCAAGCAGCGGCGCGGGTCCGAGGGCCTCTCCGGCCCCCGGGCAGCGACAACGATCGACAGACACGGCCGCCTGGGGCGGTTCGTGTACCGCTGCGGGGATCCTCTGACGTTGATGGCGTACGACCCGACCGACGCCGCTGCCGCTTTCGTGGCGTTCGGTCGAATAAAACTGGGTGAAACCGACCTCGACGGTGTGTTCGACCATGTGGCCGATCTGGCGCGGCGCACGCTGCCCGGCGCCGCGCAGGTGTCGATCACCCTGCTGCGGGAGCGGGGCGCGGCCACCGTGGCGCGGACCGGCGAGACCTCGCTGCGGCTCGACGAGCTGCAGTACGAGCGGGGTGCCGGCCCGTGCCTGCAGGCGGCCGCGGAGAGGACCACGGTCGAGGTGCCGGACACCGCGGCCGACGACCGCTGGGGCGGCTGGGGTGCCGAGGCGGCCCGGGCCGGGATGGGCAGTGTGCTGTCGCTGAGCCTGCCGGTCGGCGATGCGGTGAGCGGCGCCCTGAACGTCTACGGCGGCCGGGCGCACGCCTTCGACGCCGGGGCGGTGACGCTGGCGCAGACCTTCGTGCGGTACGCCGCGGTCGCGCTCGCCAACGCCCAGCTCTACGACACCACGGCCTCCCTGGCCCAGCACATGCAGGCCGCGATGGAGAGCCGCGCGGTGATCGAGCAGGCCAAGGGCATCATCATGGGTGAGCGGCGCTGCACCGCCGACGAGGCGTTCGCCATCCTCACGAAGGTCTCTCAGGACACCAACCGCAAGCTGCGGGACGTGGCCGCCGCCCTGGTCGAACGCACCCAGCGCGGCTGACGCCGGCGTCAGGCCGTCACGTCGAGGCGGCCGCCGCCCGCGCCGCTCTGCTCCAGGTGACGCAGAGCCGGTTCGAGATAGCCCGCGATCGGGTTGCGCCCGGTGGGGTTCTGGTCGTACCGGCGGAAGAGGTCCTTCAGGTAGACGGCGGTGATCTCCTGGTTCGGCGCGAGGCGCCCGGTGGCCCGATCGGCGGCGATCGCCGCGGCCAGCTGGTTGATCCAGCCGGCGTTCGGCTCGCCGGGCCGGATGCGCTGGCCGGTGGCCTGGTAGATCAGCGCCCGATCACGTTCGGTGAGCGAGGCCGCGTCCTCGCGGGCGGCCTGGTTGCGGTCCCGGGCCGCCGGGCGAGCGGCGGTGACGGGCATCGAGAGGGCTGAGCGGTACGGGTTCAACCGCGGAATGGACATAGGCGGCTCGACCTCCGGCCGTGGAACATGCGATGTCCTCCAGATCGGTGCCGGACGGGTGCTGCTGAGGGGTTTTCGGGGTCTGCACCGGGTATCCGGCAAGGAGTGAAGCCGTCTCCCCGGACGCCTGTTACGGACGAGAAGGGACGGACCATGACGACGTGGATGACCGAGGAACGGATCGGCGTCGGCCGGCTGAGCCTCACCGGTGACCTGACTCTCCCCGAGCACGCCATCGGGATGGTGCTGTTCGCCCACGGCAGCGGCAGTTCCCGGCACAGCCCGCGGAACCGGGCGGTGGCCGCCGAACTGAACCGGCGCGGGCTGGCGACGCTGCTCGCCGACCTGCTCACCCCGGAGGAGGAGGTACGCGACGCGCGTACCGGTGAGCTGCGATTCGACATCGGGCTGCTGTCCGACCGCCTGATCGGGATGATCGACTGGCTGCTGATCCAGCCGCAGACGGCGGCCCTGCCGATCGGCCTGTTCGGGGCGAGCACCGGCGGCGGTGCGGCGCTGGTGGCGGCGGCCGAGCGGCCGGAGGTGGTGCATGCCGTGGTGTCGCGGGGCGGCCGCCCGGACCTGGCCGGCCCCGCCGTGCTGGAGGTCCGCGCGCCGACGCTGCTGATCGTCGGTGAGCGGGATCCGCAGGTGCTGGAACTGAACGAGGCGGCCCGCAGCACCATGCGGATCCGCGCCGAGCTGCGGATCGTGCCGGGCGCCACGCATCTGTTCGAGGAGCCGGGCGCGCTCGACACGGTGGCCGGGCAGGCGGGGGAGTGGTTCACCTCGCACCTGTCCGCGGCGATGGCGAGGTGAACCGCGATGATCTTCGCGAACCGTGCCGAGGCCGGTCGCGCGCTCGCCGAACGCCTCGCGGCCACGGTGACCGGTAAGCACCCGCTGATCCTGGCACTGCCGCGCGGCGGCCTGCCCGTCGCCGGGCCGGTGGCCGAGCGGCTGGGCGGTGAGCTGGACATCGTGGTGGTCCGCAAGATCGGGGCGCCGGGACATCCCGAGTTCGGTGTGGGCGCGATCGCCGAGGACGGGCCGCCCGTCTTCGACCAGGACAACCTGCGGTACGCCGGGGTGTCCGAGGACGGTGTGGCCGGGGTGCTGAGCGCCGAGCGCGTGGAGCTGCGGCGCCGGATCCGGCGGTACCGGGGTGACCGGCCGGCCCCGGCACCGGCCGGCCGGACGGTGATCGTGATCGACGACGGGCTGGCGACCGGGGTGACCGCGCACGCGGCGCTGTGCTGGGTGCGCGGGCAGGACCCGGCCCGGCTGATCCTGGCCGCACCGGTCTGCGCGCCGCAGGCCCGGGACGCCCTGGCCGCCGAGGCCGACGAGGTGGTCTGCCTGAGCGCGCCCGACCCGTTCGTCGCCGTGGGCCGCTGGTACGACGACTTCGAGCAGCTCACCGACGAGGACGTGGGAAATTTCATCATGTGTTGAGTTACGTCCTTGCTCCACCGTCGGTAATTCATCTAGCGTTGAGTTCAACACTTGATGAATTACCGGGAGGAACCATGGAAACCGCGATCGAGGTCCGCGACCTCGTGGTGAGGCGGGGGAGGCGAACCGTCCTCGACGGCTTCACGTGCGTCATACCGCGCGGCAGCGTCACCGGTCTGCTCGGCCCCAGTGGCAGCGGCAAGACCACGCTGATGCGCGCGATCGTCGGCGTGCAGACCGTCGCCGCGGGCACCGTGACCGTGCTCGGGCACCCGGCCGGGTCGGCGGCGCTGCGCAGCCGGATCGGCTACGTCACCCAGGCACCCAGCGTCTACGCCGACCTGACCGTCCGGGAGAACGCGCGCTACTTCGCCTCCCTCTACCGGCTGGGTGCCGCCGAGGCAGACGCCGCCGTCGCCTCCGTGGGCCTGGCCGCTCACGCCGGCCAGCTGGTGACGAACCTGTCCGGTGGCCAGCGCAGCCGGGCCTCGCTGGCCTGCGCGATCATCAGCCGGCCCGAGGTGCTGGTCCTCGACGAGCCGACCGTCGGCCAGGACCCGGTGCTGCGCGACGAGCTCTGGGACCACTTCCGCGGCCTGGCCGCGGACGGCACCACGGTGCTGGTCTCGAGCCACGTGATGGACGAGGCGAACCGCTGCGACCGGCTCCTGCTCATCCGGGAGGGCCTGCTGATCGCCGACGACACCCCGGCTGCGGTGAAGCGCCGGGCCGGCACCGACGACCTCGACCAGGCGTTCCTCAAGCTGATCCGGGACAACGAGCAGGTGGCGGTCCGATGATTCTGCTCAGCACGGTCCGGCGGATCCTCACCCAGCTGCGGCACGACCCGCGGACCATCGCGCTCATCATCGTGGTGCCGACGCTGCTGATCACCCTCATCTACTTCATGTACGAGGGCCAGCCCCGCGTCTTCGACCGGGTCGCCCTGACCATGCTCGGCGTCTTCCCGTTCATCGTGATGTTCCTGATCACCAGCATCGCCATGCTCCGGGAACGCACCTCCGGCACCCTGGAACGGCTCTTCACCACCCCGGTCGGCAAACTCGACCTGCTGTTCGGGTACGGCATCGCGTTCGGGCTGGCCGCCACCGCCCAGGCCGCGGTGGCGGGTGGCTTCGCCTACTGGGCGCTGGGCATGGACACGGCCGGCAGCGTCGGCCTGGTCATCCTGATCGCGGTCGCCAACGCCGTCCTCGGGGTCGCGCTCGGCCTGCTGTGCAGCGCGTTCGCCCGCACCGAGTTCCAGGCGGTGCAGTTCATGCCGCTGGTGGTGGCGCCCCAGCTGCTACTGTGCGGACTCTTCGTGCCGCGCGAGGACATGGCCGGGTGGCTGCAGGCGATCAGTAACGTGCTGCCCATGTCCTACTCCGTGGAGGCGCTGACCGAGGTGGGCGTGCATGCGGAGCCTACGGGCATCATGTGGCGTGACCTCACCGTCGTGGTGGGCGCGGTCGTGGTGGCGCTCATCCTCGGTGCGGCGACACTGCGGCGCAGGACCGCTTAGGCCGTACAGCAAAAGGGGTTTGATCGATGGTGCGACGGACCGGACGACGGCCCGGCAATCCGGACACACGCGAGGCGATTCTCGCGGCGGCGCGCGGTGCGTTCGCCGAGAAGGGATTCGACGGCGCGTCGATCCGGGCCATCGCGACCGGCGCCGGAGTCGACCCGGCGCTGGTCCACCACTACTTCGGCACCAAGGACAAACTGTTCCTGGCCTCGATGAACTCGCCGATCGACCCGGTCGACGTGATCAACGAGGCAACCGCCGGCAGCCGGGACGAGATCGGCGCCCGGTTCGTCCGCGCCTTCCTGAACATGTGGGACGGGCCACGCGGCGCGGCCGCGGTGGCCCTGCTGCGGTCCGTGGCCGGCAACGAATGGACGGCCAGGCTGTTCCGCGAGTTCATCATCACCCAGATCCTCCGCCGGGCGGCGCCCAAGCTCGGCCTCGATCCGGCGGAGGCGCACCTGCGGGTCACCCTGGCCGCCAGCCACCTGGTCGGCCTGGCGCTGGCCCGCTACGTGGTCAAGGTGGAGCCGCTGGCCTCCGCACCGGCCGACACGCTGGTCGCCGCGATCGGGCCGGCCGTGCAGCGTTATCTCACCGAAGAGTTGCCGGGCGTCTTCCCCGCATGAAATCCGGCCCCGCGGGGAAACCGGCATCCCGTGCGGTATCTGATGATCACGGCGCTGGCCCTGCTGATGGCCGGCTGTGCCCCGGCCGGCGACGAGGCCGAGGACACTGCCAGGAAGTTCCTGCAGGCGGTCGCCGACGGTGACGGGCAGGCTGCCTGCGCCGCCCTTGCGCCCCGGACGGCTGAGGAGATCGACGCTCCGTGCGCGGAGGGCATCCTCGGCGAGGCCCTCAGGGCACCTGGCCGGGTTCAGGCCTCCACCACCAGACGGGACAGGTAGCCGTCGACCGCCTCACGCATCTGGTCCGGAACGCCCTGGAACTGCAGGCCGAGCTCGACGTCGCGGCCGCGGTCCACCCGCCGGGCCACCCGCGCGTCGGCCGCCCCGGACAGGCCGTCCAGCACGAACTCGGCCCGGACCAGGTCACCGACCGCAAGCCGGGTGCCCGCCGGCACCACGCAGCCCAGGCCGTCCGAGCTGAGGTCCATCATCTCGGCCGCGATCGGTGTCGGCCGTGCCGAGGTCTGCAGCCGGGCCGAACCCCGTACCGGCATCCGGTCGTGCCGGCGCCGCTCCAGCCGCTCGGCCACATCGGAGAGATCGCCGATCTGCGCCATCGTCGCGTCCACGCTGCGGTGCAGCTGCCCGATGATGTCGTCCTGCTGGTGGGCGATGCCGCCGAGCTGCCGCATCGCCTCCTCGATCTCGCCGACGTCGGAGATGATCGCGGCAAGCGTCTGGCCCATCTGCGCCACGTCCGACTCCAGGGTCGCGATCGTGCTGGTGATCTGCTCGGTCGAGTCGGCCGTGGTGTCGGCCAGACTCTTCACCTCGTCGGCGACCACCGCGAACCCGCTGCCGGCGGCACCCGCCCGGACCGCCTCGATGGTGGCGTTCAGCGCCAGCAACCGGGTCTGCGAGGCGATCCCGGAGATCACGCCGGCGATCCCCGCGACCTGCCGCAGGCTGGTGTTCAGCGCGGTGGCCGCCTCCTCGGCGCTGTGCGCCCGCCGGACCAGCGCATTCGCCGCGCCGCTGGTGATGGTGACCCGCTCGTTGGTGGCGGCGGCCGACTCCCGGGCCGAGCCCATCTGCGCCACCACGTCCTGGAGCTTGCCGCCGATCACATCGGCGGTGTCGTCGATCGCCTCGCGGGCCCGCCGGCGCAGCTGATGGTTGAGCGCACGCTGCCGGGTCTCGGCGGCCTGGGCCTTCGCCGCCAGCTCGGCCCGCAGCCGTTCCAGCTCGGCGTCGCGTTCGCGCAGAGCGTCGGTGAGCTCGGCAACCGTGCCGTCGGCGGAGCCTCCCGGCATGGCGCCCGCGCCGGCGAGCCGGCGGTGCACGACCAGCGCGGTGACTCCCATGACGATCAGCATCCCGAGCAGGGCCAACCAGATCGGCATAATGATCAGACGCTACCTCGACCGGCCATAGTTGGGTGCGGTGTTCATCCTTCTGCCAGGATGCCGTCGATCTGACCCATCGCCAGCCGCATGCCCTCCTCCATGCCCATCTCGGCCATGGTCTCCAGTTGTGCGGCGCTGCGGAACGTCGTCACGGTCGTCATCCGGGTGCCGGAACCGGACTCCTCGAGCGTCACCATGGCGTGTGTGACGTCCTCCGGGTCGACCGGCTCGCCGGTGTCGTCGGCGAAACCGTCGTCGAACTCCAGCCGGTGCGGTTCCTCGACCTCGGTGATCACCCACCAGCCGCCGGCCTTCGTCCCGTCCGGACCGGTCATGTGGTAGCGCACGTCGCCGCCCGGCTCGAACTCGAACCGGTCGACGGTCGCCGGCCACGTCGGCGGTCCCCACCAGCGTTCCAGCGACCGGGGGTCGGCCCAGACGCGCCACACCCGGTCGGCCGGCGCCGGGAACTCGGCGACGAAGGTCAGGGTCAACGCGTTGACGTTCTTCTCCGAACTGATGACCGGCACTGGCGGCCCCTCTCGTCACGCTCTTCCTACCCCGGATCGTGCCCGCTTCGTACCCCGATCGGCATTTCGGTCATCCGGATCGGCAGACGTGTCCGGACGCGCCCTCGCTCCTGCCGGAATCCTTCAGCCCCGCGGACGCCGGCCGATAGAGAGGTTCCCGCAACCGCGAGACCCACGGAGGCAGCCTTGACCATCAGCATCGGGACGTCCCAGGAACCCTCCACGCGGGGGACGCACGCCGCGTGGCTGCGGCGCCGGCTCACGCCGGAGAACTCGCCCGCCGGCGCGACGTCGGTGCTGGAACGCCCCGGCCCCGATCCCGTCACGCTCCTGACCCGGCAGACGCGCTGACCGGACCCGGTCACCGGGACCGTCGTCGAGCGACTCAGTGCAGCACGGTGAGCGCCTCGGCGAGCACGTCGGTGGCGTCCTTCACGTCCACCTCGCGCATCTGCAGCGGCCCGCCGGTCTCGGTCAGCAGGGCGGCGTGCGGCCCACCGGCGTAGACCGGCGCGAAGCCCAGATCGCGGATGATCCGGGAAGTGGCCTCCCGGGCGTCGCGCTGGTCGGTGCAGACGTACTCGGCGAGCAGCGGGTCGTGTCCGCGCCGCCGGCTCAGTACCTCGGTCGGCACCGTGTTGAACGCCTTCGCCCAGTGCGCCTCGGGCGCCCAGTCGATCAGCGTCTCCAGGCCCGAGATGTCGTCGGGGACGTCCGGGTTGGTCGCGTCGATCATGACCTTGTCGGCGATCACGCCGCGGGTCATCTCGATCGCCTCATGCGCGGACGACCAGTTCGGGCTGAAGATGACCACGTCGCCGAAGGACGCCGCCTCCGGGATCGACATCACCCGCAGCGGCGGGCCGCCCATCGCGAACTCCGTACGCAGGCGCTCCGGATGCCGCGAGGTGACCGCGACGTCGTGCCCGCTCTCGACGCACCACCTGGCCAGTGTGCCGCCGAGCTGACCTGCTCCAATGACACCGATACGCATGCACCAAGGGTGCGCCCGGATTCACTCGGCCGGGTGGTGATCGCTGAAATCGCCGTAGATCATCCGCAACTCGACCGTGACCAGGTCGTCCACCAGTGCCTCCGGGTCGGTGCTGCCGTTCAGGGCGGCGGTGCGCAGATCGTCGATCAGGCCGGCGAGCACCCGTGGCGCCGGGCCGTCCGGGGCGAGGCCGGCCACCCGGTCGCGTTCGATGCGGGCGGCGAGCCGGTTCACGTGTGCCGACCGCAGATCCTCGCGCCACCGCGCGAGCGGCGGGCAGCCGGGGGCCGCGGCCAGCGCGCCGGCCAGCAGGCGGCCCTGATCGCGCCAGAGCACGGCGAGGCCGGTCAGTGCCTTGCGCAGCGCGTCCGCGTCCGGTCCGGTGCCGTCCAGCCACGGGCCGGCGTCCCGGCCGAGCTCTCCGGTGATGCCGTGCAGCAGCGCGACCACGACCGACAACTTGGAGTCGAAGTAGAAGTAGAAGCTCGACCGCGAGATCTCGGCGCCGGCCGCCAGCTCGTCGATCGTGATGTCGGCGAGCGGCTTGCGGGCGAGCAGGGCCCGGGCGGTCTCCAAGATCGCCTGCTCGCGGCGGTCTCCCTTGCTGGGGCCACGGCGCCGGCCGGGAGGAATGCTCATCCGGACAGATTAACGCGGTGTCGACTTTTTCAACGTACTGTCGAGTAGCAACGACGCACTGTCCCCTGAACGTGTGGAGAATCGATGAGAGAGATCCGCCTCGCCGCCCGTCCCGTCGGCTGGCCGACCGCCGAGACCTTCGAGATCGCCGAGTCACCGGTTCCCGAGCCCGGTCCCGGCCAGGTGCTGATCCGCAACGTCTACATGTCCGTGGACCCGTACATGCGGGGCCGGATGAACGACGTGAAGTCCTACATGCCGCCGTTCCGGATCGGTGAGCCGCTCGACGGCGGGGCGGTCGGTGAGGTCGTCGAGTCCGGCAGCGAGGCGGTTCCGGCCGGCTCGTTCGTGGTGCACAACCTCGGCTGGCGGGAGTACGCGGTGGCCGACGCCGGACGGGTGCGGGTCGTCGACCCGGCCGCCGCGCCGACACTCTCGGCGTACCTCGGCCTGCTCGGCATGACCGGGCTCACCGCGTACGTCGGTCTGCTGGACATCGCACAGTTCCGCGAGGGCGACACCGTGTTCGTCTCCGGCGCGGCGGGCGCCGTGGGCAGCGTCGCCGGCCAGATCGCCCGGCTCCGCGGGGCGAAGCGGGTGATCGGCAGCGCCGGCTCGGCGGAGAAGGTCCGGCACCTGATCGACGACCTCGGCTTCGACGCCGCCTTCGACTACAAGGACGCACCGGTCCGCGAGCAGCTCAAGGCCGCCGCGCCGGACGGTGTCGACGTCTACTTCGACAACGTCGGAGGCGACCACCTGGAGGCGGCGATCAGCACGATGAACAAGTACGGGCGGATCGCGATGTGCGGAGCCATCGCCCAGTACAACGACGTCACGCCGCCGGCCGCGCCGCGCAACCTGGCCAGCATGATCGGCAAGGAGATCAACCTGCGCGGCTTCCTGGTCGGTAACCACTCGCACCGGATGCCGGAGTTCATCGACGAGGTGGGCGGCTGGCTGCGCGCCGGGCGGCTCACCGCGCGGGAGACCGTGGTCGAGGGTCTGGAGAACGCGCCGGAGGCCTTCCTCGGCCTGCTGCGCGGCGAGAACACCGGCAAGATGGTGGTCAAGGTCGGTTAACCAGGAATTAAGGGAACCGGCGACCGGTTTCACCCTGGTCGCCGGGTATCTCCTGGTACTGAACGGTAATTCAGTCGCTCTCCCGAGCCAACCGGATACGGAACGTACGGTTGATCGCACTCGTCCGTACGGGTGAGGTGACTGACGGAAAGCAGACACTAGCGTTCCCGTGTGGCGAATCGGTTCCCCCTCTGGGGGCAAGCGGGCTGGGCAAGTGCCGAGGTGGTCGGCGAGACGCACTATGCGAAGGCGATACGTGCTCTCTTCGGCAGCGACTTCGACCCGCGCGGAACCGACATAACCGTAACCGTCCAGCTCATACCCGACCGCAACAACCGGCACGACCGCAACGCCGTCGGGGTCTGGGCGGGCGGGAGCCTGCTCGGACACCTGCCCCGGCCCGAGGCCGCCCGGTACGTCACCGTCCTCACCGCGCTCACCTCCCGTGGCCTGCTTCCCGAGGTCAACGCCCGGATCACCGGCCGGGAGTGGGGTGCCGCCGACGGCCGCCCGGCCGCCTTCGACTGCACCATCCGGCTCGACCTCGCCGAGCCGCATCTGCTGGTCCCGGCGAACTCGCCGCCGGCCCGGGAGCACCGCCTGCTGCCCGCGGGCTCGGCTGTGCAGGTCGTCGGTCAGCAGCAGGGCCTCCAGGCGCTGTTCCCGATGCTGCGCCCGGAGGGCGAGTGCTGGGCCTACGTGACGCTGCACGAGACCGCCGACCACCTCGTCGAGGTGCGCATCGACGACGCCCGAGTCGGTGACCTGAGCCCGAAGATGAGCGGCGAACTGCAGCCGGTCCTGCGGCACCTGGCCGAACAGGGGGCGATCACCGCGGCCCGTGCCCTCGTCAAGGGCAACAGCGGAAAGAGCGAGGTGATGCTGTACGTCGCCCGCGTCCAGGACCTGCCGGAGAGCTGGCAGCCCGGGCCCGCGCAGCAGTCCGCGGGCCGTGGCACGGCGGCCGTCCCCACCCCCGGCGTGGCCAGCACGGGACCGGCCACGCCGGGCACGAACCCGCTTCCCGTATCGACGCCGGTCTCGCCCGCACCGGCGTCCTCCGGTGCCTCGGCGGTACCCGGCATGAGCATGCCCGGCGGCCTGATGACCGGCGGACCCGCTTCCAGCGGCCTGGTGCCGAACTGGATGACCGCGGCCGACGCGCTGCCGAGCTGGGCCTCGCCCCCGTCGGCGATGCCCGCGGTGCCGCCCCTGCCGCCGCCGGCGCTGCCGGTGACGCCGGTCTCCCCGGCCGGCGCGGCCCCCGTCTCCCCGGCCTGGAACACCGGCAGTGGGGGCGCGTCCCGTACCGCCCCGGTGTCCCCGGCCTGGAACTCCAGCAGTGGCGGCGCGACCCGTGCCACCCCCGTCTCGCCGGGGTGGAACACCGGTGGTCCGGACACGTCCTACGCCGGTTCCCGGTTCCAGCCGCCGGCCACCGTGCCGGTCCGGCAGACCGACGGGGCCGCGCACCGTGCCGCCGGCGACGTGCGCGAACAGCAGCAGATCACGGAGACCACGGTCATCCCGGCGCTCGCCGCGGTGGTGAAGGCGAACTCCGGTGCCCTGGGCGGCATCGCCCCGGTCTCGCCCGCTCCGGGCGAGGGCAATCTGCACGCGCCCATCCCGCCGGCCCCGACCGGGATCAAGTTCGTGGTCCCCCCGGGCTGGCCCACCCCGCCGGACGGCTGGTACCCGCCGGACGGCTGGCGGCCCGACCCGGCCTGGCCGCTCGCACCGGCCGGCTGGCAGTGGTGGGTGCCCGTCTGGGACTGAAGCCCAATCGGCCTGGATCTCCCCGGGAGGGGTGGTCTGAGCCTACTTGTCGCTTTTCCGGGTTGGATACGTCGGATTAACCGGGAAAAACGGCACGGCGACCCACCTCGCCTTGCTGGAATGGGCGCATGCGGTGGGATGAAGCTGACGGGTTGACCGGGCGACCGGACGCGCGTGTCCGGGGAGTGCTCGAATCCTGGCGTGCCGGTCTGCTCGACCTCACCGCCACCAACCCGCTCATCCATGTGGATCCCTGGGGCCCCGGTGTCGTCGCCATCGACAGCCCGTCGCCGCGCGGTGTCCTCGAGGCGCTCCAGCAGGGCCGCGAGTGCGGTTTCCTCGGCGTCGAGGAACAGGCCGAGGGTCCGCGCCCGCGCACCACGAGCGTCTTCCAGACCCACATGACCGACGACGAGATGGATGCCACGCTGCGCGCCCTGCGCCGCACCGACCACCGCGACCAGCTCGAGTACGGCATCTCGGCGCTCTACCTCGCACTCGGCACCCTGCACTGGAAGGACGACGCGCAGGAGTACGCCAGCCCGATCCTGCTGCTGCCGGTCGACCTGGTCGACTCGGACCCGCTCGACTATCCGCGGCTGCGGGCCAGGCCCGACGACCCGCTGGTCAACCCGGCCCTCGCGGTACGACTCCGGCAGTACGGCATCGAACTGCCCGCCGTGGAGAGCCTGACCGGACTGGACGTCACCGTGTTCTGGGCCCGGCTGGACGCCGCCATCGGAGACCACCCGGAATGGCGTAGCGACGAGGCGATCCTGCTGTCCCGGTTCACCGTCCACCGTGAGGTCGTCTACCACGACCTGGTCGACAACGAGCGGCAGATCCTCGCCCACCCGGTCGTGCGGGCCCTGGCCACCGAGGCCCGATCGCAGATCGACGCGTTCAAGTTCGAGCCGATCCAGGCCCGCCGCATCGACGACGTCGCCTCACCCGACGACATCCCGCTCGTCCTCGACGCCGACGCGGCCCAGCGGTCCTGCGTGGCGGCCGCGATCGCCGGGCGCAGCTTCGTGCTGCGCGGCGCGCCCGGCACCGGCAAGTCGCAGACCGTCGCCAACATGATCGCCGCGCTCATGTTCACCGGGAAACGGGTGCTGCTCGTCTCCGAGAAGGCGGCCTCCCTCGACGTGGTCAAGGACCGGCTGGCCCACGCCGGACTCGACGACTACCTGCTCGAACTGCACAGCGACCGGACCGGGCGCGACTACGTGGCGGCCACCCTGGCGGCCGCCCTCGACTTCATCCCGCTACCGCCGCCCGGACTCTCCACCGACGAACGGCAGGAGCTGCGCGAGCACCGGGAACGGCTCAACGCGTACGCCGAGGCGATGAACGAGGTCCGGGAACCGCTCGGCCACCGCCTGCACGACGTACTCGGCATGTGCGCGCAGATGACCGACGTGCCGGCCGCCCCGGTCCCGGCGGTGCTGCCCGTCCCGCTGACCACCCGGTCACTGCAGAAGGTGCGCGACGCCGCCGAACGCCTCGGCCGCGCCTGGCGCCCGGCACTGGCCGGTGACACCTTCCTGTGGCGTGACGTGATCGACCGCAACCGTCTCGACGCACGTCTGCACCAGGCCCAGGCCGCCCTGGAGAACCTCGCCGAGGCGGCCGGGGCGGACCCGCTCGCCGCCGCGTTCCAGGCCCGGCACCTGGCCGACACGATCGCGCTGACCACCCTGATCGGGCACGCCGCCCGCCGCCCGCCCGAGGCCGCCGACGAGTGGCTCACCCTGGACAGCCTGGAACCCGTCGCCCGCGCCGCCGAGGGCCTGCTGCGCCACCTCAAGTCGCTGCATCAGGCCGAGGACGCGGTCCGGTCGCGGGCCGGGGTCACCTGGTCGGCGCTGCCGACCCCGGGCAAGTTGCCGATCGTACCCAGCCTCGCGCACCTCGACCCGCCGCCGGTCGAGCTGCTGCCGCTCACCGCGGCGCAGGCCCGCGGGCTGGCCCGGCGCTTCGCCGACGAGGCCGACCGGCTCGAGCAGCACCAGCACAGCCTGGACCGGGTCACCGCCCGGCTCGGCCTGCCCAACGTGGTCGCGTTCTCCGACATCGGCCGGGTGGTGGCCATCGTCGACCTGCTGTCACGGCCCGACAAGCCGGAGGCCGGCTGGTTCGACCCGGCCGGGATGGCCGCCGCGCACACCGCCTCCCGGATGCTGCAGCGGGCCGTCGAGGTGGTGCGCACCGCCGAGGCGAGGGCACGCGAGCACTTCAACGAGGGTGCGCTGAACCACCCGGTGGACGAACTTGCCGAACGGTTCGCCACCGTGCACAAGGGGCTGCGCAAACTCGGGGCACCGTACCGGCGGGACAAGAAGGCGGCCGCCGAGATCGCCCGGCCGGACGTGAAGCGCAAGCAGGCGGTGGCCAACCTGGCCGCCGCGGCCGCCTGGAAGAAGGCGCTCACCGAGCTCGACGAGGCCGAACGCGAGTACGCCCGGATCCTCGGCCGCCACTGGAACCGCCTGGACACCGATTTCGACGCGATCCGCAACGCGCTCGGCACCGCCGAGGAGGTGATGCGGGTGACCCCGCCGGAGGCCCTGCCCGCGGTCATCGAAAGGGTCAGTGCCTCCACCCCGAACAGCGCGATCATCCGGATCGTCACGGAGGCCCGCAAGGAGTTCGACCGCTGGACCGCCGCCCTGCGGCCGACCCCCGAACCGGCCCCGCGGCCGCAACTGGCGGCCGGGCCCATCCACGACGCGGTCACCTGGCTGCGGGCCCACGTCGAGCCGCTCACCGCCACCGCCGAGCTAGTCCAGGCGTACAGCGTGGCGGCGGGGCGCGACTTCACACTCGCCGAGTCGGCCGCGATCGGGCTGCTGCGGGAGAGCGCCGCCGACGCCGCCTCGGCACTGTCGGCCAACGCGAACGAGTACGCCCGGGTGCTGGGTCCGGCGTACCGCGGCACCCAGACCGATGTGGAGGCCCTGGCCACCGCGATGGCGTGGACCTCGGAGGCCCGGCGGATCCGGGTCGGCGTGGACACCGCGCTCACCCCCGCACAGGTCGAGGCGCTCGGCCGGTCCCGGCCCAGCGACGCGCTGCCGTCCCGGGTCGCCGAATGGCAGGCCGCCCGCGACTGGATCCTACGCGCCTTCGCACCCCGCCGGCACGCCCAGCTGACCTCGGCGCTCGACGACTACGAACACGCCCGTGAACTCATCGGGGCGCTGCTCTCCGACGGCGGGGGCCAGCAGGAGTGGTTCGAGTACCAGGCCGCCCGCGAGGTGCTCACCGAGCACGGACTGGACGCCGTCGTCGACTTCTGTGCCCACGAGGACATCCCGGTCGAGCAGATCCTGCCGGTCTTGGGCCGGGCCCTGTTCCAGTCCTGGGCGGACACCGTGATCCGCGAGGACGACCGGCTCCCTCCGCTGGACGCCGCGGCCCGCGACCGCCTCGTGAGTGAGTTCCGGCTCTGGGACACCCGGCTCCAGCGGGCCGCGATCGCCGACGTGATGAACGCCGTCGACGAGATGCAGCCCACCGGAACCGCCGCCGCCGAGGCCGCGCTGCTCCGCGCGTCGGCCGCCCAGCAGGGCCGCCGCCTGCCGGTGCGCGACCTGATCGGGCAGACCCGGCACGCAACTCTCGCGGTCAAGCCCTGTTTCCTGACCGTCCCCGCCGACGTCAGCCGGCTCGTGCCGGCTGACCTCACCTTCGACGTGGTGATCATCGACGAGGCGTCCCGGGTACCGGTCCCGGACGCGATCACCTGCATCTACCGCGGCGCGTCGCTCGTCGTCGTCGGTGACGACCGGCAGCTCACCGCCCTGCCCACGCCGGGCGCCGGCCGGTCCGTCCTGGACCTGGCGATCGGCTGCGAGGCGTTCCCGGTGCTCGACCTGAACACCCACTACCGCAGCCGGCACGAGTCGCTGATCGCGTTCGCGAACCACACCTTCTACCAGGGCCGGCTCAACACGTTCCCGCCCGCCGGTCCGGCCGGGCCGGACGCCGGGGTGCAGCTGTTCACGGCCGATCCGGAGAACGGTGACGCCGGGATCGCCGACCTGGTCGCCGGCCGGGTGGCCCACCACTTCGTCACCCGCCCCGACCTCAGCCTCGGCGTCATCGCCGGCACCGTCGAGCTGGCCGAACGGATCGAGGCCACGGTCGCCGACATGGTGGTGCCGCCCGACGACGACCGGCTGCACGGCTTCTTCGTCAAGGACCTGGACAGCGTGCAGGGCGACGAACGCGATGTGATCCTGTTCGCGATCGGCGAGGCATTCGGCCGTCTGGGCGGGACGGACGGCTGGCGGCGGCTGAACGTCGCCACCACCCGGGCGTCGCGCCGGATCGAGGTCATCTCCGGGGTACGTACCCGGGACCTGCCGGACAGCGAGGACCTGCGCCCGCTCGCCGCATATCTGGACTACGCGACCCGCGGCGAGGCGGCGCTCGGGCTCGACGACGCCCGCCCGGAGGGGCAGACCCCGTTCGAGGACTCGGTCCGTGACGTCGTCCGGGGCTGGGGCTACCGGGTGCGTACCCGGGTCGGTACCGGCGCTTTCCGGATCGACCTGGCGGTGCGCCGCTCGGCCCGGCGCAACGCGCCGTTCGCGCTCGGCATCGAGTGCGACGGCACCACGTACGACTCGGCGCCCGCCGCCCGCGACCGGGACCGGTTGCGCGAGCAGGTGCTCGAGAGCCTCGGCTGGAAACTGCACCGGATCTGGGGCACCGCCTGGTACCTGGACCGCGAGCACGAGGAACAGCGGCTGCGTGCCGCCATCGAGGAGGCGATCGCCGAGTTCCCGCCCGAGGAACAGGCGGCCGAGCTCGACGGGGCCGCGGACGCGCGCCGCGAGCCGCTCCCCCTGGTGCAGACCGAGGAGGGGTACGCCACCGTGGCAACCGTGGAACCCATGGTCGCCGTGGAGGCCGAGGTGGTCACCGAGGCCGAAGTGGTCGCCGAGGCCGGCCCACCGGTCGAGGACGTGGCCGGGGAATCGGTCGAGGAGTTGGCCGGGGAATCGGCTGGGGATCCGGCTGAGGAGTTCGCTCCGGTCGACGCGATGGCCGGCCTCGACGACGAGCCCGAGCCCGTGGTCGACCAGGCCGTCGTGGAGGACGAGACGGAGGCCTATCTGGCCGGCGTGGAGGACATGGAACAACACGTCACCGAGGAGCTGACCACGCTCGCGGCCGGAAGCGCGCTGATCGACCCGGAGCTGGAGCCGTTCGAGGCGGAGGTCACCCCGGCCGTGTTCGAGCGGGTCAGCCGCCCGTACACGGTCCCGGAGGCGGAGATCGAGGAGCCGCGGGTACGCCCGGCGGTCTTCGAGACGGTGACGCGGGCCGGCGCCGACGCGGAGATCCGGACCGGCGAGGAGGCCGGGCCGCGGGTCACGCCCGCGGTGTTCGAGAGGGTCGAGCGGCCCGAACCGGTCGCGGCCGCCGACGAGGAACCGCGGGTCACCCCGGCCACCTTCGAGCGGCTCAGCCGCGAGGACGTGGACCGTGCCGAGGCCGAGCGGGCCGCCGCGTTCCTCGCCGGTTCCGGCCGCACCGAGACGGCCTCGGTCCAGGGGCTGCCGATCGCGCAGCCGGTCTTCGTGTCACCGGAGTTCACCGTCGAGCCGCCGCCGGTGCGGGCCGAGGAGCCGGTGCGGGCCGAGGAGCCGGTGCCGGAGGCCGTGCCCGCCGGGACGGCGGCGCCGGTCCGCAAGAGCACCCGGACCAGGCCGAAGAAGACGGCCGCGCCCGGTCCGCAGGAGTGGGCGCAGCCGTACCGGAAAGCCAAACTGGCGCCCCTGCCCGACGGTGCGAGTCTCGCCGACCCGGAGAGCCGCAAGCGGATCGCGGACGCGATCCGCCGGATCGCCGCGGTCGAGGGCCCCGTGCACGTCAGCATCGCCCTGCAACGGATGCGGGAGACGTGGGCGCTCGCCCGGATCACCAGGCAGGCCCGAGCCGCCATCGGCGCGGCCATCGAGGCACTGGCCGCCAAGGGCGACGTGACCTGGGAGGACGACTTCCTCGGCGACCCCGGCCAACTCGTCCCGACGGTCCGGCTCCGGTCCGGGGACGTGGCCCGCAAGGCCGACCAGATCGCTGACGCCGAGATCCGGGTCGCACTGGAACACCTGGTCGCCGACGCGGGGGCAACCGACGTGGACGGGCTGCTCACCGCCACCGGGCGGCTGTACGGCTGGTCGTCGCGGCGATCCACCGAACTGGACGCCCGGCTCACCGGCCTGATCGCCGATCTGGTCGCCGAGGGCCGCCTGAACCGGCACGCCGACGGGCTCAGCGCCGTGCACGACCTGCCCGACCCGCTGTCCCTGCCGCGTCACGACGCGGCCCCCACTCGTTCCAAGCGGGTGAGAGCTTGACGGCCGTACGCCACCGGACCGTCGTCCTCGGTTCACCCGCGATCCCTAAGGTCCGGCCCCATGCGAAAGATCGTCTACAGCGGATCGCTGGCCCTGGCGCTGACCCTCACGCTGACCGGCGCGGCCCAGGCCGGCGGTGACCGCGTCACCACGCCGACGCTGGCCGGATTCGCCTCCCTGCCGGCGGCGACGTTCGTGGCCGGCAGCGAGCCGTCCGGCACGCTCGTCACCGGCAACACCAACGGTTTCGCGGTGCCCTTCGCCGACCAGCCGATCCAGGGCTTCTCCGGGATCGCGGACAACGGCGACGGCACCTTCGACGTGCTGTCCGACAACGGCTACGGCAACCAGGCCAACTCCGCCGACTTCCTGCTGCGTGTCCAGCGGCTCGCGCCGGTGTTCGCCCGCAAGACCGTCGACGTGGTCGGCGGCATCAACCTGACCGACCCGGACGGACACGTCCCGTGGAAGCTGACCCGCGCCGACCGGGTGCTCACCGGCGCCGACTTCGACGTCGAGTCGATCGTCAAGGCCAATGACGGCACCTACTGGATCGGGGACGAGTTCGGCCCGTACCTGCTGCACTTCGACCGTGCCGGCCGCCTGCTGTCGGCGCCCGTGCCGCTTCCCGGGGTGACCGCACCGGAGACCGCCGCCCGTACCGGCGGCACCGCCAACCTGGGCAGCAGCAAGGGCTTCGAGGGCCTGGCCGAGTCGCCCGACGGCCGTCACCTGTACGCGCTGCTGGAAGGCTCGGTCACCGGTGATACTGCCGGTGACCTGCGCCTCAACGAGTTCGACACGCGGACCGGGAAGTACACCGGCAAGCGGTACGTCTACCGGCTCGGCGCGGCGAACCTGGCCATCGGCGACGCCATCGCGATCGACCGGAACCGTTTCCTGATCATCGAGCGGGACGGCGGCCAGGGTGCCACCGCGGTGATCAAGCGGCTCTACATCGCCGACACCCGTGATCGTGACCGGGACGGCCTGCTCGACAAGACCCTGCTCGTCGACCTGATGAACATCGCCGACCCGCGCCGGATCGGCGGCTCCGGCACCACCTTCACCTTCCCGTTCCAGACCATCGAGGACGTGGTGATCCTGGACGAGAAAACGATCGCGGTATTGAACGACAACAACTTCCCGTTCTCCAGCGGACGCACCGCCGGAGTCGCCGACAACAATGAGTGGATCAAAATCGCGCTGCCCGGCTCGCTGCACCCCGACAAGCGCATCTTTCCAGCTCACGGCCGGTAGGTAGACGGCGGGTAAACCGCTGGAAAACGAGCGGGCGCGTCGTCACAGAATTGCGGTGATGGATTACCGTGACGGCGTGCCCGCGACTATTACTCGGCGCGATACACCGATTCGCCTGCGATTGCTCGCCGCCCTCACCGCAGCGGCCGCCGTCGTCCTGCTGCTGGCCCTCACCCTCGTCATGATCAGCGTGCAGGACCGGGTGCGGGTCATCGGCCGCGAAGCCGCGCCCCGGGCCGCCACGGCCGCCGACCTCTACTTCGCACTCAGCGACCTCGACGCCCAGGTCACCCGCATCCTGCTGGCCGGTGACAGCGACGAACTCGCCGGCAGCCGCGTCGACGCGCTCGGCGCCTACCGCGACCGCGGCTACCAGGCCGATCATGACCTGCAGAGCTTCCTGAGCAGCGGCGCCGGCGAAGCCGAACAGGCGACCGCGCTGCGCCTGATGGACTCGCTCGCCGTCTACCGGCAGCGCGTCGGCCAGGCCCTCGCCGCCCAGGCCACGGTCGCACCCACCCGGGCCGGGGCAGTGGCACCGGACGCACTCGGCTACTACACCCAGGCCACCGACCTGCTGCACCTGCGCCTCCTGCCGGACGCCGAGCAGTTACGCCGGCACAGTCAGAGCCGCCTCGACGAGGCGTACGCCCAGAAAAGCGCGACCGAGACGACCGGGGTGACCGTCGCCGTCCTCCTCGGCGGCACCCTAGTCGTAGCTCTGGTCCATCTGCAGGTGTGGCTGACCCGGCGCTTCCGCCGCACCTGGAACCCGGCGCTCGTCGCCGCCACCGCTCTCGGCCTGCTGCTCCCGCTGGCCGCCACGATCGTCCTGCAGGCGCAGTCCCGGCTGCTCGCCGACGGACGGGACCGCGGCCTCGGCCCGTACCTGGCCCTCTCCGAACTGCGCGCCCTCGGCTACGACGCCGCCGCCGACACCGGCCGCTACCTGATCTCCGCCAAGCTCGGTTACTACCGGGACGACTTCGTCGCGAAGTCCGCCTGCCTCACCGGGGACCCCGCCTGCCGTCCCGCAGCCGGGCAGTCCCGATCCGATCACGAGACCGTCACCGTCGCCGCTTCCACGCGCGGTGGCCTGCCACAGCTCGCCGGGACGGGTGCCACCGACCGGTGGGCCGCCTACCGTACCGTCCACGACCGGATCCTGGGACTCGCCGACGCGGGGCGGACCGACGAGGCGGTACGGCAGCTCACCGGCATCCGGCGGGGAGACGCGGCCTTCGACTTCGCCTACTTCGACGCGGCCGTCGCGGCGGCCACCGAGGCACGCGAGCGCGACTTCGACCGGGCGCTGCGCGTCGCGGAACTCACCCTGACCGGCTGGTCCCTGCTGCCCGGCGTGATCCTCACGGTGGTCCTGGCGCTGATACCCCTGGCCGTACGCCCACGCCTCGCCGAATATCGATGACCCCAGCGGTCCGGCCGATGTGCAGGAAAGGAACAGTCCGATGAGGCTCCGAGCCGCCGCCGTGGCGACGCTGCTGCTGGTGACAGGCTGCGACGCGCCCACCGAACCGGAGGAGCCGATCGCCTGCGCCACCGGTTCCGCCACCGGCCAGGGCTCCTCCGCGCAGACCAACGCGGTCAACGCCTGGATCAAGGCCTACCAGATCGCCTGCCCCGACTCCTCGATCGAGTACAACAGCACCGGCTCCGGGGCGGGCGTCCGCGCCTTCCTGTCCGGAACCGGCGACTTCGCCGGCACCGACACCGCGCTCGGCGCCGCCGACGAGCAGCGAGCCGCAGCCCGCTGCGGCACCGGCCCCGCCATGTACCTGCCCCTCGTGATCGGCCCGATCGCCCTCGCCCACAACGTCGCCGGCATCGAGGACCTGCGCCTGTCCCCGCCCACCATCGCGAAGATCTTCAGCGGCAAGGTCACCGCCTGGAACGACAAGGCCATCACCGGCGACAATCCCGGTACGGCCCTGCCCGCCACGAAGATCCGTGTCGTGCACCGGTCCGACGGCTCCGGCACCACCGCGAACTTCCTGCGCTACCTGACCGCCGCCGCGCCGTCCGACTGGCCGCACGGCGCCGGCAGCGAATGGCCCCTTCCCGGCGGCCTCGGCCAGCGCGGCAGCCACCGGGTCACCGACGCGATCGCCCGTACCGACGGGGCGATCGGCTACGTCGAATCGTCCTACGCCCGGGTCACCGACCTGGCCGTCGTACAGGTCGGCACCAGCGACGGCAGCTTCGCCCGGCCGACCGGCCACGACGCGGCACGCACCATCGCCTCTGCTCGCGTCAGCGACGACCTGCGCCTCGACATCGACCACGCGGCCGCGGCGGGCGGCGCCTACCCGATAGTCCAGGTGACCTACGAGCTCGTCTGCCGCAACACGATCCCGGAGACGGCGCGGAGCTTCCTTATATACGCGGCGAGCGAGGCCGGTCAGGCGGCAGCCGAACGGGCCGGCTACGCCGCACTTCCCGAAACCCTCCGGAACCGGGTGGCCCAGGCGATAGCCGGCCTCCGCTGACCTCACCGCCGGCCGCCCGGCTCCGGCCCGTCAGTCGCTGCCTGTGTCCGGCGCGGCCCGTCAACGCCGGTCAGCTGCGCCCGGCCGCCCGTCGCCGTCCACCTGCCGTTGCCCGATGCCGCTCAGCCTCGATCTTGTGCGGTTCGGGATGCGTGCAGGGCACTCGAGTTTCGCCATCCTGGGCTCGGCGCCGGCTCGCGGTCCGGCGGCTGGACGGGCCGGGAGGTGGAAGATCAGCGTGGTGGACCGGAAGGTTATGGGCGGGGGTTGCCGTAGTAGGCGCCCGGGCCGTGCTTCCGCTTGAAGTGACGCTCCTGGAGGTGGGCCGGGGTGGCGGCGTTCGGGTTGAGGGCCAGCGTCTTGAGGGCCATCTCGGCCACGGCTTCGAGGATGATGCCGTGCTCGACGGACTTCTGCGGGGTGGCGCCCCAGGTGAACGGGCCGTGGTTGGCGACGAGGGCGGCCGGGGTGGCGGCGGCGGCCTCGTCGTCGCCGATGGTTTCGATGATCACCCGGCCGGTGTTGAGTTCGTAGTCGGTGGCGCACTCCTCAGGGGTGAGGGTGCGGGTCACCGGGACCGGGCCGTTGAACGTGTCGGCGTGGGTGGTGCCGAGAACCGGTATGTCGCGGTCTGCCTGGGCGAAGGCCACAGCATTCGTGGAGTGGGTGTGGGTGACCCCGCCGATGGAGGGCCAGGCCAGATAGAAGGCTCGGTGGCTCTCGCTGTCGACGGAGGGGCGCAGGTCTCCGGCCAGGACCTTGCCGGTCTCCAGGTCGACGGGGACCAGGTGGTCCTCGGTCAGCTCGTCGTAGGCGACGCCGGACGGCTTGATCAGGTAGAAGCCGCCCTCACGGTCGATGCCGCTGACGTTTCCCCAGGTCAGCTGGGCCAGGCCGGCCTTGGGGATGGTCTGGTTGGCCAGCAGCACGGCCCGGCGCAGGGCCGGCGAACCGTAAGTCACGTCGTTCTTCTCCTCGACCGGGGAAATGTTAGCGCTAACGATAACCGAACGGATGTGCGCGGACACAAGACCGCGACGGCCCCCAATTGATGGATCGCGGCCGGCGGTCAGTGGCGGGTGGCCTGGGTGACGACGCGGACCATGTTGCGCAGCCGGGAACGCAGACCCCCGTCGTCGGCCGGCGCGCCGCGGGTGTTGGTGGTACGGGCCGGCGGTATCCGCAGGTTGCGGGGGAGATTCGACGTGGCCGCACGCTGCCGCGGGATGACGTTGGGTGAGGGCGAAGTGACGCGCCAGGTGAAGGTCACGTCGTCGAGCTGGATGGTCTGACCTGCGGCGCACAGGCCGGACGCCAGCTCCTTGGCGGATTCGTCCCGGCTGTAGGCGATCATGAGACTGGTCTCGGCCGCGGGGGCGGTGGTGTGCACGGCCCACACCTCGCCGTATCCGTGGAGCCCGGTGCCGCCCGCGGTCAGCAGCGAGGCCCGCCCTCGCAGCGGAACTACCAGTTCATGGCCGGTGTCATCGCGGATGTGCAGCGTGCCGGAGAGCCGGGGTGTTCGTCGGCGGAACCATCCGTTCGATCCGGGAGCCATGTGCTCACCGTCCCTTCATCGCGTCGTTGCGGCGGTTGGGCGTTCCGGAAGGTGACCGTGTCGTCGCGGTGGTAGCTGTCGGCAGTGCCGATGGCTGTCGGACGCGGGTGGTGGCTATGCGACTGGGGCTGAGGTGTCCGGCACTGATGGTGGTCGGCTGGCGTGGCGGTAGCTCTCCGCCGGTGGTGGGAGCCGCCGGGCACCGGTTGCTGATGCGGGGCACCGCGTCGGCTGCCCCGGCGCGGGAGGTGTCCGGGAGGTGAACGCCTTGTTACCGCCAGGGGGCTGGAGGGCTTCGGGCACTCCTCGGACTGTAGCGGCGTGAAGCCATGACGCAACCGTCGGTCACCGCAGCGGGTGAGCGGGGGTGGGTGAGCCGGACACACGGCGGAGTGGGCCCGGCCCCGGACCGGGGTGCTGGCGCCGGTCCGGGGCCGGGGACCGTGGTCACCGGCGGACGGGCCGGTGACCGGGGGGAGGCAGAACGGGGGCAGAGTCGGATCAGCGGTGGAGACGGATCAGCGGCGGGGTGGGACGGCGCTGATCCGTGGGATCAGCCGGGGTGCCACCACCACGTCCTCCGGGGCGTCGCCGTCCGGGAGGCCGAGGTTGCGCAGCAGCAGGGCGAGTGCCCGCCGCCCGAGCTCCGCGAAGTCCTGGTGGATGGTGGTCAGCGGGGGGAGGAAGTAACCCGAGTCCGGCATGTCGTCGAACCCGACGACGCTGACGTCGTCGGGTACGCAACGGCCGGATTCGTGCATGGCGCGGAGCACGCCGAGGGCGATGCGGTCGTTGGCGCAGAAGACCGCTGTGACGGACGGGTCCTCCGCGAGACGCCGGCCCTGTTCGTATCCGGCGGCGGCGTCCCACCAGCCGGCGGTGACCGGTGGCACGACGGCGCCGGCCGCGTACAGGGTGTCGCGCCAGCCGTCGACGCGGGCCTGGGCCTCGGGCCAGTCCAGCGGGCCGGCGACGTGGTGGACGGTGGGGTGCCCGAGGTCGAGCAGGTGGCGGGTGGCGAGGCGGGCGCCGGCCGCGTTGTCGACCCGTACGGTCGGAAATCCGGGCTGGCCCCCGTCGCCGCCGACCGCCACGCAGGCCATGCCGCCGGGGGCGTGGGTGAGCGCCGTGGTGACGGCCGGTTTGGGGGCGATCGCGATGATGCCGTCGACGCCGTGCTGGACGAGCCGGTCGACGGCCTCGAGTACGGGGCGGTGCGACAACTCGCGAACGGTGGCGACGCTGACCAGGTATCCGGCGGCCCGTGCGGCGCTCTCGATGCCGTAGAGCATCGACTCGGGCCCGAAGAGGGTGGTCTCGAAGCCGACGATGCCGAGGGTGTGCGACTCGCGGGTGGCGAGGGTGCGGGCGGCCAGGTTGCGCCGGTAGTTGAGCGATCGCATGGCGGCGAGCACCCGTTCCCGCGTCTCGGCGCGGACGTTGGGATGCTCGTTGATCACCCGGGACACGGTCTGGTGCGAGACGCCGGCCAGTTTGGCCACGTCACGCATGACACTGCCGCGCTCCTTGCCGGTTCGCGGCCGGGGCGCAGGCACGGGTGGTGCGGTGGCCGGTTCAATGGCCGGTACCGGGTCAGATGTCGCCATTGGACGATTCCTAGCAGCTTCGGTTCGATCACCACGGGTGAGGTGGTGGCTATTGCAACAGATCTGAAACAGGGATCCAAGTCTCTTGACGACCGCGATGAGAACGGTAACACTCCAGAAACGCAAGCTGTGACGGCGGTCGCAGAAGGACGCCGAACATCGGGGAACTGGGCTGGTAGCCCTACCCGCTGCTTAATTTGTGAACGGTAACAGTTTCTGGAGGTTGTAGTGCGTAAGAGCCTGTCTGTGGCGGTGTTCGGTGGCCTGCTGGCCGTCTCGGCTCTCGCCGGTTGTGGTGGCGGCGACAGCGGCGCCGAGGGTGGTGGCGGCGACGACGGCAAGATCGTCCTCGGTTTCTCCCAGGTCGGTGCCGAGAGTGGCTGGCGTACCGCCAACACCGAGTCGATCAAGGCGTCCGCCGCGGCCGCCGGCATCGAGCTCAAGTTCTCCGACGCTCAGGGCAAGCAGGAGAACCAGATCAGCGACATCCGCGGCTTCATCACGCAGAAGGTGGACGTCATCGCCTTCTCGCCGGTGGTCACCTCCGGCTGGGACGCCGTGCTCAAGGAGGCCAAGGACGCCGGTATCCCGGTGATCCTGACCGACCGTGCCGTCGACTCGCAGGACACCTCGCTCTACGAGTCCTTCATCGGCTCGGACTTCAAGGTCGAGGGTGAGAAGGCCGGCGACTGGCTGGTCAAGGAGTACGAGGGCAAGACCGGCGACGTCAACATCGTCGAGCTGCAGGGCACCACCGGTTCGGCTCCGGCCATCGACCGGCAGACCGGTTTCGCCGAGAAGATCAAGGCGAACCCGAACCTGAAGATCGTCAAGACCCAGACCGGTGACTTCAAGCGTGCCGACGGCAAGACGGTCATGGAGACCTTCCTCCAGTCGGTTCCGAAGATCGACGTGCTGTACGCCCACAACGACGACATGGGCCTGGGTGCCATCGAGGCGATCGAGGCGGCCGGCAAGGTCCCGGGCAAGGACATCAAGATCATCACCGTCGACGCGGTCAAGGACGGCATGACGGCGCTCGCCGCTGGCAAGATCAACTTCATCGTCGAGTGCAGCCCGCTCCTCGGTGACCAGCTGATGGAGACCGTCAAGGCGGTCAAGGACGGCAAGCCGGTCGAGAAGCGGATCCTCACCAAGGAGGGCACCTTCACCCAGGAAGAGGCCAAGGCGGCTCTGCCCACCCGCAAGTACTGATTGATTGCCCGCAGGTCGCCCCGGTACCGCCGGGGCGGCCTGCGGAGCTCGAAACGGAGCAGTGATGGGCGAGCAGTCTCCGGTCCTCGAGATGACCGGAATCCGAAAAGTATTCCCCGGCGTCGTCGCCCTCGACGGCGTCGATTTCCGTATGTTCCCCGGTGAGGTTCACGCCCTGATGGGCGAGAACGGGGCCGGCAAGTCCACCCTGATCAAGACGCTGACCGGCGTGTACGAGATCGACGGTGGCGAGATCAGGCTCGGCGGCGAGCCGGTGCGGATCTCCGGGCCGCTGCAGGCGCAGCAGGCCGGTGTCAGCACCGTTTACCAGGAGGTCAACCTCTGCACCAACCTCTCCGTCGCGGAGAACATCTTCATCGGCCGTGAGCCGCGTAAGTTCGGCAAGATCCAGTGGGGCAAGATGCGGCGGCGTGCCGCGGAGCTGCTCGCCCGGCTCGACCTCGATCTCGACGTGTCCGCGCCGCTCAGTTCCTTCTCGCTCGCGATCCAGCAGATGGTCGCGATCGCGCGGGCGATCGACGTGGACGCGCGGGTCCTCATCCTCGACGAGCCGACCTCGAGCCTGGACAGCGCCGAGGTCGCGCAGCTGTTCCGGATCATGCGCCGGCTCAAGGAGTCCGGCGTGGCGATCCTGTTCGTCTCGCACTTCCTGGACCAGATCTACGAGATCTCCGACCGGCTCACGATCCTGCGCAACGGCCAGCTGATCAGCGAGCACCGGGTCGACGAGCTCTCCCAGGTGCAGCTCGTCGAGAAGATGATCGGCAAGGAGCTCGCCGCCCTGGAGGACCTCGAGGACAAGGCGCAGCGCAACCGGGAACGTGCCGCCGGGGCCAAGCCGATCCTCGAGGCGAAGGGTCTCGGCCGTACGGGGGCGATCGCTCCGTACGACCTGACCATCCACGAGGGCGAAGTGGTCGGTCTGGCCGGGCTGCTCGGCTCCGGCCGCACCGAGCTGGCCCGCCTGCTGTTCGGTGCCGACCGGGCGGACTCCGGCGAACTGCTGGTGGACGGTAAGAAGGTGACGCTGCGCGACCCGCAGACCGCGATGAAGCGCGGGATCGCCTTCTCCTCGGAGAACCGGCGCACCGAGGGCATCATCGGCGACCTCAGCGTCCGGGAGAACATCATCCTGGCCCTGCAGGCCGCCCGCGGGTGGGCACGTCCCATCCCGCGCAAGAAGCAGGACGAGATCGTCGACAAGTACATCAAGGCGCTGCAGATCCGGCCCGCCGACCCGGAGCGCCCGGTCCGCAACCTGAGCGGCGGCAACCAGCAGAAGGTGCTGCTCGCCCGGTGGCTGATCACCGAGCCCCGGCTCCTGATCATCGACGAGCCGACCCGCGGTATCGACGTCGGCGCCAAGGCCGAGATCCAGAAGCTGGTGGCGGAACTCTCCGACGGCGGCATGGCCGTGCTGTTCGTCAGCGCCGAGCTGGAGGAGGTCCTCCGGCTGAGCCACAAGATCGCGGTGCTGCGGGACCGGCGCCTGGTCGAGGAGCTGGACAACACCGCGGACGTCGACGCGGACCGCATCATGCAGACCATCGCCAGCGGAGCAACCTCATGACGAACATTCTCAAGAACCGGCTGTTCTGGCCGGCGCTGATCCTGGTGGTGATGCTGGGCATCAACTTCTTCACCTCCAACCAGTTCCTCACGATCCAGGACGGACACCTGTTCGGCACCCTGATCGACATCCTGCGCGGCAGTGCGCCGCTGATCCTGGTGGCACTGGGCATGACCCTGGTCATCTCGACCGGTGGCATCGACCTGTCGGTCGGCTCGGTGATGGCGATCTCCGGCGCGGTCGCGTGTCTTCTGATCAGCGATCTGGACAACCAGAACAGCCTCAGCGGTGTGTTCATCGCGATCGGTGCCGCGATCCTGGTGTCGCTGGCGGCGGGCCTCTGGAACGGCGCACTGGTCGCCGTGGTCGGCATCCAGCCGATCATCGCGACCCTGATCCTCATGGTGGCCGGCCGTGGCCTGGCCCAGCTGTTCACCGAGGGCCAGATCATCAACGTGCAGTCCGGGCCGTACTCGGCGCTGGCCTCCGGTTTCTTCCTGGCCCTGCCGATCGCCCTGCTGATCGCCGCGGCCGCGGTGGGCCTGACCGTCCTGCTGACCCGGCGCACCGCGCTGGGCCTGCTGCTGGAGTCGGTCGGCGGCAGCCCGACCGCCAGCCGCCTGGCCGGCATCGGTGCACGCCGGATCACGATCATGACGTACGTCGTGGCCGGCGGGTTCGCCGGTCTCGCGGGCCTGATCGCCAGTGCCGACATCAAGAGCGCCGACAGCATCTCGGCCGGCAACCTGATCGAGCTGGACGCCATCCTGGCGGTGGTCATCGGTGGCACCGCGCTGATCGGTGGCCGGTTCTCGATCATCGGCACCGTGCTGGGCGCGATCATCATCCAGACACTGCGGGTCACCGTGGTCGCGGTCGGCATCCCGCCCGAGGCCAACCTGCTGTTCAAGTCCGTCGTGGTGGTGGCGCTGTGCCTGTCGCAGTCGCCGGACTTCCGGGCGAAGGTCTTCGGGCGCTTCAAGTCGCGTCCCGCCGTCGAGAAGGTTGGAGTCCCGGCATGACCACCATGGACATGACTCCGGTAACCAAGGGTGGTGGCGGCCCGGAGCTCAACAAGCGGCGCCGGGTCTACAAGCCCAACACCAAGTACGTCCCGATCCTCGCGACGCTGTTCCTGCTGGTCGTCATGTACAGCACCGGCGTGGCGAACTACCGCAACTTCGACGACCCGAGCGTGATCGTCAACCTGTTCCGGGACAACGCGGTGCTGCTGGTGGTCGCGGTCGGTATGACGTTCGTGATCCTGACCGGCGGTATCGACCTGTCGGTCGGCGCGGTCATCTCGCTGACCACGATCCTGACCGCCACCCTGCTCAAGGCGGACTGGCCTCCGATGGTCGTGCTGCCGGCGGTGCTCCTGCTGGGTGCGCTGATCGGGGCCGGCCAGGGAGCGGTGATTCACTTCTTCAAGGTGGAGCCGTTCATCGCCACGCTTGCCGGGCTCTTCCTGGCCCGCGGCGCGGCCCTGACCATCAATGACGAATCGGTGCCGATCCGCGACGACATGTGGCGGGAGATCTCCGACTTCCGGATCGTGCTGGCCGACGGTGTGGTCACCAAGCCGATCGCCGTCATCGCGATCCTGTCGGTGCTGGTCGCGGCGGCGGTGCTGGCGTGGACCCGGTTCGGCCGCAACGTCTACGCGATCGGCGGCAACGCCGACTCGGCGCTGCTGATGGGTCTGCCGGTGGGCCGTACCAAGATCGCTGTCTACACCATCAGCGGTTTCTGCGCGGCGCTCGGCGGCGTGCTGTTCAGCATCAACTCCACCTCCGGGTGGGCGCTGCAGGGCAACGGCCTGGAGCTCGACGCGATCGCGGCGTGCGTCATCGGTGGCGTGCTGCTCACCGGCGGTTCCGGCTTCGTGTGGGGCACGCTGCTCGGCGTCCTGGTCACCGGCCTGATCCGGACCATCATCAACTTCCAGGGCGATCTGAACGCGGCCTGGAGCCGGATCATCATCGGCGTGCTCCTGTTCGCCTTCATCGTGATGCAGCGGCTCGTCACGAGAAAAGCGAAGTAACCAGCATGACTACACAAAGTACGAGAAAGGCGACCACATGAGTAACGGGGAAATCTGGTTCCTCACCGGCAGTCAGGGGCTCTACGGGCCGGAGACCCTGGAGCAGGTCGCCTCCCAGTCGCGGGAGATCGCCGCGAAGCTGGACGCACAGCTCGACGCCGACGTGGTCTGGCAGCCGGTGCTGACCAGTGCCGAGCAGATCCTCGACGTGTGCCGGCGGGCCTCCTCGACGCCCGGTGTGCTCGGCGTGGTCGCCTGGATGCACACGTTCTCCCCGGCGAAGATGTGGATCGCCGGGCTGGACGCGCTGCGTGCGCCGCTGCTGCACCTGCACACCCAGCACAACGTGGAACTGCCCTGGTCCGAGATCGACATGGACTTCATGAACCTCAACCAGGCCGCCCACGGCGACCGGGAGTTCGGGTTCATCGAGGCCCGCCTCGGTGTGCCGCGCAAGACGGTGGCCGGTCACGTCAGCAACCCGGCCGTGGTCGCGCGCATCGCGACCTGGGTCAAGGCGGCACGCGGTTACTCCGCGATGCGCAACCTCAAGCTGGCGCGGTTCGGCGACAACATGCGCGACGTGGCGGTCACCGAAGGCGACAAGGTCGAGGCTCAGCTGCGGTTCGGCGTCTCGGTCAACACGTACGGGGTCAACGACCTCGTCGCGGTCGTCGACCAGCAGCCGGACGCGGAGATCGACAAGCTGGTCGAGGAGTACAAGGACACCTACGAGGTCGCGCCGGAACTGCTCGGCGAGCGGCTGGAGTCGCTGCGGTACGGCGCCCGGATCGAGCTCGGCCTGCGGCAGTTCCTGACCGAGGGCGGGTTCCGCGCGTTCACCTCGAACTTCGAGGACCTCGGCGGGCTGCGGCAGCTGCCGGGTCTCGCGGTCCAGCGGTTGATGGCCGACGGGTACGGGTTCGGCGGCGAGGGTGACTGGAAGACCTCGGTCCTGGTGCACACGCTGAAGGCGATGGCGCCCGGTGGCGGTACCTCGTTCATGGAGGACTACACCTACGACCTGACGCCCGGCAACGAGGTCATCCTCGGGGCGCACATGCTCGAGGTGTGCCCGTCGATCGCCGCGTCCAAGCCGAAGCTGGAGATCCACCCGCTCGGCATCGGCGGCCGGGAGGACCCGGTCCGCCTGGTCTTCGACGCGGCTCCCGGCAACGCGATCGTGCTCGGCCTGGCCGACCTGGGGGAGCGGTTCCGCCTGGTCGCCAACGAGATCGAGGTCGTTCCGCCGACCGCGCCGCTGCCGAAGCTGCCGGTGGCCCGGGCGGTCTGGAAGCCGGCCCCGTCGCTGTCCACGTCGGCCGAGTGCTGGCTGACCGCGGGCGGCCCGCACCACACCGTGCTGTCCTCGGCGGTCGGCGCGGAGGAACTGGCCGACCTGGCCGAGATGGTGGGCACCGAGCTGCTGGTGATCGACGGGTCCACCACGACCCGCTCGTTCGCCAAGGAGGTGCGCTGGAACCAGGCGTACCACCGGCTCGCCCGGGGTTTCGGCCGTTGATCTGAAGGCCGTTGAGTGATCTCCGGCGAGGTGGCCTGACGGGGTAGAGAGAACCGTCAGGCCGCCTCGACGGTTATCCAGTCGAGGTCACCGGCGTAGTAGTCGCAGCCGACCTCGACCTGATCGCAGTCGAGTTTGCCGCCGATCGACACCGGCCAGTCGTTGTCGATCGTGCCGACCCAGCCCTCCCGCGACTTGGCCTGGTAGCCGTCGATGGTGAGGTAGACGCCCTGGCGCAGCCGCACGCAGCGGACCACGTGCCAGGCGCCGTCGTTGATCCGGTACGGGGCGATCAGCTCGATGGTGCCTCGGGAGCCCCGGTACGTGCAGGTGGCCCGGCCGTTGGGTAGCTGCACCTTCCAGCTTCCCCCGCGTACCGTCGCCTGGCCCTTCTGAATGATGTTGCCGAACTTGCGGTTGGTCCGCAGCCGGATCGTCACGGCGAACTCGCGGTCCGCCGGGTCGAGGTCCGAGTGGTCGGCGACCCTGACCACATGGCCGGGCCGGGCCGGCGGGGTGTCCGGTTCCAGGCGTTCGAACGTGTAGCCCATCTCGTACCCGGTGGACAGACCTGTGCCGACCTCCGGTCCGATCTGTCCGTGGTGCCCGCGCCCGCTGGTGTCCAGCATCCAGGCACTTCCGGCCGTCTCGTCCATCGACCAGACTGCCATCCGGTGGTCCTCCGCAGCGTCCGCCGGCGACCCCGGAGTGAGCGCGAACACGCAGGTCAGCAGGGTGATTGCGGCCAATGTGGGTCGACGTCGCATGGATCGTCCTCCGGTGGGTCCGACACGAGATCCAATTGATCCTAAAACGTGATTTAGCCATTTTTGTCGTAATCGACGAAATTGCCTCTTCAGGAGGGGGCTCGCGCACTCTCGCAAACGGGCAGCTCAGCTTGGTAGCATCCGCCGATCATGGCCAGCGTTCCGGCCTCCCCTCAGCAATCCGGCCGGACGTCTGTGGACTCACCCCTCGAGTAAGGATCGTGTCGAAGTGCTGCTCAATGGGACGGACAGTCAGACCTCGGAGCACGCGGTGATCGCCCCCAACCCCGGCCTGCCGAACCAGGCCCTCCAGGTGCTCGCCCTGGCACAGCGCACCGCCGAGGAACACGTGGCGAGCGCCCAGCACCACGCGGACAAGATCCGTACGGATGCGCTGGCCGCCGCCGAGCAGATCGCGCGCGACGCCCAGGCCCACGCCAACAACGTGCGCCGCGAGGCCGACCGGGTGCTTGCCGAGGCCCGCGCCGGTGCCGAGCAGATGGCCCGCGACGCGCAGGCCCGTGCCGAGGAGGCCCGGCGGGCCACCGAGAAGATCGTGGCCGACGCCCGCGCCCGCGCGGAGACCATCGGAGCCGACGCCGCGGCCGGCGCCGAGCAGCTCAGGCACCAGGCCCAGCAGCGCTACGACGACGTGGTCGGCAGCCTGGGCGCCAAGCGCGAGGCGCTGCAGCAGCAGATCGAGGCTCTCGAGCAGTTCGACCGGGAGTACCGCGGCCGGCTCACCGCCTTCATGCAGAGCCAGCTGCGCGCCCTCTGGGTCGACGCTCCGCAGATGAACGACTACGTCGAGGAGGAGCCGGTCGCCGAGGTGATCGAGGCGGCCCCGGTTCAGCCGCCGCGGCACGCGCAGACCGCCGATGACCGGGCCGAGGACGAGGACGACGACGAGGAGCAGTGAGAACACGGGGCCCCGTGCGGGGCCCCGTTCCTCATTCGCCGTACACTCGCCGGCCGTCGACCCAGGTCCCGGCCACCCGGGT
The DNA here is from genome assembly GCF_040639655.1 of Actinoplanes sp. NPDC023801. Classification (NCBI taxonomy): domain Bacteria; kingdom Bacillati; phylum Actinomycetota; class Actinomycetes; order Micromonosporales; family Micromonosporaceae; genus Actinoplanes; species Actinoplanes sp. NPDC023801. Next base: position 111,973 of record NZ_JBFAAI010000003.1, on the reverse strand, counting down.
GGCGCCGATCTCGCCGGGCGGAGCCGCGAACGGGTCACGGTCGAGCACGACCAGGTCGGCGCGGTTGCCGGGCCGGATCGTGCCGGTGTCGTCGAGCCGGTTCACGTACGCCGAACCGGCCGTGTACGCCGTGAGCGCCGTCGCGAGGTCGAGCCTCTGCTCCGGCAGGAACGGTTCGTAGTCCTCGCCCCGGTGCACCCGGTTCACCGCCACGTGGATCGCCTGCAGCGGGTCCGGCGTGCTGACCGGCCAGTCGCTGCCGGCCGCCAGGTGCGCCCCGGAATGCCACAGGTCACCGAACGGGTACTGCCGCCCGGCAAGCGCCGGATCCAGGAACGGGATCGTCAGGTCGTCCATCTGCGGTTCGTGCGACGCCCAGTACGCCTGCAGGTTCGCCGTCGCGCCCAGCTGCCGGAACCGCGGCACGTCGTCCGGGTGCACCACCTGCAGGTGCGCCAGGTGCGGCCGGGTGTCGGTGAACCCGTTCTTCGCGCGGGCCGCCGCCACCGCGTCCAGAGCGTCGCGGACGGCCCGGTCGCCGAGCGCGTGGAAGTGGGTCTGGAAGCCGAGCGCGTCGAGCTCGGTGACGTAGGACGGCAACAGCGAGGGGTCGATGAAGGACAGACCCCGGTTCCCGGTGGCGCACCCGCACGAGTCCCGGTACGACTCGGTCATCGCCGCCGTGAAATTCTCCGCCACCCCGTCCAGCATCAGCTTCACGCTGTCGCAGCGCAGCCGGCCCACGGTGAGGCGGTCCCGGCCGGCCACCAGCTCTGCGATCTGCTCGGCGTCCCGGTCGCGGTCCCACCAGAGCGCGCCGACCACGGTCGCGGTCAGCCACCCCTCGGTCGCCGCGGCCAGGTAGGCGTCGGACACCTCCGGGTAGCCGTTGGTCGCGCACACCATGGCGTCCTGCCAGGCCGTCACGCCGAGTGAGTGCAGCAACTGCTGGGCCCGCCGGAGTGCGGCGATCCGGTCGGCCGTGGTCACCTCCGGCAGCAGCGGGGTGATCAGCTCCATGGCACCTTCCTGCAGCCCACCGGCCGGGCTCCCGTCGGCGGCGCGGTCGATGCGGCCGTGCGCCGGATCGGGGCTGTCCGCGGTGATCCCGGCCAGTTCCAGCGCGCGGCTGTTCACCCAGGCGCCGTGATGGTCCCGGTTGGCCAGGAACACCGGCCGGTCCGGCACCACCCGGTCCAGCAGCTCCTTCGCCGGGACCCCGCCGGGGAACGTCTCCATCGACCAGCCGCCACCGACGATCCACTCCACATCGGGATTCGCGGCCGCATAGGCGGCGACCCGGCGCAGATACTCGTCCCGATCGGTGGTCTCGGTCAGGTCGCACTGGTTCAGCTCGACGCCGCCCATCACGGCGTGCACATGGGCGTCCTGGAAGCCGGGCAGCAGCAGCCGGCCGGCCAGGTCCACCACCTCGGTCGACGGACCGCGCAGATCGCGCAGGTCGTGGCCGGTCGCGACGATCCGGCCGTCCCGGACCGCCACCGCGGTGGCCGGCCCGCCGCCGGCGGTGAACACCGGCCCTCCGGTGAAGAGCAGGTCAGCGTAGGGCTGCGACATCAACGGTTCCGATCTGTGGGTACGACGCGTGCACCCATTCAATCGCGGAGTGTCTGGCCGGCCGCAAGAGGCGCAACTATGGTTGGCGGATGGCGTCGACCCTTGTCGATCTAGAACACGCATCGGACCGGAACGAGGGTTTCTGCGCCGCTCTGGAACTGGCTGTGGCCGCCGCCCGTGAGCTCGGCCCGACACCCGGCCCGCGGGACGCCGGCCTGGACGAGCGGGTCCAGCGCGAGGCGATCCTGCGGCTGCGATCCGGCGCCACGGTCAACCCGGCGCTGCTGTCGCTGCTCGCCGACGGCCGGTTCGCCGATCCCACGGAGCCCGAGACCGGCACCGACGAGGTGAGCCGTGCTCTGGCCGTACCCGATCTCTTCTGTCTCGAGGCCCCTCCGGGAACCGCGCGGACCCTCACCGTGCTGGAGATCGTGCGTTCGGCCGCCGCGCGCGGTGAGCGGGTGCTGCTCGCCGCGCCGACGCCGCCGCGGGTCGAGGCGGTGCTGGCGCGTCTGCCGGAGGGCGCCACGGTGATCCGTGCCGATCAGGCCGGCTCCGGTCCGGGCAGCCTGGTGGCCGCCGCGGCCGGTGTCCAGCAGCGCGTCCTGGCGCGTTCGCAGGCCGCGGCCCGTTGCCTCGAACCGTGGCTGGGGGAGCCCTCACCGGCGTTCGGCTGGCTGCGGCGGCTCACCACCGCGCTGGAGGAGGCGGCCGAGGCAGGTGAGCGAGCCGAGCGGGCCGCGTCACATCGGGAGGCGACGGCGGACGCGGCGCGGGAACGTCTCGGCGCCGATCTGCGGGGGCACGCTCGCGCGAAGGACGCGGCCGAGGTGACTCACACCGCCGCTGCCGCCCTGGTGGACGGCTTGAGCGCCGAGTTGCGGCAGGCCGAGACCGGCCGGCTCCGCAGGTTCCGGGCCGGGCGGCTGAGGCGCCGGCTCAGCGATGCGGTCCGGCTCGCCGCGGCGGCCCGCTCCCGGTTCTTCCGAGCCCGTTCGGCGTACGAGGAGAGTGCGCACTCCCTGGAACGCGCGGTCGAGCAGGACGGCACGGTCCGTGCCGCAGCCGACCGGGCCGCGTTCGCCGACGTCGCGGCCCGGCGTGCGCTCGAGTCCGCGGAGCGCGCCGCCCACCACCTGACCCGGCTGCACGACGGGGTCGCCGACGTGCCGGCCTGGACCGCCGACCAGGCCGGACTGACCGGTCTGGCGGACCACTGCCGGGAGCTGGAGCCGGTGCTGCGCGGCCGGGCCGGGCTGCTGCGCGAGTGGCGTCACCGGGCCGCCCGCCCGGTCGGCCAGCTGCACGCCGAGCTGCTGCGCTACGCCGATGTGATCGCCGTGAGCTGCCTCGGCGCCGGCCGCCCGGACTACGGCGACCTGGAATTCGATCTGCTGATCCTGGAGGACGCGTCCCGGGTTCCGCTGCCGGCCGCGCTGGTGCCGCTGGTCCGGGCACGCCGGGCGGTGCTGGTCGGCCAGACCGGCCACCCGCCGCTGCGGGACAGCGAGGTGGTCCGTGCGTGGGTGGCCGCCCGCTGCCCGGCCGGCGCCGGCGCCGGCGAACTGTCCGCGCTGCTCACCGGCAGCGTGTTCGAGCTGGTCACGGTCCGGGCGCCGGCCCGCAACCGGGCGGTGACCCCTCGTTGAGCCGGCCCGCGCACCTGCCGCTGCGTGAGGTGACCCGGCGGGTGGGTGCGCTGCACGGGGTGCGGCCGTCGCGGTTCGTGCCGCTGCTGCTGCCGATGTGGGCGGTCGAGGTGGTGGCGACGGTCCGGCAGGCGCATTCCTACGACGTCTTCGACCGCTATCTGACCCGGGCGCTGGCCGAGGCCGGGCTGAGCGATACCGGTGAGCTCGCCCGGTTCTTCGGGGTCGAACCGGTGTTCGTGGAACGTACCGCCCGGTTCCTGGAACGGATCGGGCACGTGCGGCGGACCGCGGAGGGTCTCACGCTGACCGATCTCGGACGGCGATCGATCGCGGACGGACGGCGTTACCAGCTGTCGGCGGGCCGGCGGCTCGTCCTGCGGTTCGACGGTGGCGCCGCCGAGCCGGTGCCGTGGGCACACGCCGCGCACGCCGTGTGGCTCGCCGAGCCGGCGCTCACCCTGCCGGACGGGACCGTCTTCGCGCCGCCGGCGGCCGGCTCCCCACTGCCGCCGGATGCCGTGGACCGGTTCCTGGCCAGGGACGACGTCGCCGAGTTCACCGGTCCGTCGGTGCCGATCCAGGTGGAGGCGGCCGAGCCCCGGGCGGTGTGGCTGCCGGTCTATCTGGTCGAGTGCGTGGGTGAACAGCTGATGTTCGGCTGGGCGGTGGACGGGCCCGATCCGTACCTTTTGCAGGTTTATCGCCGTTGCGCTGGGGAACCGAATACCAACGTTCCGCAGTGTGGGGACCGCCACGGTCCCTGACGGACCAGTATGGTCCATAACGGTCTACGGTGGTCCCCATGCCCCGTCCCACCAAGCAGCAGATCGACGACGAGATCCTCGAGGCCGCGGCGCACCTGTTCGCACGGCACGGATTCCGCGAGACGTCGGTCCAGCGGATCGCGGACACGGTCGGCTACTCCAAGACCGGCCTGCTGCACCGGTTCCCCACCAAGGAGGCGCTGCAGACGGCGGTCATCGGCCGGTGCGTGGAGCAGATCCGCGACACCGGTGCCGATGTCGCGGCGCTCCCCGCCGGACCGGAGCGGGACCGGGTCGTGCTGACCGGGCTCGCCCACCTCGCGGTGGCCCAGCCCGGCATGGTCGCTCTGCTGCTGTCCTCGATGCTCGCCGAGCCGGACAGTGAGATCGGGCAGGCCCTCGCGGTGATCGGGCAGACCCTCGCCGAGGCGTTCGGTGACGAACCGCACGCCGACATCAGCCGGGCCCTGCGGGTCACCGGGGCGCTCGGCGCCGTCGCGGTGGCCAGTCTCGCCCTCTGCGACCAGCTCACTGCCGACGCGCCTGCCCGGCTCGCCGAGATCGGGTTCCACGCGCTCGGCCACTGATCGGCTTCCGCTTCGCCGGACGCCACCCCTCGTACCACCGGCATTTCGGTTTTATCACGAGAAAAGGAAGCTTAATGGCAACGCTGCTGCACCGGCTGGGGCTGGCGTCAGTACGGCACCGAATACTCGTCACGATCGCCTGGCTCGTGGCACTCGCCGCGGTCGCCGTCGGCGCCGGTACCCTCTCCGGCGCCACCGCGAACAGCTTCAGCATCCCCGGCCAGGAGTCGACCACCGCCCTGTCACTGATGAAGGAGCGGTTCGGGGACGCGTCCGCGGGCGCCACCGTCCAGGTGGTGCTCGAGGCCCCGGCCGGCCAGAAGATCACCGACCCGGCGAACGCCCCGAAGGTCGCCCAGATCGTCGCGGCCCTCGGCAAACTGCCCGGCGCGGCCGGCGCCACCAACCCGCTCGATCCGAAGGCACCGGCCGTCTCCCGTGACCAGATCGCGGCGTACAGCTCCGTCACCTACCCGGTGCAGCCCTCCGAGGTCACCGACGAGCAGCGCGACGCGATCAACGTGGCCCTCACCCAGGCCCGCACCACCGGGCTCACCGTCGAGGCCCGCGGCGAGGCACTGAGCAACCCGGCCGACATCGGCGGCGCCTCCGAGATCCTCGGCGTCGTGGTCGCCCTGATCGTCCTCGCCCTCACGTACGGCTCCCTGATCGCCGCCGGCATGAACCTGCTCACCGCGATCGTCGGCGTCGGCATCGGCGCGGCCGGCATCGTCACCCTCACCGGCTTCACCGAGCTGCAGTCCACCACGCCCATCCTCGCCGTCATGCTCGGGCTGGCCGTCGGCATCGACTACGCGCTGTTCATCGTCACCCGCTTCCGGCACGAACTGCGGCGTGGCCTGCCGGTCGACGCCGCCGCCGCAATGAGCGTCGGCACCGCGGGCGCGGCCGTCGTCACCGCCGGCCTCACCGTGGTCATCGCGCTGGCCGGCCTGTCCGTCGTCGGCATCCCGTTCCTGTCCGAGATGGGCATCGCCGCGGCGGCCACCATCGTGATCGCCGTTCTCGTCGCGATCACCCTCGTCCCGGCGATCCTCGGGTTCATCGGTGAGCGGGCCCTGCCCCGCAAGCTGCGCGGCACCCCGGCACCCGCCGCCACCGCTCGCCCCGCGTCCGTCGGCGCCTACGCCCCGGCGCACGCCGCCGCCTCCTCGGCTGCCACCGCTGCCGACGATCTGCCGGTCGGGCGTGGCTTCATCCGCGGCTGGGCGAGGCTCGTCACCGAGCAGCGCTGGCTCAGCCTGATCGTCGCGGTCGCGGCGCTCGCGGTCATCGCCGTCCCGTTCTTCTCGATGAAGACCACGCTCGCCCAGCGCGCCGCCGAGGGCACCACCCAGGCCCGCGCGCAGGCGATCATCGACAGCCGCTTCGGTCCCGGCGTCAGCACCCCGCTGCTCGTCCTGATCGACGGCCCGAAGTCGGCCGGCCACGCGACAGGGGTCCAGAAGCAGGTCGCGACTTTGCCCGACGTCGCCATGGCACTGCCGGCCCGCCCGAACCGGGACGGCTCCGCCGCACTGATCACGATCATCCCGGCGTCCGGCCCCGAGGATCAGAAGACCGTCGACCTGGTCCACGCCATCCGTGACCGGGTCGCCGACGCCGACGGCGCGAAGGTGTACGTCACCGGCAACACCGCGGTCAGCATCGACGTGTCGCAGAAGCTCAACGACGCGCTGCCGGTCTACCTGGGCCTCGTCGTCGGCCTGGCGTTCGTGCTGCTGGTGCTGGTGTTCCGCTCGCTGCTCGTACCGGTCGTCGGCGTGCTCGGCTTCCTGCTCACCATCGGGGCGGCCTTCGGTGCCACGGTCGCGGTCTTCCAGTGGGGCTGGGCCGCCGACGCCGTCAACGCCGGTTCCACCGGCCCGATCCTGAGCCTGGCACCGATCATCATCGTCGGCATCCTGTTCGGGCTGGCCATGGACTACCAGGTCTTCCTGGTCTCCCGCATGCACGAGGCGCACGCCCACGGCGCCGCGCCCCAGCACGCGATCGTGACCGGATTCCGGCAGGCCGCCCCGGTCGTCATCGCCGCGGCGACCATCATGTTCGCGGTGTTCGCCGCCTTCGTGCCCGAGGGCAACGACACCATCAAGCCGATCGCCTTCGCCCTCGCGGTGGGCATCGCCTTCGACGCCTTCATCGTCCGCATGATCGCCGTGCCGGCCGCGCTCGCCCTGCTCGGCCGCTCCGCCTGGTGGCTGCCGTCCTGGCTGCGCTGGCTGCCCGAGCTGGACGTCGAAGGCGCCGCCCTCGAACGCCACCCGCCGTCCGTCGGCGGGGCCCACGCCTCGCCGGACCGCGTACCCGCCGGCGCCTGAGCGCCACCGATCCGGCACGGGGCTGGCCCGCACCGCTGTCTCACCACGTCCGAGACAGCGGTGCGGGCCAGCTGGTTTGTAACGGCCGGCAGGGAAGGCCGGGACGGGTCGTGGAACGGCGGGTCAGGCCGTCCACCTGATGTACGGGTTGACCTTGCCGCCCCAGTCGAAGGTGGCCATGTTGTCCCAGCCGTTGCCGGTGCCGTTGATGTTCTCCGGCGCCCAGCCGTTGCCCTTGATGGCGTACCAGGTGGGTTCCCAGTAGAAGACACCGATGGCTCCGGCGTTGCGGGCCGTGTTCTGCACCCAGGTGAACTGCTGGGCCTGGCCCGCCGAGGTGGCCGGGATGTTGTCGCAGAGCACGGTGCCGGGGATGGAGTTCTTCTCGCTGTCGGCGTCGCCGGTCGTGAACTGGTACGCCGTCTCGACGATCACCACCGGCTTGCCGTAGCGGGTCCGCGCGTCCACGATCACGTTGTACAGGTTGGCGAGTGTGCCGTGCCACATGCAGTAGTACGACAGACCGGTGAGGTCCCAGTTCACCCCGGCCGCCCGAATCCCGTCGTAGAACCAGCGCATGTTCGTCATGCTGTCCGCGTCGGCGGTGTGGATGATCACCTGGGTGCCGCTGTTGCAGGCCTTCGTGGCGTTGTAACCCTGCTTGAGCAGCGACGCCAGCGGCGCGAAGTTGCTGTTGACGACCTGCCCGCGGGGCCACAGCATGCCGGTGTTGATCTCGTTGCCGATCTGCACGCTGTCGGGGGTGAGCCCGGCCGACTTGAGGCTGGTGCAGACGTCGTAGGTGTAGTTGTAGACGTCCTGCTGCAGTTGGTTGAGCGTGTGGCCGGCCCAGGCCGCCGGCGGATACTGCTTGCCGGGGTCGGCCCAGGTGTCCGAGTAATGGAAGTCGACCATGAGGCGCAATCCGCGCGCCTTGATCGCCGCGGCCTGCTGGAGCACCTTGGCCTTGTTGTTGTAGCCGCTGGCCGGGTTGTTCCAGACGCGCAGCCGGGCGTAGTTGACGCCGGCGGTCTTGAGGATGTCGTACGGGTTGGCCTGGACACCGGAGGCGTTGTAGTACTTGCCACCGAGGTCGAGCGTGCGCTGCAGCGACGACACGTCGGCACCGAGCATGGTGAGGGGGGCGGCCTGTGCGGGGGCGGGGTTGACTGCCACGGCGATCGCGAGAACCGCGGCCGTGACGGCAGCCTTGAGGGACGGTTTCATACTGCGCTCCTTGAAACGGGGATTTACCGGAGCCAGCGGACGTAGGGGTTGATCCGTCCGCTGTCATCGAAGGTCGCCATGTTCTCCCAGGCGTTGCCGGAGTTCTCGATGTCCTCGGTGTCCCAGCCGTTGCGGGCGATGCCGGTCCAGGTGGGTTCCCAGTAGAAGACGCCGATCGCCCCGGCGGTACGGGCGGTGTCCTGCACCGCGGCGAAGGCCTGGGCCTGTCCCTGCTGCGTGGCGGGGATTCCGTCGCAGGGCGCGGGGGACAGGATGATGTTCTCGAGGTGGTCGTAGTTCTCGGTGGTGTACGGGTACGCCGTCTCGGCGATGACGACGGGCTTGCCGTAGCGCGACTTCACGTCACCGATGACCGTGGCCAGGTTGTCGAGCGAGCCGTGCCACATGCAGTAGTACGACAGCGCCGTGATGTCCCACTTCGCACCGGCCGCGGTGATGCCGTCGTAGAACCAGTGCGCCGCGTCGATGTTGCCGGCCAGTGCCGTGTGCACCAGCACCTGTGTCTTCCGGCTGCACGCCTTGGTGGCGTCGTAGCCGGCGTTCAGCAGTTTCGTGAGCGGGCCGAAGTCGCTGTTGCTGACGTATCCGGTGGGCCAGAGCATGCCCGTGTTGATCTCGTTGCCGATCTGCACGCTGTCCGGGACGGTGCCCTGCTTCTTCAAGCTGGTGCAGATGTCATACGTGTAGTCGTAGACATCCGTTTCCAGCTCCGGCAGGGAGTGCCCTTCCCAGGCTTTCGGGGTGAACTGCTTGCCCGGGTCGGCCCACGTGTCGGAGTAGTGGAAGTCGATCAGGAGCTTGTGCCCGGCGGCCCTGGCGGCCCGCGCCTGGGCCAGGACCTTCTGCTTGTTGGAGTAACCGCTGGTCGGGTCGTTCCAGATGCGCAGCCGGACGTAGTTGACGCCGGCCTTCTCGAGGATCTCGTACGGGTTGTCGCGGCGACCGCGGGCGTCGTAGAACTTCTGGCCAAGTTCGAGGGACCGCTGAAGGGTGGAGACGTCGGCGCCACGCATGGTGAGGCCGGACTTCTCCCGGGCGAGGGCGGGTGCGGGGATGAGGGCCACCGCGAGGACGGCGGCAGCGATGAGGGACGGTTTCATGGCACTCCTTTGTGGTCGTCCATGACGAAAGGGGTGTGAAAGGGGGAAACGGGGGAAGATCAGGCGGGGGAGCTGCCGCGCACCACGAGACTCGTGGGCACGGTGATGGAGAGTGGGGTACGCCCGGCGATCACATCCGTGAGCAGCCGGACCATCTCTTCGCTGATCCGTTCCAGTGGATGACGAACCGTGGTGAGCGGCGGTTCGGTGGTGGCCGCCAGCCCGGAGTCGTCGAAGCCGACGACCCGTACGTCACCGGGCACCTCGCGCCCGGCCTCGCGCAGCACCGGCAGGGCCGCAGCGGCCATCGCGTCGGACGCGGCGAACACGCCGTCCACGTCCGGCACCCGGTCGAGCAGGGTCCGCATCCCGTCGGCACCGCTCCTGCGACTCCAGTCGCCGTGGACGATGTAGGCGGGGTCGACCGTGATGCCGGCCGCGGCCAGCGCGTCGGTGTAGCCGCGCAGCCGGAACACCCCGCCGAAGGTGTCCTGCGGCCCGGTGATCGTGGCGATCCGCCGGCACCCCTGAGCGAGCAGGTGCTCCACCGCCGAGCGGCCGCCGCCCCAGTCGTCGGCCGACACCGAGCTGATCCGGTCCTCGAAACCGAGCACCTGCCCGCACGCCACGATCGGCACCTCGGCCTCGACCAGCTGCCGCAGCAGCGGGTCGCCGGAGTGCGGCGACACCAGCAGCACCCCGTCGACGTGCCCGCCGGACAGGTAGGCGACGGCCCGGCTGCGCTCCTCGGGGGTCGACGCGATCATCAGGATCAGCGTCAGCTGCCGGTCGGACAGCGCCTGCGCCACCCCGCGCAGCAGCACCGAGAAGTTCGGGTCCTCGAAGAGCAGGTGCTGCGGCTCGGTGAGCAGGAACGCGATGGACCCGGACTTGCCGGTGGCCAGCGACCGGGCGTGCGGGTTGGCCGTGTAACCGGTGCGGGAGATGGCGTCGCGGACGGCCCGGACCGCTTCGGGGCTGACCCAGTCCCGTCCGTTGAGCACCCGGGAGACCGTCGCGTAGGACACTCCGGCCTCACGGGCGACGTCGCGGATGGTGGGCCGTTTGCGCGACACGTTCGGGATCATAGTCAGGCCTTGACCCCGCCGGCGGCCAGGTCGACCTGCCAGTAGCGCTGCAACGTCAGGAACAGGGCGATCAGCGGGACGATCGAGACGAGGGCGCCGGTCACCACCGCGGTGTACATCGACGGCTGGTTGGCGCCCTGGTTGAGCAGCCCGTTCAGGCCGACCGTGATCGGGTAGAGCCGGTCGTCGCCGAGCATGATGTACGGCAGCATGAAGTTGTTCCAGATCGCGACGAACTGGAACAGGAACACCGTCACCAGCCCGGTCCGCATCATCGGCAGCACCACCGCGCCGAAGGTGCGCCACTCTCCCGAGCCGTCGATGCGCGACGCCTCCAGGATCTCGGTGGGCACCGCCGCGGCCGCGAAGATCCGGGCCAGATAGATGCCGTACGGGCTGATGAAGCTGGGCAGGAGCACGGCCCAGTAGGTGTTGGTCATCCCGAGCTTGGCCAGCAGCAGGTACTGCGGGATGGCCAGGATGACGCCGGGCACCAGGACACCGGCCAGGATCACGTTGAAGACGGTGCCCTTGCCGGGGAAGTCGAACTTCGCCAGCGCGTACCCGGCCATCGCCGAGATCAGCGTGGAGACGGCCGCACCGAGCCCGGCGTAGATGACCGTGTTGCCCATCCAGCGCCAGTAGAGGCCGTCGCGGTAGCCGGCCAGGTCGGCGAGGTTGTCGAACAGATGGGTCCCCGGGGCCAGGGTGAACGTGGAGAACAGTTCGCCGGAGCTCTTCGACGACGCGATCAGTACCCAGAGCACCGGGAGCAGGCAGTACGCGGCACCGAGCAGCAGGAGTGCGGAGGCGATCGGGCTGCGCCTCAGGGTGGTGGTCACTCTCAGTCCTCCTGGTTGAAGGCCCGGCGCCCGACGACCTTGAGGAAGCCGAAGGACACGACGAACGTGGCGAGCGCGATGATCACCGAGGTGGCGGCGGCCGCGTAGAGGTCGTTGCGGGCGAACGCGTCCCGGTAGACCTTCATCAGCGGCGTCCAGGTCGTGGAGATCGTGTTGGCGAGCGGCCGCAGCGTCATCGGTTCGGCGAAGACCTGCAGCGTGGCGATGAGCGAGAAGACGAATGTCATCACCAGCGACGGCATCACGATCGAGATCTTGATACGCCAGGCGATGGCGAGCTCGGAGGCGCCGTCGATCCGGGCCGACTCGTAGAGGCTGGTCGGCACGGCCCGCAGCGCCGTGTAGATGACGATCATGTTGAAGCCGGTGCCGCCCCAGACCGCGATGTTCGCCACCGCCCACAGGGTCAGGTCGGTGGAGAGCAGGTTCGGCGCGGTGATGCCGAGCGCCTCGATCGCGTCGTTGATCGGGCTCACCCGGGGCAGGTAGAGGAAGCCCCAGAGCAGCGACGCGACCACCGCCGGTACCGCGTACGGCAGGAAGATCGAGATGCGGGCGAACTTGCCGATCGACTCGCGCGTCCGGTTGGCGTCCAGCAGCAGCGCGAACAGCAGGGCCAGGCCGAGCATGGTGGGGACGACGATCAGGCCGTACGCCCCGACGCGCCCGACACTCGGCAGGAAGTCGGGGTCGGTCAGCGACCGGGTGTAGTTGTCCAGCCCGGCCCAGATCTCGGTCCGCGACTTGGCGCCGAGCCCGAGCCCGCTGACCTTCACCTTGCGCAGGCTGAGGTAGCCGGCGTAGACGATCGGGGCGGCCAGGAACGCGGCGAACAGGAACAGGGCGGGGGCGAGGAAGGCGTACGGGGTTCCGGTGCGCCGGGTGGGCCGGCGACGTGCCGCGACCGCGGGCGGGGTCTTCTCGCGGGGTGCGGCTGTGGTGATCAGCGACATCGCCGACTCTCCTTGTCCGAGGAGTGGTCCTCCCCGGGCGCTCCCGCCCGAGGAGGAGCCGGTCTCATCCGGTGACGTTGAACCCGGCGTTCTTCAGGTCGTCGACGGTGGTCTTCTGCATGGTCGCCAGCGACTCGGTGAAGGCGGCGGCCTTCTTCGCCTCGGCGGCCTTGCCGAAGGTGTCGTTGAAGGCGCTGTAGGCGACGTTCACGTTCGGGCCGTAGGTGAACGGCTTCACCTGCTTGGAGGCCTCACCGGCGATGGCGTAGAAGTCCGGCTGGCCGGCGAAGAACGCCGGCGGGCTGCTCAGGATGCTTGTCGACTCGTTGGCGGCCGGATAGACGAAGGCCTCGGTGGCGAGCAGCTTGAGGGCCTCGGGGTCGCTGTTGAGCCACGCGATGAACTGGGCGGCCTGCTTCTTGTGCTTGGACTGGGTGGTCACGCTGGTGGCCGAGCCACCCCAGGCGCCGGTCGCCGGAGCGGCGGCGTCCCACTGAGGCATCGGGGCGGCCTTCCACTTGCCCTTGGTGTCCTTGGCGCTGCCGTCGAGCACACCCGGCGCCCACACGGCGCTGACCCAGCCGACCTGGGTGCCGTCGTTGAGGGCCGCGTTCCACTCCGGGGTGTACATCGGCTTGTTGTCGACGACGCCCTTCTCGACCAGTCCACCCCAGTACGCGGCGACCTTCTGCGTGGCCGCGTCGTTGATGTTGACGGTCCAGGACTCGCCGTTCACGCCCCACCAGGAGGCGCCGGCCTGCTGGGCGAGGCCGGTGAACAGGCCCGCGTCGTTGGCGGAGAAGGTGCCCAGGTACTGCTTCGGGTTCGCCTTGTGGATCTTCTCGGCGGCGGCCGCGTACTCGTCCCAGGTTTTCGGCGCCTGCAGGCCGTTGGACTCGAAGACGTCGGCGCGGTAGAAGAACATCAGCGGGCCGGAGTCCTGCGGGACGCCATAGACCGCCTCCGAGCCGAGGGTGACGCCGTTCCACGTACCGGCCGGGAATTTGTCCTTGACCGAACCGACCTCACCGGCGATGTCGGCGAGCGCGTCCGAGGAGACCAGGGTGGGGATCTTCTGGTACTCGGCCTGCATGATGTCCGGCGCGCCGGAGCCCGCCTTGATCGCGGTGAGCAGCTTGACGACGGCCGGGTCGCCGCCGTCCTGCTTGTTGACGGTGACCTGGATGTTCGGGTTCTTGGCGTTCCAGGCCGCGACGACCTTGTCCATGTTCGGCGCCCAGGTCCAGTAGTTCAGGGCAACCTTCTGGTTCGGGTCGGTGGTCTCCTCCGGAGAGTCGCTGCTGCTGCAGGCGGTGGTGGTGAAAAGGGCCGCGGCGGTCAGAGCCGCCATGAGCGGTGCGAGTTTGGTTTTCATCGATCCTCCTTGATCGGCTTGGCCGGTGACGGGAAGCCGGGCGGAAACCGCCGGGAAGCGTGTCGCTCCGGTCGGCCCCTGTGACCGGTTACAGTGCTGGTGTTACGGCCTTGTGTCAAGCCCTTGCATCGCACCCGTTACGCCTGTGTATCGTTCGGGCTCGCCGGCCTGTGACCGGTTACAGTCAAGTCGCAAGGAGCTGATCCATGTCCGAGCCGCTCGCCGTACGCCATCAAGCCTGGGCGACTCCGCTGCGCCGGCCGCGGATGAGCAACGACGAGGACGCGCGCCCCGGACTGTCGCTGACCAACCGCTACCTGAGCCGTGACGGCGTGCCGCTCATCCCCGTCTCCGGCGAGCTGCACTACAGCCGGGTGCCTCGCGCGCGATGGGCCGAACGGCTGCGGCAGATGAAGGCCGGTGGCGTCACCGTGGTGGCCAGCTACATCTTCTGGCTGCACCACTCACCGGCGCCCGGCGAGACCCGCTTCGACGGCAACCTCGACATCGCCGCGTTCGTCGACCTGGCCGCCGGGATCGGCCTCGACGTGGTGCTGCGGATCGGGCCGTGGTGCCACGGCGAGACCCGCAACGGCGGCTTCCCGGACTGGGTGCAGCAGGCCCCGGTCCGGCACCGCACCGACGACCCGGCTTACCTGGCGCTGGTTACGGAATGGTTCGCCGAGATCGCGGCGGCCGTCGGCGACCGGTTCGGCAAGGTCCTCGGCATCCAGCTGGAGAACGAGCTCTACGACCAGCCGGGTCACCTCGTCACCCTCAAGCGCCTGGCCCGCGAAGCCGGCATGTCCGCACCACTGTGGACCGCCACCGCTTGGGGCGGCGCGGACCTGCCGGCCGGTGAGGTCCTGCCGCTGTACGGCGGCTACGGCGACGGCTTCTGGGTGGACGCCGACGCGCCGTGGGACCCGACCTTCCGCGACCACTACTTCTTCTCCCACGTCTGGGACGACGCCGGCATCGGCGCCGACGTGCGGCGGGCCCAGGCGATCGAGGCGGCGTCCGGCGGGCCGCGTACCCCGTCCGACGAGTTCCCGGCGGCCACCTGTGAACTCGGCGGCGGCATGGCCACCGCCTACCACCGCCGCCCGCGCCCCGAGGCGCTCGACGTCGCCGCCATCGCCCACTGCAAGATCGGCAACGGTTCGGCCTGGCAGGGCTACTACATGTACGCCGGCGGCACCAACCCCGGCCCCGGCCTGCAGGAATCCCACGCGACCGGCTACCCCAACGACATCACACCCCTCGGGTACGACTTCCACGCCCCGATCGGTGAGGCCGGCACCCTGGCGCCCAGTCACGCCGCTCTGCGCAGCCAGCACGCCTTCCTGTCCGCGTTCGGACATGCTCTGGCGGAGATGCCGTCCAGCCTGCCGGACGTGCGGCCGACCGGCGTCGAGGACGCCGAGACGCTGCGATGGGCCCTGCGCAGTGACGGCGAGAGTGGTTTCCTCTTCATCTCCTGGCACCAGCCGCACCTCCCGCTGCCCCGATTCGAGGGAGCCCGGTTCCGCGTCACGCTGTCGTCGTCGCGGGTGATCGAGTTCCCGTCCAGGCCGGTCGACATCCCGCCGGGCACCCTGGCCCGCTGGCCGCTGAACCTCACGGCGGGCGGCACCACGATCACCTGGGCCACCGCCTCGGCGCTGACCCTGCTTCCCGGTGACGTACCGACGCTCGTCCTGCTGGCCGAGCCCGGTATCGACGTCGAGATCGCCGTGTCCGGTTCCGTTCACGCGGTCACCCCCGCCCTCACCCCGCGGCGTTTCGGCGGGCTCGACGTCCTGGTCCTCCCGGCCGGGACGGCCGGATCGGTCTGGGTCGCCGAGGACGGTGGCCGCCGCCTGTTCCTCAGCGACGACGAGCTGCAGTGGGACGCCTCCGGCACGATCACGGTCAAGGCCGTCAAGGACATTGCGGTACGGCGGTACGACCCCACGGCCGGTGCCTTCACCCCGGTGACCGTTCCCCAGCCCGTGCGTCCGGTGACCGAACCGGTGACCGTCGAGCGGCTGCGGCCGGCCGCCCCCACGGTCCCGGTCGCCTACGGCAAGCACGACGGCCGTCCGTCCGCACCCGCCCCCGACGTCTTCGACGAACTGGCCGCCGTCCACCGCCTGCGGCTGCCGTCCTGGGCGGCCGATCCGGCCCGTGACCCGCTGCTGCGCGTCCTCTGGGCCGGCGACGTCGGTGAGCTGCGCGTCGACGGCCGCCCGGTGACCGACCGCTACTGGGACGGCTCCGGATGGACGGTCAACCTGACCGATGCCGGATACCGGGAGGGCGCGCAGGTCACCCTCCATCTGCTGCCGCTGGCGGCCGGTTCCCCCGTCTCGCTGCCCACCGAGGCCCGCTCACGCCTGGCCGCGACCGAGTCGCAGCTGCTGGCGATCGACGTCGTCGAGGTGGTGGGCCGCACCACCGCCACCGTCATCCCCTGACCGGCCGGGGAGCGCGGGCTCCGCCAGGGCCGCGCTCCCCGGCCACCGGCGGGCGGTGATCCGGTGCGGCTCGCCGGGCGGACGCGTCCGGGGCAAAGGTGTCGCTCGTTGAGATGAGTGGCCGGGTGGGACGGACTACCGGACGGGTTGTTGCATAGTAGGGTCCGTTTCATGGGCGATGATCGATCTTCGGCCCGTGCTGCGCAACGCCTGGCCGAGGCGGAGTCCAGCGCGCCCGCCGTGCACTACGACGACGAGGAACGGCCCGCCCGTGCGCTCAGTGGCCGGGCCGGCGCTCTCGTGTCGATCGTCGCCTTCGCCGTCGCGGTGTTCGTGTTGTGGCAGGTGTTCCGGCCACTCGCACAGGGCAGCCAGTTCTACCTGATCATCTTCCTGGCGGGGACCCTGCCGCTGGTGTTCCTGGCGTACAAGTCGGGCTTCGGCAAAGGCCGGGAAACGCCCTCCGTGGTCGACTGGGCCCTCGCCGCCGCCGCATTGGCCGTCTGCCTCTATCCGGTGAATCCGTTCGCCGGTGGATACAACGCGTTCCTGAGCCGGCAGGGGCTTCTCGAACCGGTCGACGTCGTTCTCGGCGCGATCCTGCTGATCCTGCTGATCGAGGCCTGCCGGCGGACCACCGGCTGGGCGCTGCCGATCGTCTGCCTGATGTTCCTCGGCTACGGCTACTACGGCGGCCTGCTGCCGCAGACCTGGCCGATCGCCCACGCCGGGCTCGACTTCGGACAGATTGTCGACGCTCTCTACAACTCCGGCAGCGGTTTCTACGGCACCCCCCTCGACGTCGCGGCGACCTACATCGTGCTTTTCACCATCTACGGCGCGGTGCTCGATCTGTCCGGTGCGAGCCGCTTCTTCGTCGACCTGTCGGTCGCCGCATTCAAGAGATCACGCAGCGCGGCGGGACGCACGGCGGTCGCCGCCGGCTTTCTCCTGGGCACGGTCTCCGGCTCGGGTACGGCCACCGCGGTAAGCGTCGGCGCGGTCACCTGGCCGATGCTCCGCCGGGCCGGATACCCGCCGGAACAGGCCGGCGGCATGCTGGCCGCGGCCGGGGTCGGCGCGATCCTCTCACCGCCGACGCTCGGTGCGGCCGCCTTCATCGTCGCCGAGTACCTGAACGTCTCCTACCTGACCGTGCTCGGCTGGGCGATGATCCCGACCGTCCTCTACTACCTGGGCATCCTGCTCGCCGTGGAGATCGATGTGCGGCGGTTCGCGGTCCGCGCCGTCGACGCCCCGGAGGCGAGCGCCTGGCGGCTGCTGGCCCGGTTCGGGTACCACTTCTCATCGCTGATCGTCATCGTCGTGCTGCTGGCGCTGGGCCAGAGCGCCACCCGGTCGGTGGTCTACGCGACCGTACTGGCCGGGGCCCTGTCCTTCCTGGACCGGTCCACCCGGCTGACCCCGCCGCGGATCTTCGCGGCGCTCGCGGCCGGGGTGCGCGGGGTGCTGCCGGTCGTCGCGGTCTGTGCCGCCGCCGGGGTGATCACCGCGACCACCACCAAGACCGGGCTCGGTGCCCAGCTCGCCTCGCTGCTCGTCAACGGGGCCAAGGCGATCACCGACGAACCGCAGGTGGTCCTCGCGCTGACCGTGGTGATGGCGGCGTTCGCGCTGGCGCTGCTCGGTCTGGCGGTGCCGGTCACGGCCAGTTTCATCATCGGCTGGGTGATCATCGGACCGGCGCTGCTCGGTCTCGGGGTACCGGCGCCGGCCGCGGCCATGTTCGTCTTCTACTACTCGGTGCTGTCCGAGGTCACCCCGCCGACCGCGCTGGCCGCCGTCGGGGCGAGCGCGATCACCGGCGGGCGCACGATCCCCACCATGTGGCAGGCGCTGAAGTACGCACTGCCGGCGTTCCTCGCCCCGATCGCGTTCGTCCTGACCGCCAACGGTGAAAACCTGCTCGCCCGTGGACCGCTGACCGGCATCCTCTGGACCACCGCGGTGGCGGCGCTGGCGGTGCTCGCACTGGCGGTCGCCACCGGCGGCTGGATACTCGGCGTCGGACCGGCCGGGCCGGCGAGCCGGGTGCTGGCCGGTGTGTCGGGGCTGCTCCTGCTCTACCTGGAGCCGGTCGTCGCCGCCGCCGGCCTGGCCGTGCTGCTCGTGGCCGTACTCATCGCCGCCTTTCAGAACAGACGCGAAGCGGCGCCCCCTTCGCCGGAGGCGGTTGCCGCCGGCTCACAGACCCCCCAGTAAGTCGCCTTTCCCGCACCACCCCTCTGGGAGGAAACGATGAGACGAATACTGAATCACCGGACCGCGGTGAGCATCACGCTGGTCAGCACGCTCGCGGCCGCCACCGCGGCGTGCGGCGGCCGGCAGGATGCCGCCACCACCGACACCGGAGGCACCGTCACCTGTGAGGTGGCCCAGGCCACCAGGGTCGGCATCGCCACCGGGAACGCCACGGGCGTCTACTTCGCCCTCGGCAACGCGTTCGCCGAGCAGGTGAACGGGGCCGGAAAGAACGTCCAGGCCACCGCGTCGGAGACCGGCGCGTCGGTGCAGAACATCCAGCAGCTGGTGGCCGGCACCTACGACGTGGCGTTCTCGCTTGCCGACACGGCCGCCGACGCGGTCAACGGGACCGGCAGCTTCACCAGCAAGCAGCCGGTGAACGCGCTGGCCCGGATCCACACCAACTACACCCAGGTGATCGTCCGCAAGGATGCCGGCATCAAGGACGTGGCCGGGATGAAGGGCAAGCGGGTCTCCACCGGTTCCCCGAAGTCCGGCACCGAGGTCATCGCCAACCGGGTGCTGACCGCGGCGGGTCTCAAAGCGGAGACCGACGTACAGGCGCAGAAGCTGGACCTGACGAAGACCGTCGACGGGATGAAGGAAGGCACCATCGACGCCATGTTCTTCTCCGGCGGCCTGCCCACGCCCGGCATCACCGACCTACTCACCACCAGTGCGGACAAGGTCGAGTTCCTCGACATCACGCCGCTGCTGCCGGAGATGCAGAAGATCAACGAGGTCTACCAGGAGGGCACCATCCCGGCCGCCACCTACAAGACCCCGGCCGACGTGAAGACCATCGTCGTCCCGAACTTCCTGCTGGTTCGCGACAACCTCGACCCGAACGTGGCCTGCGTGCTGACCAGGACCCTCTTCGACCGCAAGACGCAGCTGGAGCAGGCCAACGCGGCGGCCAAGGAGATCAGCCTGGACACGGCCCGCAAGACCGGCCCGGTCACCGTCCACCGCGGTGCCGCCAAGGCGCTCGACGACCTGGGCGCCCCCAAGTAAAAAGTGTGCCGGGAGACCGGTCCGGCGGTCTCCCGGCATCTTTTTTTCGACCCGTTTTTACCTGTGAATGCCTGGTTACATTTTAGCGGGTGATCTGCATCACATCGAAGCTCTTGCCCTCTGTCCAGGTCGGAACTAGCATCCTCCGTGATCAATGTCCTGCTAATGGAAAACGGGGAGTTCCATGCGTAAGGGAATGATTGCTGCCGCAATGGTGGCGGGTGTCATCTCATCGGCTCTGGTCGGTACGACGCCCGCCCTCGCCAACCAGGTCTGTATCGACAACGACCTCTGCCTCTACGAGGACGCCCGCTTGTACGGCGGCTACACCTGGTTCGAGGTGAACGACGGCTACTACCCGGGCAACAACTTCGACAACGGCCGTGGCATCAACGACCGGGTCAGCTCGGTGTCCAACATGGACCACCGTTGCTGGCGGTTCTGGACCGAGTCCTACTACCGCGGGTCGGGCTGGTTCATCCGGCCCTACACCACGCACCTCTCGGTGCCGCACAACGACCAGTACAGCAGCCACGTTCAGGCGGCCTGCTCGTAGTCGTCGGGTAAGTCGGTAGCGGCAGCGCGGGGGCGTTCGCTGTGCAGTCGTGGTGTCGTCCCCGCACTGCCGCGTCGTGTCGAACCGAGGTCATCGTGAGTGGGTCCAGAGTCGCAGGAATCGTCCGGGTGCTCGCCGGCGTCATTGTCGTGTCCGTCCTCAGCGGGTGCTCCGGGACTCCGGCCGAGGACACCACCGAGCCGTCGATTCCGCAGGTGATCCCGGTGGTCGATGTGAAGACACTCAGCCTGCCCCTGGACCGGTTCGCGCTCGATGCCAAGCAGTCCAACCTCGTGGAGCGGGCCCGCGTCGTCCTCGTCGTCGAGTGCCTGCGCGGCCTCGGATTCGAGCAGGAGATACCGCCTCCACCGCCGGTCAGCGTGGAAGGCAGGTACACGCAGCGATACGGCATCACCGAGGACGCACACGCCCGGAACCACGGCTACCATCCCGCGCCCGATGCGGAGTCCACCGGCGGCGAGGACGAGTTCTCCCTGGAGCCCGTGGAACGGCAGGTGGTGGCCGGCCAGCGCACCTCGATCGACGGCAAGCAGGTCCCGAAGGGTGGATGCGGGGCCGAGGCCGAGCGGAGATTGACCGAGGGCGTCAAATACGATTTGCCGGATCTCTTCTTCGAAGAACTGCTCGCCAAATCCTTCGACGACGCCAGAAAAGACAGCCGGGTCCGTGCGGCATTCGGCGATTGGTCGGCCTGCATGAAGAAATCCGGCCTCAATTATCCGGATCCGTGGGCCGCCAACAACGATCCGAGATGGCTGCAGACCGAGCTGCCCTCGAAAGAGGAGACAGCCACGGCGACGGCCGACGTCGCATGTAAACGCGAAAGTAACGTGGTAAACATCAACGCCGCCGTGGAACGTGCCTATCAGGAACGCGTGATCGAGCGGAACCCCGCGCCGTTCGCCAAGCTCCGGGCTCGCGTGGAGGCCCAGGTCCGCAACGCGCAGGCATTCACCGCCGGTTGACCGTGCCGGTCGACTGTCGTGAACCGGATGGCGCCGAAGGCGGTACTTCCCTGATGATGTGATTTCACAGGGAGAGCCGGATGACCGCCGTGACCCAGCCACAACCGCTCGCCGTCCGCCGCTACCCCGGCCTTCTCGCGCGCGCCGCGATCGGGACCTTCCTCGTCGTCAACCTGGCGATCATCCACCTGATGTTCGTGACCGCCGGGCCGCCCGCGTACAACACGTTCGGGTCGGCGGGCCGGTTGCTCGGCCTCTATCTCGCGTTCGCGATGATCGTGCAGGTCCTGCTCGTGGCGAGGCTGCCGCTGCTGGACCGGGCGTTCGGCATGGACCGGCTGACCGCCTGGCACCGGTGGACCGGCTTCACCGTGTTCTGGCTGGCGGTGCTGCACCCGTCGTTCGTGATCGTGGGTTTCGCCACCCATGACCGGGTGTCCGTCCTGCGGACCGCGCTGACCCTGTCGGCGCAGCTTCCGGTGCTGCTCGGCCTGGTCGCGGTGGCCCTGATCGTGCTGATCGTGGTGCTGTCGATGCGGATCGCCCGGCGCCGTCTCTCGTACGAGATGTGGCACGCCGTCCACCTGCTGCTCTACGTCGTGCTGCTGCTCGGCATGGTGCACCAGCTGTACGAGGGCACCGCCTTTGCGATCAACCTGGCGACCTGGCTCTACTGGTGGGGGCTGTGGGTGTTCGCGGTCGGCGCCCTGATCACCGGCCGGCTGGTCGTGCCGCTGCTGCGCAACAACCGGCACCGGCTGCGGGTCGCCGCCGTGGTGCCGGAGTCCGGGGACGTGGTGTCGGTGCACATCACCGGCCGTGACCTGGACCGCCTGCGGGCGCGGTCCGGGCAGTTCTTCCTGTGGCGGTTCCCGGGCCACAACCGGTGGTGGCAGGTGAACCCGTTCTCACTGTCCGCCGCCCCCAACGAGCGGTCGCTGCGCCTGACCGCCAAGGGGGTCGGCAGCACCAGCGCCGGCCTCCGGGATCTGCCGATCGGTGCGCGGGTGTTCGCCGAGGGGCCGTACGGAGCGTTCACCCTGGAACACCGGACCCGTACGGCCACCCTGCTGATCGCCGGCGGCATCGGTGTCACCCCGATTCGCTCCCTGCTGGAGGACCCGGAACTGGGCGGTGACGTGATCGTCCTGTACCGGGTCCGCAGCGGCGCGGACGCGGTCCTGCTCGGCGAGATGCGCAATCTGGCCCGTGAACGCGGTGCCCGGCTGCATGTCCTGACCGGGCGCACCGGCGGCGCGAACCAGCCGTTCGCCCCGGAGAACCTGCGCGCCCTGGTCCCGGACATCGGCGATCGGGACGTGTACGTGTGCGGGCCCGCCGCCCTGACCAACGCGGTCCTCGACTCGCTGCGCCGCCTGAAGGTCCCGGCCCGGCAGGTGCACGCCGAACTGTTCCGGCTCGCCGGCTGACGGTCAGTGTTCGCGTTCCACCAGAGCGACCAGGTTCGCCAGATCGGCGGCGAGCACCTCCTCGAGCCCGGCCATCGTCTCGGCCAGCTCGGCGGCGCGCGGACCGTCGATGCGGGCGTGCAGTTCGAGCCGGCTGCCGGTACCGAGCGGATGCGACTCGTGCCGGACGGTCAGCTCGCCGCCGTCGAGCAGCAGCGTGTCCTGGAAGACGAGGCCCGGAACCAGGTCACTGATCAGGAACAGCGTCTCCTGCCCGCCGCGTGCCTTGAGGACGCCGCGGGCCCCGACGTGCAGCGGCCCCTCGAGACGGAGGTACTCCATTCCGGGCGCCCACTCGGGATGCGTCGCCACATCGCACCAGCGGGCGTGGAAGTGTTCCGGAGCGACCCGGGACTCAGCGGTGATCAGCGGAAACTCGATCATGGGCGTGGATGGTACGGGCCGCGCGTCCCGCTCCTACCGGCACCCGGCCCCGATCCGGCGCGGTCGCCCTGACGACAGCCCCTCGTCACCAGTCCGGCGGCAACCCTCGTCGATGAACGGTCCCGGTTCAGGAGCTGGCCGAGACGAGGCCGCACTCGTAGCCCAGGATGACCGCCTGCACCCGGTCGCGGAGGCCGAGCTTCGCCAGGATCCGTCCGATGTGGGTTTTCACGGTGCCCTCGGAGACCCGCAGCTCGACGGCGATCTCGGCGTTCGACAGGCCGCGGGCGATCAGGGTGAGCACCTCCCGCTCGCGGGCGGTCAGCGGGTCGAGCCGATGGTCGGGGCCGGCCGGCGCCGCGGCCGGGGCGTTGACGAAATGGGCGATCAGCCGGCGGGTGGCGCTCGGTGCGGTGACCGCCTCGCCCGAGACCACCACCCGGACCGCGGCCATCAGATCCTCGGCCAGGGTGTCCTTGAGCAGGAACCCGCTGGCCCCGGCGCGCAGCCCGGCGAACAGGTAGTCGTCCAGGTCGAACGTCGTCAGGATGATCACCTTGGGTGCGGGGGAGAGGGCCCGGATCCGGCCGGTGGCGGTGATGCCGTCGACACCCGGCATCCGGATGTCCATCAGCACCACGTCCGGCCGGGTGCGGGCGGTGACCTCGATGGCCGCGGCGCCGTCCCCGGCCTCGCCGACCACCTCGATGTCGTCGGTCTCGTCGAGGATCATCCGGAAGCCGGTCCGCACCAGGACCTGGTCATCGACCAGCACGACCCGGATGCTCACCGGTCACCCGCCACGGGAGCCGCCGGAAGCGCGGCCGGTCGCAGCGGCAGGCGGGCCAGCACCCGGAACCCGCCGTCCGGCCCGGTGCCGGTCTCCAGCGAGCCGTCGAGCAGCCGGACCCGCTCGGCGATGCCGCGCAGCCCGTTGCCGGTGCCCCGGCCGGACCGGGCGACGGGTGCCCGGCCGTCGTCGTGCACCTCGATCTCCAGGACGCCGGGGAGGAACCCCAGCCGCACCACGGCGGACGCACCCTCGCCGGCGTGCTTCAACGTGTTCGTGAGCGCCTCCTGCGTGATCCGGTACGCGGACAGGTCGACCCCGGCCGGCAGCGGCGCCGGGTCGCCCTCGACGGTGAACGTGACGGCCGTCCCCGCGGCCCGGATCCGGTCGATCAGCTCGGGCAGGAACTCCACACCGGGCTGCGGGGCGAGTTCCGGCTCCTCACGGACGATGGCGAGCAGGCGCCGCATCTCGGCCAGGGACGACCGGCCGGTGGTGACGATGTCGCGCAGCGCGGTCTCCGTACGATCGGGATGTCTTCTCAAGGCCGCAGCCGCCCCCTGTGCCTGGACCACCATGACGGAGAGGCCGTGCGCCACGACGTCGTGCAGCTCGCGGGTGATGCGGGAGCGTTCCGCCGCGGTGGCGAGGGCGACCCGCTGCCGCTGCTCGCGTTCCAGGTCGGCGGCGCGCCGCTCCAGGGTCCGTAGATGGATGCGGCGGCCGCGCAGGTTGTCGCCGAGCAGGTAGGCGGCGGCCACCACGAGAAGCAGGCCGCTGCTCTGCGCCAACCGGTCCGCCACATCCTCCTCGTCGGGCTCGGCGACCATCATCGGGGTCCGGTCGGGGTGGACGGCCACGACCCGCGGGTCCGGGTTGAAGGCGGGGCGGTCGCCGGCACTCGTCGGCCCGAGCAGGCTCACCCCGGCGATCGCGGCCATCAGGAAGCCGCACGTGATGGCGCCGACCCGGCGTGGCCGGTCGGCGGCGGCAAGCGCGGACAGGGCGATCAGCACGGTCAGGTCGAGCGCCTCCACCCCGGCCGGTTCGGGCACGTGATGGCCGAACGACCCGATCGCCGTGAGGATCACCGCGAGCAGTGGCCGGTGCCGGCACACGAGCAGGCCCGCCACCATGAAGAGGGTGAACACCCACCACCGGTCGATGTCGTCGCGCAGTTCCCCGGCGGACGCCGCGGTGAGCACGATGGCGGCCGCGAGGTCGACCGCGAGCCCCCGCAAGCGCATCACCCAGGACATTCGTCCAGTTTAGAGCGCCGCGACCCGGTGGGCGTCGGTCCGCGGTCGGACGTTCGCGTACGACCGCGGGCATACCCGGGACCCGCAGAATCGGACCGCTCGCGGACGCCCGGCGGGTGACCCGGAGGCCAGCCTGTTCACCATGAGAGCCAGGAGAACCGCCATCCGGTGCGTGGCCTTCGCCGCGCTGGTCACGCTCGCCGGTTGTGCCGGCACCGGCACACCGTCGCCGCCCGCCTCGTCCGCTCCGGCCATGTCCGACGAGGCCCTGCTCGCCCTCGGCAAACAGGTCGTGCAGTGCATGCGCGACAACGGCCTCACCGACATGCCCGACCCGTACGTCGAGGAGCACCGCCTCGCAGTGCCCGAGGACGAGATGGAGGCGGTCGAGGAGAAGGCGGGTGAGGAGAAGTTCCGCATCGCCCGGGATGCCTGCCAGGACGTCTTCGACAGGATCCCGCAAGGCGCCATCGCCGAGGAGGAGCCGGAGGGACCTGCCCCGCCCGGCCCGCAGGACGTCGAGACGCTGCGCAAGTACGCGCAGTGTTACCGCGACAACGGCGTACCGGAGTGGCCGGACCCGGACTCGGACGGACGGTTCCCGTTGCGGGGCACGGCGCTGGAGGACGAGCGGCCCGAACCGGGTAACCGCCTGGACACCGCTCGCAAGGCCTGCGAGAAGATCTGGTCCGGCCCGATCGGGATCTCATGAGCACCCGGCGGCGGGGACGGACGGTCGCCGCCTCGCTGACCGGCGTGGTGGTCGCGGCCGGCGCGCTGGTCACCGGCTACACGGTCACCTCACGGCCGGAGGCCTCGGCGAGCGCGGCCGAGGTGCCGACCGGCACGGTCGCGGTGAAGCGCGGCACGGTGACCCAGCGGTTCCGGATCTCCGGGACGTACGGGTTCGACGGCGCGTACACGATCGTCCACCGCGGTGGTGCCGGCGTGCTGACCGGTGCCGCGGCGCCCGGCTCCACGGTCGGCCGGGGCGGTGTCCTGTACCGGGCCGACGGTGCCGCGGTGCGCCTGCTCCACGGCACCGTCCCCGCATACCGGGACCTGGACATCGGGGTCACCGACGGCGACGACGTCCGCCAGCTCGAACGCAACCTGAAAGCTCTCGGCGCCGACCCGGCCGGCGCGATGACCGTGGACCGCGACTTCACCGGGGCCACGGCCGCCGCGGTGCGACGACTCCAGAGGAAATGGGGCGTCACCCGGACCGGGGCGCTCGGTTTCGGGACCGTGGTGTTCCTGGCCGGGGAGGTACGCGTCGCCGCCAGGCAGATCGAGGTCGGCGGATCGGTCGGCCCGGACCGGCCGGTGCTGACCGGCACCACCACGAGGCAGGTGGTCACCGCCGATCTGACCGCGGACCGGCAGAACCAGATCAAGGCCGGTGACAAGGTGTCGGTCACCGTGCCCGGGTCCGGGGCGGTCGACGGCGAGGTGCTGCGGGTCGGAACGGTGGCCACGTCCACCACCGGCGAGAACGGCGAACCCGGCGCGGCCACCGTGCAGGTCGTCATGCGGGTCGCCACGCCGAAGGGCGGCTTCTCACTCGACCAGGCGTCGGTGCAGGTCAACCTGGCCACCTCGCAACGCAGAGGTGTGCTGATCGTCCCGGTGTCGGCGCTGCTGGCAAGCCCGGGAACCAGCGGGTACCGGGTACGGCTGGCATCCGGCGCCTTTGTGGACGTGGAGCCCGGCCTGTACGACGACGCGTCCGGCACGGTCGAGGTCGGCGGCGGTCTCCGCGAGGGCGACCTGGTGGAGGTGCCGGCATCATGACCGCGGCCCTGGAACTCGTGGACGTGCGCAAGACGTACCCGGGAAACCCGCCGGTCGAGTCGGTCCGCGGCGTCGATCTCACGGTGCGCGACGGTGAGATGGTCGCCGTGGTCGGCCCGTCCGGTTCGGGCAAGAGCACCCTGCTCAATCTGGCCGCCGGCCTGGACCGGCCGACCGCGGGTTCGGTCCGCATCGCCGGGGAGGCGCTCGAGAAGCTCAGCGAACGACGGCTCGCGGGCCTGCGGGCGCACCGGCTCGGTGTCGTCTTCCAGCAGTTCTTTCTGCTCGACCACGCCGACGCCCGGGACAACGTGGCCACCGGCCTGCTCTATCGCGGAGTGCCGGCCCGGCAGCGGCGGACCGCGGCCGAGGAGACCCTGGAACGGGTCGGCCTCGGGCACCGAATGAACCATCGGGCCCGGCTGTTGTCCGGCGGCGAGCGTCAGCGGGTGGCGATCGCCCGGGCGTTGATCGGACGGCCCGCGGTGCTCTTCGCCGACGAGCCGACCGGCAACCTTGACTCGGCAAGCGGCGACGGCATCCTCGAACTGCTGCGGGAGCTCAACGAGGCCGGTACGACCATCGTGGTGATCACCCACGACACCCATGTGGCCGCGGCGGCACAGCGCCGGGTCACCATCCTGGACGGACGGATCGCCTGATGACCCCACTGTCCCGGCTGCGGATGGCCGACCTGTTGCCGGTGGCGACGATCGGGCTCCGGACCCGTCCGGGCCGGGCCGCGCTGTCGGTGCTCGGCGTGGCCATCGGTATCGCCGCCCTGGTCGCCGTCCTCGGCGCGGTCCGGTCCAGCCAGGCGCAGGTGCTGGCGCAGCTCGACCGGCTCGGCACCAACCTGCTCACCGTGACCAGCGGGCAGCCCCGCGGCGCCGCCGAGGAACAGCTCCCGGACACTGCGGCCACGTCGATGGGGCGCACCGAGGGCGTGCTGTCCGCGTCGGCGACCGCGCTTCTCGACGACGTGAACGTCTTCCGCAACGACGCCGTACCGGACAACCGGCGCGGGGGCCTCGACGTCCGGGTCACCGACACCGCGCTGCTGTCCACGCTTGACGCCTCGCTGCTGCGCGGGGTGTTCCTCGACGAGGCCACGGCGCGTTACCCGGTGGTGGTCCTCGGGTTCAAGGCGGCGACCGTACTCGGCATCGCCGATCTGACCGGGCAGACCCGGATCTGGCTGGGCGACCGCTGGTTCGTGGTGGCCGGCATCCTCCACGAGGTGGAGCTCGCTCCGGAGATCGACCGGGCGGCACTGATCGGCTTCGGTACGGCCGCGACCGAGTTCGGCTACGACGGGCATCCGAGCCGGGTCTACGTGCGGACTGACACCGCCCGGACCGGGCAGGTACGGCTGATGCTGCCGCGCGCCGCCGACCCGGAGAGCCCCGGCCGGGTCGCGGTGAGCCAGCCGTCCGAGGTGCTCACCGCCCGGCTGGCCGTCACCGAGGCGAGCACCTCGCTGTTCCTCGGGCTCGGTGCGGTGGCGCTGCTGGTCGGTGGGATCGGCATCGCCAACGTCATGGTGATCTCGGTGCTGGAACGGCGTCGCGAGGTGGGGCTGCGGCGTGCTCTCGGCGCGGCCCGGCGGCACGTGGCGGCGCAGTTCGTGATCGAGTCGATGCTGCTCGGCACGGTCGGTGGGGGAGTGGGTGTGCTGCTCGGTGCCACGGTGACCGTGATCCTGGCGAACCACCAGGGCTGGCAGCCGATGGTCCCGCCGGAGGCGGCCGCGGGCGGGCTGGCGGCCGCCGTCCTGGTCGGCACCGTGGCCGGCCTCTACCCGGCGGCGCGGGCCGCCCGGATGGCCCCGACCGAGGCCCTCCGGACGGCCTGAGCCGTACCGTGGCGGCCCGACGGCGACACCACGGCGCCGGCGGTGCCGGGTAGGTGGGGTGTGAGCCGCGTACCCCGGTAATGGCGTGGCGGTCACTGCCGGATTCGCCGAAGATCGTCGGCATGAGCGGCAGACTTCGCGCGATCGCACACGAGACCGTCTCCGTCGTGGAGCGCGGACGGTACGAGGGCCCCGCCGGCGTCGTCGCCATCGCGGCCGGGGTGGCCCGCTCGGTGGCCGGCACCCGGCTGTACCTGCCCGGCGACGAGCTGCCCGAACCCGCCCCCGCGGCCGGGCCGCCGGCCATCGAGGTGACCGGCGAGAGCAGCCTCGAGGCGTCGCGCCGGCTCGGCGGGACGGTGGCCTGCCTCAACTTCGCGTCGGCCCGTAACCCCGGCGGCGGCTTCCTCAACGGGGCGCAGGCCCAGGAGGAGAGCATCGCGCGGGCGTCGGCGATCTATCCGTCGCTGCGGGCGGCCGGCGACTTCTACGCGTTCCACCGGGCGGACCGGGGACTGCTCTACACCGACCGGGTCATCTACTCGCCGCGGGTGCCGGTCTTCCGCGACGACCGCGGTGGGTTCCTGACGGAGGCGTACGACGTCTCGTTCCTGACCTCCGCCGCCCCGAACCGTGCCATGATCGCCCGCGACCAGCCACATCTGCTGCCGGAAGTGCGCGGAGCGCTCGCCCGGAGGGCGGCGCGGGTGCTACGGGTCGCCGCCGCGCACGGCCACCGTGATCTGGTGCTCGGCGCCTGGGGCTGCGGTGTCTTCGGCAACGAGCCGCCCACGGTGGCGGAGGTGTTCGCCGCGGCGCTGCGCGACGCCCCGTGGTTCGACCGGGTGGTGTTCGCGATCCTGGACCGCCGGGAGACGGTCCGCGACGACTTCCGCACCGCCTTCGGCATCGGCCGGTAAAGTTGCGGCCGGGGTGAGTCATGCCGGCTGTCACCGAGGATCCGCTCGTCCGTCTCGGGCGCTGGGCGCTCGCCAAGGTGTGGTTCGGCGTCCTGCTCTCCGGCGGATGGGCCCTCGGCCGGCACTTCGACTGGCCGCAGGCGTTCCTCACGGTCGCGGCCGTGCTCGGTGCCGTCGGGCTCGCCTTGGCGTCGTCGTTCCTGCCGATCTGGACGCGGCAGCGGCCCAGCGGCATCCCGGTCGCCGACATCGGGCTGCGCGTGATGGTCTGGGGCGGTCTGACCGTTTCGGTGATCGCCCTGCTGGTGGGCGTGCCCGCAGTCGGGATGGTGGCCGCCGCGCTGCTTCTCAACACGGCGGCCCGCACCTTCGGTGACCCGTTCGCGCTCTTCCTGCGCCGGCTGCGGATCACCCCGCATTCCCGGTGGGTCAGTCCTTCTGCGACTGCCGCCAGTCCCGGACGGCGTCCCGCGTCCGGTCGAAGATCGCCAGCGGCGGACCAGCGATCAGGTTCGCCACCGGGTTCTCGCCGGCGGCGGGATGCGGCCGGGTCGGCGAGACCGCCTCGGCCGCCCGCACCGCCCCGGCCATCCGGACCAGAGTGCCCGGATCGGTCTTCGTACGCAGCTGCGGGAACTCCTCCTGCTCCTCGTGCAGGGCGTGGCTGAGCACCGCGGCCTCGAAGGCGGCGAACCGCTCGTCGAATCCCGGCGCATCCACCCCCAGGTCGTAGAGCTCGGACAACGCGCGCTTGGCGTCGTTCTCCTCCTGCAGTCGGGCCTCTACCACGGCGTCCCCGGCATCGTCCCGGGCCGCCGGATGAACCACCTGCTCCTCGGCGCTCTCGTGCACGGCGAGGAGCCGGGTCAGCTCCTGGAACGCGTCCCGCTTCTGTTCCCCGGTGGACTGGTTCACCCTGAGGAAGAGGGCCTTGATCTGCTGGTGCTGGCTCAGCAGCAACTCGATGACGTCCTGTTCGTTCTGCACCGTCGTCATGTGGTCCGTCTACCCGCGGGGATGCACGCCTAACGTCCCCCGGGGGACGGAGCGGTCAGGTGCTCAGAGGTTGCGGCGGGGTGCCGACGTGATAGCTGCGGGCATGATTCCGCACCCCGCTCAGACTCCGCACCCCGACCCGGCCGGCCGCCGCCGCGCAGCTCATCCCTCTCGGGAGACGTCGTGAAACAAGACCTGTTCGACCGTCTCGGTACTCCGGAACGCATCCGGGAGATCGCCGGGTACGACCTCTTCGACCCCGACCTGCGGACCAGCCTCGACGCCATCGCGCAGCGCACCGCAGGGCTCCTCGAGGCATCCGTCTCGCTGGTGTCGGTGGTGCTGGACATGTCGCAGTTCATCCTCGGCTCGCACGGCGTGGCCGGATGGGTCGCCGACGCACAGGGCGTCCCCGCCGAATGGGCACTGTGCACGAACACGGTCCTCGGCGCCGCGCCGTACCGCGTGAGCGACGGGGCGACCGACCCCCGGCACGCCGACAACCCGCTACTGCAGATGACCGGCCTGCGCAGTTACTTCGGCGTACCGCTGATCGGGCGTGGCGGGCACGCGCTGGGCTCGCACTGCGTCATCGACGACCGGCCGCGCATCTTCAGCGATGTGGACCTGGCCGTGCTCAACGACGGTGCCGAGAAGTCGATGAAGCTGCTCGAGGCCTACCGGCTCAGGTAGCCGGGGTGCCGTCCCACTTCCAGTTCTCGCGCCTCGGGCGGCCCGGCAGCTCGAGGCGGCCGGTCGCCCACAGCAGCGTGGTCCAGCGGCTGCCCAGGCAGGTCGTCGTCGCCGCCACGTCGCGGAACAACCGGCGCAGCGACCGGTCGCACAGATCCTCCGGCGGCGACCACGGCAGGCCCAGGCCCGCGGCCACGTCGTGCATGTGGACCAGGGTCTCCACCACACCCATCGCGGCGAAACCCGCGGGATCCGAGACGCCGTACGGGTGGAAGGCCCGCCGCTCCGGAGGAGCCACCGCGACCACCGCCGCGAGCAGGCCACCCGACGACTCGAGCACCTGTAGGAGGCCTTCGTTGTCCGTGGTCTCCTCGACGTAGATCGTCAGCGCGGGCCCCTCCGGCCGGTTGCGCCGCCAGCCGAACGGCACCGAGGACGACGACGGGGTGCCCTCCACGGCCAGCTGACCCGCGTACGCGAACAGATCGTCGGCGATGTGCTCGACCGTCTCCCGGCAGGACCAGGTCAGGTCGCCGGCGGGGACACGCCAGTCCTGCCCGGCGGCGGCCCGGAGGGTACCGGCGGCGAGGGAAACGGCGGTACGCACATCGCTGGCAGAGATCATTTTCGCAATCTATCGGTACGGGTGAGTACCGCCCACGCATTTTTGTCATACCCCCGGCGCATCATCGAGATATGGGAGAACCAGCAACGCCTATTCGCCGCCGGATCGAACTCACGGTCGCTGAGGCTCGCCTGCGGTTCCAGCAACTGGTCCGGGTGACCGGGCTGACCGGGCAGGTCACTGTCCTGGTCGACAACGGCCGGCCGATCGCCGCAATCGTGCCCGCATCCGTTGTGATCGACAATCGCCGCGTGGCCCCCGGAGATCCATCGGCGTCTTCAGCTCCCGCCATTCCCCTCCACCGTCCTGAGTCCTCTCCCGCGGTCCGTCCCGATTCTTCTTCGTCCTCCCGGGCTTCTTCCGCGCCGTCCCGGGCTGTTTCTTCGCCGTCCCCGGATTTCCCCTCGCCGTCCCTCGATCCCGCTGCGCCCTCCTCGGTGAATCCCGCGTTCGGCCGTCGCCTCCGGCCGGACGCTCCGGTTCCGCCGCCTGCTCCTCCGCCGTCCTCCCCTTCGCCTGCTTCGCCTGTTTCGCCTGCTTCTCCGGCCGGGTCCTGGCCTTCTTCGCCTGCTTCTCCGGCCGGGTCCGCGCCTTTTCCGCCGCCTGCTTCTCGGGGCGGGTCCGTGCCTTTTCCGCCGTCCGCTTCTCCGGCTGCGTCTGTGCCGGTCTCCGCGGCCGGGTCTTCGCCGGCGCCTTCGTCGTCGGTCAGTGCCGAGGGCTGGATGCGGCGGATCGAGAAGGTTCGCGAGGACGTCCGGCGGCAGCACGCCCAGCGGATCGGCGAGCTGTCCCAAGCGTTGGACGAGGCTTGGCGGATGCTCGACGCCGTCCGGCCCCCCGGCACCGACCGGGCCGCCGACACCCTGCGTGCCACCCACGCCGACCTGCGAAAGGCTCGGTGATCAATCACGACTCGGCCGATAGGAGCGGGGCTAAGATCGGACGATGGCTCGACCGCTCGACCTTTTCGTCCCGGGAGTCGTCTACCTCGACGTCATCTTCACCGGTCTTCGCGAGCTGCCCGCCCCCGGCGCGGAGGTATGGGCGAGCGGCATGGGCTCCTGCCCCGGCGGCGTCGCCAACCTGGCCGTCGGCGCGAGCCGGCTCGGCCTGCACACGGGCCTGGGCACCGCGCTGAGCAGCGACGCCTACGGCGAGTTCTGCCACCGGGTGCTCAGCCACCAGGAGGGCATCGACCTGTCCGCCTCACGCCGGGTCGACGACTGGCACTCCCCGGTGACGGTCTCCCTGGCATACGACCGCGATCGCAGCATGATCACCCACGGGCATCCGCTCCCCACCGACGAGGACGGCCTGGTCAACGGGCTGCCACCGGCCCGCAGCGCCGCGGTCAGCCTGGCACCCGACGGCATGGGCTGGGTCCGGCGGGCCCGGGCGGCCGGCACGATGGTGTTCGCCGACGTCGGCTGGGACGAGACCGACAAGTGGTCCTCCGACGTCCTGGGCGTTCTCGCCGACTGTCACGCGTTCCTGCCGAACGCGGTCGAGGCGATGCGTTACACCCGTACCGACGAGCCCCGTCAGGCACTGGAGAAACTGTCCGGCCTGGTTCCGGTCGTGGTCGTCACCTGCGGTGCCGAGGGCGCCCTGGCTGTCGACGGCACCACCGGCGAGGTGGCGACCGTCCCCGGCGTACCGGTCGAGGCCCTGGACCCGACCGGCGCCGGTGACGTCTTCACCGCCGGATTCATCACCGGCACCCTCAGCGGCTGGCCCCTGGCCGACCGCCTGGCCTTCGCCACCCTGGTCGGAGCCCTCTCGGTCCAGCACTTCGGCGGTTCCCTGTCGGCCCCCGGCTGGGGCGACATCGCCGACTGGTGGCGGACCACCCGCCACGCCCCTGGCCACCCCGACCTGAAGGCCCGTTACGGCTTCCTCGACGACGTGATCCCCCCGGGCCGCCAGAACACGGTCCACCGAGCCACCGCGACGATCGCCCGCCTCTCCGACGCCGGACCCGACCACTGACCATCCACCGGAAATGCCACCCCACCGCGGCACCGGCCCGCCCCTGTGCCAGGCGTCCCGCAGCCCGGCTGACCTTTCACCGCCAGCCGGCGCCCACACAGTCCCTCGCCTTCCCCTCCCGCACAGTGCCACCTCCCTCCCCCTTCCTCCCCCTCCCTCTCCCGGCGATCATGCGTGGTGAATCGCGGTCCGCTCCACACCACACATCACCACACGACGTACTTCGCCCGGCAGCGCGGTGACCTACGCCCACGGGCGAGCCGCAGGTCACCGCACACCCGCGCACCCAGCAGCGTGGCCACCTACGCCCACCGGTGAGCCACAGGTCACCGCACGTCCGGCGCGCCTGGCTGCGTGTGGTCATCTGCGCCCGCGGGGGCCGTAAGTCTCCGCAGGCTCGCATGCCCGGCAGTGTGGTGGGCTGCGCCCGCGGGCGAGCCGCGGGTCACCGCACGCCCCGCGTACCGGACAGGGTGTGGTGATCTGCGCCTACGGGCCGCGCGACAAGTGACCGCACGCCCGCATGCCCGGCAGCGTGGTGGTCGGAGGCTGCATCGCGGCACAGATCATCACGGGGATGGGGAGGCGCTGTTCGCGTCGGGGGCACGCCTCTGGAGAGCTGCTCCCACAGCGATCAGCGGCCGGGATGGCGGAAGCGAGCTTCGTTCTGTGCATCGTCATCAGTCAACCCGTTGTCATCAGCCGACCTGTCTTCGTGCCCGTCGGTCGCCGTCCTACGGGAGCTTGACCTCGACGGCTGGAGCTCTGCGCCACGCCTACCAGGGCTCCTGCCATCCTTTGGACTGGTCCGGGCACGCTTTCTCGGCCGGGTCGAGGCAGCGGTGAGAGACGGCACGGAAGATTGGGAGTGGCCGGGTGGCCGGGTGGCCGGGTGGCCGGGTGGCCGGGTGGCCGAGGGCTGAGTGACTGAGTGGCCGGGCGGGCTCGGCTCGGGGATCGGGGCGATACGGCGCCCGACGAGGGAACCTGGTCAGACATGGAGATGGGATGCGACTGACGATTCTGGGTGGCGGCGGTTTCCGGGTTCCGCTGGTGCACCGCGCGCTGCTTGCCGACCGGCGGCGTACCGGGATCACCGAACTGGCGTTGCACGACGTGGACAAGGCCCGCCTCGACGCGATCGGCCGGGTGCTGGCGGCGCAGGCGCGGGACGTTCCGGACGCGCCGGTGCTGATCGTCACCACGGACCTCGACGAGGCTGTCACCGGTGCGGACTTCGTGTTCTGCGCGATCCGGGTCGGTGGTCTGCGCGGCCGGGTCGTCGACGAGCGGGTGGCCCTCGCAGCGGGGGTGCTCGGCCAGGAGACCGTCGGCGCGGGCGGCATCTCGTACGGCCTGCGCACCGTCCCGGAAGCCCAGCGGATCGCCGAACGGATCGCCCGCCTCGCCCCCGCCGCCTGGACGATCAACTTCACCAATCCGGCGGGCCTGGTCACCGAGGCGATGGCCGTCCATCTCGGTGACCGGGTCATCGGCATCTGCGACTCCCCGTCCGGATTGGTGGACCGGGTGGTGCGGACGATCGGAGCCGACCCGGCCGCGGTGCGCGTCGACTATGCCGGCCTCAACCATCTCGGCTGGCTGTACGGCGTCCACCCCCTCGACCGGCCCACGCCGCCATCCGCAGGCGGCTCAAGCTCAGCCGCCCCCGCACCGGCACCGGCACCGGCGTCAGCGCCGGCACCGACCTCTGCCCTCACGCCCGCACCCGCTACGGCCGCCGCGCCCGCACCGGCAGCGCCGCCCGCGTCTGCACCTGTCCCCGCAACGGCGCCGGCGTCCTGGCACGTACCCGCATCCGCCGGGTCCGGGTCGGCGCACGGCGGGAGCCCTGGTTCCGCCGGGGCGGGACTGCTCGAGGTGCTTCTCGCCGACCCGGTGCGGCTCCAGTCGATCGAGGAGGGACGGCTCTTCGGTGCCGGCCGTCTCCGCGAGCTTCGTGCCGTACCGAATGAGTATCTGCACTACTACTACGACGCCACGGGAACGCTCGCCGCGGTGCGGGACGCGGCGCAGACGCGCGGTGAGTTCCTGCTCGGCCAGCAGCACCGCTGCTATGCCGAGATCGCCGCCCGCGATCCCCTCGACGCCTGGCTGCGGGCCTGGCGGGAACGCGAGGCGACCTACATGGCCGAGAACCGTGAACTGGCCGGTGCCGGAGAGCGCGAGCACGACGAATCGCGCCCGGCCGGGTACGAGGGTGTGGCACTGGCCGTCATGCGGGCTCTCGCCCACCATGAGCCGGCCACCCTGATCCTCAACGTCCGTAACCGTGGCACGCTGGGCATCCTCGACGACGACGCGGTCGTCGAGGTGCCCTGCACGGTGGACGGCAACGGTGCCGTCCCGCAGCGGGTGGCACCGTTGCCCGCGCACGGCACCGAGCTGGTCCGGTCGGTCAAGTCGGCCGAACGGTATGTCCTGGACGCGGCCCGTTCCGGGTCCCGGTCGGCGGCGGTCCGCGCGATGGCCGCCCACCCGCTGGTCGGCCCGGAGGCCGCGGCCGGGCTGATCGACGCCTATCGCGCCGAGTTCGCCGAACTCGGTTACCTGCGCCCCGACCAGCTCTGACAGCCGGGGTCGTTACTCGGGTGGGAGGCCCAGGCCGCCCAGGACGGTGATCTCGCGGCTGGTGAACTCGCCGGTCAGCAGAGGCATGGCCGCAGCGATCGCGGCCTGCGTATCGGGCAGGTGCAGGGAGGCGTCGTGGGCCTCCCTGGTGTCCCACACCTCGTTCACCCAGATGGTCTGATCGTCGTCGTCGGACACCCCGATCACGTAGTGGTGGCAGCCGGCGGAGCGGAGACCCTCCGCCGATCGCAGCAGTAGCTGCACCACCTGGTCCCGGTGACCGGGCTTGGTCTTCATGGAGCCGAAATAGCCGTACCGCATAAGTCTTCTCCTCCTTGCCTGTCACCATGCCATCCGGGTGCGACAGTTCCCGCGGAGATGCCGATGCCCGGCCGCGGAAGGCGGCCGGGCATCGGATGAGGCGGTCGGAAGGTCAGGCGGCAGCTTCGGCCGGTACGCGCGGCGGGACCGAGTGGTCGATCGGGCGGGCCGGCTTGCGGTTCGGGAAGGCGAGCCGGAAGACCTTGGCCCACGCCGACGCGACCTGCACGACCATCGGGCCCGTCACGTACTTGAGCTCGTACTTCTCGAACAGCGCCCGGACCTTCGGCGCGATCTCCGCGTAGCGGCTGGCCGGCAGGTCGGGGAAGCAGTGGTGCTCGATCTGGTGGGACAGGTTGCCGGTCATGATGTGCATCAGCTTGCTGCCGGAGATGTTGGCCGAGCCGAGCATCTGCCGCAGGTACCACTCGCCGCGGGTCTCGCCGGTGATCGAGGTGCGCTCGAAGGTCTCGACGCCCTTCGGGAAGTGGCCGCACATGATGACCGAGTGGCTCCAGATGTTGCGGACCACGTTGGCGACCACGTTCGCGGCCATGGTGCCGAAGAACGCGCCGAACGGGTTGCCGAAGGCCAGGCCGACCGGTACGGACAGGGCCGGGTGCGCGACGTAGTCCTTCAGCATCTGGTTGCGGATCTTGCGGCCGACCTGACGCAGCCGGGCCCGGAAGTCCGGGTTGTTACGGCGGCGCTTGCTCGCCAGGTTCCGGCCGAGCTCCAGGTCGTACGCGGCGATGCCGTACTCGAAGAGGCAGGCGTTGATGAAGTTGTAGAGCGGCTGGCCGAGGTGAGCGGGTGCCCACTTCTGCTGCTCGTCGACCCGCATGATCCCGTAGCCGAGGTCGTTGTCCCGGCCGATCACGTTGGTGTACTTGTGGTGCAGCTCGTTGTGGGAGTGCTTCCACTGCTCGGCCGGCGCCGCGAAGTCCCACTCCCAGGTGGTGGAGTGGATCTTCGGGTCCCGCATGAAGTCGTACTGTCCGTGCAGGACGTTGTGGCCGATCTCCATGTTCTCCAGGATCTTGGCGATGGAGAGACCCAGCGTGCCGAGGATCCAGGCGGGCGGGAGCACCGAGAACAGCAGCACCGCGCGGCTGCCGATCTCGAGGCGCCGCTGGATCTTGATCATGCGGCGGATGTACTTCGCGTCCTTCTCGCCGCGGACGGCGAGCACCTCGTCCCGGATGGCGTCGAGCTCACGACCGATCTGCTCGATGTCCTCCGGAGTGAGGTGGGCGATCGGGTTGACTTCCTTGCGCTGCAGCGTCGTCACGGAACTTCCTCGTTCTCTTTGCAGAAGGGTTTCAGGCGTCCAGACGGCACGGCCCGGCGGCGGCCGAGATACAGGTCTGGATGAGGATCTTGTCGCCGTCCACTTCGGAGGCGGTGGTGATGGTGCCGTCGCGCATGTCGCGGACGATGCCCTCACGCATGGGCAGCACGCACTTGTAGCAGATACCCATCCGGCAGCCGGAGGGCATCAGCTGACCGGCCGCCTCGCCCGCCTCGAGGATCGACGTGGCGCCGGGGGCCTCGACCACCTGGCCCGACTTCTCGAAGGTGACCGTGCCGCCGTCGCCCGCGATCAGTACGGTGGGCCGGAAACGCTCGATGTGCAGCCGGTCCGCGGCACCCGCGTCGGCCCAGTGCTCCTGCAGGCCGTCGAGCAGCTCGCCGGGACCGCACGCCCAGGTCTCCCGCTCGAACAGGTCGGGCACCAGGTCCGCGACGTCGGCGGGCTTGAGCCGTCCGTCGGCGCGGGTGTGCCGTTCGATCAGCCGGATACGGCCCTTGGCGGCCAGGTCGCGCAGTTCGGCACCGAACACGACGTCCTCGGCGGTCCGCGCGGAGTGCAGGACCACCACGTCGTCCAGCTCGTGCAGGGCGCTGCGCAGCATGCCCATCACCGGGGTGATGCCGCTGCCCGCGGTCAGGAACAGCGACTTCGCCGGGCGCTGCTCGGGGAGCAGGAAGTCACCGGCCGGCAGGTCGAGATGGACCAGCATGCCCTTACGGGCGTTCTTGAGCAGGTACGAGGAGACGGTCCCGTTCTCGACGGCGTTCACCGTGACGGTGAATTTCCCGTCGGACCGTCCGGCCGCGCTGCTCACCGAGTAGGCGCGCCAAAGGCGTACCCCGTCGACATCCACGCCGAGCCGGACATACTGACCGGGCTGGTGCGGCTGCCAGCCACGCCCGGGGCGCAGCTCCAGGGTGACCGCTTTGCCGGTCTCGGGGCGCACCGCGTCGATCCGGGCGCGCAGGACGGTCGGGTTGCGCAGGGGCGCGATCACGTCGAGGTAGTCGGCCGGCACCACCGGAGTGGTGATCAGCTCGACAACCCGCCACGCACCGTCGCGCAAATTCCGTGTTACTGCCACGTCATCAAGACTGCTTCCTGAGGAAGGGCAAAGTCCTGACCGGTAGAAGTGAATCGGAGGCCGCATTATTGTTCGGCGGGGACAAGTTCCGGCCCTGGGGGAGGGTCGTTCGTCCGTAATGCCGTGATCAAGCCGCCCTGGCCGGACGGAATGTGAGGGATCGCGTGAAACAACCACTGCGCGACGTGCGGTCGTACCGCCTGCCGACGGAGGTGATCGACCCGCTCCGGCACGGTCTGCCGACTGTCTCCGCGCAGACCATCGCAGCAATCATCCGGGAGGTCCCGGCCTACGCCGAGCCGTTCGCCGGTGAGCTCGGTCACAAGATCGCGCGGGCGGTGCGCGCGGCGCTCGGCACCTTCCTCAACCTGGTCTCCCGGCCGGGAGCCGACCCCGGCACACCGATGGCGTCGGCGATCGAGGGCGCCTACGCGCTCGGCAGGGGCGAGGCGCGATCCGGCCGCAGCCTGGACGCGCTGCTGGCGGCGTACCGGGTGGGCGCCCGGGTGGCGTGGCGGGGCCTCGCGGCGATCAGCGTCGGCGCCGGTCAGCCGGCTGGGACCATCGCCGACTTCGCCGAGCTCGTCTTCGCGTACATTGATGAACTGTCCGCGGCGAGCGTCGCCGGGCACGCCGACGAGCTCGCCGCTTCCGGCCGCCTGCGGCAGCGCCGGCTGCAGGAACTGACGCAGGCCCTGGTCGCCGGCGAGCCGGCACACGTGCTGGTGGGCCTGGCCGAGCAGGCGGAGTGGGTGCCGCCGCAGAACCTCACCGCGTTGCTGCTGCCCGAGCGCGCGGCGCGGCGGGTGATCGACCTCCTCGATCCGCGTACGCTGCAGCTCGCCGACGCCGTTCCCGACCTGCCGGGGATGACCGCCCTGTTCGTGCCGGACCCGCAGGGTTGTTCCCGCCCGACCCTGAATCGCCTGCTCACCGGACACAACGTGGTGATCGGCCCGGCCCGGCCGTGGGCTGAGGCGCGGAGCTCGCTGGACCGGGCCTGCCGTGTGCAGCGGCTCAGCCCGCCGTCCGACGGCACCGTCGTCGACACCGAGGATCATCTCGCGGCCGTGGTGGTGACGGCCGACCCGAGTGCGCTGGAGGACCTGCGGGCGTGGGCGCTGAGCCCGCTCGCCGGGGAGCGCGGGGCCGCGGCGGCCAAGCTGATCGAGACTCTGCGCAGCTGGCTGCTGCACCAGGGCCGGCGGGAGGACGTCGCGGCCGAGCTGTTCGTGCACCCGCAGACGGTCCGATACCGGATGACCCGCCTGCGTGAGCTGTACGGCGACCGCCTGCGCGACCCGCGATGGGTCCTCGCGCTGACGATCGCGCTTGCCGTTCCCGAGGGGTGACCTGGACCACATACCAAAGTCGCGGATCTCCGACTTCCGGCAACTGGCCGGCCCTCGGCGCCGGGCATAGCGTCGTGCGGGAAGACCGGCGACGAGGGACGGAACCAATGAGCGGCGAAACTTCACCCCGGGAGACGACGGTGCTCGCGTTCTCCCCAGCGGGCCGGGCGCTCGTGCTGGCCGGACCGGCGCTGCTGGGGATCCTCGTGGCGGTGCTCGCACCGATCCTCGCGCGCTGGCTGGTCGACGTCGGGTTCCCGGTGCTCGGCGTGGTCTGGCGGGTGGTCGCCTCGGTCGACAGCTGGTGGGAGATCGCGGTGCAGGCCGCCATCCTCGCCGTGCTGGGTGCCCTGGTCAGCGTGGAGATCGTGCGCCGCAGCACCCGTGTGACGATCGGGCGGGCCGCGGTGCGCCTGGAGACCGGTGACCGTGTCGTCGCGGTCAGCCGCCCGGACGTCGACTTCGTCTTCATGGACGGCAGCTTCCTGGTGCTCCTCGATCGGGAGTCCCGCCAGCTGTTCCACGGCGAGCCGCAGGCCGACCGCGCCCCACTGGAACGGGCCTTCCGGGAGTACGGCTATCCGTGGCGCGACGGCGACCCGTTCACCGGTCTCTACCGGCCGTGGGTGCCGGACAGTGGACAGCTCCCGATCGAGGTCGACGCGGTCCTGTCGGCCCGTGCCGTGGCGCTGAGCAAGAAGGCCGCCAGCGAGGCCGGCGAGCTGCGCGGGACCGTGGAGAAACTCGGGTACGCGATCCGCGACGACGGCGACCGTCAACTCTGGCGCCCGCTGGTCCGCTCGTGACGGCCACATCCGGTGAACGATCCGCGACGCCGGCCGGCCCGGACGCGGTCGAGACTGCCGGCGCGCGTACGGACGTTCCAGCGGCGGCCGGGCGGGAGCGGGAAGTGCCGCCGCCGCGCCGCCGGAGACTCATGGCCGGTCGCGGCTGGGATGTGGCGGCGATCCTCGTCTCCTGGTGCGGAGCGCTCCTGCTGGTCGGCGACGCGGCCGAGGTCCGCGATCTGACCGAGGAAGCCCTGATGCTGCACTTCCTGGCGGGCTGCGTCCTCTCGCTGGCGCTCTGGTGGC
The DNA here is from genome assembly GCF_040639655.1 of Actinoplanes sp. NPDC023801. Lineage (NCBI taxonomy): Bacteria > Bacillati > Actinomycetota > Actinomycetes > Micromonosporales > Micromonosporaceae > Actinoplanes > Actinoplanes sp. NPDC023801. The sequence continues at coordinate 70,611 of NZ_JBFAAI010000003.1, read as the reverse complement.
GGCGCAGCCATCCGATGGCGGTGGCGATCTTTCTCGCGCTGGTCTCCGTGGTGGCGGACGGCACGGGTGTCGCCGGGCTGATCGGGCTCTACACGGTCGTCTCCCTGCGGCGCGGCCGGCCCGTCGTCGTGATCCTCCTGGTGAACCTGCTGGGTGGGTTCGGCTATGCGCTGACCTATCCGAAGATGGCGGAGTCCGCCGTGGTCCACGCGGTACTGACCGTCGCGCTCCTCGCCGCAACGGTGTCGACGGGGATGGCCGCCCGTGCCCGCCGGGAGCTCATCGAGTCGCTGCGCGAGCGCGCCGCCCGGGCCGAGGACGAGGCACGGCTGCGGGCCGACCGGCTGCGTGCCCAGGAACGCGAGCGGATCGCCCGCGAGATGCACGACGCCCTCGCTCACCGGATCTCCATGGTCAGCCTGCACGCCGGAGCCCTGCAGATCCGTCCCGACCTCACCTCCGCGGAAGTTGCCAGCGCCGCCGCGATCATCCGTGACAGTGCCCACCACGCTCTCGAGGACCTGCGCGAGATCCTCGGCGTCCTGCGCGCGGGTCCGGGCGACGACCTGCGGCCACAACCGGGCCTGCAGCACCTCGACGAGCTGGTCGCCGACGCCCGGAGGGCCGGCATCCAGGTGACGGTCACCGACCACCTCGACGGCGGGCAGGTCGGCCCGTCGCTGGGCCGGACGGTCTACCGCCTGGTCCAGGAGGGCCTCACCAACGCCGGCAAGCACGCCCCCGACTGCCCGGTCGCCCTGCTGCTCGAGCGCAGTTCCGACGGCGAGCTGCACGTCCGGGTCTCCAACCCGTTGTCGCCGCTTCCAGCCTCCCCATCCCCGGCCGGCCGTGCCGCCTCCGACGGCCCTCTCCCGGCGGGCGCGGTGCCGGTCCCCGTGGTCCCGGGCGCGGGCAGCGGGCTCATCGGCCTCGCTGAGCGGGTGGATCTGCTCGACGGGCGGCTGCGGCACGGCGTGCACGGCGACCCGCGAACCGGACTCACCTTCGATCTGGAAGCCTGGTTGCCATGGCCGACTCCATCCGGGTCCTGATCGCCGACGACGACCCGCTGGTCCGGGTCGGGTTGTCGCTGGTGCTGGGCGCCGCCCCGGAGGTCGGGATCGTCGGTGAGGCCGGCGACGGCGCCGAGGCGGTCCGGATGGCCCGTGATCTGCGACCCGACGTCGTACTGATGGACGTCCGGATGCCACGGATGGACGGTCTCGCCGCGACCGGGGAGCTGCGCCGTGACGGCCCGGAACCGGCCATCATCGTGCTGACCACTGTCGACACCGACGAGAACCTGCTCGGCGCACTGCGGCTCGGAGCGAACGGCTTCCTGCTCAAGGACATCGCTCCCACCGAGATCCTCAACGCCGTACGCCGCGCCGCCGCCGGCGAGTCGATCCTCTCCCCGGCGGTGGTGCCGAGACTGATCGAGTACGCGGTCGGCCGCACCGACCGGGGCACCAGCACCGGTAGCGGCGGGTTCGGCAGCAGCGAGCCCGGCAGCGGCGGGACCGGCAGCGGCGGGACCGGCAGTGGCGAGACCGGTAACGGCGGGACCGGTCGTGAGGTTGGTGGTCCCGGCACCGGGTCGCTGGACCGTGAGGCCCGCGGGGCAGCGGCTGCACGGCGCCGGCGGGCCGCCGATGCCCTCCGGCGGCTCTCCGCCCGTGAGCGGGAGGTCGCCGAAGCCGTTGCCACCGGGCGTTCCAATGCGGAGATCGGCACCGAACTGCACATGAGCGTTCCGACCGTGAAGACCTACGTGTCCCGGGTCCTCGACAAGCTCGGCTGCACGAACCGCGTGCAGATCGCCATTCTGATCCATGAGGCCCGCTGAGCGCGGCCAGTTCACGCGGGAATCCGGCGACGCTCGCACCGGCCCAGCCGTCGCGGCCGGGACCGCGGAAGTGCCCGCCTGGGATCACGGTGTCCCGCGTAGCCGGGTGAAAGCGACGGCAGTCGTGAGGGTCGTTACACCGGGTGGCCTCGCAGCGTTGTGCGGGCTAGCGTTGCACCCGTTGGCAATGCCCACTAGGTGAGTAGGCATTGCGACGCTCGTCACAACTGCTGACCAGGGTGTTTACGTGATTGAAATAAGCGGTCTTCGTAAGACGTACCGCTCGCGGAAAGGTTCCGTCGCGGCTGTCGACGGGGTGGATCTCAGCGTCGGTGAGGGCGAGGTCTTCGGTGTTCTCGGTCGCAGCGGCGCCGGCAAGAGCACACTGCTCCGCTGCGTCAACATGCTGGAGCGGCCGGATGCAGGCACCGTCACCGTCGGCGGGCTGGAGCTGACCCGGCTGCGTCGGCGGGAGCTGCGGGTGGCACGGCAGGGGATCGGGATGATCCATCAGCATTTCGCGCTGCTGTCGTCCCGGACCGTTGCCGGGAACGTGGCGTTCGCCCTGGAGGTCACCGGTGCGCCGCGGGCCGCCCGCAAGGCCCGGGTGGCGGAGTTGCTGGAGCTCGTGGGGCTGGAGGATCGCGCTGACGCGTACCCGGCCCAGTTGTCCGGTGGGCAGAAGCAGCGGGTGGGTATCGCCCGGGCGCTCGCCGCGCGGCCCAGGATCCTGCTGTCCGACGAGGCGACCTCCGCGCTGGACCCGGAGACCACCGAGTCGATCCTTCGGCTGCTGCTCGACCTCAACCGGCGGCTCGGGCTCACGATCCTGCTGATCACCCACGAGATGAACGTGGTCAAGCGGATCTGCACATCGGCCGCGGTCATGCGCGAGGGCCGCTTCGTCGAGTCCGGCCGGATCACCGACCTGCTCCGGCAGCCGGGCTCGGAGCTGGCCCGCGGCCTCTTCCCGCTGGACCCGGAAACGTCGCCGGGGGCGGGCCTGGACGCGGAGGTGCGGCAGGCGCCGGGACCGGTGGCCGGTGGGGAGGCGACGATCGTCGACATCACGGTCAGCGGGCCGCAGGCGGATGAGCCGATCATCGCTGATCTCGCGCGGCGGTTCGCGGTGGACGTACGCATTCTCGGTGGGTCCGTGGAGACGCTCGCCGCGACGCGGGCCGGGCGCTGGAGGATCGCCCTGCCGGGCCCGCCGGAGGCGAACCGTGAGGCCGTGGCATATCTGCGTGAGCGAGGTGTGACGCCGTGACCTGGTCCGAAGTGTTCGAACTGCTGAACCTGGGCGTCCAGGAGACGGCCTGGATGGTCGGTGTCTCGGCGCTGCTCACCGCCGTCGGGGGGCTCCTCGTCGGGGTGCTGCTGGTGCTGACCGGCCGGGGCGGGCTGCTGCCGGCGCCACCGGTGAACGCCGTTCTCGGACTGATCGTGAACGTGGGCCGCTCACTGCCGTTCATCATCCTGCTCGTGGCGGTGATCCCGTTCACGCGGGCGGTGGTCGGCACGACGATCGGTACCGACGCGGCGATCGTGCCGCTGACGATCGGTGCCATCCCGTTCTTCGCCCGGATCGTCGAGTCGGCGTTGCGCGAGGTGCCGCCGGACGTGGTGGCCGCGGCGACCGCGATGGGTGCCACCCGCCGGCAGATCGTCGGGAAGGTGCTGCTGCGGGAGGCGCTGCCCGGTCTGGTCGCGGGCCTGACGATCACCGTGATCGCCCTGGTGGGCTATTCGGCGATGGCCGGTGTGGTCGGCGGTGGCGGGCTCGGTGACCTGGCCATCCGGTACGGCTATCAGCGTTTCGAGACCGAGGTCATGATCGCCACGGTCGTCGCGCTCGTCGTGTTCGTCCAGCTCGTTCAGATGGTCGGTGACCTGCTCGTCCGCAGGCTGTCGCACCGCTGAGCCGGGGCGGCTCGGCAGAGCCGTCCGCCCTCAATCCTGCAAAAGCCATAGAAGTGAAAGGGTATAGAGAATGCGCCGCCGCTCCTTCGCTGCCGTCCTGGCCGCCGCCACCCTCACCATGGGCCTGGCTGCCTGTGGCTCGTCCGACGACAGTGAGGCGAAGTCGACCGACACCCTCAAGGTCGGCGTCAGCCCGGTCCCGCACGGTGAGGTCCTCAAGTACGTCTCGGAGAATCTCGCCGCCGCCGAGGGTCTGAAGATCGAGATCGTCGAGTTCAACGACTACATCCAGCCGAATGTGGCACTCAGCGAGAAGCAGCTCGACGCCAACTACTTCCAGCACGTCCCGTACCTGGAGGATGAGGTCGCCGCCAAGGGCTACAAGTTCACCGCGCTCAAGCCGGTGCACATCGAGCCGCTCGGTGTCTACTCCAAGACGGTCAAGGCGATCGCTGACGTACCGGCGGGTGGTGTGGTCGGCATCCCGAACGACCCGTCGAACTCGGGCCGTGCCCTCAACCTGCTCGCCAAGAACGGCCTGATCACGCTGAAGGACGGCGTCGGGGTCAAGGCGACCGAGAAGGACATCACCGCGAACCCGAAGAACCTGCAGTTCAAGGCGCTCGAGGCGGCTCAGCTGCCGCGGAGCCTCGAGGACACGGCGATCTCGGTGATCAACGGCAACTACGCGATCGAGACCGGTCTCAAGCCGGCCGCCGACTCCCTGGCGCTGGAGACGGGTGACGACAACCCGTACGCGAACCTGGTCGTGGTCCGCACCGGCGAGGAGACCGACGCGCGCGTGGTGAAGCTGGAGAAGCTGCTGCACTCGCCCGAGGTGAAGAAGTTCATCGAGGACAAGTACCAGGGTTCGGTCCTGGCCGCGTTCTGACGGATCGAAGGGGAGCCGGCCCGGCTCCCCTTCGACGCGGTAGACCTCAGCAGGCGCCCTGGTCGGCCCAGACGTCGGCGACACCGGGCGTCTCGCCCTGCGTCCACCACTTGGCCCGCCAGGTGCGGTTGTTGTGCGACGCCAGGTTGCCGTTGACGTAGACCGCGCTGCTGCTCCACGCCGGCGCCGAGCAGGGGCCGGGCGGGGGAGTGGTCGGGCCTCCGCCGCCGCCACCGCTGCCACCGATGTTGACGTCGATGCACGAGTAGAACGCGTTGGCGGTGTCCGAGATCGTCCAGACGGCGAGGACCTTCTGCCGCCCGGAGAACCCGCTCAGGTTGACGGTGTGCGAGAGGGTCGCCGGCGGTTGCTGGTTGTTGCCGGCGAAGTAGCCGACGCGCGTGCCGCCGATGAAGTACTCCCAGCTCGCGGTGGCGTGCCTGGCCGTGTTGATCCAGGTGAACGTCTGCGAGGTGCCGACGTTGGTGGCCGGCCAGCCCCGGCTGTCGTCGTTGAGCTCGGCGAACTGGGTGTTGTTGCCGTGACAGTTTCGCAGGCCCTTCGGCCCTTCGACGCTCTGCGGCTCGTACTTGATCTGCCCGCAGGCCATCCGGCCCTGTGCACAGAGAGCCTGCCGGCTGGGAGGTGACGAGACGTAGCCGTGCGCCGCGGCGGGCGACGTGACCAGCAGTGATCCGGCGGCCCCCATCAGGGCGACCGCGAGGAATGCGAACAGTTTGCGCATGCCACTCCTCAAAGCGATGAACATCGATTGACGGATGTGAGGAGAGTATAAATAAACTTTCCTAAATGAAAGCGGTCTCGGGTGGCTTCAGCAAATGAGGAGAGACGCCGGCCCGCCGCCGCGTCAGTCATCCCCCGCGAAGGGTGTCCACGCGCCGGCACGGGTCCAGAGTGGTGGCCACACCATCTGAACCCGGGAGAATGGCGATGGACGACACCCACCCGTACCGCCCGGCCGGATTGGCCGCCCGCGACCGTGGACATGCCCTGTTCGCGCAGACGATGGGATACGTCGCGGCGACCACCGGCCTGTTCGCCCTCGGTGCCTACGCCGGTCGCAACCTGCCCGCCGGCGTCGCGTTCATGGCCTACCTCGGATCGTTCGCCGCCCTGATCGCCATGCAGTTCGCCGTCCGCCGGTCACAGCAGGCGACGATCGGGCTGCTCGCGGCGTTCGGTCTGCTGATGGGTGTGGCCGTCGCCCCGACGCTGGTCCATTACGCCCGCACCGACCCGCAGGCGCTCTGGCAGGCCGGGGCAGCCACCGCGCTGTTCGTCGCGGCGTTCGGAGCGGCCGGCTGGGCGACCCGGCGCGACCTCACCGCGCTGGCCAGGGTGTGTTTCTGGGCGCTGGTGGCCCTGCTCGTCCTCGGCATCGTGCTGATCTTCGTGAGCATCCCGTACGGCTCACTGATCTACTCGATCCTCGGCCTGGTGATCTTCGCGGGCCTGATCATGTTCGACTTCCAGCGGCTCCGGCGCACCCGCGACGTCGAGGCCGCCCCGCTGCTGGCGGCGGCGATCTTCCTCGACATCCTCAACGTCTTCCTGTTCTTCCTGAGGATCTTCCGTGGCAGCCGTTGAACGGCGCAGCCCGGGCGGCGACCCCTGGACGGGCCGGAAGCCGCTGGACGGCGCGCGCCCTCCGTCTGACTGGCGGTGACGGAGGGCGCGCGAGGGGGCCGGATCAGGCCAGGACTGAGCTGATGCTCTCGGTGGGGAGGCCGAGGGCTGATCCGACCAGGTCGTTGGTGAGGACGCCGGCGTGCACGTTGAGGCCGAGGGCCAGCGCCGGGTCGGCCCGCAGAGCCTCGCGCCAGCCGAGGCCGGCCAGGCGGAGCACGTACGGCAGGGTCGCGTTGGTCAGCGCGTACGTCGACGTGTTGGGCACCGCGCCCGGCATGTTGGCCACGCAGTAGAAGACCGACTCGTGCACCCGGTAGACCGGGTCCTGGTGGGTGGTCGGCCGCGAGTCCTCGAAGCAGCCGCCCTGGTCGATGGCGATGTCGACCAGCACCGAGCCGGGCTTCATCCGCTTCACCAGGTCGTTGCTGACCAGGGTGGGGGCCTTCGCGCCGGGCACCAGCACGGCACCGATCACCATGTCGGCGGCGAGGACCGACTGCTCGATCGTGTACGAGTTCGACACCAGCGTCTTGACCCGCCCGCCGAACTGGGCGTCGATCTGCCGCAGCCGCGGGAGGCTCAGGTCCAGGATGGTGACGTCGGCGCCGAGACCGAGCGCGATCGTGGCCGCGTTCACGCCCGACACGCCACCACCGATGACGGTCACGTTGGCCGGCGCGACGCCGGGGACCCCACCCGGCAGGACGCCGCGACCGCCGCTGTTGCGCATCAGGCTGTACGCGCCGACCTGCGGGGCGAGCCGGCCGGCCACCTCCGACATCGGGGCGAGCAGCGGGAGTGACCCGTCGGCGAGCTGCACCGTCTCGTACGCGATGGCGGTCGTCCCGCTGTCGAGCAGTGCCTTGGTCCCGTCGGCGTCGGCCGCGAGGTGCAGATAGGTGAAGAGGACCTGGCCCTCGCGCAGCCGGTGGTACTCGGAGGCGATCGGCTCCTTCACCTTGAGGATCATGTCGGCCGCGCCCCACACCGTGTCGGCGTCGGGGAGGATCGCCGCGCCCGCGGCCCGGTAGTCGTCGTCGCTGATCGCGGAGCCCACACCGGCACCGGCCTGCACGGACACCTGATGCCCGTGCTTGATCGCTTCCACCACGCCGGCCGGGGTGATCGCCACCCGGTACTCGTGGTTCTTGACCTCTGCCGGCACGCCGATGTGCATGGGACTTCCCTCCGCCATGTACTACTGTCGGCGATAGAGTGGAACGATGTGCAGCAGAGCGGCAAGTGGGGCGAAGAAGATTCTGTCCGTAACGCTGCCAGGGCAGATAGTTCGCGCCGGTGGTCGAAAGTGACCGAGCCGCCGAAGGATGTTCGAGGCCTCGACAACATCGACCTGGAGTTGTTGAGCCTGCTGCAGGCCGACGGCCGCATGCCGAACAACGCCCTCGCCGATCGGGTCGGCATCGCCCCGTCGACCTGCCTGACCCGGATCCGGCGCCTGCGCGAGATCGGCGCGGTCCGCGGCTTCCACGCCGACGTCGACCCGGCCTGGATCGGCCGCCCGATCCAGGCGATGATCGCGGTCCGGCTGCGCTCCGACGCCCGCGAGGCGATCGGCCGGTTCGCGGAGTCCCTGGCCGGTCTGCCCGCCGTCCGTGACGTCTACTTCGTGTCCGGCTCCTACGACTTCCTGCTGCACGTTGCCTGCGCCGACGTCGACGATCTGCGCGCCGTCATCACCGAGCACCTCAGCGGCACCCGGCTGATCGCCGGCACCGAGACCTACCTGATCTTCGAGCACCGCCGCGGGCTCCCCTGAACGGCTGTTGATCTATATCGTCCACCCATGCGGATACCCGGCGTGCTCGTGGTCTGTACGGTCCTCGCCACCGCCGGCTGCGGTGGCGACGACGTGGCCGGCTACGGCCATCTCGATGCCGGTGACCTGGCGACCCCGCCGGTGACCGGTCACTTCACCGCCGCCCCGGGCACGGTGACCGCCGACCTCGTGGCCCGCGCCAACGGCTGCGTCAACGTGATCATCGACGGTGTGGAGCGGCATCCGATCTGGCCCGACGGCACCGAGGTCAGTCAAAGGCCCGGCGGCCGGTACGAGGTGGATCTCCCCGGAGGCCGGACGCTGACCTCGGGAGAGACGTTCATCGCCACCGCCGTGATCGACAACGGCGGTGCCATCGCCTCCGAGAAGATCAGCGGCTTCCTCGCCTTCTGCGAGGTGCCGGCCGCCCCGGTCCTGTTCGCCGACGCCACCTCCATCGAACGCACCGAATCCGGACCGCGTTACCTGCACCGTCCGGATAGGGGGTGCGGGTGCGACAGGCAGTGCTGCCCGGGTGGGCACGACGGCGGTGGTCTCCGGTGCGCCGTGCGAGTGCGGTGGCCATCCGGTGAGCTGGACGACCGCTGGGTGACGGTGCGGCGCCGCCCGCACTGATCGTGGTGCCGGCCACTTTGCATGATCACCCTATAGTCCCGGCCGTGGGGGAGAACCGGACGAGATCGCAGGTGTTGCCCAGATGGACCGGGTGGGTGGCGAAGTCGGCCGCCGTGGTCGCGGTGCTGGCGATGCTGCTCCTCTGCTGCGGTGCGGCCGGGATCCTGCTCGAGTGGCACCCGATCGGCGGGTCGTCGCAGCCGAAGGCGCAGGGGGCAGGCACGCTCCCGGCCCGGATCGGCGCGCCGTCGCCGTGGACACCGGACGCCGAGGCGGCACCGATCGGCGCCGCCTCGGTGCTCTACACGTCGAACACCTGGTTCCCCGACGAATCGGGCTGGCTGGCCGGGCTGGTCGGCCGCGCCGACGACACGTACCGGGTGGCCGAATGGTTCGGCGTCGCCGGCATGGCCTCGGTGCTGTCCCCGGACGGCGGCCGGCTCGCCTTCGACGAGGGCGTCGCGGACCTGGCCACCGGCCGGGTGATCGCCTACCAGGGCTCCTGGTCCCGGGTCGACTACCGGATCGAGTCGCAGGCGTGGTCGCCGGACGGCCGCACGGTGGCTCTGCTGGTCGCCGAGGCGCTCGACCACGGTTCACCCGACACCGAGATCCGGCTGCTGCTCGGCGACGCGACCACCGGGGCGACCACGGAGATCGCCTCCGTGCCGACGGCCGGGGTGCTGTCCGGCTGGACGGCGGCATTCTCCCCGGACGGTTCGCGGCTCGCCTACCAGAACGGCGACCGGATCAGCATCCGCACGCTGGCCGGTGGGGCCACGGTGGACATTCCGGTCACCGGGCGGCTGGCCGGTAAGGGCGCGTGGACCAGAGACGGCCGCGGGCTGCTGGTGGTCTCCGCGGCGGAGTGCGACTGTCCCGGCCATCCGGTCCGCTGGACGGTCACCACGATCTCGGCCGCCGACGGGACGGTGACGGGTCCGTCGTACCCCCGGGACGGCATCTACGCACTGCGGGTGCTCGGCTGGTGGCCGTCGGGCGAACCGGTCGCGGTCGAGTACACCCCGACCCGGTACGCGGAGGCGAGGCTCTTCGCGAACGCGAACGAACAGGCCGAGCTGACCAGCCAGGACGGCATCGAGACGGCCCGGCTGATCGTCCTCGGCAGCGGGCAGCGGCTGCTGGACGCCGACGGATTCGGCCTGTCCGGCGACGTCGAGTCGATCGACGTGGCCGACGATGTCCTGGCCGCCGGAAAGGTTCGTCCGGGTGATCCGCCGCTGCTCGACCTCGACACGGTGGGTGTGAGCCTGGCCGCGGCGGTGCTCGTCCCGTTGCTGGTGCTTCTGTTCCTGGCCGTCTGGTCGCTCGTCGTCCGCGTAACTCGCCGCTGACCCTCCCGGCTGCGCGCCAGCCCGGGTTTGCGGCTGGGCGTTGCTGCTGGCTCAGCGCGGCTGAGGCAGCGGTGGGAGCCAGCCGGGGTCAGCGGTATCCGGTGGGGCAGTGCGGGGAGGCCGGGCGGCGCGGAGGTGGCGGCGGACGCCGGGGCGGGCGTGGCCGGCCGGGGCGGCTCATACGGGGAAGGGGCACTGGTCCTCGCCGGGCGGAAGAGTCGGGGCCGGTCAGCCGAACAGTGGCTGGACCGGCCCGCGAGGTTGCCCGGCTGTGACCGGCGTCACGCTGAGGGGTGATGCCCGCCGCGAACCGGAGGAGCACCGTCCGGCGACGAGGAGGAAGGAGCCAAACGGTCGCTGATCACGTGCGCGGCGAACAGGTGGAAGCCGATCACCAACGGGATCGTGGCCGGCATCGACAGGGCCAGGAAGAAGGCGAGCACCCCGGCCAGCGCGGGTGCGAACGCCGCCCACGGGCGGGTGGTCCCCCGGTTCCACGCCCAGGCCAGCGCCGACCGCCACGGCGTCTCCGGGGCGCGGCCGACCGCGACGAGAGCGAGCGTGGCCAGGCCGGACAGCCAGCCGGCGACGATCGCGGTGACCGCCAGCACCGGCGTGCCGCCCGGTACCCAGCCGCGGCTCAGCGCGACCAGGTCCACCAGAAGCAGGGCAGCGACCAGGACGAACGGCAGGCCGGGCAGCAGGCCGCGGCGGAACTGGCGCAGCAGCGGCCGGAACGCGGGCATCCGGCCGGCGGTGTAGCGGTGCCGCACCGCGGTGGAGCCGGCCGCCAGAGCGGCCGGGAGGGTCACGATCGGCAGGGCAGCGACCGTCACCACGATCCCGATCAGGGCCAGGTCGGCACCGAGGGCGAAACGTTCCCGCCAGTCCGGGCGGGGCTCCGGCTCGTCCTCGCGCGGCCAGTCCATCCCGACCGTTTCAGGCACACCCCCTGACGTGCCGGATGTCCCGGCGGGAGGCGGCACGCTCCGGGACGTGCCGGGGGTCGCGGCTGGATTCGGTGCGCTTTTCGGCGTACCGGAGGAATGGTTCGATCCTGAAGGGGCCGACGCGGCGAGAGAGATGGCCGGCGGCCCGCCCGCCGCGGAAGCGGCGAGCGGGCCGGCAGAGCCGGGGTCCGGGGTCATCCCTTGAGTCCGGACGTGTTGATGCCTTCGACCAGCATGCGCTGGAAGGCCACGAAGAACAGGAAGACCGGGGCCAGCGAGAGCACCGACATCGCGAACATCGGGCCGACCGACGACTGGCCGCTGGAGTCGATGAACAGCGTCAGCGCCACCGGGGCGGTGTACTTCTCCAGGTCGGAGAGGTAGACCAGCTGGCGGAAGAAGTCGTTCCAGGTCCAGATGAACGAGAAGATCGCCGTGGAGACCAGGGCCGGCCGGGACAGCGGCAGGATGACGTGCCGGAACACCCCGAACGGGGTGCAGCCGTCGATGGTCGCGGCCTCGTCGAGCTCGCGCGGCACGCCGCGCATGAACTGGACCATCAGGAAGACGAAGAACGCTTCGGTGGCCAGCAGCTGCGGGACGATCAGCGGAGCGTACGGCCAGTCGCCGCCCACCCAGCCGAAGGTCTTGAACATCACGAACTGCGGAACGATCAGCACGTGCCCGGGCAGCAGCAGTGTCCCGATCATGATGGCGAACCAGAAGCCCCGCAGCTTGAACTTCAGCCGGGCGAAGGCGTAGGCCGCCAGCAGGCACGAGACGCAGTTCGCCACCACGGTCAGGCCGGCCACCATCGCGCTGTTCACGAAGAACCGCCCGAAGCTGACGTCGAAGTTGCCCCAGCCGTCGGCGTAGTTGCCCGGCGTCCACACGTTGGGCAGGATCGCCATGTTGTTCAAGACCTCTTCCTGGCTCTTGAACGAACTGCCGAGCATCCACACCAGTGGGTAGAGCACCACCGCCGAGAGCAGGACCAGCGTGAGTGGCCGGGCCAGGCGCTGGAGGGTCATCAGTCTTCTCCGTCCGAGTAGTGCACCCAGAACTTGCCGGTCCGGAAGACGACGGCGGTGACCAGGCCGATCGCTAGCAGGAACACCCAGGCCATCGCCGAGGCGTAGCCCATCTGGTACTCGTTCCAGCCCTTGATGTAGAGGTGCAGCGTGTACATGAGGGTCGAGTCGACCGGGCCGCCGGTGCCGTTGGAGAGCACGAACGCCGAGGTGAAGCCCTGGAAGCCGTTGATCGTCTCGAGCACCAGGTTGAAGAAGATCACCGGGGACAGCATCGGCAGTGTGATGCTGATGAACTTCCGCCACGGGCTGGCGCCGTCCACCGACGCCGCCTCGTACAGCTCGACCGGCACCTGCTTCAGGCCGGCCAGGAAGATCACCATCGGGGCGCCGAACTGCCACACCGCGAGCAGGATCAGCGTGCCGAGCGCGAAGTCTGGGTCGTTGACCCAGGCCTTGCCCTCGATGCCGAACCAGCCCAGGAACGAGTTGAACGCGCCGTCCCGGTTGAACATGTTGACCCAGACGATGGCCAGCGCCACGCTGCCGCCGAGCAGCGACGGCAGGTAGAACAGGCCGCGGAACAGGCCGGCGCCGGAGAACGGCCGGTTCAGCAGGAGCGCCACGCCGAGCGCGGCGGCCAGCTTCAACGGGGTCGCCACCAGCGCGAACATCAGGGTCGTCTGGACCGCGTGCCAGAAGGACGGGTCCTCGGTGAACATGGTGCGGTAGTTCTCCAGGCCCACCCACTCCATCGACTCCCAGTCCGAGAGCACGTCGTAGTTGGTGAAGCTGAGGTACAGCGACATCAGCATCGGGACGGCCGTGACGGTCAGCAGTCCCAGCAGCCAGGGGGAGAGGAAGATGTAGCCGGCGAGACTGTCGGACCGCTGCTTGGCGGGGCGGCCCCGCCGCTGTGAAGCGGCGGGGCCGGCCGGCGGCCGGGTCGAGTGCCGGGCCGTTGTTGTTGCCACGGGACTCACCGGCTGATCGCGGCCTGGCTGGCGGCGAAGAACTGCTCGGCGGCCTGGGCGGGGGTGGCGCGGCCGTACTGGGCCTCCTCCGCGGCCTTGATCAGTTCGGAGCGCACGGTGCTGTGACCCTTCGGCGGGACCGTCGGCGCGGGGCCGAAGTTCTTGCCGAGCTCGTCCATGGCCGCGATGGTCTCCTTCATCGCCGCGTTGTCCGTCGACGCGGCGACCTGGGCGCGGATGTCGAGGTTGGACGGCAGGCCACGGTCGGTGCCGAGGATCTTGCCGGCCTCCGGGTCGTTGGCCAGGAAGTTGAGCACGTCCGCCGCGACGTCCTTGTTCTTGCTGCCGCGGTAGACCGAGAAGTACATCGAGGCACGGGCCCACTGCTTGGACGCGTCACCCGGGTACGCGATCACGCTCAGGTCGTCCTTGGTGTTCTTCTGCAGCTCGGGCAGCTGGTTGGCCCACACCCAGGAGGTCAGCGCCTTGCCGGTCACCACCAGCTGCTTGGTGACGTCGGTGGCGTTGCCCTCGTGGATCACGTCGGGGCTCGGGGTGGACTTGCCGTCGCGGGCGCCCTTCCACAGCTCGAACCAGGCCTGCACGTCGGCCTGGGTGAAGCCGAGCTGGTTGCCGTTGTAGAATTCCTTGCCGTTCTGGCGCAGCCACACCCAGAACGCCTTGTAGTCGGCGCTCGGGTCCATGGTGCCGGCCACCTTCGCCTTGACCGCGGCGTCCTTGGCCCAGGCGATGTGCTGCTCCCAGGTCTGCCCGGTCTTGGGCAGCTCGACGCCGGCGGCCTCCAGCTTGGCCTTGTTGAAGACCAGGCCCTGGGTGTTCTCACCCATCGCCACGCCGGCGACCTTGCCGTCGACCGTGCTGTACTCGACGAGGCCCTTCTGGAACTTCGAGACGTCGATCTTGCCGGACTTGGTGTATTCGCCGAGGTCGGCCGTGACGTTGCGGGTGGCGTACTCGGCCAGGTAGTTGTCGTCGATCTGGAAGATGTCCGGGGCGTCGTTACCGGCCGTCAGGGTGGCCAGCTTGTCGAAGTAACCCTGGTTGGCCTGCCACGTCTTCTTGAACGTGACGTTCGGGTGCTTCTGCGTGTAGAGGGCGAGGGCCTGCTCGGTGAGCTGGGCGCGGGCCTCGCCGCCCCACCAGAAGAAGCTCAGTTCGACCTTGCCGTCGGCGGCGGGCTTGTCGTCGCTGCCACAGGCGCCGAGCGCCAGGGGAACAGCCAGCATGGTGGCCACCAGGCCGCTGAGTACGCGGCGCCGGGGAAGGGGGTGGGATGCGGTCATGGGGTCTCGTCACTCCTTGACGTGTGCGGCAGCAACCTCAGCGGTGATCGCGACGGCCGGGGCGTACGGCCCCGGGCCGGTGGAATTGCGGATGATCAAGTCGGTCCGGAGGGTGACCTGCCCGGTCGCCCCGTCGTCGCCCTGTTGCAGGAGCATGTCGACGGCGGTGCGGCCGGCGGTCGCGGTCGGGTTGGCCACGGTGGTGAGCCGTGGCCGGACCAGCACGCTGTACGCGATGTCGTCGATGCCGACGACACTCACCTGCCCGGGAACGTCGACACCGCGGTCCTGCAACGACTGGAGCAGGCCGATGGCCATCAGGTCGTTGTAGGCGAGCACCGCGGTGGCGCCGGTGCGCAGCACCGCCTCGGCGGACGCGGCACCGGTCTCCTCGACCGGCTGGTTCGGGCCGAGGACGGTCAGTTCCGCGCCGGCTGCCCGGGCTGTCGCCCCGGCGGCCCGGCGGATCTCCCGGTTGGTCCAGGAACCACGTGGCCCGGCCAGGTAGACCAGGTGTCGGTGGCCCAGGTCCAGCAGGTGGCGCACGGCTTCCCGGGCGCCGTGTCCCACGTCCATGACCACCGCGGGCAAGCCGGTGATCATGCGGTTGATGACGACCAGTGGCACCTCGCGGCGCACCTGCTCTATCTGGTCGTCACTCATCCGGGGACTGCACAGGAGGATCCCGTCGACCTGCTTGGCCAGCGCTTGCACCAGGTCGAGCTCGACGATCGGATCCTCGTCGGTGTCGGCGACGAAGACGTGGTAGTCGCGCCGCCGGGCGTGGGTCTCGGCCGCCTTGATCAGAGGCGGGAAGAACGGGTTCGCGATATCGGCCACGATCAGGCCGATGTTGTGGGTACGTCCGGTTATGAGTGCCCGGGCCGCCCGGTTCGGGCGGTAGCCGAGCTGCTCCGCGGTGGCCAGCACCCGGGAACGTGTCTCGGGGTTGACCAGATGCGGGGCGGAGAAGGTGCGCGACACCGTGGAGATGTGCACTCCGGACGCTCGAGCGACGTCCCGGATGGTCACGGCCACGATGCCTCCTTGATGGCGACCCGCTGTGACCCGGGTCTCTCGGTGAGAGCCATTAATGCAAACGGTTGCGGTGGTGTCAACGCCTCTCGATGTCGCTTCTGTTGCGTGATCATGACCAGGCGCGGGCAAAAGCGGACAAATATCCACGGTGCATTGACTTTGGTCGTGGTGAAGTCCCTAAGCTGTTGCAAACGTTTGCCGAATGGAGGCGACGGAATGCCCCCTCATCCCCGCCGCCGGTACGCCCTCGTGGGCGCCGGTGCACGGGCCGGAATGTTCCTCCGGGCGATCACGACCGACCACGCCGACGTGGCCGAACTGGTCGCCATGGCGGACACCAACCCGGCCCGCCCCGCGGTGCACAACGAGCGCCTCGAACGGCTCGGCGTCGCACCCGTCCCGGTCTACGACGCCGCCGACTTCACCGAGATGCTCAAACGGGAACGCGTCGACGTCGTACTGGTCGCGACCGTGGACCGCTATCACGACCACTACGTCGTGGCCGCCCTCGAGGCCGGCTGCGACGCCATCACCGAGAAGCCGATGACCGTCGACGCCGCCGGTTGCCGCCGGATCCTCGACGCGCAGCTCCGGACCGGGCGCGACGTCCGCGTCACGTTCAACTACCGCTACAACCCGCTGCACGAGGCGGTGAAGCGGGTCATCGCGTCCGGTGAGATCGGCGAGGTCGGCTCGGTGCACTTCGAGTGGCTGCTCGACGTGCGGCACGGCGCTGACTACTTCCGCCGCTGGCACCGCGACAAGGAGAACTCCGGCGGCCTGCTGGTGCACAAGGCCGGTCACCACTTCGACCTGGTCAACTGGTGGCTCGACGACGGCCCTGAGCAGGTCTTCGCCGCCGGGCGGTTGTTCTTCTACGGCGATCAGGGACGACGGCACGGGTACGCCCGCGACTACGACCGGGCGCACGGTGCGGCCACCGCCGAGGGCGACCCGTTCGCGCTCCGGCTGGCCGACGAGCCCGCGATGCGCGAGCTCTACCTGGAGGCCGAGCAGCACGACGGCTACCACCGGGACCGCAACGTGTTCGCCCCCGGGGTGACCATCGAGGACGACATGGCCGTGCTGGTCCGCTATGCCGGCGGCGCGTCGATGAGTTACCACCTCACGGCGTACGCGCCGTGGGAGGGCTATCGGGTGATGTGCAACGGCAGCCGCGGGCGCCTGGAGCTGGAGGTGGTGGAGAGCGACCACGTCGCACCCGCCGCGGCCGCCGGGGTGAAGGGCGAACCGGGCGCCGAGTCGACCGCCGAACAGGGCTTCAAACGGCTGCTGGTACGACCGTTCTGGGCCCCGCCGCGGGAGATCGCGGTGGACGGGCTGTCCCGGCACGGACACGGCGGCGCCGACGTCCGGATGCTCGCCGACCTGATCCGCCCCGACGCCCCCGCCGACCCGCTCGGCCGGACCGCGAACGCCGTCGACGGCGCCAGCGCCCTGCTGACCGGTCTGGCCGCCAACGAATCCCTGGCTCGAGGCCAGGCCATTCGCGTGCAGGAACTCCTAGATCTCAAGGACTTCAGGTGACCGACGAGAACCATCTCTTCCCCGCCGAGCCGAACCAGCGGCAGATCGCGCGCGAGCTCTACTCGCACGCGAAGGACCTGCCGCTGATCAGCCCGCACGGGCACGTCGACCCGGTGCTGCTCGCCGACGACGTGCCGTTCGGAGACCCGGCCCGGCTGTTCGTGGTCCCCGACCACTACGTCACCCGGATGCTCGCCAGCCAGGGCATCCCGCCGGCCCGCCTCGGGGTGCCGAGTGTGGACGGCTCGGAGGTGGAGACCGACGGCCGTGCCATCTGGCGGCTGCTCGCCCAGAACTGGAAGCTCTTCCGGGGCACACCGTCCCGGCTCTGGACCGAGAAGGTCCTCGCCGACGTCTTCGGGATCACCAAGACCCTGAGCGGCGGTACGGCCGACGAGATCTACGACGAGTTGTCCGCCCGGCTGGCCGAGCCGGACTACCGGCCGCGCGCACTGTTCACCAGGTTCAACATCGAGGTCCTCGCCACCACCGAGAGCCCGCTCGACGAACTGCAGGCGCACGGCAAACTCGCCGCCGACGGCTGGGGCGGCCCCGGCGGCCGGGTGATCACCACCTTCCGCCCGGACAACCTGGTCGACCCGGAGTGGCCCGGCTGGGCCGGACGGGTCGCCGAACTCGGTGAGCTGACCGGCCTCGACGTCGGCACCTACGCCGGCTTCCTGGCCGCGCTGCGCAGCCGCCGCCAGGCGTTCATCGAGGCCGGCGCGACGAGCTCCGACCACGGCCACCTGACCGCGGCCACGCTGAACCTGAGCGACGCCGACGCGGCGGTGCTCTACCGCAGGGCCCTCGGCGGCGGTGCTGACGCGGCCGACGCCGAGGCGTTCCGGGCGCACATGCTTGTCGAGTTCGCCCGCATGTCGCTCGACGACGGCCTGGTCATGCAGCTGCACCCCGGTTCGGTGCGCAACCACAACACCGCCCTCTACGAGCGGCACGGCCGGGACACCGGCGGCGACATCCCGTCCGCCACCGACTACGTGCACGCCCTGCGGCCGCTGCTCGACGCGTACGGCAACGACCCGCGCCTGCGGATCGTGCTCTACACGCTGGACGAGACCACCTTCAGCCGGGAGCTCGCCCCGCTCGCCGGCGGCTACCCGTCGCTGTTCCTCGGCGCGCCCTGGTGGTTCCTGGACAGCCCGGAGGGCCTGCGCCGGTTCCGGGAGACCGTCACCGAGACCGCCGGCTTCTACAACACGTCCGGCTTCGTCGACGACACCCGCGCGTTCTGCTCCATCCCGGCCCGGCACGACGTGGCCCGCCGGGTCGACGCCGGATACCTCGCCAAGCTCGTCGCCCAGGGCACGCTGCCCCTGGACGAAGCCGCCGAGACGATCGCGGACCTGGCGTACCACCTTCCCAAGAAGGTGTTCCGGCTCGAGGACGTGGCATGACGGTGACCTACCGCCTCGACCGCGGCGCCCTGTCGTCGCTGCCCGCGGCAGCCCGGCCGGCCGTCGAGCCCGGGTCTGTGCGGCCCGGCATCGTCCACCTCGGACTCGGTGCCTTCCACCGTGCCCACCAGGCCGTCTTCACCGAGGCCGCGGTCGCCGCGTCGGGCGGCCAATGGGGCATCGTGGGGGTGGCACCCCGCTCGCGCGAGATCCTCGACAAGCTGCGCGAACAGGACGGGCTCTACAGCGTCCTCACCGTCGGCGACGGCGAGGACCGGGCTCGTGCCGTCGGCATCCTCGCCGGCTTCGGGCACGCGGCCGGCGACCCGTACGGCGTGGTGGCGGCGATCGCCGACCCGAACATCCGGATCGTGTCGATGACCGTGACCGAGAAGGCGTACCGGCTCGACCCGGCCGGGCGGCTGCTGCTCGACGACGAGCTGCGCGACCAGCTGACCGGGCACGCGCCGCCGACGACCGTACCGGCGCTCCTGGTCCGTGGCCTGCTGCGCCGACAGGCGGCCGGTGGCGGTCCGCTGACCGTGCTGTGCTGCGACAACCTGCAGGGCAACGGGCCGCGCATCCGTGGCCTCGTCGAGCAGGCCCTCGACGTCGCCGGGGCGCACCTGCCGGCCGGTGTGGCGTTCCCGGCCACCATGGTCGACCGGATCGTGCCGGCCACCAGCGCCGGCCACATCCGGCGTACGGCTCTCGCGCTCGGCGCCGACGACGCCGCGCCGGTGGTGGCCGAGTCCTTCACCCAGTGGGTGATGCAGGACGACTTCCCCGGTGGGCGGCCGGACTGGGCGGGCGTCGGCGCGATCATGACCGATGACGTTACGTCCTGGGAGAAGCTGAAACTGCGGGCCCTCAACGCGGTCCACTCGGCGTGCGCTTATCTCGGGGCACTGGCGGGCCGCGAGCTGATCGCCGACTCCCTGGACATCCCCGGCCTGCCGGGAATGCTGCGCCGGTTCATCGCCGAGGACATCGCCCCGACCTTCGAACCGCCGCCGGGCGTCACGGTGGTCGGCTACGGGGAGACCGCTCTGGAGCGCTTCGCCAACCGCGAACTGGGCCACCGCAACCTGCAGGTGGCCATGGACGGCTCGCAGAAGTTGCCGCACCGGTTGCTCGGCACCATCTCCGACCTGCGGCGGGCCGGCGCCACTCCGGGCTGGGCGGTCCTCGTCCTGGCGGCGTGGATGCGCTTCGCGCGGGGGTACGCCGACAACGGCGCCCCGCTCCAGCTGGACGACCCGCTGGCCGGCCGGATCCGGGCCGCGCTCGCCGCCGCCCCGGACAACCCGGCCGGCGTGGTCGGCGCCCTGCTGGCCCTCGGTGAGATCTTCCCGGCGCACCTGGCCGGCGACGACGTGCTGCGTTCCGGGCTGATCCGCTGGTACGGCGAACTCGAGCGGCACGGTGTCGAGGCGACCGTGGCGGGGCTAGGGACATGATCGACTGCACCGAGCGGCAGCAAGCCGGACCGGGCCGCATCGTCGCAGGCGAGGGCCGGGAGAGCATGTCGAAGGCAGGCACAGCATGAGCACACGGGTCGCGCTGATCGGCGCGGGAGGGCACGGGCTGTCGCATCGGCGTGTGCTCCAGCGGCTCTCCGACGCGGGACTGGTCGAGGTGGCGGGGCTGTGTGACCGGCAGCCGGTGGAACCGCACCCGGACGCACCGCTGCCGGGCGTGCCGTTCTTCACCGACCACCTCACCCTGCTGTCGGCCGCGCGGCCCGAGGTCGTCATCATCTGCACCCCGCCGCACACACATCTGGCCATCGCGCTCGACGTGTTCGCGGCCGGTGCTGACCTGCTGCTGGAGAAGCCGCCGGTCATGTCGCTGGCCGAGCACACGACCCTCGCCGAGGCCGTGGCCGCCACCGGGCGGATCTGCCAGGTCGGTTTTCAGGCGCTCGGCTCGGCAGCGCTCGCCGAACTCTGCGTGGCGGCACCGGACGGCGACATCGGGGTGACCGGAGCCTGGTGGCGGCCGGACACCTATTACCGGCGTGCGCCGTGGGCCGGCCGGCGTACCGTCGACGGCCGCCCGGTGCTCGACGGCGCGCTGGTCAACCCGTTCGCGCACGCGTTGATGCAGGCGCTGGTGGCCGCCGGGGCACGTGTGCCCGGGTTCCAGCCGGTCGAGATCGAGTTGGAGCGCTACCGGACCCGGGACATCGAGACCGACGACACCACGTTCCTGCGACTGACCGGTACCGGCGGGCGGCGGATCACGGCGGCCGTGACGCTCGCCTCGCCGGTGTTCATCGCCGGCGAGATCCGGGTCGGCGACGCCGTCCTGGAATACCCGACAGACCGCCTGCGGCTCCCGGGGGAGCCCGAGTTCAAGCATGTCCCGGGCCGGGTGGGCCTGCTGGAGAACCTGCTCGAACACCGGCGCGACCCGGCCGTCCCGCTGCTGGCGCCGCTCGAGCGGACCGCCGGGTTCACCGCGGTGGTCGAGGCGATCGTGGCCGCCCCACCGCCCGCGGAGATCGGCCCCCGCTGGCGGGAACCGCATCCGGACGGCGGCGGCTCGGTCATCGCGGGCATCGACGCGCTGGTCCGTGAGATGGCCGACACGGGACGGCTGCCCTCCGAGTCGGGCGTGCCCTGGTCCCGGCCCGGCGTACGAGTTCCGATCGACGGACTGGCCGAGGTCCGCTGAACCACCAGAGCCACGGCGGGCGGGCGTGCTTTCGTGCGCTCGTCCGCCGTACCGGAAAGGGATTTTCATTAGAGAAGGGATCTGATGCAGTGAATGCTCTCTCGGGCCGGGAATCGGTCGGGTAGGCCGTGCGTACCGCTCTCGCCGCGACCATCGGCCTCGTCCTCGCCGCCGGTGTCGCCTCTGTTCCCGCCTCCGCGGCCCCGCTGACAGCGCCGGCCGAGGCGCGGGCTGTCCTGCCCGCGAACGACGGATGGGCCGCCGCGACCACCGGGACCACCGGTGGCAGCGCGGCCGACGACGCGCACGTGTTCGTGGTGCGCAATCGCGCGGAACTCGCCGCCGCGCTGGCCGGTGGCACCGACCCCACCCCGCGGATCGTGCTGATCAAGGGCACCATCCGGGCCAACGAGGACGACGCGGGCAACCCGCTGACCTGTGCCGACTACGCCGACCCGGCGTACACGCTGGACGGTTACCTGGCCGCCTACGATCCCGCGGTGTGGGGTCGCACGTCCCGGCCGACGGGCCCGCTCGAGGAGGCCCGGGTCCGGTCGCAGCGCAACCAGGCGGCCCGGATCCAGTTCCGGGTCGGTGCCAACACCACCATCTACGGCCTGCCGAACGCCCGGCTCGTCGGCGGCAACCTGCTGATCCAGAACGTGGACAACGTGATCGTGCGCAACGTGCGGTTCGAGGACGCGGCCGACTGCTTCCCGGCCTGGGATCCGACCGACGGTTCGCTCGGCAACTGGAACTCCGCCTACGACCTGGTGACGCTTACCGGGGCCACGCACGTGTGGGCGGACCACAACACGTTCAGCGACGGCAACAACATCGACGCCAGTCAGCCGCGGTACTTCGGGCGGCCCTACCAGGTGCACGACGGCGCGCTCGACATCATCCGCGCGTCCGACTACGTCACCGCCTCCTGGAACGTGTTCCAGGAGCACGACAAGACGATGCTGATCGGATCCACCAACACGGTCGGCGCGGACCTCGGGAAACTCCGGGTCACCCTGCACCACAACCTGTTCGCCAACGTGGGGCAGCGGGTGCCGCGTGTCCGATTCGGACAGGTCGACGTCTACAACAACTACTTCTACCAGACCGATGAGGACGCCTATTCGTACTCGTGGGGGGTGGGGGTCTACTCGGCAATCTATGCCGAGAACAACTTCCTGCTGCGCAGTGCGGATCTCGCCCTGGAGGACGTCGTCTACGACTGGGGTGGCACGGCCATCACCGAGATCGGCACGCTCACGCGGGTCGGCACCGGGCCGGTCGAGGCGGTCAGTCTGCTCGACGAGTACAACGCCACCCACGACCCGGACCTGGGCGCGGACGCCGGCTGGAGGCCGGTGCTGCGGGCCGGTCCGGTGACGCCCACCGAGCAGGTTCCGGCGGTGGTCGGCAACGGCGCCGGCGCGGGCCGGTTGTGAGTCACGGTTCCCGGCCGGTACGACACGGCCGGGAACCGGTTTTCCGCCCCGATTCCGGAACTCCGTCGCGGCCGCCTCGACTACGCTGACGCACGTTGTCGAAAATGCCGGTTATCGGAGTGTTGGTCATGAATATTGTTGCCCGTCGGCTGGCGGCGGTCCCGGCCGGAATCCTCCTTCTCGCGGGCCTCGGCGGGCCGGCCGGCGCCACCGGATCGACCGGCGTTCTGACCCCGCCCGGCACCGGATCGCCCGTGCTGGAGCAGATGCGCCGGGACGTCGCCGCGGTCACCGGCGCTCCGCAGGTGCCCTGCTGGCATGACATCACCATCAAGTCGGTGGCCAACAGGCGCTACGTGTCCGCCGAGATCGGCTGGGAGGACGGCGACTACGGCGCGTTGCGGGCCCGCGCGGTGGCGCCCGGCAAGTGGGAGAAATTCATCGTGTGCCGGGACGCCGCGTCCGGGGTCACGAAACTGCGGTCCCAGGCCAACAACGAGTTCGTCTCGGCCGAGCTCGACAACGCCGGTGCCCGGTACGGCATGCTGCGGGCCCAGGCCGAGAAGGCCGGCGGGTGGGAGCGGTATTACTCCAACAGCGCCCCAGGTGGCCAGTTCTCGTTCTATGCCCGGGACAACCGCCGCTGGGTCTCCGCGGAGGTCACGTTCCGTGGCGTTCTGCACGGCGTACTGAGGGCGCGGGCCACCAGCGTGAGCGCCGAGCAGACCTTCGTATGGTGAGTTTCCTTTAAAGAGGAAGCCCTGGAACCTTAAGTTTTTCTTTATTCCGATCTTCGGTGATCCGCGCTTGGGAGCGTTCCCGTATGGACCGGCGAGAAGGCGGTTCAAAAGGAAGGCACGCACATGAAGCGGTACCGGAGCTACCGGAGCAACGCGGGGGCATCGAACATCCGGCGCTGGCGGGTCGCCGGTGTGGCAGGCGTCGCGGTGGCGCTCGTCGGGGTCGGACTCGGCGTGGCGGCCGCCGCCGACAGTGCTGTACCCACAGTGAACTGCCAGACGGTCGCCGACAAGCTCGGTGCCGTGCCGGCCCAGGCCCAGGCCGAGATCGCCCGCAACCTGCAGCTGCTGAACACGCAGATCCAGGAGGCCAACAACCGGATCCGTACCAGCCAGGGTCAGGGTGGCCCCAACTTCATCCAGAACGCGATCCTCGGCCCGCTGAAGGACAAGCGGTTCGCCACGATCAACCGGATGGAGACGGCGATCGGCCGTACCCTGGCCAAGCCGGACCTGAATGCTGAGGGCCTGGCGCCCTGCACGCTGAACACCGGCGGCGGTGGCAACGCCTCGCCCGAGCCGGCCCAGGTACCCGCGAAGTCGGTGCAGGCCGGCGCCGCCGCGGCCGGGAACGTCGGAACGATCGCCTGTCCGGACGTCGTTATCAACGTGGCGATCCCGGCGCAGGCGCAGGCCGAGATCGACCGGAACCTGGCGCTGCTGCAGACCCAGATCGACGAGGCGAACACCCGGCTCAAGAACTCCGTCGGCCAGGGCGGCGCGAACTTCGTGCAGAACGCGATCCTCGGCCCGCTGAAGGACAAGCGGTTCGCCACGATCAACCGGATGGAGACGGCGATCGGCCGTAACGCCGCGAAGCCGGACCTGAACGCCGAAGGACTGTCCACCTGCTCGGTGAACGCCGGTGGCGGTGGCGCCGCGGCGCCCGCGAACCCGCCGGCGAACAACGGCAACGCCGGTGGCAACGGCAACGCGGGCAACAACGGCGGCGGCAACGCCGGTGTCAACGACGGCACCGCGACCGTCAACTGCCCGGCCGTCGCCATCAACGTGGCGATCCCGGCGCAGGCGCAGGCCGAGATCGACCGGAACCTGGCGCTGCTGCAGACCCAGATCAACGAGGCGAACGCCCGGATCAAGAACTCGGTCGGCCAGGGTGGTGCGAACTTCATCAAGAACGCCATCCTCGGCCCGCTGGAGGACAAGCGGTTCGCGACCATCAACCGCATGGAGACGGCGATCGGCCGTAACGCCGCGAAGCCGAACCTGAACGCCGAGGGCCTGGCTCCCTGCTCGCTGAACAGCTGATCCTCTTCACCTGATCGCCGCGAACGGCCCGGCTGCCCCGGCAGCCGGGCCGTTCTGTGCCTGTTCGCACATGGGGCCGGAGGCTGGCCCTCTCCGGCCACAATCGATGCCATGGCGAAATCCGAGACCCTGGCCAAAGTGGACCTCGACCTGCAACGCGGTCACACCCACCTCGCCGCACAGCGTCTGCACAGCCTGATCGCGGCCGACCGGCTCGATCTCTCGCTGCGCGCCCGGCTTGCCGCTGTGCACCGGCGCACCGGCAACCTCGCCGAGGCCGGCCGATGGGGTTACCTCACCGAGGAGGCGACCCCGGCGGAGCTCATGGCGTTCGCCAAGGCTCACCGCCGGTCCGCCGGTGACCAGCTCCGGGCCCTGCTCCTGCACGGCGAGAGTCCCCGGCCGCTCGGGCCCGTCGCCGAGGCCCGCCTCGCCGAGCTGATCCGGCGGGCCGGCACCCCACAGGTCCGGCCGACCCCGGCGCCTGCCCGGCGGGCTCCTGGTCCAGATCCTGCTCTTTCTCCTGCTCCTCGGATCGAGCCCTACCAGCCGCCAGCCGACATGGGTCGCGGCGAGGTGATCGGCGGCCTGCTTCTGATGGTGTTCGCCGCCATCGGGGTGATCAGCGTCATCGTGTGGTTCCTCTGACCGGCTCGTCGCCGATGAACAACTTGTCGAGAGTGGGACGGGCCGCCTCCTCCGCCTCCCACGCCTCGACGGCGTCGACCTCGGCGTTGCGGGCCTCCTCGACCAGCACCTCGGCGGCGACCGACGCGACATGCGCCTGCTGCCGTACCTGCACCGTCTCGGCCACCGCCTCCTCGTAGGCAAGCCGGGCGTCGCGGACCTGATCGCGGTCGAGCAGCGCGGCCGGCGGACCGGCGTGGTGCCAGATGCCGTTCAGCTGCTCCACCGACAACTCACCCCGCCGGTACGCCGCGAGCGCCGCCCGCTGCACCAGCAGATGCGTCTCGTCCACCGTCGCGACCCGGGCCTCCCACTGGGCCTCCAGGAAACGGTCCTCCGCCTTGTCGCGCGCCCCGGCCGCCCGCTCGGCCCGGCGCCGTGCCTCGTCGGCCTCGGCCGCCGCCCGCTCGGCGGCTGCCCGCACCGACTCCACGTCGTCAAGCAGTTCCTGCACCTCGCCCGGCACCGCCGGACCCGGCCGCGGCCGCTGCCACGCCGCCACCGCCGCCACACACGTCAGGATGATCGTCACCACTGCCGCGGCGCCGGCCACCCACGTCCAGACCATCACCCGCTAGAACCCTTCCCGGCGCTGCATCCCCATCGAACCGAACGTAATGGGATGAATGGATCTTCGCCACTCCGTCCCGCGATCGCAGCCGGATAGCACTATCGGATAGCGTCATGCGCTCGCGCGTGGCATGCCGGGTCGGTAACGCGGACGTGGTAGAAAGCGCGCCGACACCCGCCGACATCTGGAGGAACAGCCGTGCCAGGGAGCGCCAGCACGATCACCGGCAGCGAAGGTGGCGCGGTCCGGGCCGGCGGCAGTGTGGTCGTCTACCTGCCCGTCGGCGTGCGGTCGAGGCTGCGTGCACGCGCCGCCGCCACCGGCCGCTCCCACACCCAGCTCGTGTTCGACGCGCTCAACGCCACCCACACCCGGCTCGCCGACCTGATCGGCGCGAGCGGCGAACCCGCCGGCGAGACCGACGGGATCTTCGTCACCCAGCGCTCCGGCCGGCGACGCCACCGCGAGGACCGGGTCCAGGTGTCCCTCCGGCCCCACCCGGCCAACCTCGCCGTCATCGACGATCTGGCGGCACGGCACACTACCGGCAACCGCTCCGCGTTGATCGCCGTCGCGCTCGACGAGTTCCTACCGGCTCCCCCTCCGGCTTCGAAAGGCGTCACCCCGTGAAGCAGTTCAACGACCTGATCGCCGACTTCTGGCGGGACTATGCGGCCCTGGTCCTGCTGGCCGGCGGCTTGCTCGGCGTGGTGCTGCTGATCGGCTTCGCGATCTGGGCCAAACGCTCGAAGAAGCCGCTGCGGCCACTCGCGCTGGCCTTCAGCATGAACCTGGCGCTGCTGCTCAACGCCGAAGGCATGTGGGTCATCGCGCTCGACCAGCTCAAACTTCCGGCGATCTTCGCGGTACTGGTGTTCGCGGTCTTCGAGATCTGCTTCCTGACCGCCACCTCGCTGGCGGCCGAACAGTACCGGCGCACCTCCGTCTACGCGAGTGACGGCACGATCGTCACCCCCGGTCACCCCGGGGCGATGCTGTGGATCGCGGCCCTCATCGCGGGACTGTCCGGTGTCATCGTCGCGAGCAACGCGGTCACGTTCACCGAGAAACTGCTCCGGCTGGCCGTACCCTGCATGATCTTCCTGATGTGGTGGGCGGCGCTCACCGCCGCCGGCCAGCGGGTCCGGCGCGGACGCTTCGCCTACAGCCCGCGCCGCCTCGCGGAACGCTGGGGATGGCTCATTCCCGACGACGACCCCGATCTGGTACGGATGGCCGCCGAACGCCAGGTGCGGCGCATGGTCGTCAACTACCACCGGGTCAGCGCGGGCCGTTTCCCCAAGCCCTGGTGGCGGTCGCGGCTGCTGAAGGACGCGCGCACCGCGGGCGAACCGGTCGTCGACGAGGTGATCGAGCAGCTCTCCCGGATCCAGCGGGTGATGGACCTGCTCGTCCCCGGCGCCGTGCGGATCAATGTGCCGGTCCGGAACCCGGCCGCCCCGGTGGCCGCCGGGACCCCGGTCATCGCCGAGCCGCCCGCCTCCGGTCCGGACCCGGCGGACGTGCTGTCCCATGCGCTCACCCCGGTTGCGTCCCCGCCCTCGAACGGGCAGGCGGTCCAGTTCGTCGAACCGGTCAAGTTCGTCCCGCCTTCCGCCGCGGCGCTCATCGCCGACGAGGCGGCGGGGCGGGTCGACGACTCGGCCGCGGGTGCGGAGACCGGCGCCGCCGAGTCCTTCCGGGACGGTCTGTCCTCGTCCGGCCGGCCTTCCGCGTTCCCGTCCGGCTCCGGCGAGCGCTACTCCGGCCAGCCGTCTCCGGTGGCGTCCTCCTCGGCCCGGCCGTCTCCGGTCCCGCCTTCGTCCGGCTTGCCGTCTCCGGTCCCGGCCTCCTCCGGCCTGGCGTCCTCCCCCCTGGTTTCGTCCGGCCTGGCTCCCTCCGATCTCGCCTCCTCTGAGCTCGTCTCCCCTGAGCTCGCCTCGTCCGGCCTGCCCTCGTCCGGCCTGCTCTCCTCCGGCCTGACCTCCTCCGATCTCGCCTCCTCGGGCCTGCCTTCGTCCGGCCTGGCCGCCTCCGGGCCGGCCTCCTCCGGTGGTGAAACGGCTGTCGGTGGCGCTGTGGCCGGTGCCGTTCCGGGTAGCCATAGCGCGGGTCGCGCCACCGTCGCGCAGCGTGCCGCCGCCGCGGGTGGGGTGGTGCTGCCGGTCCCGGCTCAGCGCGGTGCCGCCCGTGACGGCACTGTCGTGCCCGGTCCCGCGCCGGCCCCGGCGTGGGCGTCGACGCCGACCGGGGCGCGCCCGGCCGTCAGCATCGCCGGGTCACCGTGGTGGCGGCTCGCCGTCGACCGGCTCAGCAAGATGGTCGCCGAGGAGATCAGCGCCGAGGACCTGCCCGAGATGAACTACATGCGGCGCACCGAGCTGGCCCGCAAACTCGCCCCGCGCGTGCAGGAACTCGGTGAGGGTGTGGTCCGCACGTTCATCAACGAGTACATCAGCGAGCTCGACGGGGAACACGTCGAGTCGGCGTACCCGTGGCGGGACTTCCTGCCCGCCCCCGCCCTCGCCCCGGACGGCTCGGAGGCCTGGCACAACGCGCTGCTCGACCTGCGTGCCGCGCTGGAGGAGGAACTCGGCGAAGGCCAGCCCCTGGACCCGGAGGAACTCGCCGACCTGCTGGCCCCGAGCGCGCCCCGTCTCGACGACGCCACGATCCGGCGGTTCGTCGGCGACTACGTGCTCGCGCTCAGCGGTATGACCGCCCCCGGCAGTGTCCAGCCGTGGGCCGAACTGCTTCCGCGCCCCCGGAGCGCCCGCCCGGCCAGCGACGACGACCTGCTGGAGATGCACGGTGCCGAACTGTTCGAGCACCTGCGCAGCACCGGCCGGTTGAGCCGCTACAAGGTGCAGGCCGTCACCGGCATCAAGAGCCGTGTCCAGGCCGATCGCATCAAGTCCGTCATCGAGGAGCGAGCTGCCGAGACCGCCACCGCCTGAACCCGCCGGCCGTAGCAGGACAGGACGGCCATGCGGGGGTCAGGCAGGGTGGGTCAGGCGGGGGTGGCGATCCAGAACGACCGGGTGCTGCGTACGGTCAGGTCGGCTCGGTTGCGGAGGGCGTGCGGGCCGTCGTCAGCGAGCAGGACGTCGAGAGTGTCCCGGTCCTCGGCGGTCAGGCGGTCGGCCAGGCCCGCGCGGAGGCGCTGCAGGGTGGCGTAGGCGTAGCGGGCCGCGGCGTCCGGGACCGGTGCGGGCAGGTCGACCACCAGATCGCCCGACTCCTGAATCTTGAAGCCGGTCATGGTCAGGCGGGCCGTCCAGTCGGAACCCATGTGGGGGAGATGCTCGGCGCGGGCCTCGGCCATCAGTACGTCGCAGCGATCCTCCAGGCCGGGCGCGCCGATGCCGATGTCGTCGGGCAGGAAGTGCGGCATCGACTCCATCTCGATCATCGCCAGCCGGCCGGCGGGGCGCAGCGTGGCGTGGATGTCGCGCAGCACCCGGTCGGGGTCGGCCAGGTGGTGCATCGAGGACGCGGCCCAGACCAGGTCGGCCGGGCCGGTCGCGGGCCACCGCTCGTCGAGGTCGGCCCGTATCGGCCGGACCCGGCTGTCGAAGCCGTGCTGCCGGGCGCTCCCGCTGAGATGACCGAGCATCTCGCCGGAGGTGTCGACCGCTGTCACGATCGCTTCCGAGAACTGCCGGAGCAGCGCGAACGTTCCGCTTCCGGTGCCGGCGCCGAGATCCACCACGTCCCGCACCGGATGATCACCGGCGAGCGCGGCGATCCGGGCGGTGAAGCGGGCGAGCTCCGCCGCTCCGACCTCGGCGTCGAGATCGAGCATCTCCCGGAGCCCGTCCCCGTGTCCGCCGTGCTGGTGACGTCCGTGCCCGCCCTGAGCGGTCTGATCAGCGTGTGCCATGCCACCGACTGTAGACTGGCATTGCGGCTGGAGCATAAGCTCTTGCGTATGACGCAAGACGCTGAGGTCGACGCACTGGTCCGGGCCCGCATCCGGGGGTTGCGCCTCGCCAAGGGCTGGTCGCTCGATGATCTGGCCGGCCGGTGCTATCTGAGCCCGTCCACGCTGAGCCGGATCGAGACCGGCCACCGGCGGATCAGCCTCGATCAGCTGAC
Source organism: Actinoplanes sp. NPDC023801 (assembly GCF_040639655.1). Classification (NCBI taxonomy): domain Bacteria; kingdom Bacillati; phylum Actinomycetota; class Actinomycetes; order Micromonosporales; family Micromonosporaceae; genus Actinoplanes; species Actinoplanes sp. NPDC023801. The sequence continues at coordinate 40,723 of NZ_JBFAAI010000003.1, read as the reverse complement.
CGCCATCGCGCGGGCGCTCGGGGCCAGCCTCGACCAGCTCGTCGAGACGGCCGGCGACGCTGTGGTGATCAAACCGCACCGGCATCCGGAGCGGGGGATGACGACCTGGGTGCTCAGCGGGGACCACCACCACAACGGCCTGACCGTGGCCCGGATCCGGATCACCCGGCCGGCCTCCCGGCGACCGGAGGATCAGCGGGTCCATCCGGGGCGGGACTGGTTCACCGTCCTGTCCGGGACGGTGGAGCTACTCCTCGGCGAGCGTGAGGTGCTCGTTCAGGAGGGTGAGGCGGCGTCCTTCTCCACGATGACCCCGCACGCCTTCGGTGCCCGGGGCGGTCCGGCCGAGGTGATCGCGGTGTTCGACCCGGACGGCGAGCGTACGCACGTCGACGCCTGAGGCCCGATCCCGCGAGAGCGAGGGCGAGGGCGAGGGCGAGGGCGAGGGCGAGGGCGAGGGCGAGGGCGAGGGCGAGGGCGAGGGCGAGGGCGAGGGCGAGGGCGAGGGCGAGGCCGAGGCCGAGGCCGGGGCCGGGGCCGTCAGCGTGGCGGGGGAACGCAGGAGGAACGCCAGGCCAGGGTGGCGTCGGCGCGTTCGGTGTGCGGGACGTGGGCGTCGTCGAGAGCCAGTGCCATCGCCCGCTCGCCCATCTCGACCAGCGGAAGCCGGACCGTGGTGAGAGCCGGCGTGACGTCCCGGGCGATGGGCATGTCGTCGAAACCGGTGACGGAGACCTCGTCGGGGACGCGGACACCGCGTTCCCGCAGCGTGGCCATCGCACCGACCGCCATCGAGTCGTTGAGGGTGATCAGCGCGGTGAGGCCGGGCTGCGCGTCGATGAGCGCTCCGGCCGCGGCCGCACCGCCGTCGCGGGTGAAGTCGGAGTAGACGAGTCGCGACGACGGCAGTTCGACGCCCAGCTCGTCGAAGGCACGGCGGAATCCGGTGAGCCGGTCGGTGGTGGTGGTCAGGTAGCGGGGACCGGCGATGACGCCGACCTCCCGGTGGCCGAGCCCGAGGACACGCAGGCCCAGCTCGTGCGCGCCGTCCTCGTTGCCGGGCAGGACGGCGGTGCCGACGAGACGGTGCCGGCCGATCACCGCGACCCGGCCGCCGGCCTCCTGGTACGCCTCGAGCTCGCCGTTGAGCCGGGCGGTGAACTCGTCGTCGTGGTAGCCGGACCCGGCCAGGATCAGCGCGTGCACCTGCTGGGCGCGCAGCAGGCTGACGTACGCCAGTTCGCGCTCCGGCTCCCGGTAGCTGTTGCAGATGACCAGGAGCCGGTCCTGGGCGCCGGCCTGCCGCTGGAGGCCACGGGTGATCTCGGCGAAGTACGGGTCGGAGACGTCGTGCACGATCACGCCGACCGCGGACTTGCGGGGGCGCGCCACGCTCTGCGCGTGCGCGTTCGGCACGTAGTGCAGCTGCCGCACGGCCGCGAGGACGCGCTCCCGGAGATCTTCGTTGACCTTTTTTGCACTGTCGTTGATGACGCGGGAGACGGTCGCCGGGGACACCCCGGCGAGCCGGGCAACATCCGCCAGGGTGACCGCCATCCGCACAGGTTAACGGGCCAGGAGCGTCAATGTGTCGACGACCCGGCCGGCGAAGCCCCATTCGTTGTCGTACCAGGCCACGACCTTCACCAGGCGCCCGTTCGCGGCGGTCAGCAGCGAGTCGAAGATCGACGAGGCGGGGTTGCCGGTGATGTCCGAGGAGACGAGTGGATCAGCCGAGAATTCGAGGATTCCGCGTAGTGGGCCGGCCGCCGCCGCGGCGTACGCCTCGTTGATCTCCTCGATCTTGACCGGGCGGTGGACCAGCGCGTTCAGCTCGACCATCGAGCCGACCGGGACCGGCACCCGCACCGAGTACCCGGACAGGCGGCCGTCGAGCCGGGGCAGGACCGCGCCGATCGCGGTGGCCGCGCCGGTCGTCGTCGGGGCGATGTTCACCGCGGCCGCGCGGGCCCGGCGCAGGTCACGATGCGGGCCGTCCTGCAGGTTCTGTTCCTGCGTGTACGCGTGGATCGTGGTCATCGAACCGGCCTCGATGCCGGCCAGGTCGTCGAGCACCGACGCGATCGGGGCCAGGGCGTTGGTGGTGCAGGACGCGTTCGACACGACGCGGTGCCGCGCCGGGTCGTACGCGCTGTGGTTGAGGCCGTAGGCGATGGTCACGTCGGCACCCTTCGCCGGGGCGGTGACCAGTACCTTCCGGGTCACGTGGCGGTCCGCGCCGGCGGTGAAGCGGCCGGTCGACTCGACGGCGACATCGACGTCGTGCCAGGGCAGGCGGGACGGGTCGGCCTCGGCCGTCACCGTGATCTTGTGACCGTTCACGATCAGGTGGTCGTCGCCGTGCGACACGACGCCGGGGAAGCGGCCCAGGGTGCTGTCGTAGCGGAGCAGGTGGGCGAGGGTCCGGGCGTCGGCCAGGTCGTTGATCGCCACGATCTCGAGGTCGTCCCGGCCGGCGGCCGCCCGGAGAACATTCCGCCCGATCCGACCAAAACCATTGATAGCAACTCGCATGCATCTATTCTTGGACGCGTGGCGCCGGCGGGACAGCCGGTGCAGCGCCGGATCCCGCAAGCTTTCCGCCAAACGCCCGCCGGTACTCGGTCGGCGTCGTGTCGAGGATCCGCTGGAAGTGCAGCCGCAGGTTCGCGCCGGTGCCCAGCCCGACCCGGCCGGCGATCTGTTCCACCCCGAGCGAGGAGCACTCCAGCAGCTCCCGCGCCCGGTCGACGCGGGCCCGCAGGATCCACCGCATCGGCGTGTAGCCGGTGTCCTCGACGAACCGGCGTCCGAACGTGCGCGTCGACACCCCGGCGTGCCGGGCCAGGTCGGCGACACCGATCGGCTTGTCCAGCCGGTGCAGCGCCCATTCGCGGGTCGCGGCGAACACCTCACCCAGCGGTTCCGGGACGGTGCGCGGCACGAACTGCGACTGGCCGCCGCTGCGGTACGGGGCCGCCACGATGGTGCGGGCCACGTCGTTGGACGCCTGCACCCCGTGATCGCTGCGGATCAGGTGCAGGCACAGGTCGATGCCGGCGGCGACCCCGGCCGACGTCAGAACCCGCCCCTCGTCGACGAACAGCACGCGCGGATCGACCCGGACCCGCGGGTACTCGCGGGCCAGGACCGGTGCCATCGACCAGTGTGTCGTGGCCCGCCGCCCGTCCAGCAACCCGGCGGCGGCCAGCGCGAACGCGCCCGTGCAGATCGACACCATCCGGGCGCCCCGCGCCGCGGCGTTGCGCAGCCCGTCGAGAATCACCCGGTCCAGCTGCCGCAGCGGATCATTGAAGCCGGGCACGATCAGGGTGTCCGCGTCGTCCAGCGCCTCCGGGCCGTACTCGACCACGAAACCCAGGCCGTCGCGCCCGGGGACCGGCCCGGCGGCCAGCGAGCAGTGCCGCGTCTCGTACGGCAGGCCGTGCTTCGGGGCGAAGATCTGCGCGCTGATCCCGACGTCGAGAGGCGCCGCGCCCGGGAGGACCAGGATCGCGATTCGGTGTGGTCGCACGCGTCCACTCTGCCGCAGGACCCGGCCGCGCTGGAAACGCGCAGGCCGCACGTGTACCGTGGGTCGGTCGCGGAAAGGACGGTTCAGCGATGAGGGAAGACCGGAGCCGCTCCACCGGGCGGCCGACTCTGGAAGAGGTTGCCGCGCGGGCCGGGGTCGGTCGTGGGACCGTGTCCCGGGTCGTCAACGGGTCGGCGCAGGTCAGCCCCAAGGCGCGGGAAGCCGTCCAGGAGGCCATCGACGCGCTCGGCTATGTACCGAACCGGGCGGCGCGCGCGCTCGTCACCCAGCGAACCGATTCGATAGCCCTGGTGATCTTCGAATCCGGGGAGCGGTTCTTCGCCGAACCGTTCTTCGGCCGCATCGTGCAGTCCGTCTCGTCGGTGCTGGTCGCCCGGAACCTGCAGATGGTCCTGATGATCGCGCAGGCCCCCGAGGAACGCCGCCAGCTCGAGGGATACCTCACCCGCCAGCACGTCGACGGCGCCCTGCTGCTTTCCCTGCACGGCGACGACCCGCTGCCGGCCATGCTCGAGGAACGCGGCGTGCCCACGGTGCGGGCCGGCCGGCCGTACCATCCGGAGCCGGTCAGCTTCGTCGACGCCGACAACCGGGCCGGGGCCCGTGCCGCCGTCACCTATCTGCGCGATCAGGGACGCCGCTGCATCGCCACGATCACCGGTCCGCTCGACATGGCGGTCGGTATCGCCCGCTACGACGGTTACCGCGACGTCGTCGGCGAAGGGCCGGCCGCCCGCGGCGACTTCGGTGAACTCAGCGGCGCCACCGCGATGGAGTGGCTGCTCCAGCAGTACCCGCAGATCGACGCGGTGTTCGCCGCGTCCGACATGATGGCCGCCGGCGCGCTGCGCGTGCTGCGCCGGGCCGGGCGTCGTGTCCCGCAGGACGTCGCCGTGGTCGGCTTCGACGACTCGGTCGTCGCCCGGCACACCGACCCGCCGCTGACCAGCGTCTACCAGCCGGTCGAGCAGATGGGTCAGGAGATGGTCCGGCTGCTGCTCGCCAAGATCGACGGCGACGAGCCGGCCGACTTCGAGACGGTACTGCCCACCCGCCTGATCCTGCGCGGTTCCGCCTAAAAAACCCATATCGTACGGTCCACGGAAGGCGCCCGGGCATCGCCGGCGACGTGCCTGCCGCCTCCCGCGCCCAAGGCCCCTCACGGGCTGAGCCGTCCCCTCACCGTCACCCCCAGCTGTGCGGGACCGCTGTCTCACGAGCGCTGAGACAGCGGTGCGCGCCAGCCGGTTGGTTCTGGCTGTGCAGGACCGCTGTCTCGCGGGCAGCCCGTCGCGGTGTGGGCGGGTGCGCGAGGGGTGCGGTTGAGGGCGCGTAGCGCGTACCGAAGAAAGGGGTCAGGGGGTCGAGGCGGACCGGAGGTCGTTGAGCCGTTCCCGCAGCAGGCCGGCGCGGGTGTCGGTGAGGCCACCCTCGTTCTGGCGCTGGCGGACCTTGCGCAGCAACTCGTCGACCTGGTCGTTGAGCGCGGCGTCGGCGTCCGGATCGATGAGGCCGAGCAGGTTCTTGAGGTCGAGGGCCACGTCGGGCCGGATCTCGCCGGACTCCTCGCCCGCCTCGACGGTGGCCTGGACGCGGGTGAGCGCGGCCTCCACGGTGAGAACAGCCGCGGTGGTCGGGACGACCGTGGTGACGGCCGGGTCGGGCGGGACCGGGGGCGGCGTGGTCCCGGTCGCCTCGGTCGGTGCCGTCCGGTCCGGCACGGCCGGTGACGTGGTGGTGGCCGGCCCGGCGGAACCGGGACCGTCGCCGTTGTCGCCGACCGCGTTGACAACGGCGACGAAGGCGACCGCGGTGACGGCCAGCGCCACGCCGACGGCGGCCCGCCGGATCACCGGGTTGCCGGTACGGGGTGCGACCGGCAGCACCTTGGCGTGCCCGGTGGGTGGTGGCTTGGGCAGCGGGATCGTCAGCCGGGCCGGCGCCGACGGGACGAGCCGGGTGAGGATCCGGCGAGCCTGTGCCGCGGTGGGCCGGCGGGCCGGGTTGTCGTCGAGACAGCGGGTGATCAGCTCGCGCAGCCGGGCCGGCAGCGCCTCGGACAGCGGGGTGGGGCCGTGCGCCTGGGCGGCGGCGAGTTCCTCCCAGGTGTTGACGTCGTACGGCGGCTCGCCGTTGACCATCTCGAACAGCAGCACACCCAGGCCGTAGAGGTCGGTCGCCGGTTCGGCCGGCTTGCCGTCGAGACGTTCCGGGGCGGCGTAGGCGGGCGTGCCGAAGCTGACGCCGGTGTCGTCGTCGTCGGGTTCACCGGCGGCCGCGCTGATCCCGAAGTCGAGCAGCTTGACGCCGCCGGGGGAGAGCATCACGTTGCCGGGTTTGATGTCGCGGTGCACGACGCCGGCGGCGTGGGCGGCGGCCAGCGCCTCGGCGACGGCGGCCGCGATCGACACCGCCTCGCCCCACGGCATCGGGCCGCCGGCGTCGCACAGCCGGGCCGCGACGGTTTCGCCGCTGAGGAGTTCCATCACCACGAACGGTGCGACCGAGCCGTCCGGCCGGACCGCCTCCCGGTAGTCGTGCACGGCGGCGATGCCGGGGTGCGAGAGTCGCGCCGCCAGCCGCGCCTCCCGCCAGGCCAGGTGTGCGGCCCGGGTGTCACCGGCCGGCAGCTTGACCGCGACAGGGCGGTCGAGCAGCTCGTCGGTGGCCCTCCAGACCTGCGCCATACCGCCCGTCTCGAGGAGAGTGATCAGGCGGTACCGCGAGGCGAGCAGCACACCCGCGTCCGGCCAGACATCGTGCATCCCAGGACATTCGCCCAGTACGGCACGGCATGTCAACTCCCGGATCTCGGTCGCGCGACGCATCTCACCGTCCGTGACAAATCCCGGCGCAACCGATCCGCAACCGTGCGGGCAACCGGGCTGAACCCGTGGCGGCTAACGATGAGTTCACCCCCGAGTTGAGGAGTTCTCCCGATGCGTATGCGCCGTAGTGCCGCCGCCCTCGCCATTGCCGCGGCCGTCACGATTCCCGTTGCCGTCTCCGGCGTGGCCGCCTATGCCCAGGGCTCGTCGCCGTCCGCCGCGGCGTCCGCCGCCAAGAAGCCGGAGAAGCCGAAACCCACGCCGCCGAAGCCCACGCCGCCGAAGCCGACGAAGGCTCCGGTGCAGAAGGTCAACTTCCAGGCCAGCGGCTCGGTCACCGCGGTCGACGCGGCAGCCGGCACGGTCACCGTCGCGGCTCGCAGCGGCACCAAGGACGTCCGCGGCAAGAGCGTGACGATGAAGGTCGCCGCGGACGCCCGGATCGTGCTGAACGGCAAGAAGGTGAAGCTGGACGTCCTGGCGGCCGGTCAGAAGGTGTCGGTGACCGGTACCCGCGTGGACGCCGCGTACACGGCCGCCAAGATCCAGGCGTCCGGTAAGCCGGGCAAGCCGTCGCCGGCGCCGTCGTCCCCGACCACCGCCCCGACGGTGGCCCCGACCACCGCCCCGACGGTGGCCCCGACCGTCGTTCCCACGGTGGCCCCGACGTCGGAACCGACGGTCGCCCCGACGTCCGAGCCGACCGTCGCCCCGACGTCGGAGCCCACGGTCGCCCCGACGTCCGAGCCGACCACCGCTCCCACCGGCGAGCCCAGCGACGAGCCCACGGAAGAGGCCCCGGAGGACTGAGGACCACCGGCGACCGGTACGCCCCACCCGCCATGACAAGCCGGGGCGTGCCGGTCGCCGGCTTTTTTGCCTAAGACCGGGCGCGGACCGGCCGATAGCTGCCGGGGAGGCCCGGAGCAGGACGGAGAGTGGCATGCCGCCAGCGGTACGTGCCGGGTTGTGGCGCGATCCGGTGCTGATCGCGCTGGCCGTGTCCGGTGTGATCGTGGTCGGCGCCTTCATGCTCGACGTGGGTACGCCCCGCGGTCAGCTGATCGCCTGCTGGTCCATCAGCCCGATCCTGGACCTCGCGTTGTTCTGGCTGTCGCGCCAGGTGGCAGGCGTCCCGGGGCTGCCCCCGCACGCACGCCGGTTCTGGCGGGCGGTCGGCGTGGGCGGGCTGCTGTTCCTCACCGGCGACCTGGTGCAGCTGGGCAAGATCCTCAGTGATCCGGGCATGCAGCGGATCTTCTTCCATCCGGTGCAGTCGGCGGCGATGATGCTCGGCGTGGTGGTGATGATCATCGGTCTGCTGCTGCCGCAACGAGGGGTGAGCCGGCCACGCCGTGAACGCATCCGCCTGCTGTTGGACACCGCGATTCTGATGTCCGCCTCCACGGTGGTGGCGTGGTGCCTCATGACCCGCCCGGAGATGGCCGGAAGCGGGCCGGCGGCCTACTTCCTGGCCCTGTTCGGCTGTGGTGTGGTGCTGTGTGCGATCTTCGTGGCGATCCGTTCGGGTCTGACCGGTGTGTCCCCGATGAGCCGCGTGGCCGCCGGCCCGATGGTGCTCGCGCCCGTCGGCCTGGCGGCGGTCAGTGTGCTCCTGCCCAGCGGCAGCGTGTCGAACACCGGGATGCAGATGGCCGCGGTGCTCCTGCCGTGCTTCCTGGTCCTGGCCGGCCCGCGCTTGCAGTTCCTGCACGGCGTGGACGACCTCGACGGCCGCGAGTGGTTCACCCGCCGCCGGCGATTCAGTGTGCTGCCGTACGCCGCCACGCTGGTCTGCGCGGTCGCGCTGGTGTTCGTCCTGATCACCCGCGGGCTCGGGATGTCCGCGTGGGGCGCACTGGCGGGCCTGCTGATCAACGTCGGCCTGGTGATCGGCCGGCAGGTGCTGGCACTGGCGGAGAACGACGCCCTGGTCGGCGTGATCGGACGCCGGGAGCAGCGGCTCACCTCGCTGCTGGAACACTCGTCGGAGATCATCTCGATCGCCCGGCCGGACGGCACGTTCACCTACCTCAGCCCGGCGGTCGAGCGGGTGCTCGGTTTCCCGGTGGCCGACGTCCTCGGCCGCTGCGCGCTGGACATCCTGCACCGTGAGGATCGGGAGCGGCTCGCCGGTGACCTGGACCGGCTGTACTCGACGCCGGGGACCGAACTGACCCTGCACGGCCGGTACCGGCACGCGGACGGGTCGTGGCGCTGGCTGGAGGTGGTGGCGGTGAACCTGGCCGATGTGCCGGGCATCGACGGCGTGGTCTCCAACTCCCGGGACGTCACCGAGGCCCGGGAGCTGCACGAGCTGCTGCGTTACCAGGCCGGGCACGACGAGCTGACCGGGCTGGCGAACCGCCGCGGGTTCACCGCCGCGATGGCGGGGCGCTCGGGCGACGTCTCCGTCCTGCTGATCGACCTCAACGGCTTCAAACAGATCAACGACACGTACGGCCACGCGGCCGGTGACGCGGTCCTGCGACACGTGGCGGGCCTGCTGCGCGACTGTGCCGGGCCCGCGGACGTGCCGGCCCGGCTCGGCGGTGACGAGTTCGCCGTGATGGCCGGCGACCCGGCGGCGGCCGAGCGGATCGCCGGACGGTTGCGTACCGCGCTGGCCGAACCGGCCCGGATCGACGGCCGGGAGCTGTCGGTGGGCGCCAGCATCGGCCTGGCCACCGGTCCGGCGGCCGGTGCCGACCAGTTGCTCAACACCGCCGACCTGCGCATGTACGAGGAGAAGCAGCGCGCCCGGGCGTACCTGTCATGAGGCGTCACGTCATCACGGCCGCCCTGATCTGCCTGCTCGGCACCCTCTGGTACGGGCTGTGGGTGACCGTGTCCCCGGGCACCGTGGCGATCGGCTACCTGTTCATGCCGGTGTCGATGGCGACCGGCGGTGTCGCGGTGCGCTCGCTGCGCCGGGCCGTGCCGATGGCCCCGGCCGGGCGCCGGTTCTGGCTGCTGCTGGAGACCTGCTGCTACCTGTTCGCGGCCGGGTTCGGCCTGCTGGCGGTGGACGCCTTCCGGACCGCACCGGAGCTGCCCGGTATGCCCCCGGCCGGCGCGGTGCTGATCGGCGCCGGCGTGCTGGTGGCGATGTGGGGCGTGGCGCAGGTGCCGCTCGGCGTGACCAGCTGGTACGAGCGCGGCAAGCAGTGGCTGGACCGCACCATCGCGTTCCTGGGCTGCGCCGTCGTGCTGTGGCATTTCGGCATCGCTCCGATGATCTGGGCGCCCGAGCCATGGAGCACCGCGGCCCTGGCCATCCTGCTGCTGGCGTGCGCGTTCGCCGCCGGATCGATCACGAAGGTGGCGTACATCGCGGGCGGTCCGGTCGACCGCCGTGCGATGCGGCTGGTCGCCTCGACCGGCCTGGCCTCCGCGGGGGTGGCGCTGCTCGCGGTCCTCGAGAGCTACGACGGCATCCTGCCGGGCCAGGCCGTGCTGATGCCGGTGAGCGGCCTGCTGATCGCGCTCGGCTGCCGCCGTCAGCTGTCCGCGGCCACGAACCCGGTCCCCGTGGGCAAGGGCAACGTGTGGCTGCCGTACCTCGCGGTGCTGGCGGTCGACGTGCCGGTGGTGGACGTGCTGGTCCGGCCCTGGCACTGGGCGCCGGGCGTCTGGGAGGGCCGGCTCGTGGTGTCCGCGGCCGTGCTGGTGACCGGCCTGGTCGCGCTGCGCCAGTACGTCGTGTACCGGGAGAACACCCGCCTGCTGCGGGAGAAGCAGGAGTCGGAGGCCCGGCTGCGGCACGAGGCAACCCACGACCCGCTCACCGGCCTGGCGAACCGTGCCCTGTTCCGGCAGAGCCTGGACGCCGTGCTCGCGACCGGCCCGGCGACCGTGCTGCTGGCCGACCTGGACGAGTTCAAGACGGTCAACGACTCGCTCGGCCACGACGCCGGCGACGGCCTGCTGGTCGCGTTCGCGGATCTGCTGCGGGCGGCGGCCGGCCCGGAGGCCGAGGTGGCACGGCTGGCCGGGGACGAGTTCGCGGTGCTCGTACCGGGGGACACCACCGGCGAGTGCGTGGCCGCGGCGATCGCCACCGCGACGGCCGTACCGATCAGTGATCAGCGGTTGCTGGTCAGGTTCAGCGCCGGGCTGGCCACCGCGCCGCGCGGCACCCCGGCCAGCGATGTGCTGCGCCGGGCCGACGCCGCCCTGTACGCCGCCAAGCAGCGCGGCCGCGGCAACTGGGTCCGCTATGCGGGCGGTATGGAACGCCCGGCCTCGGCACACGCCCGGCTCGGCGGCGACCTTCGCCGGGCCCTGGACGCCGGCGAGTTCCGGATCGTCTACCAGCCGATCGTGGCGCTCGCCGACGGCCGGATCGTCGGCGTCGAGGCACTGGTCCGCTGGGAGCATCCGGAGAAGGGCCTGGTGTCGCCGGCCGACTTCATCCCGGCCGCCGAACGGACCGGGCTGATCGTGCCGCTGGGCCGGTTCGTGCTGCGCGAGACCTGCCGGCAGGCGGCGGCCTGGCTCGCCGAGTTCGGCCCGGACGTGCTGGAGAAGGCGGCGCCGAACGTCTCGGTACGGCAGCTGCACGATCCGGACTTCGTCGCCGACGTGGCGGCCGCCCTCGCCGACCACGGCCTGCCGCCGGACCGGCTGGTCCTGGAGCTGACCGAGTCGGCGGTGCTGCGCGGCCAGCACGTGTCCCGGGTGCTGCACGAACTGCACGACATGGGCGTACGGCTGGCACTTGACGACTTCGGCACCGGGGAGTCGTCCCTGAGCCTGTTGCGCGCGTTCCCGGCCGCGATCGTCAAACTCGACAAGTCGTTCGTCGACGGCATCGAGCTGGACGAGCCGGACACCCCGGCGGCGCACGCCCGGCAGGCGGTCGCCCGCGCCGTGGTGCAGCTGGCCGACGCGCTCGGCCTGGAAACGGTCGCCGAGGGCATCGAGAACCAGGAGCAGGCCGACCGCCTGCTGCGGCTGGGCTACGCCATCGGTCAGGGCTACCACCTCGGGCGGCCGATGCCACCCGAGCAGCTCACCGAGATCTTCGCGGCAAGGCGGCTCGCGGCGGCCGCCTGAGAGCCCGATATCGTACGGCGATGAGCGTTGCCGACGACGGGACGACAACCGCCCGGTCGCTCACCGAGTGGCTGGATCAGCTGACCTTCGCCGAGCTGCCGGAGGCCGACGCCGCCGCGCGGATCGCCGATTCGGTGCAGCGGTGGGCGCAGTGGCAAGGGTGGCGCGTCTACCGGCGGGCGCCGAGTGTCTTCCCGTTGCCGCCACCGTTGCGCGGCAACTCGGTCATCGACGTGGCGTGTGCCCGGCCGGGTGCGCCTCCGCTGGCGATCGAGATCGACCGTACGGACCGGCAGCGTACGGTCGACAAGCTGCTGGCCGAGGCGGCTGCCGGCCGGGTCGCCCTGTGGGTGCGCTGGGGCGTCGGCCCGTTCCCGCCGCCACCGCTTCCGGTACATCTCGTGGTCCGTGAGGCCGCCCGCCGGGCCGGTCGCTGGCATACGGTGTCGGCGGCGCCACCCGCGCCGCGTCACTCCGGTGCCGTCGCGTCCGGAGACGCCGTCCACGCCGAGGAGCTGCCGTGGGAACAGTGACCGAGAGCCCGTACCGACTCGCCTGGCGGGTCACCGAGCCGCTGCACGCGATGGTCTACTTCGTGCCGGAGGCGCCGGCGCGCTACGCGAAGTTCGGCATCGAAGGGATGGACGGCTATTTCGCGTCCCGGGGTGCCGCGCTCGGCCCGGTGGGGCCGGAGCTCGTGACCGCGGTCTTCTACAACTTCAATCCGGCCCTGGTTTCCCGAGCGATCCCGTCGGTCTGGACGAAGGCGACCCCGGAGCAGCTCGTGCAGGCCCGCCTGGAGGCCGCTGACGCCGCCCTGACCCGAGGCCTGGGTGCGGAGGTGGTGGACGGTCCGGAGATCGCTGAGGCGGCGGTTCTGGCCCGGCGGGCGGCCGAGAAGGCGGTCACCCTGCCGCACGGCCGGCCGCTGTTCGCCGCGCACGCCGCGCTGCCCTGGCCGGACCGCCCGCACCTGGTGCTCTTCCACGCGCAGATGCTGCTCCGCGAGTTCCGCGGGGACGGGCACGTGGCGGCCCTGCTGGCGAACGGGATCAGTGGCCTGGACGCGATCGTCATGCACGCGGCCAGCGGTGAGATCGACCCGCGGTTCCTGCGCGGCACCCGGGGCTGGACCGGCGAGCAGTGGGCGGAGGCGGAGGGCGACCTGCGGCGCAGCGGCCTGCTCGACGACGAGGGCCGGCTCACCGAGGCCGGCGTGGCGCTGCGGGCACACGTCGAGGACCGTACGGATCAGGTGGCCGAGGTGGCCTACCGGGCGATCGGTGAGGAGGGCTGCCGGCGGCTGGCCGAGCTCACCAGACCGCTGAGCCGGACCATTGTCAAGGGTGGCCTGCTCAACCCGATGAACCTTGTCACGCATTCCTCTCGGCCGAATCATTTGCCGGAGGGTAATCAATAGGTCACGCTAGGTCGTGTGACCCAACATCTGCGGAGACACCCGGCGTCCTGGTGGACGCAGTTCCAAGAGGCCTCCGAGCGGTTCGACACCGCCTACCTGACCGAGGGGTTGGGTGATCTCCTCACCGCGAAGATAGGTTCGCCGCTGTTGCGCCGGGAGGCGGAGATCGCCACCGACATCCAGGTGCGGCATCTGAACAAGCCGCAGGCCGAAGAGCTGGCCGACCGTGCGCGCAAGAGCGTCGAGCGGCTGGTCGCGACGGTGGCCCGCCTGGCCGAGCGCTCCGGGGAGGGATTCTCGCTCACCGAGGCGCATGCGCTGTGCCATCTGCTGGAGGGCCGGTACGGCGAAGCGGCCAACGCGGCCGAGGAGTTCCTGAAGACGCAGCAGATTCTGCGGATCTTCGTGGGCGCGATGCGGATGGAGCGGTTCGACGCCGAGCTCGCGGTCAAGATGCTGGCGGCCGGCCACGAACCCGGTGCGGCCATGCACTCCGGGATCGTGGTGGGCAAGTACAGCTGGTGGCCGAGCTGGCTCATCAAGATCGTCACGGAGCGGGCCATGGAGGGCCGTCTCGACGACGAGGCGATCACCGCGCTGGACAAGTGCGCGTACGCCGAGCTCAGTCCCGCCCAGTCCCGGATCGCGCGCCGGCTGCTCTCCGGCGAGGAGGCGCTGATCGACGCCTCGGCGGTCCGTCTCGAGGCCCTCGGCGAGACGGACGCGGCCGAGAAGCTCCGCAAGGGCGACCTGACAGCGGTCGCCATCGCGGCTCGTCTCATCCCCGTCTGAGACCCGGTGCCGGGCGCGGCACGCGCCCGGCACACCCGCTCGTCAGGCGCCGCCCTCGGTGAGGGTCACCGCGGCGGGTTGGAACGCCGTACCCGTCACGTCGACCCCCGCCGCCTTGGCCTGCTCGATCGCCTGGTTGATGTAGTCGTTGGTGTAGGCCAGGCCCTCCGGTGCCTTCTTGAGGACCGTGTCGCCGGTCTGGTTCCTCGTCGACAGCGAGATGTCCACGGTCTGCTTCCAGGAGGCCTCGTCGATCACGCCGACCCCGGCGCCGGCGGCCGGCCAGATCAACCTGTTGACCTCGTTCATCTGCCACAGCTGGTGGCTCTTGCCGAGCTTGGAGCCCTTCGCGACGACCAGGTCACGGCACTTCTCCGCGTTGTCGCGGCAGTACGCCCAGCCCTTGATCGTGGCGGTCAGGAACTTGACGGTCTGCGCCTGGTAGTTCGGGTCGTTCAGCTTCCCGGTGTTCGCCCACACCGCGTCCTGGAGCATCGACGACCCCTCGGACTTCCAGTCGATGATCGCGAAGTCGCCGGCGGTGTACAGCTGGCCGGTAGCCGGGTTCTTCGCCTCCAGGAGCTGGGCGTACTCGTTGTAGCTCATCGCCTGGGCGGCGTCGATCTCCTTCTTGAGCAGCGCCTGCATGTCGAACTGCTGCTGCACCAGGGTGACGTCCTTGCCGGGGTCGAGGCCGGCCTTGGTCATGCCGGCGAACAGCTCGAACTCGTTGCCGAAGCCCCAGTTGCCGACCTTCTTGCCCTTGAGGTCCGCGGCCCCGGTGATGCCGCTGTCCTTCCAGGCGACCTGGTACGTGCCGGAGCGGGCGAAGATCTGCCCGACGTCGGTGATGCCGGCACCCTGTTCCCGGGAAGCCAGCGCCTTGGGCACCCAGGCGACGGCGTAGTCGGCCTTACCGGTGGCGAGAACCGTCTGCGGGACGATGTCGACCCCGCCCTCGAGCAGCTCGACGTCGAGACCCTGCTCGGCGTAGAACCCCTGGTCGACGGCAGCGATGTAGCCCGCGAACTGGGCCTGGTAGAACCACTGCAGCTGCAGCTTGACCGGGGTGAGTGCGCCGCTCGCGCCGGGAGCCGGAGTGGCGGGGGTGTCGGCGGTGCCGCAGCCGGCCAGGAGCAGAGCGGAAGCGGTGATGGCAGCGGCAAATATCCGGTTTCGTGGCACGAGAACCTCCGGGGAACTGGCGGAATCTTCAGGAGAGGAGCCGCTGCCGCCACGGCATGGCGAGCCGTTCCAGCAGCAACGTGACCAGGTAGAAGGTGAGACCGAGAAGGCAGGCGCCGGCCACGAAGGCCCAGGCACGGGGGTACGCGGTGAACGCCGCGGCGGAGGTGATCCGCGCGCCGAGCCCGTCCTGCAGACCGCCGAAGTACTCGGCGACGACCGCGGCGATCACGGCGAGCGACGACGCCTGCCGCAGGCCGGTGAAGAGGTGGGGGAGCGCGCCGGGCAGCCGCACCTTGACCGCGAAGGTCCAGCCCGAGGCCGCGTACGAGCGCATCAGCTCCTGATGGACCGGGTTCACCTCGCGCAGCCCGCGCAGCAGGTTGAGGAAGACCGGGAAGAAGACCACGATGCCGGTCACCAGCCGCCGGGGGACGCTGCTCGTCGACTCGAACATGTTGTTGAGGATCGGGGCGAGCGCGATGATCGGCAGCGCGTTGGCCACCGCGGCGAACGGGATGGACACCTCGCCGAGGAACCTCGAGCGGCTGGCGGCAAGCGCGGCCAGGACGGCCAGGAGCGTGCCGCCGATCAGGCCGGCGAGCGCGTTGGCCCCGCTGGCCAGTCCCGCGTCCCAGATGTTCTGCCTCTGCTCGGCGATCTGCGCCCCGATCGCCGAGGGAGCCGGGAGGATGAACGGGGCCACCCGGCCGGCCGTCACGAAGACCTCCCACAGCACCAGGGCCAGAACCCCGAAGACCAGAGGCGGCAACACCCGTCTCATGAGCGCAGCGCCTGTCGTACCTCGGTGATCTTCTCGAAGTAGACCGGTGCCTGACGTCCTGCCTCGTCCCGGGAGGGGAGTTCGACGTCGATCGACGCGGTGATCCGGCCGGGCCGGGCCGACATGACGACCACCCGGTCGGAGAGGAACACCGCCTCCGAGATCGAATGGGTGACGAAGACCGTGCTGGTGCCGGTCGTGGCGCAGATACCGAGCAGCTCCGACTGCAGGCGCTCGCGGGTCATCTCGTCGAGCGCCCCGAACGGCTCGTCCATCAGCAGCAGCGGCGGCTGGACGGCGAGGGCACGGGCGATGGCCACCCGCTGCTGCATGCCGCCGGACAGCTGGCCGGGATAGTGACCGGCGAAATCGGCGAGCCCGACCAGTTCCAGCATCTGCTCGGCCCTGGCCCGCCGATCGGACTTGGACATGCCACGCAGTTCGAGGGGCAGCTCGACGTTGCGGCGTACGGTCCGCCACTCGAAGAGGCCGGCCTGCTGGAAAGCGATGCCGTACTCCTGCTCCCGGCGTGCCCGCGCGGCCGGCTTCCCGGCGACCGTCAGTGTGCCGGCGGTCGGCTCGATCAGATCGGCGATCAGCCGCAGCAGGGTGCTCTTGCCGCAGCCGGACGGCCCGATCAGCGACACGAACTCACCGCCGCCCACGGTCAGGTTCACGTCGGACAGTGCCAGCACCTCGTCGGAGCGGCCCCGGTTGAAGACCTTCGTCACGTTGGCGACGACCACCGAGGCGTCGCGCACCGGGGCCGGCACGACGTCCGGGGCCGGGCTTGCGAGCTCGCTCACAGCGTCACCACCTCCACATGGCGCCGGTGCCGCATCAGCGGCAGTTCAAGAAGGGAGACGGCACCGGCGACGAGCAGGCCCAGCAGGGCCGCGCCGAGCATCGCCGTGTAGACCTTGGCGGGATCCGAGGTGGCCTCCCGCGAGTACTCGATGATCAGGCGGCCGATTCCGCCGCGGGTGCCGGTGGAGATCTCGCCGACCACCGCGCCGACCACCGCCGCCGCTCCGGCCAGCCGCAGCGCCGGGAACAGGTAGGGCAACGCCGACGGGAACCGCAGCTTCACCAGCGTTCGCCACCACCCGGCCGCGTAGCTGCGCATCAGCTCGGTTCCGGCCGCGCCCGGCGACTGCAGCCCGCGCAGCATGCCCACGGCGACCGGGAAGAAGGCCAGGTACGCGGCGATCACCGCGACGGTCGCCCAGGGCGGCATCAGGGTGCCGCCCCAACCGGCGATCAGCGGCGCCAGCGCCACCAGGGGCACGGTCTGGGAGAGGATGACGTACGGCAGGAGCCCGCGCTCGACGATCCGGAACCGCTGCATGGCGACCGCCAGGACCAGCCCGATCACCGTTCCGGCGGCGAACCCCGCCGCGGTGATCCCGAGGGTGAACAGGCAGGCGTCGAGCACCACGATCCACACCGGCCGCCCGCCGGTCATCTCCGGATCGGCCAGCCGTCCCAGGATCGTCCCCAGATGCGGCATGGAGAGGTCGTCGGCGCGCGGGAGCACCCGCACGCCGAACAGTACCGTCCCCTCGGGATCCCCGGCCGCCTTGTAGCCCTCCCACAGGAGCGCGGCCGCGATCAGCCCGGCGATCACCGAGAGGACGCGCCTCACGAGAACGCCGGGATGATGTGCTCGCCGTACGCGGCGAGCGTCGGCTCCTTGCCGTCGTGCTGAAGGTAGACGGAGAACTGGTCGACGCCCAGTTCCCGCAGCTCCTTCAGCTTCTTGACGTGGCTCTCCACCGGACCGAGGACACAGAACCGGTCCACGATCTCGTCCGGCACGAACGCGGTGTGGCTGTTGCCGGCGCGT
This sequence comes from Actinoplanes sp. NPDC023801, assembly GCF_040639655.1. Lineage (NCBI taxonomy): Bacteria > Bacillati > Actinomycetota > Actinomycetes > Micromonosporales > Micromonosporaceae > Actinoplanes > Actinoplanes sp. NPDC023801. Next base: position 23,254 of record NZ_JBFAAI010000003.1, on the reverse strand, counting down.
CCGTGTTCGGCGTAGTCGTACCCCTGCCGGGCCTTGATGTAGTCGGTGAGGGCCTGCGGCACCGCACCTCCGTCACCGCCGTAACGCCCGACGATGTCGGCGATGTGGTTGCCGACCATCCCGCCGAACCAGCGTGTCTGCTCCCGCTGGTGTGCCAGGTCGTCGCCGACGTAGGCCGGGGCCGCCACACAGAACGTGATGGCGTCCGGGTCCCTCCCGCCGGCGACCGCCGCTCTCCGGACCGCCTTGATCATCCACTCGGCGATGTCCGGGTCGGCGAGCTGCAGGATGTACCCGTCGCCCACCTCCCCGGTGACGGCGAGTGCCTTCGGGCCGTACGCGGCGACCCACACCTCCAGGCGGCTGCCGGCCGCCCACTCCAGTTGCAGTTCCCGGCCGCGGACCGTGACCTTCTCGCCGTTGCCGAGTCCCTTGATCGCCAGCACGCTCTCGCGCAGCTGACCGAGGGTCTGCGGGGTCAGGCCGAGCACGCGCAGCGCCGAGTCGCCGCGGCCGATGCCGCAGACGGTCCGGTTGCCGTACATCTCGTTGAGGGTGGCGAAGGCCGAGGCGGTGACGGTCCAGTCCCGGGTGCCCGGGTTGGTCACCATCGGCCCGACGATGATCCGCTCGGTCGCGGCGAGGATCGCCGAGTAGACGACGAACGGTTCCTGCCAGAGCACGTGCGAGTCGAACGTCCAGAAGTGGCTGAAGCCGGCCGCCTCGGCCTTCTTCGCCCACTCGACGATCTCCAGCGCGGGCGGGTCGTTCTGCAGCACCACACCGATGTCCAAGTGGCCCACCCCTTTCTAGATCAGGTAGTCGCTGAGGCCGCGCTTGAGATAGCGGCCGCGGCCGGCCCGCCCGGTGTACTCGCCGCCCGACGCGATGACCTCGCCGCGGGACAGGACCGTGTCCACCCGCCCGTCGATCTCCCAGCCCTCCCAGGCCGAGTGATCCATGTTCATGTGGTGGGTCTCGACGCTGATCCGGGTGCGCCCGGCGGGGTCGTACAGCACGATGTCGGCGTCCGAGCCGGGGGCGATCACGCCCTTCCTCGGGTACAGGCCGAACATCCGCGCCGGTGTGGTCGCGATCGTCTCCACCCAGCGGCCCAGTGACAGCTTCCCGTCGACGACGCCCTGGTAGAGCAGGTCCACCCGATGTTCCACGCTGCCGATCCCGTTCGGGATCTTCGAGAAGTCGCCGAGGCCCAGCTCCTTCTGGTCCTTGAAGCAGAACGGGCAGTGGTCGGTCGAGACCACGGACAGGTCGTTGGTACGCAGGCCCTGCCACAGATCGGCGCGGTGCGACTCGTGCCCGCTCCGCAGCGGTGTCGAGCAGACCCACTTGGCGCCCTCGAAACCGGGCGCGCCGAGCTGGTCCTCGAGCGTGAGGTAGAGGTACTGCGGGCAGGTCTCGGCGAACACGTTCCGGCCGAGGTCGCGGGCGTTACGGACCTGTTCGAGCGCCTTCGACGCGGACAGGTGCACGATGTAGAGCGGGCAGTCCGCGGCCACCGACGCCAGCCAGATCGCCCGGCTGGTGGCCTCGGCCTCCAACTCCTGCGGGCGGGTCAGGCCGTGGTGGATCGGGTCCGTCTCGCCGCGTTCCAGGGCCTGTTTGACCAGCACGTCGATGGCCGGGCCGTTCTCCGCGTGCATCATGATCATGGAGCCGTTGTCGCGGGCCTTCTGCATGGCGCGCAGGATCTGGCCGTCGTCGGAGTAGAAGACGCCCGGGTACGCCATGAACAGCTTGAAGCTGCTGATGCCCTCGTTGCCGACCAGGTGGTCCATCGCCTTGAGCGACTCGTCGTCGACCCCGCCGATGATCATGTGGAAGGCGTAGTCGATGTGACAGTTGCCCTCCGCCTTGCCGTGCCAGGCGGCCAGGCCGTCCTGGATCACCTCGCCGTAGCGCTGGACCGCGAAGTCGATGATCGTGGTGGTGCCGCCGATCGCCGCGGCCCTGGTGCCGGTGTCGAAGGTGTCGCTCGCGTGGGTGCCGCCGAACGGCAGTTCCATGTGGGTGTGCGCGTCCACGGCACCGGGGATCACGTACTTGCCGGTGGCGTCGATGACCTCCGGGCCGTCGGGCGCCTGCCCCGGCGCGAAGATCGCGGCGATGATCTCGCCGTCGATGAGCACGTCGGCGAGGATGGGCCCGGCGGGCCCGACGACGGTCCCGCCCTTGATCAGCTTGACCGTCACGGGGCCACCAGCCCGTCGTAGCTGTCCGGGCGGCGGTCACGGTAGAACTGCCACCGGTCGCGGACCGTGCCGAGCAGGCTCAGGTCCAGGTCGCGGACGATCAGTTCCGGGTTGTGGGTGTCCGCCACGTCGCCGACGAACTTGCCCTCCGGGTCGACGAAGTACGTCTGCCCGTAGAAGTCGTTGTCACCGAGGTCCTCGACGCCGACCCGGTTGATGGCGCCGATGAAGTACTCGTTCGCGACCGCGCTGGCCGGCTGCTCCAGCTGCCACAGGTACGAGGAGAGGCCGCGGCTGGTGGCCGACGGGTTGAACACGATCTGGGCGCCGTTCAGGCCGAGAGCGCGCCAGCCCTCCGGGAAATGCCGGTCGTAACAGATGTAGACGCCCACCCTGCCGACCGCGGTGTCGAAAACCGGGTAGCCCAGATTTCCGGGACGGAAGTAGAACTTCTCCCAGAATCCCTTCACCTGCGGAATGTGGTTCTTGCGGTACTTGCCGAGATATTTTCCGTCGGCATCGACCACGGCCGCGGTGTTGTAGAGAATTCCGGGCTGCTCCTGTTCGTACATCGGCAGGACCATGACCATTCCGAGTTCGGCGGCGAGCGCCTGGAAACGCTCGGTGGTCGGGCCCGGGATCGACTCGGCGTACTCGTAGTAGGCGGCGTCCTGCACCTGGCAGAAGTACGGGCCGTAGAAAAGTTCCTGGAAGCAGATCACTTTCGCGCCTTGGGCGGCGGCCTCACGAGCGTAATCCTCGTGGGCCTTGATCATCGATTCCTTGTCGCCCGTCCAGGTGGTCTGGACGAGGGCGGCACGGACGACTCCGGTCGTCATTGCGGCCCCTCTCTTTTGATCTTCTACGCACGCGCAGTGCGCCATGAAGCGCCTGTGATCGTGTGTTTACTCCTTGTCGTAGCTCCTGCGCCAGGCCTTGCCTGGAAGCGCCGGATGCCGTAGGACCTTAACGACACACATTGAGGCGAACAATTGCCCGTACGTTACGGAATGTTTCGGAGACGATAATTTGCTGACCCTGATCACCGGGGCGGTTCAGGACAGAAGCGCCCGGGGTATCGCGGCGGCGGTGAGCCGGTTGATCACGTCCGGCCGCCTGCCCGCCGGCGCGCGCCTGCCCACCGTCCGGGTGGTCGCGAGCGGGCTCGGCGTGAGCCCGACGACGGTCAGCGAGGCGTGGCGCAACCTGATCCTGGCCGGGGCCATCCAGACCCGCGGGCGCTCCGGCACCTTCGTGGCAGGGCCCTTGCCGCCCCGGGCCCGGCTGCGGTACGCGCAGCTCAGCGGTGCCGGGGTGGACCTGCCCCGGGACCTGTCCACCGGTGTGCCGGACCCGCTGCTGCTGCCCGACCTCACCGAGTCGTTGCGGCGCGCCGGCGACGGGCGGTGGGCGGGCAGCTATCTCGAGGCGCCGGTGCTGCCGGAGCTCGAGGCGCTGCTGCGGGAGCGGTGGCCGTACCCGCCGGAGAGGCTGACCGTGGTGGACGGCGCGATGGACGCACTCGACCGCGTCGCCGGGGCGGTGCTGCGCTACGGCGACCACGTGCTCGTCGAGAACCCGGCCTTCCCACCGCTGCTCGACCTGCTCCAGGCCCTCGGTGCCACCGTCGTCGGCGTGCCGATGGACTCGGCCGGCATCGTCCCCGACGGTCTCCGGCAAGCCATCCGGGACTACCGGGCGGTCGCCCTCTTCCTCCAGCCGCGTGCCCACAACCCCACGGGTACCAGCATGGACGGCGCCCGCGCGGCACTACTGGCGAACGTCCTCCTGGAGGCGCCGCACCTGCTGGTGGTCGAGGACGACCACGCCGGCGGCATCGCCACCGCACCGCCCGTCAGCATTGGCCGCTACCTGCCCGAACGCACCGTGCACGTGGCAGGCTTCTCCAAGAGCCACGGGCCCGACCTGCGGCTCGCGGCTGTCGGCGGGCCGGCTCACGTGCTCGACACGCTCGCCGACCGCCGGCTGCTCGGCCCCGGCTGGTCCAGCAGGCTGCTCCAGGGCGTACTGCTCGATCTGCTGACCGACCCGAAAGCCGTGGCCCGCGTCGCGGCCGCGCGGGACGCCTACGCCGCGCGCCGTACCGCCCTCGTGAAAGCCCTGCACGAACGGGGGGTCCCGGCGACCGCGGCCGACGGGATCAATCTGTGGATGGAGGTCCCCGACCAGCAGAACGCGCTCGTCGCCCTTGCCGCCCACGGCGTCGCCGCGGCTCCCGGGACGCCGTTCTGCGTCACCCCGCTCGGCGCCGACCACCTGCGGATCACCGCCGGCCTGGTGGCCGGCGGCCACGACGAGCTGGCCGACGTACTGGCCGTCGCCGCTGTCCCGAACACGCTGAGAACCCGCTTCCGTACACGCTGAGAACCCGCTTCCGTAAATGCTGAGAATCCGAAGGGGAACCTGATGAGCGAGCTCCTCGACCGCCACCGGGCCGTGATGCCGGCGTGGATGCCGGTCTACTACGGCGACGACGCGCTGGAGATCGTCGCCGGCCGCGGACGGCACGTCACCGACGCGAACGGGCGCACCTACCTCGACTTCTTCGGCGGCGTGCTGACCACGATGATCGGGTACGACGTGGCCGAGATCAGCGAAGCGGTCCGCCGGCAGATCGGCACCGGTGTGGCGCACACCTCCACGCTCTACCTCATCCGGCAGCAGGTGGAGCTTGCCGAGAAGATCGCCCGGCTCTCCGGCATCCCGGACGCGCGGGTGTTCTTCACCAACTCCGGCACCGAGGCCAACGAGGCCGCCCTGCTCATGGCCACCAACGTGCGGCGCTCCAACCAGATCCTGGCGATCAAGAACAGCTACCACGGTCGTACGTTCGCCACCATGGCGATCACCGGCCACCGGACCTGGTCGTCGAGTTCGCTCAGCCCCTTCACGGTCAACTGGCTGGCCTCCCCCGACCGGCTGCGGGGCAGGATGGCCCGGCTCAGCGACGCGGACCTGATCGACGCCGCGGTCGACGACCTGCGGGAGGTCCTCGCCACCGTCACGGCCGGCGACGTGGCCGCGCTGATCGCCGAGCCGATCCAGGGTGTCGGCGGGTTCGTGCACGGCCCGGACGGTCTGCTCGGGGCCTACCGGAAGGTGCTCGGGGAACACGGCATCCTGCTCATCGCCGACGAGGTGCAGACCGGCTGGGGGCGGACCGGTGAGCACTTCTGGGGTCATCAGGCGCACGGCGTCACCCCCGATCTGATCACCTTCGCCAAGGGCATCGGCAACGGGTACGCCCTCGGCGGTGTCGTGGGCAGCGCGGAGGTGATGAACGCGGTGCCGGCGATCAGCTTCTCCACCTTCGGCGGCAACCCGGTCAGCGCGGCGGCCGGTAACGCGGTCCTCGACTACGTGCTCGACCATGACCTGCAGGGCAATGCGCGACGGGTGGGATCGATCCTGCTGGACGGGCTCCGCAGTCTGACGCACTCGATCGTCGGCGAGGTGCGGGGCCGGGGCCTGATGATCGGGGTCGAATTCGTCCGTCCCGGCACCACCGAACCCGACCCGGCGGCCACGCTGCGGGTGTTCGACCTGTGCCGGGCCGGGGGACTGCTGGTCGGCAAGGGCGGGCTGTACGGCAACGTACTGCGGATGGGTCCGCCGCTGACCCTGACCGAGGACGAGGCGCGTGAAGGGCTGGCGATCCTGGCCGAGGCGATAGCGGCGGCCGACGCCGAGCAACTAATCCGTTAAGTCATTTTTGCGAGTATTATCCCTAAGGCATTGTTCACCTTTGGTCCATCTGTGGGCACGCTCAGTTGCTTGACAGTTGCTTTCCGTGCAGATTGGGGAAACGCCAGGTTAACGCGAGCGGAACCTTGTACATGTTGCGTTCCGACTATGGCAGCGCGCCCGTAACTCGGTCACGATCACGGCGTGACAGAAACATCCGTGATCTTGGCGCTGGTGGTCATCACGGCCCTGGCCTTCGATTTCACCAACGGGTTCCATGACACCGCCAACGCGATGGCGACCTCCATCGCGACCAAGGCGCTACGGCCCAAGACCGCCGTCGCCCTCTCCGGTGTGCTGAACCTGGTGGGCGCCTTCCTCTCGGTGGAAGTCGCGCTGACCGTCACCAATGCCGTGGTCAAGATCCAGGACAAGAGCGGCGCCCCGAAGGTGGAACTCCTCGCCGACGGCGGCAGCGGACTGTTGCTGATCATCCTGGCCGGCCTCGTCGGTGGCATCGTCTGGAACCTGCTGACCTGGCTGCTCGGCCTGCCGTCCAGCTCCTCCCACGCCCTCTTCGGCGGCCTCGTCGGCGCCACCCTCGCCGGGCTCGGCATGGCGGGCGTCAACTGGAGCGGCGACGGTTCGAAGCTCGACGGCGTCATCGGCAAGGTCCTCCTCCCCGCCGTCATCTCCCCGGTCATCGCCGGAGTGGTCGCCGCAGCCGGCACCTGGATCATCTTCAAGATCACGACCGGCGTCGCGGCCCGCTTCACCGAACAGGGCTTCCGCTGGGGCCAGATCGGCAGCGCCTCCCTCGTCTCCCTGGCGCACGGCACCAACGACGCCCAGAAGACCATGGGAGTCATCACGCTCGCCCTGATCGCCAGCGGCAACTGGAGCGACCTCGAGAACATCCCGCTGTGGGTCAAGGTCTCCGCGGCCGTGGCCATCGCCCTCGGCACCTACCTCGGCGGCTGGCGCATCATCCGGACCCTCGGCAAGGGCATCACCGACATCAACCCGCCGCAGGGCACCGCCGCGCAGTCCGGCGCCGCCGCCGTCATCCTCGCCTCCAGCCACCTCGGCTTCGCGCTCTCCACCACGCACGTCGCCACCGGCTCGGTCATCGGCTCCGGCCTCGGCCGCCCCGGCGCCACCGTCCGCTGGGCCGTCGCCGGCCGGATGATCCTCGCCTGGCTGATCACCCTCCCCGCGGCCGGCATCGTCGGCGCCGTGATGTTCTGGATCGGCGACGCCGTCGGCGGCACCGCGGGTGCCCTCGTCGTCTTCACCCTGCTGGTCCTCGCCTCCGGCGCGATGTACCTGCAGTCCCGCACCGGCAAGATCGACCACGAGAACGTCAACGACGACTGGGACGGCACCACCGCCGAACCCGCCGTCGCTCCCGTCCCCGCCGTCGCGGCGAACTGAGAGGCGAACAGATGCACAACCTGGGATTCGCCCTCGACGGCGCCTGGCAGGTCCTCATCGCCGGTCTGGCCCTCGGCGCCGGCCTGCCCGTCCTCTTCGCCCTCGGCATCCGCTCCCTCGCCTGGGGCGCCGGAGCCACCACCGTCGGCGAGACCCCGGGCCCGGTCCGGCCGCTCGGCACCGCCCTCGGGTACGCGCTCTTCGCGGTGGTCGTCATCGGCGTACTGCTCGGTCTCACCTTCATCGTGGCCAGCGGTTTCGGTTACAAGCTCGAGTTCTCCCACATCTACCCGACGCTGATCGCGAAGTGACGCCGGCGCCCTCGCGGCGCTTCCCTTCCGATCGCTGAACGAACCGGGCCCGGCACTCGAAGTGCCGGGCCCGCCTCACATCCTCAACCCATTCAGGCCGCCGCCCGCCTGCCGCGTGCTGCCTGCCTGCGGCCGCCGCCCGCTGCCGCCGCTCGCCAGCCGCTGCCGCCGCCCGCCTGTCGCGTGCATGCCCGCCTGCTGCCGTCGGCCTGCTGCCGCCCGCCATCGCCCGCCAGCTGCCGCTGCTGCTGCTGCCGCTCGCCTGCCGCGTGCGTGCATGCCCACCCACCTGCTGCCGCGCCCGCCTACCCGCCTGCCACTCGCTGCCCGCTGCCGACCGCCTCGATGTTGTGAGGTTCGGGTCGAACGTCTCGCCGGAAACTCACAAGGTCGGCCACATCAGATGTGACGACGGCCGCAGAACGGGCGTAAGCCGCCAATTTCCCGGCGCTTCATCCGGCGGAGCTGGCTACTCCGCGCCGATGGCGGTTCGGGCCGAAGTCGCCGTGATGGGCAACTGGGCGGCGGGGCGTGCCAGGTCTCGGTCTCAGACGAGTGTGCGGGCCAGCACACCGATGTCAGGGTTGTCGGTGAACACGCCGTCGATTCCGGTGCGCAGGAACGTGACCTGCTCGTCGATCGACCTGCCGTACGCCGTCGCGTCGGTACCGACGCGCAGCTCCGCCGGGAGGAAGGAGTTCTCCGCCCGGAACGTGTACGGGATGACCTTGAGACCGGCCGCGTGCGCATTCGCGACAAGCGTCGTCGGGGCGCCCAGAGTGCCGTCAGCCTTACGCGGGATGATCTGGCCCTTCTCCGGGCCGAGGCCGTCGACGAACTCCGACAGCTCCTTGAGACCGGCCGGGGAGAGGTAGTCGGCGTACGACCGCGGGTCGCCGAACGGCGCGCCGGACGCGCTGCTCAGGAACACCAGCGGAACCTCGACACGGTGATCGTCGGCGAGGTCGCGCAGGTTCGCCGCCTCGAACGACTGGATGAACACCTTCGCGCCCCGCCTGTCGAGACCGTTGCGGCGCAGCGTACGGACCAGCGGCTTCTCGAGCGCCAGACCGATGTCCCGGAAGAAGGTCGGGTGCTTCGTCTCCGGGAAGACGCCCAGCTCACGGCCCAGCTCGCGGGACAGGCGCTTGCGCAGATCGAGCAGCTCCTGGAAGGTCGGCACCTCGAAGTAGCCGTCGTACACGGTGTTCTGCTGACGGACCGCCGGAATCCGCTCGGTGGCGCGCAGGGTCTTCAGCTCGGCGAGCGTGAAGTCCTGGGTCCACCAGCCGGTCAGGCTGACACCGTCCAGCAGCACTGTCCGTTTACGATCCGCGAACTCCGGCCGTGACGCGACATCGGTGGTGCCACCGATCTCCGGCTCGTGCCGGCACACCAGCACACCGTCCTTCGTGCTCACCAGGTCGGGTTCCAGGTAGTCGGCGCCCAGGCGGGCCGCCAGCTCGTACGACGCGAGGGTGTGCTCGGGCCGGTAGCCGGAAGCACCCCGGTGCCCTACCACCAGCGGCTTGTTCCGGGACCCGCCGCGCTCGCCGGCCCAGGCGGGCGCGGAAGCGGCCCCGGCCAGCGCCGGAGCGGCGGCGGCGACAGCGCCGAAGCGCAGCACCTGACGGCGATCTGCCACGTTGTTCCTCCACGTTCGAATGCCGGCGTTCCTTCGCCGGGTGTCCGATCAGAGTCGACGTGACCGATCCGTCGGCCAGGCGACGCCCTTATGGCATTCCCGCTAACGACGGGTCAATGCTGATCAACCCGGACTGCCTGCGCCGCCCGGACTGCCTGCGCCGCCTGGACGGTCTGACCGCCCGGATGGCCTCAGCGGCCGGATCGCCTGTGCCGCCGGGCTAGCCTCAGCCGCCCGGATGACCTCTGGGGCCGGGACGGTTTCAGCAGCCAAACGGTCTCAGCGACCCGGACGGCCTGATCGACCGGGACGGCCTGATCCGCCCGGACTGCTCGATCTGCCCGGACGGGCTGACCCGCCGGCCAGCATCAGTTGTCGGCCGGTGGGTGTGCCCGGCGCGCGAGGCCGGAGGTCGCGAGGCCGGAGGTGTCGCGGCCGACCCGAGAACAGGTTGCGACCGACCCGGACGGCGGGATGACCGGGCGGAGGAGTCGGCCCGGGGAATCGGTGCTGTACGCGCGAAAGCCCTTCCCGCGCACAGCACAAGCAGTGCACGGCCGGGGAAGGAACGACCCCGATGGCGAAGGGGCGCCGGAGCGGACGATCAGGCCGCGGACAGGGCCGCCTGCAGGCGCTTCGCCTCCCGGACCAGTCGTGAGCCGCCGCCGCGGGCCATGATCGGGGCCAGGCCGGTGATCTCCTCGCGGGCACCCGTCGAAGTGGCCGTGCGGGTGGCCAGCTCGAGCAGGTCGGGCAGACCGCGCGGGGCGGCCTGCAACAACGGTGGCAGGGCGGCGCGCAGCAGCTCCCAGACGGAGACGGCCGCCCCCGCCTGGACGGCGTCGGCGAGGGCGGGCACCACCCGGCTGAGCTTCACGGTGCCGTCAGCGCACAGATCCCCCAGCTCCATGCCGACACCGGCCGCGAAACAACCGGCCGCCGGCACTCCACCGCTCGCGTGCCGGCCCGATGGCGACTCCCCGCCGGAGGCCCGGGCGGCCGGGATCTTCGGTATGCGGCGGGCAGCTGACGGCTCGTCGGGGGACGGCAGCACACCGGGGGGAGCAGCGTCCGGGTGCGGGCTGTGCGGCAGCGTGTAGGCGTCCGGGAGCGGGCCGTCGGCCAGCAGGAGGAAGGCGTCCACGGCGGCGACGCGGTCGGACTGGTGACGGGCGCCGAGACCGTAGGCCACGGCGAGGGTCAGGGCCGGGCCCGCCGGACCGGAGCACTCGGCGAGCAGCGGCAGCAGGGAGGCGCCGCGCTGGTCCAGGTCGGCGAGCGCGGCGATCTCCGGCAGCGCCCAGGCGGCCGCCGCCTCGCGGTGGTGGGGGAGCGCCATGGCCAGGGGCTCCGGGAACTCGGCGTAGTAGCTGCCGTACTCGGGCCTGGACCGGCGGGTGAGCGTGACCAGCGGATCCTCGAGCAGGATGCGGTTGTCGTCGGTGCGGGCGGGCTCCAGGTTGACGACCACGCGGCGGACGATCACCCGGCCGTCGGCGTCGCGGGTGGACTGTTCGAAACGGGTGCTCACCGGGTCGGGCAGGCCGCCGGACCGTAGCCAGGCGGCGAGCTGCCGGCCCGCCGGGGAGGTGAGGGTCCCGGCACGGGCCAGCACGTCGGAACCGGTGGCACGCGGGAGGCGGAGCAGAGCCTGCTGAAGGTCGAGCGGCCAGGGGGTACGGCCGGCCGCCTCGAAGCGGGCCAGCCGGTCGACGAGGACGCCGGCGTCGATGCTGCCGGTGACGTGGGTCGGCGCGGCGAGCAGGCAGGGGACCGGCTGCTCGGCCAGCCCGGCGGCGACCTCGGCGACCCGCAGGGTGAGGATCGAGGCCGGGGTGTGGATCTGTGACGCCCAGTCCCCGCGCGCCGCCGCGCGCAGGCGTTCCCGCATGACGTGGCCACGTTCGTGTCCCAGCGCCGCCCGGATCGCCTCGCCGAGGAACGGCAGACGCCCCCAGAGATCCTGGAACGGCTGCGGATGGCGGTCGAGCACCGGGCCGAGCGCAGCGGCGAGCCCGGACGGCGCCAGCGCGACGAGCCCGGCGAGCACCCGCTCCCAGCCCACCGCGGACGGGTCGTGCAGCAGGACGATCACCTCCTCGGCCAGCTCACCGGGACTCTCGATCGCCGGCACGGTGGCGATCGGCGACACCGGCGGCGGCGTGGGCGGTGGTGCGGACACCTCGTCCCGAGGGATGGTGAGCGCCGTGATCCGGGAATGGGCCGGCGAGCCGGGGGCGACCTCCCCCAGGTGCCGGTCGATCACTGTGAGCGCGCGCTCACGGATGTCGAGAGCGGGATGATCGAGGGCCGTCGCGACCGTCTCGAGAAGGTCCGCGGCCCGCTCCGGTGTCCGCCGGGCACGCCTGTCGAGCCAGACGAGCTGCGCCTTGACGAGCACCTTCTCGGGCCGGAGGAGGGTGGGGACGGAAGCCTCCAGCAGAGTGTCGAGGTCGAGCAGCCCGGCGTCGTCGAGGGCACGCAGCGACCGCTGGGCCAGGCCGGCGACCCGTGACGGCCCCTCCTGCAGCAACCGGACGTGATCGGCCGCATACGCCCCCAGCTCGGCGGTGCCGGGGGAGAGCTGCTGATACAGCCGGGCGAACGGCCGTAGCGCGGCCGGGCGGTCGCCGCGCACCAGCCTGCCGACGGTCGCCTCCAGGACGGTCTTGCGATCCAGCCGGCCGTCGGCGACCAGGGTTGCGATCGCCGTCGCGAAGTCCGCATCCGGCTGTCCGGCCCGGGTCGCCGGAAGGCCGAGGCCGATGCCGTCGATCTCGAAGACGCCGGGAAGGAACGCGTCGAGCCACGGGCTGTCCCGGAAACCGTCGGCGAGCGAGGTGGAAGACCACCAGTCGCCGCTGATCGACCAGAGCCAGGCGCGTACCGCGCCTTCGGTGGCCGGCGGCTCGGCACCGCCCGCGAGCAGCAGGGCCTCGACGAACGCCCAGTCGGCCGTCATGGGGTCGCGGGCGGGCAGCCGTCCGGCGAGGCGGACACCGAGGTCACCGAGCCACGGCAGCCGCCGGGCGCGGGCGATCGCGAGGAACCGGTCGACGGAGATCGTGCCCCAGTCGCGCATGCCCCGGCGAGTGAGCAGCGCCGCGGCGCGGGCGGCCGTCGGCATGCAGCCGATCACGGTGAGCGCGAACAGCCCCGCCGGACTGTAGTGGGACCACTCCGGCCAGTCGCTCTCCGCGCGGACCCGGCGCTCGACGTCCGCGGCGAACGCCACCCGCTCCTGCTCGGTCGCGTCGAGCAGGAGCGCCGCCAGCGCGACGCTGTCGGCGGTGCGGAACGGCCCGGCGAGCCCGGCCCAGGTGAGCGGCATACGAGGACCCTAGATCCCGGGTACGACGTTTCCGCGCGCCCGATCCAGCCGGGCGGTGAGCGCGGCAGCCGCGGCCGGGCCGGGCCAGTCCGGTCCGCCGGACGGATGGGCCAGCACCCGGCGGGCCAGACCGGCGGCCTTGCCACGGCCGGTCGCCGTCCGGGCGAGCGCGGCACGGGCGGCGGTATCGGCCGGGCCGGTCCCGTCGGTGGTGCAGAGCTGGTCGAGCAGGGTCAGGAGAGCGCACAGCGCCCGCGGCGGAATGCCGCACCATGCCGGGACGCTCCACGAGAGACTTCGGCGTACGACCGTGGCATGCAGGGCCGAGACCGCTGCGATCCGGGTGAGCGCCTCCACGGTCCGATAGCCGGACGGACCGTCCCAGAGCCGGCTCGCACCGAGGGCGGCGCCGAGTTCCGCGCTGGTCAGCCGGCCGTCACCGAGGAGCTCGGTGAGCACGTCGCAGGCGAGCGCCCGTCGTTCGGTGCGGTCGCCGATCATCTCGCCGAGCACCCGGGAGAACGCCGCGGGCGGCAGCGGGCGCTCCGGATCGAGCAGCCACGGCAGGGCTCGCCGGGCGTGCAGGCCGACGTCCCAGATCCAACCGGTGTCGCCGGGCCAGAGAGTGCTGGCCCAGGCGGTGCTGTACCGGGCGTCGCCGGCGAACGCATGCCATGCCTGCCACGCGTGGTACTCCGGCAGATGGGTCATGTCCAGGAAGATGCCGCCACCGGGCATCGGCACGTCGCGGCCCTGCTCGTAGGCGCTCATCGGCAGTACCTCCAGCTCGGCCGGCGGCGTGTCAGCCGGTGCGCCGAACAGGTACGGCGCACCGGTGTGCGGCTGCCCGAGCTGCCAGCCGACGGCCCGGCGGACCACCTCCGGCGCACCGCTGAGGTCTTCGTCCGCGGGAGCCGGGGCGCATCCGGCCCGCACCGCCGCCGCGAGAGTGCCCGGCGTCCCGGCGAGTCGTTCGCGAGCTTCGGCCCGGCCCCACGGCGCCAGACGGGTGATCGCGATCGCGACGTCCAGCGGCCGTTCCAGCGCCCGGTCACCTGCCGTGATCACACGCTCGGCCAGCGCGACCGGATCGATCCAGCCCTCGCGATCGGTGGGGTACGCCAGAAGCCGTCCCGCCACACCACCGGCCGTCATCACCAGCACCTCACGCAGCCGCCCCACCAGCCACCCGCGCGGGGTCTCCAGCGGCACGTCGCCGGGCAGTTCGCGCCCGGGGTCGAGCCAGTGCGCGATCAGATGGCAGAAGTCCCCGCTGATCTGTTCGCCCCATTGCGGCTCGTCGCTCTCGAAGTGCCGGTTGACCCGGTCGACGAGCGGCCCGGCCCGCAGCCCGAAGTCGGCCGGACGCGAGGTGTGCAGCGCCGCCAGCCCGTCGAGGGCCCGCTCCAGGTCGTGCGCCGACTCGTAGGTCACATCGACGACCCGCAGCAGCACGCCGATCAGCTCGTCGAAGTCGCCGACGGGCGCCACCGGAGCGGAGCCGGGCCGGGCGTCGAGCCGCGGCCGGGGCACAACCGCGGGCGGTTCCGTGGCGGCGTCGAACGGGCCGAGGCCGAGGGCCCCGGCCTCCGCGATCAGTCCGGCGAGGTCCGGGACCGGCTCCGGCGGGGTCTTCTCGAGCGGTACGAGAGCCGCGACGGACGGCGCCATGTCGGGCATCGCCTCGGTCAGAGCCTGCCGGACGGCCGGGTCGGCGAGGTGTGGCAGGAGCGCCTCGACCGCGACCTGCTGCACGTCGGGCCGGGTGTGGGTGAGCGCCGGGGCGAGCGCGCCCGCGGCCGGCGTCAGCAGGCCCGGCCGGCGGCGCAGCGCCGACCCGATCAGCTTGATCGCGCCGCGCGCGGTCCCGGCCGAGGAGGCGCCGGTGGCCGCGCCGAGATGGCCGACGATGTCCGCCGGGTCGAGCCGGCCGGCCCGATCGAGTGTGAGCAGCGTCTGCACGGCGAAGCCGGCCAGACCCGGCACCCGGTGACCGGCCAGCCGCAGCAGCCGCTGCCGTCGCGCCGCGAGTTCCGCCGGCGTGGGCTTGAACTGGATCAGGAACTGTTTGTAGGCGGGTGCCTCCGTCCCCATGTCACCGCCCATGGCGTCGAACAGTCCGTCCAGGAGGCGCTCCCGCAACGGATGGCCCTCGGCCAGGACACCGCCCAGCACCGGCGACCACATCCGGAACTTGACGAACGGCGGACCCGAGATGCGATTGTCCCGTTCGTCGTTGTTCACGAGCAGGCCGAGGCCGCCGGGACGGTCGAGCAGTGCCGGCAGGTCGATCTCCAGGAGAAGCGGGTCACGAGCCACCATCTCGGCCAGCTGCTCGGCGGACCACGCCGCGAACCAGGGCAGTTCCCGGAGGTATCGATCGTCGGCGGTCGGGCGGGGGATGTGACCCTCGACGGCCAGCCGCCACACCTGGCGCCACAGCGGACCGTAATCCAGGTAGCTGTTCACGAGCTGATCGAGCCATGGCGGGCGCCGCTCGGTGAGCAGCCGGTGCCCGTTGTCGGAGAGGAAGGCATCGGTCAGGTGCCCCCTGCGGTACCACCCGTCGTTGTCGTCGTGGATCGACACGTCGGGCGGCCAGGTCGCCGGGCTCCCGACGCCGGCCCAGGCCAAGTGAGCCGTCTGCAGCTGTCCGCGGACGTGAAGCAGCCCTTCACGTCGTGGGCCGAAGTCGTAGACCAGCTCGCGATCGAGCCGGTGCAGCTCGTCGGCCCGCGCGGCCACGGCGGGCTCGAGCGCCAGGCGATCCGCTTCGGACAGCGGCGCCAGCAGCGCGACGACGGCGTCCTCGTCGGCCTCGTCGATCACGGCGAGCAGCCGCTTCTCCAGATCAGAGCCATTCACGAGCCGGTCTCCTGGTAGTTCGGCCGGCCCGCCGGAGCGGCGGGCGGCTGGGCGGATGCCTCCGAGCTGGTGGCGGCCACGTGCGCCCGGGCGGCCAGCACGTGCCGGCAGGGTCCGCGGGAGTCACCGTGGCGGCTGAACCACAGGCAGGTGCAGCAGGCGTCCCCGCCGGCCAGCGCCACCCGGTGGGCGAACCCGCGACCCCGGACGAACACCTCGTGACCGCCCTCGATCGGCTGGACCGTGATGTCCGGCGCGGAGATCGCCGCGGCCCGCCGCACCCGGGGCTGCAGGGTGGGGACGCGTCCGGCCGCGAACGGTAGGTCCCGCCGGAACCAGGCCTGCTCGGCCAGGTCGTATCCCACCAGGCCCTGACTGCCGAGCACGGCCAGCATCTGCCGCAGGCGTCCGGTGGTGACCCCGGCGGAGGCGGCGAGGGCGGTCTCGTCGAGCCGGGAGGTCCAGGCCAGCGCCGGACGCAGCGCCGAGGCTGCGGCCACCGTCCCGGGGTCGGCGAGCACACCGAGCGCCTGCCCCTCGCCGGAGAAGCCGCGGGTCACGTCCGGACTGAGCACCAGCCACAGCCGGGCCCCGGGCAGGTCGAGCTGGAAGGCGGTGGACCGCGGTCCCGGACCCGGCCGGGTCCACACCGTCAGGCCGAGGGCGTAGCGGGCCAGCGGACGCATCTCGCGGAGCCGGAACGGGCCGGCCACGAGCGGTGCCCTGGCCGTGGCGGCCTGCCGGAATCGCAGCTCCCGGCCCTGTGCCACGAGAGCCCACGGCGGCGCGGAGGCCGGGCCGGCCGGCGGCAGACCGGTCAGCAGGCGGCGCGTGGCGGCCGGGCCCGCGGTGGCGGCGACCTGCATGCCGGCCTGGGCGAGGGCCGCCTCACCGAGACCCTTGATCCATCGGGTGGGCAGCGTGACCTTGCGCTCGAACGCGGCCGTCGCGCGGGTGACGACGGTCAGGCCGTCGGCACCGACGCTCAGGCGCAGCTCGTCCCGGTCGTCCAACTGGGACAGCGCGTCCCGGACGTCCTGGTTGAGGTCGACATTGGTGGTGCCCGGCGCGGCGCGTGTGCCGGTCAGCGCCTCGGGCAGCAGGTCGGCCCGCGCGTAGACGCCGCAGCAGGAGGAGAAGGACTCCAGCCGCAGCCGCCCGTCGCCACTGGTCAGGATCGGGTCGAGGAGCCGGGCCGCGGACGGCTGGAAGTAGCGCGACCGGGCCACCGCCGCGACCGCCAGCAGCAGCGCGGCGACCAGTCCGGGCCGGGCCGCGAACCCGTCGAAGAACGGAAGCGGGCCGGAATCACCGGCCCGCCCCAGCCCCAGCACACCGCCGTCCAGCCGGGACGGCCGGTCGTAGGCGAGAACCACTTCGGACATCGTCCACCTCCGTGGCTGAGCAACCTAGCGGAGGCGTACGACAGAACCTCACATCCGCAGGTGGTCCCAGTCGAGCAGGCCCTCGCCGAGATCCCGGACGCTTGCCAGCAGCCCGAGCCGCGCGGCCCGGACCGCGGGGTCGTCGGCCATCACGAAGACCTCGTCGAAGAACCGCCCGACCGGCTCGACCAGCACCCCGGTCGCGGCGACGAACGTCGAGATGTCGGAGAAGCGGGCGTGCTCCACCGTGCTCACCGCGGTGTGCAACGCCAGTTCGGCGGGTTCTTTCAGCACCGCGGCGTCATAGGTGGGCGCGGTCCCGGCGGGCACGATCCGCCGTGCCCGCTGCACCGCGGTGGCCACCGCCCGGAACCCCGGATCGGTGACCGCGGTGTCGAGCTGGTCCAGCAGCGAGACCGCCACCGACGGCCGGCCGGCGTGCGGCAGCACGGCTCGCACCCGGTCCACCGGCCGCCCCTCCTCGGTGAGCAGCTGCTCCAGCCGCTTGGCCAGGAAGTCGCTGATGGCGGCGAGGGTCGCGGGTTCCACGGGTACGGGCTGGGCAGCGGCCGCCAGCTCGATCCCGTCGGTCAGGGAGAATCCGGCCAGCGCCGGTGCCGCCCGATGCACCGCGAGCAGGCCGAGCACCGCCCGCCGGACCGCGAACGGGTCGCTGGAGCCGGTGGGCAGCCCCACGGTGGCGGCGAGCCCGGTGACCAGGTCGAGCCGGTCGGCCAGCGACAGCAGCGCGCCGGGCACGGAGGCGGGCAGCACGTCACCGGTGTTGCGCGGCAGTTCGGCCTCGTAGACGGCCTGGGCGACGGCCCGGTCCTCGCCGGCGTGCAGTGCGTAGTCACGTGCCATCACCCCGGCCAGGCTGGTCATCTCGGTGACCAGCTGGGAGCCGAGGTCGAACTTGAGCAGTTCGGCGGCCCGGTCCAGAGCCGGTGAGCCGATGCCGAGGCGCTCGGCGATGGTGAGGGCGAGGGCCGCGATCCGGCGGGCCCGGTCGGCCATCGAGCCGAGCTTGTCGGTGAAGGTGAGGCGGTCCAGGTGGGCCTTCATGGTGGCGAGCGGCGTCTCCCGGTCGGCACGGTAGAAGAACGCCGCGTCCTCGTAGCGGGCCCGCAGCACCGCCTCGTTGCCGGCGCGCACGAGTTCCACGTCGACCGGTCCGTTCGCCACGGTCACGAACATCGGCAGGAGTGCTCCGTCCGCGTCGCGCACCGGCAGGTACCGCTGGTGTTTGCGCATCACCGTGGTGAGCACCGCGTCCGGAAGTGACAGGTAGCTCTCGTCGAAGGTGCCGAGCAGCGGCAGCGGCTGTTCGACCAGGTCGGTGATCTGGTCGATGAGGGCCGCCTCGCCCTTCACGTCGATCTTGCCGTCCGGGTAGACGAGGTCCTGGGCGCCGATGACGATCAGCTCACGGCGGTCCTCGTGGTCGGCGACGATCCCGTTGACGCCGAGCGTCTCGAGGAACGTCTCGGCGGAGGCGATGTCGGCGTGCGGCGGCTGGGCGGTGCGCAGCAGCCGGGTCCGGCGGCCGGCGGCGAGTGTGGAGACGGCAACCGGCACGACATCGTCGCCCCAGAGCGCGGTCAGCCAGCGGAGCGGGCGGCTGAAGGCGAGCCGGGGATCGTTCCACCGCATGTTCTTGGCGGCCCGCAGGCCGGTCACGACCTGCGCGAGCACGTCGGCGAGCACGGTGGGTGCCGCGCGTCCGGCTTCGTGCTTCTTCACCACCACATGCGGTACGCCGGCGAGCTCCTCGGTCTCCACGTCGGCGATCGTGACGCCCTGTCCCCGGGCGAAGCCCTCGAGCGCTTTTGTGGGAGTGCCGTCCGCCCCGTACGCCGCTTGCGCCTTGGGGCCTTTGACCGTGCGCACGTGATCGTCCTCGCGTGCCGCGACCGCCGGGACGACGGCGATGAGCCGCCGGGGGGTGCCGAAGACCCGCACCTCGCCGTGGCCGAGCCGGGTGCCGGCGAGTCCGTCGGTGAGCAGCCGTCGCACCTGCTCGCGCGCGGACCGCAGCTCGGCCGGCGGCAGTTCCTCGGTGCCGATCTCGAAGACCAGCGTGCGTTCGCCGTCGGCGGTCTGCACCGCCGGGGCGGGACGGGCCGGTGCCGGCGGGTCGATCGTGCCGAGCGGCAGGCCCAGTTCGGTGCGGCGGCCGACCCACAGCCGGGCGACCTCGCCGGCGAGCCGCCGCATCCGGCCGAACTCGGCGGCGCGGTCGGCGGTGGAGACGGCGCCGCGGGAGTCGAGCACGTTGAAGGCCTGGGAGCACTTCAGCACGTACGAGTGCGCGGGCACCGGCAGCCCGGCGTCGATCATGCGCTGGGCCTCGGCCGCATAGATCTCCAGCAGCCGCCGGTTGGCGTCGATGTCGGCGTCGTCGAGGTAGTAGCGCGACATCTCGTACTCGGATTGGCCGAAGACCTCGCCGTAACTGACGCCGGGGGAGTACTCGATCTCCTTGAAGTGGGTCTTCTCCTGCAGCGCCATGATGATCCGCTCGATGCCGTACGTGATCTCCACGCTGACCGGATCGAGGTTCAGGCCACCGGCCTGCTGGAAGTAGGTGAACTGGGTGATCTCCAGCCCGTCGAGCCAGACCTCCCAGCCGAGTCCCCAGGCGCCGAGCGCGGGGGAGGCCCAGTTGTCCTCGACGAACCGCACGTCGTGCGCCGCCACGTCGACGCCGATCGCGGCGAGGCTGCCGAGGTAGAGCTCCTGCGGATTGCCGGGGTCCGGCTTGAGGACGACCTGGAGCTGCGTGTGGGTCTGCAGCCGGTTGGGGTTCTCGCCGTACCGCGAGTCATCGGGACGTACCGACGGTTCGGGGTAGACGACCCGCCACGGCTCCGGCCCGAGAACCCGCAGGAAGGTGGCCGGGTTGAGGGTGCCTGCGCCGACCTCGGTGTTCATCGGCTGAACGACCAGACAACCCTGATCGGTCCAGTACGCGGTCAACCGGGCCAGTGCGTCCTGCATGGTGAGCATGGGACCGAAGTCTAGGTGTGCCGGTGCGGGGGCCGGTGCGCGAACATGCACACCGGCCCCGCGCAAGGTCAGACGTAGTCCTTCCGGAGGTCCGTCTGGGTGGCGGTGAGAGACAGGTTGCAGGAGGTGAGGCCACCCTTGGGCGCGGGGGTGCTGGTCCACTCCAGATAGAAGTGACCGCGCGTGACACCCGGCTTCAGCTCGAACTCGACCGGTCCCTCGCCCTCGGGGAAGTCCCGCCAGCCCGGGTCACCGGACTTGAAAGTGTTCTTCGCGTCGCCGGTGAAACCGACCCGGCCACCGGCCGTCGGCTGCAGGCACTCCCGGGTCAGCTTGACCTTGATCGGGGCGGGGCTGATGAGCTGATCCGGCCCGACCGCCGTGCAGGCCGGCAGGCAGGGCATCGTGAAGGCGTTCCAGCCGAAGACCGTCTGGGTCACCGGCTTCTCGGTGTAGACGTTCAGGTACGCGGTGCCGCTGGCCTTCACCGGTTGCTTGCGGTGCTGGTATTCGGCCGCGTACTGGCCGCTGGCGGTGGCCTTGACCCGGAACCGGAATTCCCCGGAGCTGGCGGCTTCGGTGGATCCGATCCGGACCCTCGGGCCCGTCGTTCCCTTGCTGAAGAAGAAATCGACCTTTCCGGCGTTGCCCGTGTCCCGGCCGATCCAGCCGGCCCAGCCGCTGAGGGTGATCATCGTGCCCGGCTTCACCTCAGCCGTTCCGGCGCTGAACATCATGTCCGTTCTCGGAGGGTCCGCCAGGGGCGCCGCCGCGGCCGGTGCCGCGCCGCTGAGGGCGGCGGCCAGAACGGTGCCGGCCGCGAGCAAGCGGGTACTGCCCACGTTGTCCTCCCCGTGGGGTAGTTTCGGGATATTCAGCCCGAAAGCTACCAGTACGGGGAGCGGCATCTACCGTTTATCCAGCAGACGGCGAGTCCCGTTCCGATCGGTCAGCTGCCGGCCAGGCGAACTCCGCCGCCACCGCGCTTGGCCTGGTACATGTACGCGTCCGCCTCCCGCATCAACTCGGCGACCTCGGTGCCGTGCTCGGGGAACAGCGCCACCCCGACGCTCGCGCCGATCCGTACCGGCTCGCCCTCGATCTCGAACGGCTCCCGGAGCCGCTCGCAGATCCGGTCACCGACCTCGATCGCGGCCCGCTCGTCCGGCGAACCGGTGAGCAGCACCGAGAACTCGTCGCCGCCGAGCCGGGCCACCAGGTCCGGCCGGCGCACCACGCCCTGCAGGCGCTTGCCGACCAGCTGCAGCAGCACGTCACCGGCGTGGTGCCCGACAGTGTCGTTGACCTGCTTGAACCCGTTCAGGTCGAGCAGCAGCAGTGCCACCCGCGTGCCGGTCGCCGCGGCGATCTCCACCGCTGTCCCGGCCCGGTCCAGCAGCAGCTTGCGGTTGGGCAGCCCGGTCAGCGAGTCGTGGAACGCCTGCCTGGTCAGCTCGCTCATGTGCACCTCGGCGGCCTGCCGCATCCGGGCGCTGTCCATGATCAGGGTGCCCTCGACGGCGAGCTGCTGGGCCAGGATCCGGTCCTGGGCGCTCCAGTCCCGGGTGCCGCTCGAGTCCCCGCACATCACCATGCCGACCGGGCCCTGCGCGGACATCAGCGGCAGGGCGATGAACGACTTCAGCCCGAGGGTCTGCGCCAGCCCGCCGGTCCGGATCTTGACCACCGCGGCGTCGCCGACCAGCGACGGCTCGCCCTTCCCGGCACTGCCGCGCCAGACGGGGGAGTCCGAGGCGGCCTTGCCGAGCAGGTTGGCGGTCATCTCCCGGTGGATGTCGTCGGAGAACCCCACGCCGTGCACGTACCGGATCAGGCCCTCACTGTCGATCAGGTGCATGGCGGCGTGCTCGGTGCGGAACGCGGTCGCGCACGAGCGGGTCAGCAGCTCGGCGGCGGTCCGTACGTCCCCGGCCGTCATGCCCTGCTCGAACAGCTCACGGATGGTGGCGCTGCTGTGCGCCACGAACTGCCGCTGCTTCTCCGCCGCCAGCCCCTGCAGAGTGGTCGCGAAGTGCAGAGCCATCGTCGAGATGGTGTCCAGCTGCAGCTCGTCGAGAGCGGTGCCGGTCAGCAGCAGGATGCCGACGGTCTGCCCGCCGATGCGCAGACGGATGGCCATCTGGTCCCCGTTGACCACCGGCTTCCCGCCGGCCGGGGCGCGGAACACCTTGCCGGCCACCAGCCGGTCGCGCTTGCCCGGCTCGCCGACCTGCGCGCTGACCGTCATCTGGCCGGTCTCGGAGTCGAGCTCGAAGACGGTGGCCGCGGTCAGGCCGGCGATCTCGGCCAGGTGCGGCGCCGTCAGATCCAGAACGTGCTGCACCGAAGGGGTGTCCTTGGTCATGAACGCCACCAGCTCGGCCAGTATCAGACCCTGCCGGTCCGGCGTCATGGTGCTCCCGCCGGTCTCGGTGACTCCGGAACCGGCTGTGTGCATCTCGCTGCCCACGCTCATGGCCCTAGGGTCGGCACGGCCGGGTCAGGGTTGAGTCGCGACTCCGCTCCTCCGGGTCGCAAATCGGGTGCGGTCGGGTGCCCCTCATAATCTTCCGATGGCGACCAAGGCGTTGATCTTCGACTTCGACGGCCTGTTGATGGACACCGAGACCACGCTCCTGGACAGCTGGCGTGCCGAATGGCGGCACCACGGGCTCGAACTGGACGAGTCGCGCTTCTTCGCCGACCACGGCGGCGACACCACCGAGGAGCAGTACGCGCTGCTCAAGGCCGCTGTGGGGGCCGGCTTCGACCGGGCCGCCAGCCACGCGCGGCGTACCGCGTACCGCCAGGAACTGCATGTGACGCTGGGCCTGACCGCCGGCCTCGCCACCTGGCTCGCGGAGGCCGAAGGCATCGGGTTGCGGCTCGCGGTGGCGAGCAGCTCGCGGCGTGCGTGGGTGGCCGGCAACCTGGCCCGGACCGGCGACCTGCCCCGTTTCGAGGTGCTGGCCTGCGGCGACGAGGTCGACGGGCACAAGCCGGATCCCGCGGTCTACCTGCTGGCGCTGGAGCGACTCGGCCTGCCGCCGGAGGAGGCGGTGGCCTTCGAGGACACCCCGCACGGCGTCACGGCCGCGGTGGCTGCCGGGTTGCGGTGCGTCGCGATCCCCAATGCGTACGCCCGGAGCAGCCGGTTCGGTCATGCCGGCCTGATCCTGCCCTCGGCCGCCACGATGTCGCTGACCGAGGTGCTGTCCCGGGTGTGAGCCCCGGGCTGGTGCAGGGGCCGCCGGGCTGTCGCGTACCGCTGTCTGACGGGCACCGGAAAGAAACCGAACGCAAAACCCGCGCAAAACAAGGGAGAGAAAAAGGAAAAGCCGGCCGAATGTGAAAAA